>NZ_LZTB01000001.1 GCF_001665685.1 Mycobacterium sp. 852013-50091_SCH5140682
GGTTTCTTGTCGGTGGGTCGAACTAGTGTTCGGGTATGGAGTCGGAGGTCGCCGCCACACTCGACGCGTTACGCGCGGCGATCGAGGATGTGCGGGCCCTGCCGTTCGGATCGATGTCCCCGGCGGAGCTGCTCGAGGTGTGCTCCGGGATCCAAGACGCGCACAACCTGTTGCCCACCGCCGAACACGCCGCCATCACCGCCCTCTCGGATCAGAGCACCCCGGCGCGGATCGGGGCGAAATCCTGGCCCGACGCCCTACGCACCCGGCTGCGCATCTCCCAGAAGGAAGCCCGCCGCCGCTTCCGCGACGCCATCAACCTCGGACCCCGCCACACCCTGACCGGCCAACCCCTACCGGCACGCCGGGCCGCCACCGCCGCCGCCCAAGCCGGCGGCTGGCTGACCCAAGACCACATCGAGGAACTGGAAAAGTTCGCCACCGCCTGCCCCGGCTGGGTGGATGCCCAGCGCCGCCAGGACTTCGAAGAGAAGCTGGTCGCGGTCGCCGCCACCAATTGCCCCGATGTGCTGCGCGGCGCCATCAGCGAAGCGTTGTATCTGCTCAACCAGGACGGCGAAGAACCCATCGAGGACCTGGCCGCCCGCTCCCGCGGCATCGTGCTGGGCCCCCAAGAACCCGACGGCACCCGCAGCATCCGCGGCCGGGTCACCGCCGAACTCGGCGCCACCCTCGACGCCATCACCGGCAAATGGGCCGCCCCCGGCATGTGCAACCCCGACGACGAACAACCCTGCACCACCGGCACCCCCACCCAACAGCAGATCGACACCGACACCCGCACCAGCCGACAACGCACCCACGACGCCCTGCTCACCCTGGGCCGGCACGCCTTGATGTCCGGCGAACTCGGTCAGCACAACGGACTACCCGTCTCGATCGTGGTCACCACCACCCTGCAAGAACTCGAAGCCGGCGCCGGAGTCGCGGTCAGCACCACCGGCACCAAACTGCCCATTCCCGACCTCATCCGCCTGGCCGCGCACGCCCACCACTACCTGGCCGTGTTCGACACACACACCAACGTGCCGCTCTACCTCGGCCGCACCAAACGCATCGCCACACCCGGGCAACGGTTGGTGCTCTTCGCCCGCGACCGCGGCTGCACCCGCCCCGGCTGCACCGCCGCAGCCGATCGCTGCCAAGCCCACCACGCCACCGAGGACTTCGCCCACGGCGGGCTCACCGACATCACCGACCTCACCCTGGGCTGCGGGCCACATCAACGCCTCGTCGGCCCCAGCAAATGGACCACCCGCATCAACAAGAATGGCCGCTGCGAATGGATCCCACCAGCCCTCCTCGACACCGGCCAATCCCGCATCAACACCTACCACCACCCCCAGCAATACTTCACCGACAACCAAGACGACGACGAAACAGACTGTA
>NZ_LZTB01000002.1 GCF_001665685.1 Mycobacterium sp. 852013-50091_SCH5140682
GGAACCGGTTACCTCGGCGCCACGCACGCCGCCGGTATGGCCGAGCTCGGCCACGAGGTCATCGGGGTCGACATCGACCCGGGCAAGGTGGCCAAGCTGGCCTCCGGCGACATCCCGTTCTATGAGCCCGGGCTGCGGAAGATGTTGAACGACAACCTGTCCGCCGGACGCCTGCGGTTCACCACCGACTACGAGGAAGCCGCCGACTTCGCCGACGTGCACTTCCTCGGGGTCGGCACCCCGCAGAAGAAGGGCGAATACGGGGCCGATCTGCGCCACGTGCACGCCGTCATCGACAGCCTGGTGCCGCGGTTGCGTCGCCCGGCGGTGATCGTCGGCAAGTCGACCGTTCCGGTGGGCACCGCCGCGGAGCTGTCCAAACGGGCGCGCGACCTCGCTCCCGAAGGCGTCGACGTCGAGGTGGCCTGGAACCCCGAATTCCTGCGCGAGGGCTTCGCCGTGCACGACACCCTGCACCCCGACCGCATTGTTGTTGGGGTGCAAGCGGATTCGGACCCGCACGCGAGGAGGACCGGAGAATCCCGCGCCGAGTCCGCGGTGCGAGAGCTGTACGCACCGCTGCTGGCGGACGGCGTGCCGTTCCTGGTCACCGATCTGCAGACCGCCGAGCTGGTCAAGGTTTCGGCGAATGCCTTCCTGGCCACCAAGATCTCGTTCATCAACGCGATCTCCGAGGTGTGCGAGGCCGCGGGCGCCGATGTCACGCTGCTCGCCGACGCGCTCGGCTACGACCCGCGTATCGGGCGCCGCTTCCTCAACGCGGGGCTCGGTTTCGGCGGGGGCTGCCTGCCCAAGGACATTCGCGCGTTCATGGCCCGTGCCGGTGAGCTCGGCGCCAACCACGCGTTGACGTTCCTGCGGGAAGTCGACAGCATCAACATGCGGCGCCGCACCGCCATGGTCGAGTTGACCACCCGCGCGTGTGGGGGGTCGCTGCTGGGCGCCAACGTCGCTGTGCTGGGTGCTGCGTTCAAGCCCGAATCCGACGACGTGCGCGATTCACCCGCGCTGAACGTGGCCGGCATGCTGCAGCTCAACGGGGCGACCGTGAACGTCTATGACCCCAAGGCGATGGAGAACTCACAGCGGGTCTTTCCCACGCTGAACTACTCGACGTCGGTCATCGAGGCGTGCGAGCGGGCCGACGCGGTGCTGGTGCTGACCGAATGGCAGGAGTTCCTGGATCTGGATCCTGACGCGTTGGCCGGTACCGTGCGCGCGAAAGTCGTTGTCGACGGCCGTAATTGCCTCGACGTGCAGCGATGGCGGCAGGCCGGCTGGCAGGTGCACGCGCTGGGCCGCGCGGCCGTCACTGTTTGACGCTTGTCCAACAATCCCGCCGGTCGTAGGCTCGGGTCATGCGGGAACGGATCCGTTGGTTTGCCCTGCACGGCGTCATACGTGGCCTCTCCGCGATGGGCATGCGCGAGGGAGACCCTCAGGCCAGGCTGATCGCCGATCCACAGGTGCGCGCGGACCCGACGGCCTTCGCCGACGAGATGCGTGTGCGGGGCCCGGTGATCCGCTGCCGCAAGGTGTTGTTGACGTTCGATCACACCGTCGGGCATGAATTGCTGCGGTCTGAGGACTTCCGGGTCAGCAAGCTCGGAGCGAATCTGCCGAAACCGCTGCGGTGGATCGTCGACAAGACCGACACGGGGCTGCTGCACCCGATCGAGCCGCCGTCGCTGCTGTCGATCGAACCGCCCGACCACACCCGCATGCGCAAGCTGGTGTCCTCGGTGTTCACCACCCGCGCAGTGGCCCGGCTGCGCGAACGCGTCGAGGAAACCGCAGCCGAACTGCTTGACGGACTTGGCAAGACCGGCGCACCCACAGATGTCGTCGACCGCTACTGCGCCAAACTGCCCGTCGCGATCATCGGCGACATCCTCGGCGTGCCGGAATCCGACCGCCCCAACATCCTGCATTTCGGTGAGCTCGCCGCACCCAGCCTTGACATCGGCCTGTCGTGGCCGCAGTACCAGCAGGTCAACGAGGGCATAGCCGGCTTCGATCACTGGCTCACCGGCCACCTGCGGCATCTGCGCAGCGATCCGGGCGAGGATCTGATGAGCCAGATCATCGCCGCGTCCGACGGCGGGCAGGCAGGTGAACCGCTCACCGAGCACGAACTGAAAGCGCTGGCCGGGCTGGTGCTGGCGGCCGGTTTCGAGACCACTGTCAACCTGCTCGGCAACGGTATCCGGATGCTGCTGGACCACCCCGAGCATCTGGAGACGCTGGCCGCACGGCCCGAATTGTGGCCCAACACAGTCGAAGAGATCCTGCGGCTCGATTCGCCGGTGCAGATGAGCGCGCGGATGGCCGCGCGCGACACCGTCGTCGCGGGGACCGCCGTACAGGCCGACGAACTCATCGTCATCCACTTGGCCGGCGCCAACCGCGACCCCGCGGTGTTCACCGACCCACACCGGTTCGACATCGAACGCGACAACGCCGGTCGACACCTGTCGTTCTCCGGCGGCAGGCACTTCTGCCTGGGCGCGGCGCTGGCCCGCGCCGAGGGCGAGGTGGGCCTGCGCGCATTCTTCGAACGCTTCCCCGACGCCCGGTTGGCGGGCGGCGGCGTGCGGCGCGACACCCGCGTGCTGCGCGGATGGTCGACTCTGCCGATCGCGCTCGGCACCGCGCGGGCAGCGGTAAGTTCGTAATGTGGACTTCCGAGCCGCTCTGCTCGATCAGACTCGCGCCTTCGGGGAATTGGTTGCCACCGGCGATCCCGAGACGCACATCCCTACCTGCCCGGACTGGACGCTCAAACAGCTCTTCCGCCACGTCGGTCGCGGAAACCGTTGGGCAGCACAGATAATCGCCGACCGAAGAACCAGTTCGCTGGATCCTCGCGAGGTCCGCGACGGCCGCCCGCCCGACGAACCCGCTGCGGCGGTCACCTGGCTCAACGACGGCGCAGAGCTGATCCTCAAAGCCGTCGACCAGGTCGGTACCGACGCGCGGGTATGGACGTTTTTGGGGGCCAAACCCGCAGGCTGGTGGATCCGCCGTCGCCTGCATGAGGTCGCCGTTCACCGCGCCGACGCCGCTCTGGCGCTCGGGGTCGCCTTCGACCTTCCGCCTGATCTGGCCGCCGACGCGATCAGCGAGTGGCTCGACCGGACGTGTGTGGAGGCGACGAAAGCGCACCGCACCCCGCTGCACTCGGGCCAGACACTGCACCTGCACGCCACCGATGACGGGCTCGGCCCGACGGGTGAGTGGACCGCCTACAACGAGGACGGCGAGATCTCGTGGTCGCACGACCACGGAAAAGGCAGCGTCGCGGTGCGCGGTAGCGCCACGAATCTGCTGCTCGCACTGACCCGCCGGGGCACGGCGGCCGACCTCGGGCTGGAAACCTTCGGCGACACCGCCGTCTGGGACCAGTGGCTCGAGCACACTCCGTTCTGAGTGGCGTACGTTTCGTTCATGACCACATCCGAGATCGCGACGGTTCTGGCCTGGCACGACGCGCTCAACGCGCGGGACTTCGGTACCCTGGACCGGCTGTGCAGCGATGACATCGAGTTCGGTGACGCCCGAGGGGCCGCACAAGGCCGCGCTGCGCTGCGGCAATGGGCCCAGGAGCTGGGCGAGACCGTGACCGCCGGGCAGATGTTCGTGCACGACGGCGTGGTGGTCGTCGAGCAGACCATCGCCGACGCCGACGGGGAGACCGAAACCTCTGCCTCCGCGTTCCGGGTGGTGCACGACCACGTCACCTCGGTGTTCCATCACCGCGACCTGGCAGCGGCGCTCGCGGCGACCGACCTGACCGAGAGTGATCTTGTCTAAGGCGTGAGAACAGGCATGTCCGGGTATTTCTCCGGGCATGACGGCACCGCGATTGCACGCTGACCCGCGTGACGCCGCCGAAGCTCAGCGCACCATCGACGCGGTGACATCGGCGTTCACCACGCGCGTCGTCGGCCAGGATCACCTGCGCGAATCGATGCTCGTGTGCCTGCTCGCCGGTGGCCACCTGCTCATCGAAAGTGTTCCTGGCCTCGCGAAAACCACGGCGGCCCGCGTCGTCGCCGAATCCATCGACGGCACCTTCCACCGCATCCAATGCACCCCCGATCTGTTGCCGAGCGACATCATCGGCACCCAGATCTACGACGCGGGAGCCGCGCCGGACGCGGCCTTCAGCATCCGGCTCGGCCCGGTGCACGCCAACATCGTGCTGCTCGACGAGATCAACCGGTCCAGCGCCAAAACCCAGAGCGCCATGCTGGAGGCGATGGAGGAACGCCAGACCACCATCGGCGGCATCGAATACCGGCTGCCCGAACCGTTTTTGGTGATCGCCACCCAGAACCCCATCGACCAGGAGGGCACGTATCCGCTGTCGGAGGCTCAGACCGACCGGTTCATGCTCAAGGACATCGTCGGCTACCCGTCGGTCGAGGACGAGATCGAGATCGTGGCGCGCATGGACGCCGGTCTGTACGCCCGCGACCACCCGTCGGAGGCCGTCGTCACGGTCGACGACATCCGACGCGCGCAACGCATCGTCGCCTCGGTGTACATGGATCGCGGCCTGGTCGAGTACGCCAGCCGGTTGGTGAACGTCACCCGGGAACCGGGCAGGCATCTGCCGGCCAACCTGGCGCGACTGGTCGAGTACGGGGCCAGCCCTCGCGCCACATTGGCGTTCTGCCGAACCGCACGGGCGATGGCAGTGCTGCGGGGGCGTGACCACGTGGTGCCCGACGACGTCGCCCGGCTCGCGCACCGGGTGCTGCGGCACCGGCTGATCCTCGGTTTCGAGGCCGCCAGTGCCCGCGTCACACCCGATGTGGTGGTCGATGCGGTGCTGCGCGCGGTGCGGGTGCCGTGAGGCCGCCATGGGCAAGTACCTCGACTCTGCCAAGGCATACGTCGGCCGCGACGCGGGCGGTCTGCTCGAAGGTGGCCACTACGCGCTGATCCACACGCGCAGTTTGGAATTCGACGAGTTACGGCCCTACGTGCCCGGCGACGACGTCCGCGATATCGACTGGACCGCGACCGCACGCTCCGGGCACACCCTGGTCAAGCGGTTCGTCTCGGAGAAACACCACAAGATCCTGGTCGTCGCCGACAGCGGGCGCAACGCTCGTGCGCTGGCTCCCTCAGGGGAAATGAAATACTCTGTGGCCCTTAACATCATCGGCTCCGTCGGCTTGATGACCCTGCCGCGGTCCGACGAAATCGGCATGGTTCTCGGCGACCGCCGCGGCAGCGTCGACGTCCGGTTGCGGCGCGGGGAGACACACATCGAGAGCATGCTGCACCGCTACCAGCAGCACGCCACGGCCGCCCCTGCGCCCAGCGACATTGTCGTCCAATTGAGCTGGGTGGCAAAGCACTACCGGCATCGGCTACTGATCGTGGTGGTCAGCGACGAACCTGAAATCAGCGACCGGCTCGAAGAGGTACTACGCTCGCTGACCGCGCGTCACGACGTGCTGTGGGCGATGGTCGCCGACATGCCCGCCGTACACCCCGATGCCCAGCACCGGCAGAGCTACGAGATCACCGACGGGCGGCCGATTTTGGACGACTTGGACGACGACGTCGTCGAGGCGTACCGGCGGGCCGAGGCCCACCGGCGCGACCAGCTGTTCGAGTTCCTGACCTTGCACCGGATACCGCACGCGCGGATCACCGGAAGCGCCCGCATCCTGCCTGCCCTCACCACGATGACCGGGGTGTATGCGCGTGCCCGATGACCTGCTCTCGCACTTGATCGGGCCCTCCCCGTACTCGGCGGCGTGGCTGTGGACCGCCGTGGTCCTGGTGTTGGGCCTGCTCGCCTGGTACGCAGCGGTTTTCGCGCTGACCTCGCGGCGCCGGCTGCGGGATCTCCCGGTGCTCGGTGCCGCACGGGACGAGCTGATCCGCCGCCGTGCCGTGCGCGCTGTGCGGTCCATCGGAAACCGCTATCGGGCAGGGGAACTGGAACCCGCGCGGGCCGGCGCGGCGGTCAGCGGTGAGCTGCGCTCCTTCCTGCACGCCGCGACGGGGATGGACGCCGAGTACATGCAGGTCGAATCCATGACCGTCGGCAAGCTCGCCCCGGCGGCACCGATCCTGTTCGAACTCAACGATGTTCAGTTCAATCATCGGTCCGTGGTCGACGTGGGGGCGCTCAGTGAGGCAACCGAGGAGCTGATCCGCGAATGGACCTGACGTGGTGGGTAGCGGTGATGGCCGGATGCCTCGCCCTCGCCGGGTGCGTCGGGCTCGCGGTCCTGCGGCGCCAGCAGGTGTCGCGGGACCAGCTGCGGCCGTTGGCCAATACTCAGCGGCTCACCCGGTTGCCGGAATACCGGCGGACAGCGCGGCGACGCACCCTGACCACCGTGGCCGCGATCGTATTGTTGTTGGTCGCATTCGTGGCATCGGTGTTGGTCGCGGCACGTCCGACGGGCCTGCCGTCCTGGGCCAGGAACGCCCAGAGTTCGGCACCCGAGGACATCATGGTGTGTGTCGGCGGCCCGCAGAACAGCCCCGGGGTGACGGCGACACTGAAGTACTTCGCCGATCGGATCACCACGTTCGGCACCCAACGCATCGGGCTCACCTCGGCGAACCGGCGCATCGTCCCGCTGACTCGCGATTACCAATACGCCGCAGCGCGATTCGCCGACTACGCGCAGCCGCAGGGGAGTCCCTCGCTGGTGGCGCCGGTGGCCTATGCCGACTACGCGTCGAGCGTCGAAGACGTGATGGCGATGTGTCTGACGGGCTTGCCGCCTTTTGATCGCACGGCTGACCAACGGCGTTCGCTGATCTACGTCGGTCCCCAGGACTCATCCGGTGGCCCTGCGTCGTTGTTCACCGCCGACGGCGTGGCCGACTTGGCCCACAAGGCCGGGGTGCAGGTCAATGTCCTCACCGCCGGCGCCGCCACCGGGCCGATGACCGATCTGGCTCACGCCACGGGAGGCCAAGCGTTTTCAGCGGACTCCGATGTGACGGCCCACCTCGACCAGATCCGCAAGCACCCGCCTGCAGCGCCGTCGGGAGCCGGCGCTGCCCGGTCGTCGGAGTCCCCGGAGATTCCGGCCATCGTGGCGCTGTGCGCGGTCGTTGTCCTCATCGCCCTCGTCGTGGTCCGTCGGCGCGGCACCGCCCGGTGGCGATTCGGTCTGATGGCCGGTGCGGCAGTGCTTTTGGCGGTCGCCATCGCTCGACCCGTGATCGGCGGGGCCGCCCCGCCGCCCGTGATCGCAGGTGCTCACGACCCGAGCATCTTCGTGCTGGTCGACCGCTCGGCAGACATGGGCATCTCCGATCGGCAGGGGCGTACCCGCCTGGCGGCGGCGCGCGACGACATCGCGACCTTGATGGACCGCTACCCGAACGCGCGGTTCACTCTCATCTCCTTCGGGTCCCGGGCCGCGCTGAATTGGCCGCTGTCGCAGGATAACTGGAGTCTGAGACCGGTTGTCGACGCCATCACCCCCTACGCGGCGACGCCCGCCCAGGCCGCGCACGCCGACGTCGGCGCCGCCTCGACGGTGCTGCGCTACCAGCTGTTCGGTGCTGTGCAGCAGTATCCTCGGGCACAGAATCTGGTCTTCTATCTCGGGGCCGGGCAACCCGAATCTCAAGAGCCCGCCCGCACATTCGACCCGCCGGCCGGAGCGATCGACGGCGGGGCAGTGTTGGCCTACGATCCGGCCGGCGAGGCAGCGTTGCAGGCCGTTGCCGCACAACTGGGCGTGCCGCTGCTCGCCCGCGGCGGTGGTGAACCACTCACCGGCTGGGCCGAGAAGCCGGGCCATGAGACCCCTGCCACAACCGCTGACGCGACCCGGTTCGAGACGTACTGGATCCTGGCGATCGGTGCGGCGGGCCTCGTCCTGGTCGAGTTGTATCTCGTGCTACGACAGTTCGGCCGCACCCGCATGGTCCCCCCGCAGGAGTCGACGTGATGAGCCGCAAACGGCTGCTGCGATACTCGGCCCCGGCCGTCGCCGTCGTGATTCTCGTTGTCGTCAAATGTCTTTCGGTGGTCATCGCAGGCAATATGGCGGGCTCGCACTTCGCGTCTCACGACGCCGGCGCACTGCACCGCGATGTCGCGACGCTGTCGGTGCTCAATGTGGCGGAACGGGCGAAGGCGCCGTTCGCGGCGGGCGCCCTGGCGGTGCTGCATAACCGCCTCGACGACGCCGACCGGCAATTCTCGGCCGCATTGGCGGCGACCTCCGGCGACGAATCGTGCCCCGCCCGAGTCAATCTCGTCCTGGTCCGCGAGACCATGGGTGATCGATCGATGGCGGCCTTCGACGGTCGCGGCGCGCTCGACCACTATCTCAGCGCACGCCAACTCGTCGAGCAGGCGCCGCCGGGCTGTTTCGCAGGCAACCAGGATCCGGACGAGCCACGGCGGGCAGTGCGTGACCAGAGCGCGGCGCGCCTCGACAGCAAGATCGCCGCAGCGCGGGATGCAGTGCCGCCCCCTCCGCCGGTGCCCGTCGTCCCGCCGGCCGGAGCGCCGCCACCGGCGTCCGGCGCGACACCGGAAAACCCCGACGCCAGGCTGCGACTCGATCCGGGGGCCGGCGACCCGTTCGGCCGACTGCAGCAGATCCTGCGCGACGCGCAGCGCTAACGGTGTGAGTGCCGCTCGGGCGTGGCCAGCACAGCCGCGATGCCCGTCGTCAACGGCACCGACAGGGCCAGCGCGATACCGCCCACCGCGGAGCGGGTGATCTCGATGGCCACGCTCTCACCGGTCAGCACGTCGCCAAGGGACCGGTTGGCCACGCTGAACAACAGCAACAGCGGCAACGCGCTGCCCGCGTAGGCCAGCACCAGGGTGTACACCGTGCTGGCGATGTGGTCGCGGCCCACCCGCATGGCGCCCAGGAAGACCGAGCGTCGGGTGCCGCCGTGCTCGGCCAGCTCGAACACCGTCGAGGCCTGCGTCACCGTCACGTCGTTGAGCACACCGAGCGAGCCGATGATGAACCCGGCCAACAGCAGACCCGTGATCGATACGTTGCCCAGGTACGCCGCGACCTCGTTGTTCTGATCCTCCGACAGGCCCGTCAAGTGCGCCATTTCGATTGCCCCCCACGACAACAACGCGGCGAGCAGCAGGGCGGCCAGGGTGCCCAGCAGCGCCGCGCTGGTCCGCAGGCTCACACCGTGGGCCAGATAGATGACCGCGTACAAGATCGCCGCAGAGGCCACCAGCGAGACCGGGACGGCCGCGGCGCCGTCGCGCAGCGCGGGCAGCAGGAACACGACCAGCACCACGAACGCCACGGCGATGCCGACCAGCGCGCGCAACCCGCGCCAACGGGCCACCGCGACGATGACCACCGCGAACGCCGCCGCCAGCGCCACCAGCGGCCAGGTGCGTTCGAAGTCGAAGAACGCATACGTCGTCGTTCCCGCGTCGTCGACCTGCCGGCTCAGCCGGACGTTGTCGCCGACCGCAAGATGCGGTTGCCCTGGCCCGTTGGTGAACTCCAGCAGGGTGTTGGCGCCCTTGTTGGGGCCCGAATCGATCGCGATGAGGTTCTGCACACACTGGCCGCCGCCGGGCGGGGCAGGCGTCGGGTTGGCGGTGAGCACCCCGCCGGTCGACGGGCTGCCGCAGTCGGCCATGCGACTGGAGAGCACATGCCCGGCCTCGGTGGTCACCGCGCCACCCGCCGCGTTCTGGAAGGGCAGCGGAATGGCGACCTTCTGCTGACTCGGCCACAGCAGGGCCAACCCGGCCAGTACCGCGATACCGATGCCGATCAGCAGACCGACGACGATTTTGGCGGCCAGCGGACCCAGCGGGGCAGGCCCGCCGCTGAGGGAGTGTGAGTGGGAGTGGGAATGCGCCACCCGCACAGGGTAGAGCGCCGAGCTGTCCGGTTACTGCGCCGGATCGGGCCCTACTGCCGGTAGCTGGCCAGGAAGTTACCGAGACGTTCGATGGCCGCGGCGAGATCCCGCGACCACGGCAGGGTGACGATGCGCAGGTGATCCGGTGTGGGCCAATTGAATCCGGTGCCCTGGGTCAGCAGGATCTTCTCCTGCATGAGCAGGTCGAGCACCAGCTGCTCGTCGTCCTGGATGTCATGGACTTCGGGATCCAGCCGCGGGAACGCATACAGCGCTCCAGAGGGCTTCACACAGGACACCCCGGGGATCTCGTTGAGCTTGGACCAGGCGGTGTCGCGCTGCTCGAGCAACCGGCCGCCGGGCAACACCAGATCGTCGATGCTCTGATGGCCGCCGAGTGCCACCTGAATGGCGTGCTGCGCAGGCACATTCGGGCACAACCGCATGTTGGCCAGCAGGCTGATGCCTTCGATGAAGCTGCTCGCGTGCTCCTTGGGGCCGGTGATCACGAGCCAGCCGGACCGGTAGCCTGCGACCCGGTATGCCTTCGACAGCCCGTTGAAGGTCAGCGTCAACACATCCGGCGCCACCGAAGCCATCGAGATGTGCTTGGCGTCGTCGTAGAGGATCTTGTCGTAGATCTCGTCGGCCAGCAGCATCAGCTGATGCTTGCGCGCCAAATCCGCGATCTGCGTGAGGGTTTCGCGGCTGTATACCGCGCCCGTCGGGTTGTTCGGGTTGATCACGACGATCGCCTTCGTGCGATCGGTGATCTTGGACTCCAGATCGGCGACGTCGGGATTCCAGCCCTGCGTCTCGTCGCAGAGGTAGTGCACGGGCGTGCCGCCGGCCAGCGAGGTCGACGCGGTCCACAGCGGATAGTCCGGCGTGGGGATCAGCACCTGATCGCCGTTGTCGAGCAGGGCCTGCAGGGTCATGGTGATCAGCTCGGAGACACCATTGCCCAGGAAGACGTCGTCGACGTCGAAGCGGGGGAACCCCTCGACCAGTTCGTAGCGCGTGAACACCGCGCGGCGGGCGCTGAGGATGCCCTTGGAGTCGGAGTAGCCTTGCGCGTACGGCAGCGCCTGGATGATGTCGCGCATGATCACGTCGGGAGCCTCGAAGCCGAACGGCGCCGGGTTGCCGATGTTCAGCTTGAGGATGCGATGGCCTTCAGCTTCCAGCCGGGAGGCGTGCTCGTGTACCGGCCCGCGAATCTCGTACAGGACATCCTGCAGCTTCGTCGATTGGGCGAACACACGTGGCTTCGGGTGGTGCCCGGTACCCTGCCACGGCAGCTGATGGGTAGTCACGTTCACCATGGTCTCACCGTCGTCCACTTGTTTTGCAATTTGCGGTCTATGCCACAGAAACGCCAGTGGCCAGTCATGACACACAGTTCACGGCGAACCTGTGTCATAACTGGCCACTGGGCGGTACTGATTTAGCGCTTGCCGGGGCGCCGGGCTCCCGGCTTGATGCCCAGGCCCACCACCGGGGGCTCGGGCTTGGCCGGCTCTGCCGGCTCCGCCGGCGCGGCGGGGGCGGCAGGCGCGGCCGGTGCGGCCGGTGCGGCTGCCGGAGCAGCAGGCGCGGCGTTGTTCTTCGGCGCGGCCTTCTTGGCGCCGGGACGACGCGCGCCCGCGGCGATGCCGAGACCCACCACCGGCGGTTCCGGCTTGGCCGGGGCCGCGGCTGCCGGAGCAGCCTCAGCCGGAGCAGCTTCAGCCGGAGCAGCCTGCGCGGCCGGAGCCGGAGCGGCGGCAGCGGTCTTCTTGGCTCCCGGACGCTTGGCGCCGGCGGCCAGACCCAGCCCCTTCACCGGCGCGGCGGGTGCCGCGGGTGCCTCGGCCGCGGGTGCCGCGGACGCTGTCTCTTATACACATCTCCGAGCCCACGAGACTA
>NZ_LZTB01000003.1 GCF_001665685.1 Mycobacterium sp. 852013-50091_SCH5140682
GCCGCATTGAGCATCAGCTCCACGCACATGAACATGACGATGGCATTGCGCCGCAACAACACCCCGGCCGCACCGATGGTGAACAGCAGCGCCGACAGGTACAGATAATTCGCGGGATCCACTTATGCTCCTCGCGTCCGCACATCCACTTACGATTCCTCCCACTCATCAATCCAGTCGACAGGAGACACCGGGGCAACCAACCGCAGATGCGGCGGAGAGGACGGTGCTCGTCGTGCTGCGCTGACACGCGGGCGCAGCACCGGAGACACCGAAAGGCGCGAGGGCGAACCGTCCGGAAGCATGGCCGGGATGTCGACGGCATTGTGGCGGGCGTAGACACCGGGATTGGGCAACGTCGTCGGGTGTCCACCTGCGCGGAATCTATCCGTGGCGAGTTCGCGCTGCGTCTTGCGGCGATGCGCCCGTTGACGGTAGGTAAGCACCATGGTGCCTGCGGCGGCGGTGATGAGCAGGGCACTGGTGAGTTCGAACGCCCACAAATACCGGGTGAAGATCAGCGCCGCCAAGCCCCTCACGTTGTCCTCGTCGTTCATCTTCGCAACCTCCTGGGAACTATGACTGGACAGGCTCCCGGTACTCGCGATCAGCAGGATCCCGAAGGCCAGGCTCGCTAGGACTGTCGTAATCCTTTGCCCGCGTACCGTTTCTGTGAGCGACTCCGACAGGTCGACACCGACGATCATGACGACGAAGAGGAAGAGCATCATCACCGCACCGGTGTAGACGACGACCTGCACCACGCCGAGGAACAGCGCATCCTGGGCGACATAGAGCACCGCGAGGACGATCATCGTCATCGCGAGGAACACCGCCGAATACACCGCCTTGGCGGCAATGACGACCCCAAGAGCACCCGAAACAGCGAGTCCGCCGAGTACCCAGAACAGGCCGGTCTCGACGGTCGATGTCTCGGCCGCAACCTCGGTCGCGAGTAGGGCGGTCATCGGTTTGCGCTCCGCGTCGGTCCGATAGCGCCCAGGTAGTAGTCGTCATCGGTGCTGCCCGGGGCCATGTCGTGCGGCGGCGCCACCATCCCCGGCTGTAAGGGGG
>NZ_LZTB01000004.1 GCF_001665685.1 Mycobacterium sp. 852013-50091_SCH5140682
TCTCGGGTCGGCCGGAGAATTCGGTGTTGATCACGTTGACGCCCAGGTCGACGGTGATCTCGATGACGCGTTTCCAGTTGCGCACCGCGGCCTCACGGGCATCCGGGTCCGGGCTCGACCACCGCAGCACCGGCAACACCGACGCGATCCCGACGCCCGCATCGGCACACGCCTTGCGGAACTTGGCGACCAGATCGTCATCGGCCCGCGGGTGGTTGAAGAACGGGATGAAGTCCCGGTGCGGCGTCAGCTGCAGATACTCATACCCCAACTCCGCCACAAGCTTCGGAAACTCCAACAACTCGTGCGAGTGGTGAAACGGCGTGGGATCCAATGCGATCTTCATGCTCATGCCCCTTCGATCGAGTCGCGTGCAACCATGGACACCTCGACCGGCCGGCCGGACTGCAGGGATTCGACACCCGCCTCGCACACCGCGGCAGCGGCATAACCGTCCCACGCGGTGGGCCCATCGACATTCGCACCGCTACGAACTGCGTTGACCCACCGCTGAATTTCGGTGTCATACGCCCGACCGAACCGCTCCCGGAACCCCGGCGTGATCAGCCCACCCCACGTACCCGGGCCTCGTTCTCCCTCCATGCGGGCTGCACTCTTGCGCACCACACCCACATCCAGGCCGATCATCGCCGAACCGTGTTCGGCAACCACCTCGGTGCGTACCTCGTAGGCGACCCCGGTGTGGACGAACAGCTCGACGTCGACATGCTTGCCGCCGGCAGTCCGCAGGATCGCGATCTGCGGATCGGAAAGCCCTTCGGGGCCCGAGGGATTCGGTGTCGGTTTGATGATCTGGATGGACGCGATCTCCTCGTCGAACAGGAACCGGGTGACGTCGATCTCATGGACCAACGAGTCACGCACCACCATGGCGCTGTCGAAACCGTGTGGTACGGCGGGGTTGCGATGTGCGCAGTGCAACACCAGCGGCTTCCCGAGCTCGCCCTGGTCGAGCATCTCCTTCAGGGCCATGTACTCGTCGTCGAAGCGGCGCATGAACCCGACCTGGATGAGCCGCTTACCCAGCTCGGCTTCGCGCTTGACGACTGCGAGCGCCGATTCGACGTCGGTGGTCAAGGGCTTCTCGCACAGCACCGGCTTGCCGTGATCAAGGCATGCCAGAAGCTGCTTTTCATGCGTGGGCCCCGGGGTGGCCAGGACCACCGCGTCCACGTCGGGAGCGGCGATCGCATCCAGCGGATCACTGATCGCCCGGCAGCCCGGGATATCGGCGGCGACGGCTTCTGCCTTCTCGGTGAGGAAGTCGTTGACGACCACGACGTGCGCACCGGAGATGCGGGACGACAATCGCGCGACGTGATCGGCGCCCATCAGGCCGACGCCCAGGACGGCAACTCGAAGATCGGACATGGAAATTCCTTTCGGCTATGGCGGATTCAGTGAGTAACGGCGGGAATAGGGCCGGTGCCGTGGGCTTCGAAACGCTCTTCGAGCTCTTCGAGGCTGGTGCCCTTGGTCTCCGGCACATAGCGGCGGACGAACCACCACGAAACGAGGTTGATCACCACGAACAGCGCGAACGTGCCGGTCGAGCCGAGCGCGGAGTTCAGCAGCGGGAACAGGAACGAGATGATGGCATTGGTGCACCACAGCACGAAAACCGCGATGCCCATGGCAAATCCGCGAATGCTCAGCGGGAAGATCTCCGAGAGCAGCAGCCACACACAGGTACCGATGAACATCTGGACGAACGCGACGAAGGCGATCATGCCGCCGAGGATCACGTAACTGCGGGTCGTCGACTCCGGCAACAGGAACACCAGCGAAAGTGCTGCCTGCGATGCGGCAACCCCGGCGAATCCGATCAGCAGCATGGTGCGCCTGCCGATGTAACCGAGCAGGACGATTCCGATGACCGTGGTGACCACGGAGGTGACGCCGACGGCGATGGTCGCCACCAGGGCAGCGCTGACACCGAGGCCGCTCTGCTTGAGAATCGTTGGGGCGTAATAGTTGACAGTGTTGATGCCGGTGGCCTGCTGAATGACGGCCAGGCCGCACCCGATGAGAACCACGCGCCGGATCCACGGCACGTCGCGAATCACCGAGAACGGGGTGGCGGTGGTCTTGAGCATGTGTGCGGTGTGATCTTCGATCAGGACATACTCGGCATCGGCCTCGGCCGGGTCGCGGCTCAGCCCGAGCACCGAACGCGCTTCGGCCATACGGCCTTTGAGGCCGTACCACCGCGGCGAGTCGGGCAGCACCAGCATTCCGATGAACAGAGCGACCGCCGGGACGGCGGCTACCGCGAGCATGACGCGCCACACGTGGGGGTCGTGGAACAGGCGATCCAGCAGCGCGTTGGTCGCAAAGGCCAGCATCTGCCCGGTGACGATCATCAGTTCGTTGATGGTGACCATGCGTCCACGACGGTCGGCGGGCGCCATCTCCGCGAGGTAGAGCGGGCAGGTCACGGCCGCGGCGCCGACGCCGAGCCCGAGTACGATGCGAGCGGCAACCATCACCTGAACACCCGGCGCCAGAGCACACCCGATCGCGCCGACGAGAAACAGGCCGGCGCACACCAACAGCGTGCGCTTTCGGCCGACCCGGTCGGCGACCCGGCCGCCGAACAGCGCGCCGAAGGCCGCGCCCGGGAACAGCAGGCAGCTGACGACGGTGGCCTCGCCGAAGGCACTGAGGCCCAGGTCGTCCTTCATGTAGAGCAGGGCACCGGAGATGACGCCGGTGTCGTACCCGAACAGCAGCCCACCGAGGGTGGCGATGACGGTGAGCTTGGTCAGGAATCTGCCATGCGTGGCGGTTCGGACTCCGCCAGATGATCCGGACACTCCAGGCCTCGATTCCTCTTCTGACTAACGCGCGTTAGTAACGCGCGTGAGGTCTACTATGGGCGCATGCCCGAACTGTGTCAACCGTCACTGTCCCGGGGAGCCCGGTGAGCCCGTCGCCGCGCACCGGCCCACGGCGGCCCACCATGGCCGACGTCGCCGAACGCGCGGGAGTGTCGCGAACCCTGGTCTCGTTCATCCTCGACGGCAAGCCGGGTGCGAGTGAGGAAACCCGTCAGCGGGTGCTGGCTGTCGCCGACGAGATCGGTTACCGCCCCGACTCGGCCGCGCGCCTGTTGGCCCAGGGACGCAGCCGCACCATCGGGGTTCTCACCGACGTGCACCAACTGTTCCAGGCCGAGTTGGTGACCAACATCTACCCGGCCGCCGAGAGCTGCGGCTACGACATGCTGCTGTCGGCCAATCTGCACGACCACGCGGAGTCCACGTTCGTCGAATCGCTGCTGAGCCACCGGTGCGGCAGTCTGATCCTGTTGGGCCCCAGATCAAGTCACGACTATCTCAAGCAGCTCGCCGACCGCGCCCCGACCGTGGTGGTCGGCCGTCGACTCGCCCACGTCGACAGCGACGCCATGTTGGCGACGGTCCGCACCAACGATGCCAAGGGCATGCGGCTTGCGGTCGACTATCTGGTCGATCTAGGCCACCGCGATATCCACCACGTCGACGGCGGCGACGATCCCGGTTCCGCCGACCGCCGCCGCGCATACCGCGCCGCGATGCGCAGCCACGGACTCGTCGACCGCATCGCTGTGATCCCGGGTGCCCACAATGAGCAGGCCGGTGCGGCCGCGGCCAGGGCCATGCTCGACGCCGACACTCTGCCCACCGCGGTGCTGGCCGGCAATGACCGCTGCGCGTTGGGTCTGCTCGACGTGTTCACCCGCGCCGGCGTCGACATCCCCGGCGAGCTGTCCCTGATCGGGTACGACGACAGCCATCTGTCGGACAACCCGCGCATCGACCTGACCACCATCCACCAGGATGCGGCCGGTCTCGCCCAACACGCGGTGCGGCTCGCGGTCGCGATGCTCGAGGGCCGCAGCGAAGCCCACGACGTCGTGCTGGAACCCAAGTTGGTAGTGCGCTCCACCACCGCGCGGGCGAAGTAGCCGCCCTCCACCCCCTCGCCGAGACGACGGTTTTTGGCGCGAAAACCGCCAAATTTCGCCATAAACCGTAGTGTCGGCGCACCCGCAGTTGTGATACAGCAGATATTGATAGTGCCCTAACTATTAGGGTACTTTTTAATCATGCCCACACCAACCGCGGTGGAAGTCGATCCCCTTGCCCTCGAGCGGCAGGTCTGTTTCGCCCTGGCCATCAGCAACCGCGCCGTGCAGGCCGTCTATCGGCCTCTGCTGGAGCCGCTGGGCATCACCCACCCGCAGTACTTGGTGATGCTCGCGCTGTGGGACCACCAGCGGTCGGATGCCGCGGGCATGCCTCCGCTGTCGGTCAAGCAGATCGCTGCGGCATTGCAGCTCGAATCGGCGACGCTCTCGCCGATGCTCAAGCGCCTCGAAACGCTGGGCCTGATCACCCGCACCCGCAGCACAGGCGACGAGCGCTCGACCGACATCGGCCTGACCGAGGCCGGCGTCGCCCTGCGCGAGCAGGCCTTGGAGATCCCGCCGGCCGTCGTCGCGCGACTGGGCGTCGACATGGCCGAGCTCGAGGAGCTGCACCGGGTACTCACCCGGATCAACACCGCGGCGTTGGCCGCCAACGCACTCACCGCCGGAACCTAGGAGTCACCATGGCGAATGACCGCCCAAATCCGATCCAGTACCTCACCTACGCGTACGGCAGGCGGCTGCCCGACTCGATGCGCGAGTGGGTGGCCCACGACCTGGCCGACTACGGCGCGGTACGCCGTCACATGGTCCGGATGGCGATCCCGCCGCTACTCGTCCTGGCCCCGCTGTGGCTGTTGCCTGCATCGCTGTACGTCCACATGGAGATGACGGTGCCGATCTATATCTGGGCGCTGTTGATGGCGCTGGCACTGAACAAGGTGTGGCGCCGTCACCGGCTGGCCCAGCACAATCTTGATCCCAACCTCGTCGACGAGATCAAGTACAAGAAGGAAGCCCACATCCACGAGGAGTACATCCGGCGCTTCGGCCCGCGGCCGGAATCGGCCCGGTACCAGGCCAACAGCAGCCCCTTCTGAATCGACGCCAGCAAAAACAGGTACCGCACTACTCGGGCCTCCCGAGCTGCCGAGCCGTGAACATGAATCCATCGTGCGATCTCACCGCCAGGCAGCGTTTCAGGGAGGTTCTGTGGCCATCGATGATTTGGGCTGGCTCGCCCACGTCCTGCGGGCCGAGGGTCTGACGGTGACCGAGATCGACGGCTGGCGGAAACGTGGCCACGGCTATATCGACGACGCGTGGGGCGTGGTGTGCCACCACACCGGGACCGACACCGTCGCCGCTGACCTGGTTGCTGACGGTACCGCCGACCTACCGGGCCCGTTGTCGCACATCCTCGTCGGCCGTGACGGCTCCGCCACTGTCGTTGCTGCGGGCATCGCCCACCACGCCGGGCACGGCTCGTACCCAGATCTGCCTGCCAACAGGGCCAACGCCCACACGATCGGCATCCACGCCGTCAGCGACGGCAGGAAACCCTATCCGCTGGAGCAGTACCTGGCCTACGTCCAGTGCTGCGCGGCGGTCGTCGCCAAGCTCGGGCAACCAGCCTCGCATGTGATCGGACACAAGGAATGGGACCTCACCAAACACGATCCGTCACTGAGCATGGACCAGCTCAGGGCTGATATCGCAGACCGGATTCCCGGCCGCACCCGGTACAGTGATCGGCATGGGTGCCGGTGACGACAGCGCATCCGCACGCGTGGTGCGGGTCGTCGTGTCGTGCGCACCGAGTCTGTTCGCGTCGATCTGGAACCGCGCCCGGCTGGCGCCGCTGAAGAGAATCGCGGGTTAGTTCTTCGTTTGTACGACTAACCCCTGCTAGTTCTCTGAGGCGTCATGAAGCCGTCCCTATACGCCGTTTCGGCGTCGCTGTACCTGACCGAATACACCCTCTACTCCAACTCCTCGTCGACCGTGCTGTTGAATTCGGCGATTTCCGAGTCCTTCGACATACCGTTCGCGCAAGCCGCCTACGTCGGTGTGGCCTTCCTGGCGGGCTTCTGCGTGGCACTGCTGCCGGCCGGGATGACCGTGCACCGATATCCACCGATGCGAGCCTTCCACGTGAGCTCGATGGTGCTCGTCGCGCTCGGCATCGCCGCCAGCCTCAGCCCACAGTTCTGGGTCCTGATCGTCATCCGGTTCCTGCAAGGCGTGGCCTCGGCCGCCTTGGCCCCGCAGATCTTCCGAATCATTCGCAGGCAGTTCTATCCCGATCACCACTCGGCCGTGCTCGGGACCTGGGGTCTGGTGGTCTCGGCCTCGGCGTTGGCCTCACCGCTGATCACCGCGGCACTCAACGATGCGTGGGGCTGGCGCTCGTTCCCGTATGAGACCGTGGCCACGACGATTGCCGCCGTCGCCCTGATGGCGCTGGGGTCCACCGCGGAGACCACCGCCGATGATCAGCCATCGCCGAACCGGTCGCGAGGCACGGCGGCACTCATCGTCGGTCTGGGCGTCGCGCAAGTGGGAATCTTCCTGGCGACACGCGCCGCCAGCACCGTAGTAACCCGAATTGTGCTGTGCACCATGGCGATCGCAGTCGGCATCACGGTCATCGTGATATGCAGGCGAGCGTCGGACACGCCCCGGCCGATCCTGCACCAGAGCTTTCTCATCGTCTTCGTCGCCGGTATGGCGACCAACGTCTTCACGCTCTCGGTGATGTACTTCCTGCAGCAGGTGCGCTCATTCGATTCGTACCGGTCGGCACTGGTCCTGATCCCGATGGCATTCTTCGCGGGCCTGCTGCCGGTGCTGCCGTGGGGACGTCCCGGCAACAGCCGCAAGAACACTCGGCTTGTGGCCTACGGGGCCACTCTGTTGATCGTGACGGCAGTGAGCCTCATCGTGCCTGCCGTCGCGCCGGGTGACGGTGTCATCCCACTGCTCGGTAGTGCCGCGGTGATGGGTTGCGCGATGGGCCTGCTATGGAGCCCGTTGGCCGCCAACGTCCTGACCAACTCAGCGCAGATCCCTTTCGATTCGAGCGTGTACCACTACCTGCGCGCGCTCGGCGCAGCGATCGGGGTGTCGATCGGAGCGACAGCCATCAGCGAAACAGCGGACGGCACAGCACTGTTCAACACCGCCGCCGCGCTGGTCCTGCTCGCCGGGATCGTGGCTTTCGTCGCTGCTCACGCAGCTCGGCGCGCGGCGTCCTCGCAGTTGGCTCCGGTCGGATGAGCGCCGAGATCACGTTCGGCTGGCCCACCGCACAACTCACCCGCGATCCTCGGCTCGCCTACAACACCATGTCGAAAACATACGCCCGCATGGCCTTCGACAGCCTCGTCGATGTCGACCCGACCACCGGGGAGTTGATGCCATGGCTGGCGACGTCGTGGCGGCAGATCGATCCGCTCACCGTCGAGTTCGCGATCCGCCCGGGTGTCCAGTTCACCGACGGGACACCACTTTCCGCTACCGAGGTCCGCCAGAGCTTCCTGGACGTCCTCGCGCTGCAGCACTCGCAGCCACCGCCTGCCGCGGTGGCGGCCCTGGCCGGGCTCAAGGACATCCGGGCCACCGACACCACGGTGACCTTCCATTTCGCGCGGCACAACGCAGCATTCCTGCGGTCACTCGCCGGGGTGGGCCTCGCGATCAGCAAAGCCGCAGGCGACACGCGGGTGGGCACGGGGTGGCGACCTGCCGACACGTCCGGGGTGCCCGCGAGATTGAGCGACGGATCTCGCCGGCTCGTCTTCGTGCAGACCGATCACCCGGATACCGACCTCTACGCCGGCGACGCCCCCGGGTACCGGACCATCGAGTGCCACAACGCCGGCATCACATACGGTCTGTGCCCCAACGCATCCCGCGGACCGCTGACCGATCCGAGGATCAGGCGGGCGCTGTCCCTACTGATCGACCACAGCCGGCTACAACCGATCCTGGCGAAAGTCGGCTACCCCACCGCGACCTCGGTCCTCGCTCCCACCACGCTTTATCACCGGGATCTCAGCTCCGAGCTCACCTACGCTCCCGCTCGGGCCCGTCGCCTGCTGCACGCTGCCGGGGCGACACCCAATCTCACCTTCGAGGTGCTGTTCAACAGCACCTTTTCCCCGATCGACGCCGAACTGCTCACCGCGGTCGCCGACCAGTGGTCGCAGCACGGGATCCGGCTGACGCTCGCCGATGTCGATTTCGGCGAGTTGCGGCACCGCCAGCAGTCCGGCGACTACGACTTCCGGTTCTTCTACTACACCGGTGAAGATCCCGACGTGCTGCGCTACCAGTTCGCCTTCTCGCAGCGAAACATGAACCGCCGCTTGCAATCCGACGATCTCGATGAGCTCCTCGACGCCCAGCTGAGCTGTGACGATCCCAACGCCCGCCGCAGCATGGTGCACAGCATCCAGGAACTCATCGTCGGCCGCGGCCTCTGGTATCCGCTCGCCGACGTGCGCGCCGTCGCCGGCTACCACCCGGACGTCGTCACCGCGGCATGGCTCGACACCGAAGGGCTCGTTCGGCTCGGGCCTGCCCAGGCAACACGAAAGGCGTACACGCGATGACCGTCGACATTCCCATCGCCATCGTCGGGGCCGGCCTCGGCGGGCTGGCGGCCGCGGTGGCCCTGCAACACCACGGACACCGCCCGGTGGTGTTCGACAAGACCAGAGAACTCGGCGAGGTCGGTGGCCCCCTCGGCATATCACCGCAGACCCTGCGGCTGTTCCAACGCTGGGGCGTTCTCGACGAGTTCGAGCAGATATCCTCGGCTACACCGTACTTCGAGGACCGCGATCAACACGGACTGCTGCTGAAGGTAACCGATTATGCGGCCGCGCCCGAGGCCGGCGCCGACCACGGCCGGTTCGGCTACGCCGACACCGAGATGGCGCCACGCACCGTGCACCGCGCCGACCTACACGCGCTGCTGGTGTCGACGGTGGGAACGACCGATATCCGACTCAACCACCGCCTCGCCGACATAGTCGAGCACGACGATCACGTCGAGTTGATCTTCACAGACGGAGCGACTGCCCGGGCGGGGCTGGTCATCGGCGCGGACGGACTGCGCTCAACGGTACGAAAACTGTTCAGCCAGGCCGATATGCACTACTGCGGGTCGGTGATCTTCCGAGCCGTCAGTCCGGCGGCGTGCCTGCACGACCTGGGACCCAACGACCGACTGCGGGCCTGGCACTCTGCGGACCGGGCCAAGCACATGATCACCATGCCGGTGCGGGCCGGGCGGCAGGTGGCGGTGGACGCGACCCTCGGGGTCGACGAACCGCCGGCGCACCTCTGGTCGGCGCGTGCCGATACCGAAGCGCTGGCCCGGCAGTTCGACGAGTTCGACCCCGTGGTGCCGCGGATGATCCGGGCCGCGACCAGTCCGGTGTTCATGCACCCGGTCTACGACCGCGACCCGATCGAGCGGTGGACCACACGACGGATCGCGCTGCTCGGCGACGCCGCGCACCCGATGACGCCGTTCGGTGGGCAGGGCGCCAATCAGGCGATCCAAGATGCCGGAGAGTTGGCCACCCAACTCGACGGGGTGCGCGCCGGATCCTATGCCGAGGCCCTGCAGCGGTATCAACGCGTGAGAACCGAGCAGACCGCCGAAATCCAGCGCGCTGCACGCGGTTATGCCGACCGTCGGGCCAGGATTGTGACCCGGCTCGCCGACATCGTCGGCGGCTGAGTCACGAGATCTTCAGCAGCCGGCCCAGTTCAGTGCGGTCACTGTCGTCCAGCGGGAGCAGCGGCAACCTGGGTACCCCGACGCCCTGGCCGAGCAGGTCGAGGCCACCTTTGATGGTGGTGGGCAAGCCGCCGGCCACGATGAATTCCAGCAGTGGCTTGAATTCGGTGTAGATGGCCTCGGCCTTCGTCCAGTCCCCCGCCTGTGCGGCCGCGTACAGGTCCAGACACGGCTGCGGCAGCAGGTTGGGCGCTGCCGTGCACCATCCCTTGGCCCCCGCCTTGAAAGCCTTGAGGATCATCGGATTACTGCCGTTGTAGAACGGCAGTTGCCCGTCGGTGAGCTCGGTCATGCGTTCCATGCGGGTGATGTCGCCCGTGGATTCCTTCACCATCGTGACGTTGTCGATCTCGTTGAACATCCGCACGAGAAGTTCAGGGCTCATGTCGATGCCACTGGTCGCGGGGTTGTTGTACACCATGATCGGGATGTCGATCGCTGCCCCGACAGATGCGTAGTGCTGGGCGATCTCGCGTTCGGAGAGCTTCCAGTAGGAGATGGGCAGGATCATCACCGCGTCGGCCCCGGCACGCTGCGCATACTGAGCGCGGCGGATGGTGTTGGCGGTGGTGAGGTCGGAGGCGCCGATGATGACGGGCACCCGGCCGTTGACCACGTCGGTGGTGATGTCGATGACGGCGTCGTACTCGGGTTCGCTCAGGTACGCAGACTCGCCTGTGCTGCCGAGCGGGACGATGCCGTGCGCCCCGGTGTCGACCAACCGATCGACGAGCGCGGCGAGTTTACCGGTGTCGACCTCGTCGTCCGCGGTGAAAGGCGTGACCGGGTACGCGAGAATTCCGTGAATATCGTTGTCTTTGGCCATGTTCAGATTCCTCAGTGGTTGTCGGGCTGATCGCCGGTCAGGGCGTCGGGGTGACGCACCAGGGCGCGTCGGGCGTAGTAGGCGAAGTTGGCCTGGCTGCGCTTGGGGCGCAAGGTCCAGTCGTGGGCTTCGCGGGCCAGGCGCGGGGGCAGTTCGGCGATGGCGCCCGCTGCCATGGCGGCCAGTTGCAGTTTCGCGGCGCGTTCGATCAGCATCGCCAGCGAGCACGCTTCTTCGACGCTGGCGCCTGCGACGACATGGCCGTGGTGTGCGAGCAGGATGGCCTTCTTGTCTCCCAGTGCGGCACTGATGATCTCGCCTTCTTCATTGCCCACCGGGACGCCGGGCCAGTCGGGCAGGAACGCGCAGTCGTCGTACAGCGGTGCCATGTCCATCTGTGAAACCTGCAGGGGCACTTCGAGCATGGACAGCGCAGCCACGTGGAACGGATGAGTGTGCACGATGCACTGCACGTCCGGGCGGGCCCGGTAGATCCATGAGTGGAACCGGTTGGCGGGGTTGGCCATACCCTGCCCATCCAGGACGTTGAGATCCTCGTCGACGAGCAGCATGTTGGCATCGGTGATCTCGTCGAACCCGAGCCCGAGCTGCTGGGTATAGTACGTTCCGGGCTTCTCGGCGCGCGCGGTGATCTGACCGGCCAGGCCCGAGTCATGACCTGCGTCGAACAACGCCCGGCAGGTCAATGCCAGTTTCTGGCGGGTGGTGAGCGGCGAGTCCTGCACGTGGCTGGACAGCGCATCCAGCGCGCGTTGCATCAACACCTGTTTGGAGTCACCAAGGGTGGTGGCAGTCATGTCAAACGCCTTTCCGGGACCGTGCGAAGCGACACAAGAGCGACGATAGGACACTTTGTGTCCTATCGTCAATAGTGTGTTTCCGCGGCCCCCGGCGGTCGTCAGCCCGGTCGCGAGCGGCCGAAGTCGGCCTGCGCGACCACCAGCACTTCGCTACGCGCCGAGCCCCGCTGGCGCAACTGGTGCGGCTGCGCGGCGTCGAAGTACGCACAGTCGCCGGTGTCCAGCGGGATGATCTCGTCGGCATAACGCAGCTCGACCGAACCCGCGTGGACGAAGACCATCTCCTGCCCGACATGGGCCGGGTGCGGATGCTCGCTGAACTCCCGTGTGGGATGAACAATGAAGGGCGACATCGCCTTTCCCAGCATGCCCGCGGCAACCGCGTGGTAGCGGCCTGCCGGGCGGTCCCCGGCCCGGTCCACGGACAGCGTCGTCACCTCGGGATCTTCGGAGAACAACTGTGCGACATCGACGTCGAGGACACGGGCCACCTTCATCGCCACCGCGATCGAGGGCGTGGAGCGCTGCCGTTCGATCTTCGACAGGTAACTCTTGGTCAACCCGGTCGCCTCGGCAAGTTCCTCAAGCGTCATTCCCCGTTGCTGACGCACTGAGCGCAGCAGAGCACTCATCGCACCTCCCGCATTCCTGTCGACGCCAGCCGAGTTTACCTACCCGCCGATCGGACACCAGGTGTCATGACAACACCCTGGCCTCGACTACGGGATGTCAAGGGTCCGAAGTCTCCGTGGCCCGTCCAGGCTTGGCTGCATGGAATTGGCACAACACACGGCCCTCGTCACCGGCGGAACCGCGGGAATCGGGCTGGCCTCGGCCCGTCTGCTGGCCCGCGCGGGCGCGTCGGTGGTGATCACGGGACGTGACCCGGTCCGCGGGGCGGCTGCCGCCAACAGCATCGGGGCGGGAACGCGGTTCATCCGGGCCGACATGGCTGACATCGATTCGGTGAACGACCTTGTGCGGCACTTCGACAAGGTGGATATCGTGGTTAACAACGCAGCGAACTTCCCTGCCGCGTTGACCGTCGACCAGAAGGTCACAACCTTCGAAAAGACCTTCCACACCAATGTCCGCGGCGCGTATTTCCTGGCAGCCGGACTGGTACCCGGCATGCTCGAACGAGGCAGTGGCAGCGTCGTCAACGTGACCACCATGGTCGCGATGAAAGGGGTCCCCGGCGCATCGGCCTATAGCGCGTCGAAGGCGGCATTGGAATCCCTGACCCGCACCTGGGCCGCCGAGTTCGGTCCGTACGGTGTCCGGGTCAACAGTGTCGCTCCCGGGCCTACCAAAACCGAAGGCGTCGAAGCGGAATGGGGCGACACCAACGAGGAACTCGGCCGCTCGCTGCCGCTGGGACGCACCGCAAGCCCCGAAGAGATCGCCGAGGCAGTGCTGTTCCTGGCATCGCCGCGGTCCAGTTTCATCACCGGCTCCACGCTGCATGCCGACGGCGGCGGAACCGCCATCTGACGATCGGGGGAACGAAGCTATGTCGAACATACTGCTGCAGACGACAATTCCGGCGACTCACGATGATTGGGACGTCAGCCGCTTTTCCTTGCTCGCCGCCGAACTACGCGCCGCGGGCCACGACGTGACGGCTCGCAACCGGGCCTGCGACGACGATGACCCGGTTCTGCGGCACCTCGACGAAGGTGAGTTCGACCAACTCTGGTTACTGGCGGTCGACGTGGGCGACGGGCTCACCGAGACCGAATGCGCCGCGATCGGCCGGTTTCGTGCTCGGGGCGGCGGGGTGCTCACCGCGCGCGACCATCAGCAGCTGGGCAGCTGTCTGCGACAACTCGGTTCCCTGGGCACGGTCAATCAGTTCCACGACGAGGCCGTCGACCCCGCCACGATGTGCGACGACCAGGACAATCCCGACATCTCCTGGCCCAATTACCATTCCGGCGCCAATGGCGACTACCAGCCGGTATTCGTCGACGGATCGGGGCATGAGCTGCTACGGACGACGCGGACGGCGAGCGGCCGGATCGAGTGGTTCCCCGCCCATCCGCACGAGGGTCTGGTGGCGCTCGCCGGCCCCCACAGCCAGGTGCTTGCTCAGGGCCGCAGCACGTCCACCGGTCGGCGCTTCAACTTGGCTGTCCTGATTGACGGCGAGCGGGCCCCGGACGGCAGGCCCCTCGGACGAGCCTTGGCGGTGTCGACGTTTCACCACTTCGCCGACTACAACTGGGATATTGACTGCGGTGCGCCCACTTTCGTCACCGAAGCCCCCGGGGACCAGATCAAGTCCGATCCGGCTCGGCTCGACATCTTCAAGGACTACGTCCGCAACATCGCCGTGTGGCTGACACCGGCACCCCGGTAATCGGCTCTCATCTCGGTTCCTCAGCCAGCTTCTCCAGCAGCGGCGTCAGTCTGAAGTCGACGAGCTTGCGCATGACGAGCGACGTGGTGGTCTGCTCGACGCCGTCGATGTCGAGTATCCGGCCGGCGACCCGGTAGAGGTCGTCGGCCTCGCGGGCGACCACATGGATCAGTAGATCGGTTGCGCCTGCGAGCCCCTGCACTTCCACGACTTCGGGAACCTGCTCAAGCTCCCGGGCGATGGCAGCGAGCTTGTGCTGCGTGACGCGGGTCAGGATGAACGCGGTCAACGGGTAGCCCAGGGTGGCGGGGTCGATGCGCCGTTCGAACGAACGGAGGACGCCGAGCCGTTCCAATTTGTTGATGCGAGCCTGGACGGTGTTTCGCGAGAGCCGCGTCCTGTCGGCCAACGCGATCACGGTGGCCCGAGGATCGTCGTTGAGTGCGTTGAGGATCCGAGCATCCAGGGCGTCGATTCTGGTTTCCGTGGTCAAAATGACAACCTCCAACCGTCTGGCCGATCACCCATCTCAGCAAAATGCTCAGTAGACTGGCGCGGACTTGTCCAAAGTGTAGTTGGATGGTCGACTTGATAGCGAGTTCTGCACCCCTCGGAGCTCCTACGGCCGTTTCGGGGCCGGACGATCTGGAACTCCTACGCAAGGAAGCCACTGATGGACCGCACGCAATCAGTCGATATACGGGGCATCGCCCCGTCAGCAGATGCTGCTCTCCGTGAAGTCGAGGACCGCGTTCTCTGGCTGTCGACGTCGATCATCCACCACGCCAACCGTGTTCGCCCCAACTCCACGGGCCTGAAAGTCGGTGGCCATCAGGCCTCGTGTGCGTCCATGACGTCGATCATGACCTCGCTGTGGTTCGATCAGCTTCAACCAGGCGATCGGGTGTCGGTGAAGCCGCATGCCTCGCCCGTGCTGCACAGCATCAACTATCTGCTGGGTGAACTCGATCAAAAGTACCTGACCACTTTGCGTGAGTTCGGCGGTCTTCAGTCGTATCCGAGCCGATCGAAAGACCCTGATCCCGTTGACTATTCGACCGGGTCGGTAGGGATAGGGGCGACTGCCCCGATATGGGGCACGATCGCCCGCCGCTACGTCGACACACAGATCGGCGCGGCAGGCAAAGGTCGCCAGTACTCGCTGGTGGGCGACGCCGAGCTCGATGAGGGGGCGGTGTGGGAAGCCATTTTGGACACCTCCGTGGCCGAACTCGGGGAGATCGTCTGGATCGTCGACCTCAACCGCCAATCGCTCGACCGCGTGGTGCCGAACATCGCCGCCGGACGGTTGGAGGCGATGTTCTCGGCGGCTGGATGGCAAGTGATCAATGTGAAGTTCGGTGCCCAGCTTGAGTCATTGTTCGAACACCGCGGTGGTGCGGCGCTGCGCACCCGTATCCTCGAGATGCCCAACCCCGAGTACCAGCGTCTGCTGCGCTGCACAGCGGAAGAACTGCGGGAGCGGCTGCCCGGCAACGGAATAGGCGCCGACGAGATCTCGGCGCTGATCCGTGACCTGGACGCGAGCGCACTGCTGTCCGCGATCCGCAATCTGGGCGGTCACGATCTCGGCGCTCTGCGCGCGGCCTACGCCCAGATCGATGACACCCGTCCGACGGTGATCATCGCCTACACCATCAAAGGACACCGGCTGCCCACCCAGGGCCATCCGCAGAACCATTCATCACTGCTCACCATCGAGCAGTACGAACAGTTCGCCGCCGAACTCGGCATGGACCCAACCAACCCGTGGCCGCGGTTCGAGATCGACAGCGCAGCCGGGGAACTGTGCGCCCAGACTGCCCAGCGCCTGCGGCGGGAGCCGGTGACACTGTCAACTCCTCCTGCCGTTCCTGTCGACACCGGCCGCACCCCCTCAGGCACGTCGTCCACCCAGGCAGCCCTGGGCCGAGTCTTGCTCGACCTGAGCCGTCAAGCTCCTGACGCGGCCAAGCGTGTGGTGACCGTGAGCCCCGACGTCAGCTCGACGACCAACTTGGCCGGTTGGCTCAACAAGGTCGGAGTGTGGTCGCCCAATGAGCGCCGGAACTGGTTCGACGACGACCCCGAGACGATCATGCACTGGCGGGAGAGACCGACCGGACAGCACATGGAACTCGGTATCGCCGAGACCAACCTCGTGGGCCTGATCGGAGAGCTCGGCGCGACGTGGAGCCGTTGGGGCGAACCCCTGTTTCCGATCGGCGTGCTCTACGACCCGTTCGTGGAACGCGCTTTGGAGCCGTGGTCCTACGGCATTTACGCAGGGGGACAGTCGATTCTGGTCGGAACCCCCTCCGGCGTGTCACTCGCTGCCGAAGGCGGCGCACATCAGTCCATCAAGACACCGTCAATCGGCCTTGAGCAACCCGGCTGCATCAGCTATGAGCCGGCATTCGCCATCGATGTCGAGTGGACGCTGTTGTCGTGCATCGGCAGGCTGGGTCGCCCGGATGGCTCGTCGTCGTATCTGCGGCTGTCCACGCGACCGGTGGACCAGACATTGGCATCGGTTCCCAGCGACCCTGCCGCTCGGGAACGCCGGAGAAGACAAGTCACGGCCGGTGCGTACCTACTGCGGCGGGCCAGTGGCATACCGCAGGTCACTCTGGTCGGAATGGGCGCGATGATCACCGAGTCCCTGCACGCCGCTGATCGGCTTGCCGAGCAGAGCATCGACGCCGACGTCATCTGCGTGACGAGCCCAGGCCTGCTGTTCGACGCATTACGAGCTCGCCGAGGGCTTTCCGAGGGCCCATCGTGGATCCTCGATCAGGTCTTCCCGGCCGGCCGAGCGGCCCCTATGGTCACTGTGCTCGACGGACACCCGCATACGTTGGCCTTCCTCACCGGTGTCAACAACGTGGCGGGAGCGGCTCTCGGGGTGAGTCGCTTTGGGCAGGTCGGTTCGCTCGACGATGTCTACCGGTATCACGGCATCGACACCGACAGCATTGTCAGCGCAGCACTCGACCTGGCTGAGCGGGGCACGAAATGACGACCGCCACAAGCATTACCAACGTGGAACTGCCGTCGCTTGGCGAGGCGGTCACCGAGGCCACCATCACCCGATGGCTCAAGGCAGTAGGCGATGAAGTCGAACATGGCGAACCCCTGCTCGAGGTCGCCACCGACAAGGTCGATACCGAGGTCTGCTCGCCCGCAACCGGCATCGTGGCCCAGATCATCGAGCCGGAGGACGCCGTGGTCGAGGTCGGCACGGTGATCGCCGTGATCAGCGCGGCCGGCACAGCACCCGCCGAGGACCAGGCTGATGAGCCACAGCGCGTTGCCGAGGCCGCAGAACCGGAACCGGCCCCGGCGCCTCAGCCTGTCGAAAACCCAACGGAGCGAGTCGAAAAACTGCCGAGGATCCGGCGTACCATCGCGCAACGGATGCTGGCGTCGCTGCAGACATCGGCGCAGTTGACGACGGTGGTCGAAGTCGACCTGACCAATGTCGCGCTGGTGCGCAAGCGCAATAAAGCCGAATTCGAGGCACGGACCGGTCAGAAGTTGTCCTATCTGCCGTTTGTCGTCGGTGCCGCCGTGGAAGGCCTTGCGGCGCACCCGGTGATCAACTCTTCACTGAATGCTGACTGCACCGAGGTCACCTATCACGGTGCCGTGCATCTGGGTGTTGCCGTGGACAGCGACAAGGGTCTGATGGTGCCGGTGATCCGCAACGCCGAGGCAATGACGTTGGCCGGCTTGGCAGAAGCGATCGCGGCATCGGCCCTGGCGGTGCGCTCGGGGACGGTACGGCCTGACGATCTGTCAGGAGGAACTTTCACGATCACCAACACCGGCAGCCGCGGCGCACTGTTCGACACCCCGATCATCAACCTGCCCCAGTCGGCCATCCTGGGTGTCGGAGCGGTGGTCGAACGACTCGTTCCCGGACGCGACGAGCTCGGTAACCTCCTGGTGAAGACAAGTTCGATGGCCTACCTGTCGTTGTCCTACGACCATCGGATCATCGACGGCGCCGACGCTGCACGCTATCTCGGCACCGTGCGCAAGCGGTTGGAGCGCGGCTTCGACGAGTCGGACCTGAGATGATCAGCGAGCCCCCAACGTCAAGGCCACCTGTGCCACGACCGATGAACTTCAGCTCGCGTCCGCATACCGAAGACAGTCGTATGGTCTCGTTCGTGGCTCGGTGGGGACCGTTCGAGCACGGCGACGAGTACATCTTGCCGGAGTTCGGCATAGCACCGTGGACGTTCTATCGTCGCGTGCTGGCGCTCGTCCGGGAAGTACCACCGCCGGCGATGCGCGAATCTGAGCGAGAACGCGTGATCGGGCTCTGCTTGGCGAAACTCGCCGCCCTCAGCGCTTCTGAGAACCCGCGGACTCATTTGGCTGGTGACCCGCCGAACTCTTGACAACGGAGACCGCATGTCCCCTGGCACGAGAGCCGCATACGTGCTGAACACCATCGACCGTACGGGAAAGGTGCTCGACCTCTTCACGGCTGAGACACCCGAGTGGGGCGTGACAGCGGTCGCCGCGAGGCTGCAACTGCCGAAGTCGACAACCTTCGACATCATGGCCAGTCTCGCAGCGATAGGTCTGCTGCAGCAGACGTCAGGCGACCGCTATCGACTCGGCTGGCGCGTTCTACTCATCAGTCGTCGGCTCATGAATTCCAGTTGTTTCAACGCCTATACGAATCACCGTGTGGCGGCTCTCGCCCACCAGCTCTCAGCCGTGGTCACGGTCGGCGCCTGGGACGGCCAGGGTGTCGTCTGCATCGCCAATGTTTCAGCGGATCGGACAGATCCAATTGCCACTGACGGAGTTCACATCTCGGGTCATACCTCTGCACTCGGGAAACTGCTCATGGCGCAGCTGCCGTGGCCTGCGGTGCAAGAATTGATCGAGCGAAACGGATTGCCAAGATTCACGGAGAAGTCGGTCGCAGACGTGGACCTCCTTCGTGCGCAGCTCATCTCCGCGAGGCGCGACGATCTCGCGATGGAGCACGGCGAGACCTTCCCGGGCCAGTCATGCATTGCCGTAGGCATCCATCAACGCGACCGCCGGGCGATTGCGGCGTTATCGATCAGCGCACCAACGGAACGACTGCGCAACCGCAGAGAAGAGTACGTCCGCATCGCCCGGCGGACGGCGCGTAGCCTCGTTCAGAACGAGGTTCCGTCGCACCGAAACCCGCAGGGACCACTGGACGATCCCGGCGTGCTCGGGTAAGCCGCATCTGGCCTCGACTGAACGAGATGCGGCCACCCGCACGGAACAGCCTGTCAGCAAGGCATGGTGGCCCTCGCGGCACACGGTTTAGCGGTGTGGGTCGGCCGAGCAAATGGGGTTGCCAGCTCGCTCGGTGCCATTGACCACGTCACCGTCGCCAACGGCGGATCATCGTTACGCGCGACGCTGATACCGGCGACGTCACTTCCATCGATCAAAGACATCGCACCCATCGCTATGGCTGCTGCCGCGCCGATCACCGCTGACAGCACCTTGGCGCTTCCGAGGATGCGTCGAATAGTGTTGGCTCCCATTGTGTTCTCCCATCGAATGTGACGGCCGGAAAGGCCGTCGTCAGTGACGGGTGCCACATTGCCGGTGAAACATGATGTGCGTCACCAGTTGTCCGACTATTTCGGATCCGTTTCATCTCCGCGGTCACGCGAGCATCATCCGTACAGCCTTGTACGCCAATATGTTTGAACCATCCTTGGCAACGAGCCGTTCGCGCGCTCTAACGGTCACTCGGGTCGGTGGCAGTATCGCTCAGTGAACGCTGCAGACGGCGCATCTTCGCAATCCAGCCGTCATAGTCCGCGGCTTTACCGCGAAACATGTCCAGAACCTCCGGGTGGGGTAGAACCATGAAACGCTCCGCACGTACCGCGAGGATCGTTGCCACCGCCACCTCCGCTGCGGTTATGACGCTGCCGGACTTGATAATTGACTGGGCCCCGATCTGACTCGAGAGGCCTGCAGAGGAGCGTACTGCGGCGAGGAGGGGCGTATCGACTCCCAGTGGACACACACAGCTCACGCCAATTCCGTCGTCGCCGTGGGTGATTGCGAGCCACTCGGCGAATCCGATCGCGGCGTGTTTTGTGACCGCGTATCCCGCGGCGCCTAATTGGGTCAGCAGGCCGGCCGCGGATGCCACTGACACGAAGTAACCGCTACCCCGTATGCACCATCCTGGTAACACCAGGCCTGCGGCAATGATATGAGCGCGCAGGTTGATCGCGAGGACCCTGTCCCAATCGTCGGAATCACCGAGCCCTGCAGCACCCATGATGCCGGCGTTGGAGACGAAAATGTCGACGGGCCCGAAGTGCCGTTCTGCTTCAGCGATCAAGCTTGTAGTGCCGTCAACGGTGGACGAATCTGCCCGAAGACCTCTCGCGGCGTCACCGATGATTCTCGCCGCGTCCGTGGCACCACGCTCATCGAGGTCGCCGATGACGACCTGCGCTCCATTCTTGGCCAGTTCGATCGCCAGCGCCCGGCCGATTCCCGATCCGCCACCGGTGACGACGGCAACCTTGTTCTCGATCTGCATTCTGATCCCACTCCCGCCTGCTTGATGTCGGCGCAGCCCCGCCGGACAGCGCATTTCGGCAGAGCGCCGCCCATCTAGCGAGGCAGCACGGTGACGGGAATTTCGCCGGAGTGGTATCGCTGCCTCATCAGCTTCTTGTCGTACTTGCCGACGCCTGTGCGCGCGATAGAGCCGACCACGGCCCACCGCTCAGGCAACCACCAGCGCTGCACGCGCTCCTCAAGCCAGGCCTTCAAATCTTCGACCCGTGCGGCAGAGCCCGGCCGCAAGGTCACCAATGCGAGTGGTCGCTCGTCCCAACGGGTGTCAGGTACGCCGATGACGGCAGCCTCGACCACGTCGGGATGGCCGACCAGAGTGGTTTCGAGGTGGACGGAACTGATCCATTCGCCACCGGACTTTATGACGTCTTTGGCTCGGTCTGTGAGCGTCAGGTATCCGTCTGCACTGATGTGTCCGATGTCGCCGGTATGGAGCCAGAGTTGTCCGTCCGGGTCGGTGGAGAAACTCTCGGCATCGATACCGCCGTAGTAGCTACCGGTGATCCAGGGGCCACGCACCTGTACTTCGCCAACTGATCGGCCGTCGCGGGGCAGAACAGTTCCCGCCTCGTCGACGATGCGTCCTGTCGCGCCGAACAGGAATCGGCCCGTACTGTTGAGCTTTCGTTGCTGATCGGCAGTGGTCGCATTGTCGGGAACGTCGGCGATGGTCACGATGGGACTGGTTTCGGTCATGCCCCACGCTTGGACCAGAGGAACGGCGTATTCATCGTTGTACGCGGCGACCAGGGAAGCCGGCACCGCGGCGCCGCCACACAACACCCGACGCAACGAGTCGATTCGATGGCCGGGATTGTCGCGCAACCACTGCAACATGTCGTTGAAAACCGTAGGGACACCGCCAGACAACGTGGCGCCGTGTTTGACAATCATGTCGACGAGCGTGTCGGGCTTGAGGTGGCGGTCCGGCAGTATCAGTGTTGCGCCGGCCATCAGAGACGCGTACGGAATGCCCCACGCGTTGACGTGAAACATTGGGACAATCGGAAGCACCCGGTCATGGGAGGAGATTCCCGCGACGTTGGCCGTACAGACAGCAAGGGCGTGCAGATAGACAGACCGATGGCTGTAGACGACACCTTTAGGATCTCCGGTAGTTCCGCTCGTGTAGCACATCGCGGCCGCGCTGTGTTCGTCGAGCGCCGGCCACGCGAACCTGGTCGGCCGGCCGTTCACGAGTTGCTCATAGCCGATCACGTTGGGCACCAGACGTGATACCTCAGCCAGCTGAGCGTCGGTCGGGTCACCGGCAATCACAAGCGCTTGCAGTTCCGGCATGAGCGGCAGTGCGGGACGTAGCGTATCGAGCAAACTGGCGTCGACGATGATGATCTTGTCGCCGGCGTGGGAGGCGATGTAGCCGAGTTGCTCATCTGTGAGGCGAATGTTGAGTGTATGCAGAATCGCGCCACAACAGGGCACGGCGAGATATGCCTCGAGGTGCCGCTGATTGTTCCACATGAAGGTCGCCACCCGGTCACCGGCACCGATTCCAAGGTCAGCCAGCCCATCGGCGAGTTGAGCTGCGCGCGTTGAAATCTCAGAGAATGTGGCGGTTCGTGCGCCGGTGCTCGGGCCGGCATAGGTGAGGACCTCTGAATCGCCGAACGTGCTGTCAATGACGTCCAGGATGGCAGTAAGCGTAAGAGGGACGTTCTGCATGGTGGCGCGGATGTCCATGGATGTGGTCTCTCCGATCGTCAATGAGCTCAAGAAGCGTGAAGTCAATGGGCCGTGGCCAAAGGCCAGCCGTGCAACAGTGTCAGCGGGGGACGTATGACACGGGACGCCCAGAGACGACCAAGTCACACTGGGACGTCATCTGTGCGTTCTGCGGGTCGTCAGCCAAAGTCACTGCGGTGAATCCGAGTTCGGTCAGCATCGCCGTGATGCACCCTTGCTCCAACTCTGATGGCTGCACCGAGATCCGAGGCGCTGACGCGATCGGTGACCGCAGGTACACGAGGACTCCGCCGCACGCAGCGATACGCTCGTAGCACCTGTCGAATTCGACTCTGCAGTCGCAGCCAGAGGCTGGAAGTGGTTCGCGGTGGACACACTCCTTGACGACATATACGTGTGGGTCGATACCGGGTGTGGAACCGCCGATGAAGACCGAATGCCGCGTGCCGGTCAGCTGGTCCTCGAAGTCAACTGTTTTGACCGTCCGACCCCCAGGCCGGTCCAGCCGATTCTGGACCAGCATCACCCGCTTACAACGGCCATCACCATGAAATAGGCGGTGGTGTACGACGCTGTCGACGTGCACCATCGGCAGGTCGTGCTTCTGAGCGAACGCACTGACTGCCGGTTCCTGCAGTAGTTCACCGTCTTCCCCCAGCAGGGCGGCCGTCAGTCCTACAGGTGGTAGCCCCGCGATATCACAAAGATCCACCGTCGCTTCTGCGCTCCCGCGGCGCTTGAGCACCCCGCAGGCTGCGACCTTCACCGGGAGAACATGACCGGGCCGCACCAGATCACTCGCCCTGGAGCTCTCGCTCGCCAGAACGCGCGCAGTGCGGGCGCGGTCGGTCGCACTGATACCGGTACCGATCCCGGATGCGGCGTCTACCGCGACCCCAAACATGGGCACCTCACCGTCTGAGTCATCGTCGCGAGCCATGGTTGGCAGATCCAGTTCGTCTGCTCGACGTGCGGGCAGTGCAGCACAAACCAGCCCCGAGGTGAACTTCACCAGCCATCCCGTCCAGTGCGGCGTTGCGCGACCGGCCGCGATCACCGCATCGGCAACCACCCGATCATCAGGACCGTTGAGAACCAGAATAGGACTCCCAGCGCGCAGAGCCTCGACGGCGCGATCGATCGCGAGCCGAGACGGACAGCGGTGCGCCGTCATGAGTCGTGCCCGACCGCAAGCTTTCGAAAACTGCTGTCGTGGAAGATAAGCGGCGATGCGTCGCTGTTCGACGCGGCGGCCTTGACTTCGAGAATGACCACATCGTGGTCGCCGGCGGGAATCGATGACGAGATCTCGCAGTCGAGCTGCGCCGCCGCATCCGACAGCAGCACCGCGTCAGATTCAGTGGCGAACCAAGATACTCCGGCAAAACGATCCACATTCTTGGCCGCAATCTGACGACACGCGGCTTCATGCCTCGATGCCAGGACGGAGACGCCGAGGTGCCGTCCATCAGCCAGTTGCGGCCATGTCGTCGAAGTGTGCTGCACGCAGATCGACACCAACGCCGGATCGATGGAGACCGGTGTGAACGAAGTGGCAACAATCCCGACCGGTTGTCCATCACGCAGTGCGCACACCGCCGCGACGCCCGTTGGGTAACGGCCGTAAAGTCTGCGTAGCTTCGACACATCCCGGTCAGAGTCCCCAGAAGAAACGGGATCGAGGGTAATCATCGCTTGCACTCCGTTCTCGTGAATGTCACGCGCCCCGGGCGCGGGCGTAGTCGGCAATGAGGGACGTGACCGCGTCCAGGCACGCCATCCCGATCCGTTTCGACGCGCCTTCTGGGTCCCCCAGAACGCCGTTGGGAGAAACTGCTCGGATTCCGTCGCGAAACGCCCGATCGAGTAGCTGCTGGTCCACCTTGCCGCTGTAGCCGCGGGCGAACCGGTCGAGGCGGACTTTCTGTGGATGAAGCGCCAGCATCACCGACGTTTCGGCGATGTCAGCGTGCCCTCCAACGTTGGCGCCCAAAGATGCCACACTGTCCGCCACCCGTTGCCACGCGTTCAAGATGGCCTCGGTATCGGAGAAGACGATGACTGTCAGAGGCGCGAGTGCCGCCGCAAGTCGTACCTCGAAGTCACGCATCACAGGATGGTTCCCGATATGCCCGGAAAACATGACGATTCGTTCGAAGCCGTCCATGGCGAGGTGGCGACAATAATCTTCACAAACCGATTCCAGCGTCGACGCGCGAAGCGACAGAGTGCCTGCGAATCCGAGGTGGTGCGGGGAATAGCCCACCCGCACGGTCGGCAGCACCAGCGCGCCCCCAAGGTCGCGCGCGACCCTCACCGCGAGCTCGCCGGCATGATCGGCATCCATCGACAGCGGTAGATGGTCACCGTGCTGTTCGACCGCTCCCAACGGCAGAACCGCTGTGCGCGCTCCTTCCGAGATAGCCGCGCTGATCTCGGCGCTTGTCATGAACTCGATCCGAACCTCGTTCATCGATTCACCTACTTCAGACCGCCGCCGGCAAACCTCGCCTGGCGCGCAATCTCCCCCTGCTCACCGGCGTCGTACATCTCATCGACAAGGTCGCTGAACGACGCGAGGATTGCCGAGCGTCGTATCGTGCCCTTGAGCGTCAACTCGCCGTCTACGGCCGAAAGCGGCCGGGGCAGTATCCGGAACTTCTTCAATTGCAACGGCCTTGAGAGCTCAGAATTGACCTCGTTGATCCATGCTGCGACCGACGCATCACGGTCAGCCGTAGTCATCGCTCGCGCTTCCTCACTCACGCCGACCAGCACTGTCAGATACTTGCGTCCTTCACCGACGACAATCGCCTCATCGATGAGCGCACTGGCCTTGAGGCGGAGCTCGATCGGCTGTGGGCTGACGGTCTTTCCACCGCTGGTCTTGAGGACATCTTTGATCCTGCCGATGATCCGTACTTCTCCATCGGCGTCCATCTCCACCAGATCCCCTGTGCGGTACCAGCCGTCCTCCATTGCGGCAGCGGTCGCCTCCGAATCGTTGAGATAACCACCGAATAGGCATGGGCTGCGCAGCTGCAGCTCACCGTCGCCTGATACCCGCGCCTCCCACCGCGGGTCGGGCATGGATTTTCCGATCGTCCCTGGCGGCGGGAATGCGCGATCCCACTGTGCGAGAACCGATCCGCAGGTCTCTGTCGTGCCGAAGAGCTCACGAAGGTCAAGGCCCCACGTCTGCCACAACGCCGTTACGTCCGGGGACATATTGCCCGACGCAGTCCAGGCGACTCTGATGCGGTCCATGCCGACCTTCGCGCGCAGGGGTACGAAAACCCGGCGAAGGCAGACGTCGTACAGCATGTCGAAATACCACGGAACATCACGGCCTTTCCAGCGCATCTCGCTTACCCTGCGAGCGATCTGCATCGCTACCGCGTACTGCAATCGGAAGAGCGCACCACACTCTGAGAGCTGCTGAAGAACCTCACCTGCCAGCTTCTCGTGCATCCGCGGTGGCCACAGGACCGCAGTCGGCCGCACGCCGACGAGCGCGTCCAGTCGCTGGTCCATGGTGCAGTAGGTGATGACGAGTCGAGTCATGATCGGGGTGAATACTCCGATCAGCGCTGGCGCAACATGCGAAAGACCAAGGAACGCAACGAGGTCGTGTCTGATCCGGCCGACGTCCGGGTACGACATGGCGAACGCCAGCACCGAGTACTGCAGAGTGCGGTGTGTGTGGATTACGCCTTTCGGCGCACCCGTAGATCCCGACGTGTAGAACAGGGCCGCCGGCTGGTCGATATCGCCCGCCTCAACCAGTGTCGCAAACAACTCGGGTTCGGTCACACCGCGCGATCGACCGCGATGGCGCAGTTCTCCCCAGTGCACGGCTCGAACAGATTCCGCCAGGCCCTGCGGTTTGGTGTCGAACCCGATCATCGCGCGCAGTCGCGGCAACTCACCTGACACTGCAGCGACTTTCTCGACATCTGCTGCGTTCTCCGCGAAAACGACCGTGGATTCCGAACTCTCCAGTGCCTGCTTGACTTCGGCAGCCGAGCTTGTGGGGTATACGCCCACGGGGACACCGCCGAGACTGAGTATGGCCAGTGCGGCGATGACCCATTCGTGGCGAGTAGCCGACACGATGGCCACCCGGTCGCCTGGCACCGCACCGAGATCATGCAATCCGAGCGCTACCTCGCGCACCTGCTCGAGATATCCGCTCCACGTGGTCGGGCGGGCGGCCCCGTTCATCCAGCTGCAATACGCGATTGCGTCGGGCTCGCGCTCGGCCCGGTCACAGAGCATCTGAGCGAAAGTTCGATTCACGGCTTCGAACCCCGTCAGAGTGTTCAACACCGGTACCTCCTTGAGTCCCGTCGACGACGAGGTCGTTGCACGTGGGCTTGTCATCTTCATAGTCACCCGAGTTCCTCAGCCAAGTCGTAAAGTTCCGCGCCCGCGTAACGCTTGATGACCTTCCATTTGCCATCGATCACTTGAAAGACGCCGTAGTCAGGCGTGGCTGTGTTCGTCGACGTGAAATCGACCGGACCGGAGGCTCCCTGGTAGTCGATTTTCTCGCCTTTGGCCAGTGATGCCAGCCCTTCATCGAGGGTGTAGACCGGTTTACCGCCAGGATCGGTTACCTTGTGCAAGTTCTCGGCTATCGCGACTCCTGTCGCTTGTCCCCCAGCCGCCATCGACAGTACTGCAGAGACGATTGCGTCGTAGGTCAAGCCTGCCGTGGGCTGTTCAGCAATCTCATTGCCTTTCAGGTCCCCGTACTCTTCGGTCAGAAGTTCGCGCATGCCTGCGATGGCGGGGGAATCGGCGGCCATCGCAGACTGCCCAAACGCACCTTCGAGGTATTGAGCGCCAACCTCATTCAGTAAGACCGGATAAGACAGCTCGGCGATGAATGACCACTTGCCGGGCAAACCCAATCGAGCCCACTCGCGCAAGATCGGCACCGCAGGCTCAACAGAGCCGGCGAGGAAAACAATGTCGGGCTCGGGCTCGAAGGCTCTGCGAACCTCAGGAAGATAAGACGTTTGACCACCGTTGAACGCGACCTTCGCCACGACCCTTCCGCCGAGCTTTGTGTAGAAAGATTCGACCCAGTTGGACGTACTGCGCGCAGAGTCCACGTTTTCGTACAGGATCGACACGGTCTTGAATCCCTGGTCCCAGAGGTTCTTCGCCACGGTCAAACCGTCGAAAGTGTCTGGCCCGACGGTGCGAAAGGTGAAGGGATTGGCGTGGGCATCGAATTCCACCATGCCCGCGTACGGCGATGCGATCACCACTTCGCTGCGTTCGGCCTGTTTGAGGGTCGCCATGAAGGTCGCCGATGTCGGGCCGACGATAAACTGCGCGTTGTCGCTGTTGATGAGCTTGGTAACCGCACGGACCCCGTCCTCGGCGTTGAACTTCTCATCCTCGCTTACCACCCTGAGCTTCGTTCCGTTGATGCCGCCAAGCTTGTTGACATGGTCCACAACCGCGCGGGCCATAGAATCGACCGGGCCGCCCCATACTGCTGCCTCTCCGGACAGCGGCGCGGCGACACCGATGACTGCCGTACCGTCGCCGTCGCCGCACCCCATCAGAGCTGCCCCGGTAGCCACGACAACGGCCACCACCGACAGCTTGCGCGTCGAAATACCGACTCTGTCCATCGCTCAACTCTCCTGTAGCAGAACCAATTTAGGGTGTCGGAATCCGCGCGCCCAGAAATATCTCGGCGAAGTTCGGGTCGGCCAGCAGATCCGGCCCGGTCGCATCGTGTCGTATCTGGCCCGAGTCCATGAGAAACACCCGCCCGCAGAGGGGAAGAATCTGGCGTGGGTGCTCCTCGATCACCCAGAGGACGCCGGTCCCACCGCGTTCGATGCGACAGATCTGTTCGATGAGCGAGTCGACGATCTGAGGAGCGAGACCCGTCGTGGGCTCGTCGAGGATCAACAGCTTTGGCTGCATCAACAACGATGAGGCAATCGCGAGTTGCTGGCGCTGCCCACCCGAAAGAGTCCCTGCTCGCTGCTTGCGCCGCTCGGCAAGGATCGGAAACGTATCGAAGACCTCGTCGAGGCGCTCGCGCGCCAGGCCCATCGCGCGCGTGACAACCTCGAGGTTGTCCTCTACCGACAATGCTCCGAAGACGTTGCGCAACTGAGGCGTATAGCCCAGGCCGTGACGTGCCCGCTCGCGCGTCGACATCGCGTCGAGCCTGTCTCCTTCGAGTTTGACAGACCCACCACGTGCATTGACCACGCCGGCGATGGTCTGGACGAGTGTCGTCTTACCCGCCCCGTTGGGGCCGATGATGGCTGTGATGGACCCGTGCTCGGCGGTGAGGGTGACGCCACGGATGATGTTGTTACGACCATAGCCACTGGTCAGGTTTTCGACATCAAGCAGTGGCATGGCGCGCTCCCAGATAGGTCTCGACAACGACGGGATTGCTGATGACCTGTGCCGGCGGGCCGTTCGCGATGACCCGTCCGTCGTACATGACATACAGCGCATCCGAGATCGCATTGAGGAACGACATGTTGTGCTCGATCACCAGGACCGTCATGTTCTCTGTGGTGCACAAATCCCGCACCGTCAACGACAACCGATGCTGATCGTCAGGGTTCAACCCAGACGACGGCTCATCGAGCATCAGCAACGACGGCGGCTCCATGAGCAACCGTGCGATCTGGAGCAAGCGTCCCTGCCCGATCGACAGGTCTCCTGCGCGAGTGTTCGCCAGTTCGGTCAGTGCCATCCGATCCAGGAGCTCCCAGGCGCGATCGACCAGAGCGCGTTCCCCGACAGCCACGTCACGTGGTGACGTGAAGAGGCGCCAGAGGCGCTCGCCTGGCGCCGAGCGCACTGACGTCAGCAGATTCTGCAGAACCGACATGTCCGTGAAATCGGCAGCATTCTGGAATGTCCGCTTGAGGCCCAACCGAGCAAGTCGGTGCGTCGGCACACCCGTGATGTCACGTCCGTCGAACATCACCGTGCCCGTGTCAGGTCGGACGAACCCGGAAATCGCATTGAACAGCGTCGTTTTCCCCGAGCCGTTTGGACCGATGAGGCCGGTGATCGCACCCGGGCTGATCTTCATCGCGACACTGTCAAGAGCCCGTAACTGGCCGAAAGCCTTTACCAGACCGACGACTTCGAGCAATGGCTGCACCATCATCGCTCCCCTGCCGCAGTCGTAGCCAGCGCGGGAGTGGGGAGGCTGGCCGTACCAGGTCTCCGATAGCTGGCCAATCGCGGCCGGAGCAGACCCCCCGGCCAGAACAGCAAGATGACGATCAGGACGAGTCCCTGCAGGGCATCCTGCAGACTGGCCATCACTTCAGAGGTGAGAGGGCCCGCCTCGATATAGGTGAGCCCTTCTCGTAGGCCGAGAAGCACCACCGCACCGAGCGCCGCGCCCGCATTGCTGCCGATGCCACCGATGATCAACGCGATGAAGACGGTGAAGGTGATGTTCACGTTGAAGAAACTCGGAGTCAGTATCGACAGGTACCAGACGTACATGACCCCGGCCAGGCCCATAAAGAATGAGGCGAACACGAAGGCTTTGAGTTTGACCGTGTAGACATTGATGCCAAGCGAGCGAGCAACAGCCTCGTTCTGGTTCACCGCAAGCAGACTTCGTCCGTACGCTGACCGCGTCACACGGCGGAAGGCCAGGAAACTGATTCCCAATATCGCCAACACAAGTGCTGCGACGTACAACGATTGGGCCCGTCCCGGAATGCTGTCAAGACTGGGCACCGGCGCGTCCAGGAGGCCGCGCGCGCCGTTTGCGATCGCCGACTGGTTGATGAAGAGCTGACGTATCACCTCGGCCAACGCCAGGGCCACCACCGCGAGGTACTCCCCGCCTACCCGCAGCAGTCCGCATCCCACGACGAGAGCGAGAAGGGCCGCGGTCAGGCCACCTATGATGGTGCCGGCCCACCACGGCAGGCCCAGCCCGAGAATGTAGGTGTACGAGCCGGACTGGGCGGGCATCACAGTGAGTGCGTACGCATACGCTCCGATTCCGAAGAACGCTGCGACACCGAAATTGACCATGCCTCCAACACCGAACTGCAGGTTCAACGCCAGAGCTGCGACGGCGTAAACGCCCATCAGGATGACTAGTCCACCGACAATCAGCAGGGTGCTCACGCCACACGCTCCTTTGGACCGCTGAAGAGGCCCTCGGGGCGGACAAAGACGACCAGGGCTATGACGGTAAAGACCACCATCGGGGTGTATTCGGACGGAATTGCCAAGGTCGCCACGCTAGACGTGAGTCCGACGAGGACTGCCGCGACCATCACGCCGTAGATGCTGCCTAACCCACCGATGATCGCAGCGGCGGAGATGACCAGTACTTGATCCCAGCCGAGCTCGGGATAAATCCGCGCCGTGAGCGCGATCAGAGTTCCCGCCAGTGCTGCCAGTGCGCTGGCGACCGCCCAGGTGAGGTACTGCAGATTCGAGGTGTTGACCCCTCGAATTTGCGCAAGTGCCGGATTGTTCGCCATGGCCCGCAACGCCCTGCCGCTGTATGACTTGGCGAGCCAAAAGTGCAGTGCCACCACGACTAAAGCAGCAGTACCGATGACGGCGATCTGATCGGCGCCTGCAACCGCGACACCGCCGATGCTGATGGTTTTCTGCAACGGCACATCCAACGTCTTCACGCCGAACCCCGTGAAGATCTCGATCATCGCGTGCAGGAAGAACGCGAGTCCGACGGACGCGATCATCGGAATGTAATGCGGGCGCTGGCGCATCGGCCAGAAGACCGCTCTCGCGCTCACCACTCCGACCACCGTCGTGACGACGATCGCCAGGACACACGACAAGGTCCAGTGCAACCCGACCAGCACGTTGAACCCGTATGCACTGAATCCGCTGAGCACGATGAGCTGCGGATGCGCGATGTTGAGGAATCCCTCGACGCGCCGGAGGAGTTCAAAACCCACTGTCGCGAGCAGGAGAACGGAGCCGCTGACCAATCCGGCGACAACGACGATCAACACGACTGCACCTTGGCAGCGGAAGTCCTCCGGCCACTCCATCGCTGCCGCAACTCTCGTGCGGCCGGGTCGTCGAAATATTCTGCAGCAGTTTTCAGCGTGCGTTGCAGAGACGCCTCATCACGCACATCGTCCGGATCGTTGAGGCTGCTTTTCAAGGCACCATAGAGCACAGGCGCCTTCGAACCCGCGGCTCGCGCCGTCGCGACGGCCTCGGGTATCAGCGCCTCGGGATCGGTGACGAGTTCGTCGACGAGGCCGATGTCGAAAGCGTGCTGCGCTCCGAAGAGCTCACCTGACAGGATGATTCGTCGGGTGATGCGCACACCGAGCACCCGGTTCGCTCGTTGGATTCCCTTGTCCGCCGGCAACAGTCCGTGGTTGATCTCCGGAAACCCGAACCGCGCCGAGTTGACCGCCAACACACAGTCCGAAAAGAGCGCGACCTCCATACCGCCGCCGACACAGTGCCCGTTGATCGCGCTGACCACCGGCCGCGGGTAGCGGTCCATCGCAACGAGTAGTGCGTGGAATTCCCGCATGCGGACGTCGATCTCGCCGACGAGCGCACCTTCGAGCTCCTTGATGTCGCCTCCGGCGCTGAAAAACCGCTCGCCCTTACCGGTGAGCACGATCGGCGGTGCGTCTGACCTGGCGGTGAGCTGCTCGAACAGGCGGGCAAGATCGTGGATGAGTTGCCGGTTCATCGCATTTGCCGGTGGCCTGTCCAGCGCGACCACCAGAACGCCATCGTGGTCAGCTGTGTCGAGAGTGGCGGGCTGGCCGATCGCGAGTGCGCTCATAGGTCACCTGGCTGCGTTCGCCGGCTGCGGTCCGAGGACAGAACGCCCTTCGCCGCGCGCGGACGGATACTCCGGCGGACGACCTTCGCGGAAGGCCTGGCGAGCCTCGAAGTAGTCTGCGCTCGCGAAGCCGATGACCTCTAGGGCCGCGGAAAGCTCGTGCTGCGGAAGGGCATTGGTGAGCCATCCGGTGTTCAGGGACCGTTTTGTCCAGCGGATCGCCTGCTGCGAGCCCTGCGCGAGTTCGTCGGCGATCTCGAGGGCGCGATCCAGCACGTTCTCCCTCGGTACGGCGAGACTCACCAATCCGATCCGTTCAGCCTCGGTGCCGGTCATGCTCGCCGACGTCAACTGGTAGTACTTCGTCTTGGCCATCCCCACGAGCAACGGCCAGATGAGTGAGGAATGGTCGCCTGCGACCACACCGACACGGGTGTGCCCGTCTCGCAGCAGTGCATCCTCGGCAGCGACACTGATGTCGGCCAGAAGGGCCATCGACAATCCCCAGCCCACTGCGGGACCATTGATTGCCGAGATCAGCGGCTTGTCCATGTTGAGTATGGCCGTGATCCGTCTGCGCTCGCCCTCCATGAGCGCGACCGCTTCGTCCAGTGTCGGCTCCGGCTGCCGTACATCCATGCCCGTGCAGAAGCCACGGCCGGCGCCCGTGATGACGGCAACGCGTGTTTCAGGGTCTCGGTCGACGTCGACCCAGATGTCCGACAGATGGTCGAACATCGGCATCGTCAAGGCATTGAGCCGGTCGGGTTTGTTGATCGTGATGAGCAGTACACCATTGGGCCTGCGCTCGATCAGAACTTCCTCGGGATAGCGGCTGAAGACGTCATCTGCGGCCAGTTTGCTCATCGTGGTTCTCCTACCGTGACAACGTTCTTATGGGAATTCGATTGGGGTTTCGATTTTTCGAACGCTTCAAGCTCCGCATAGTGAGCGGGCCGAGCTGTGCGGATGTCGGCCAGAATCGCGTCGGCGGGGCGCACCACAGCCCGTGGGTTTTTGAACCTGGGGATGACATATTTGCCGAAGAGCTCGATCGACTTCATCAGTTCTCTGTGCGGGAGTCCATCGATTCGCATGACGATGGCGTCTGCACCGAGGTCGGCGAAGCGTTGCACTTGTGCCGCACAGTCATCGGGGTCGCCCACGATGAATCCGGATGAGTCCTCGAACATGTATCGCTCGTCGTCGAAGTCGACATTCCGCACCGCACCCATGTACTGGTAGTCGGCGGACAACTTGGACAGCCGCTCATACGCGTCCGTCGAAAGAGCCACGGTCTCTTTGAGATTCCGCGCCCACTTGAGCGCTTCCTCGCGTGTCTCGGCACAGTGCATTCCGCCTCCGACCGCAACGAGCTTCTGCGCTTGGAGCGGATAGGGATGCGCGGCTCCCTCCAGGGCGTCGTCGTAGATGCGCAGCATGCTCTCGACAAACTCGAAACCCAGGTAGAAACCGCCCACGATGGCCCCGACACCGAGTTCGGCGGCCTGACGAACCGACTGGGGGCTGCCTGCCGCCATCGAAATGGGGGGATAGGGCTGCTGAATTGCCTTGGGTACCAGGCTTCGCGGCGGGATCTTGTAGTGCTCGCCAACGTAGGAGAACACGTCATTGTGCAGGGCCCGGCGAATGACCTCCAGGCCTTCGATGAGCTGAGCCTTGTTCTCGCTAGGTTCAACCTCGAAGGCGCGCAGCGCAAGTGTCGTGTTCCCGCGCCCCACACCGAGTTCTACTCGACCGTTGGACAGGATGTCCTCGGTTGCCAACCGTTCGGCAACGCGAAGGGCATGGTTGATGCGCGTGGGCAAGAGCGTGACCAGGTGCATGAATCGGATGCGCTTGGTCAGTGCCATCAGGTAGGGATAGATGACTTCAGGTGCTGAGGTTGTCGCCGTACCGATCGCGACGTGCTGCTCGGACGTTCCGAACGCGTCGAACCCCACCTCCTCTGCAAGTAGGACTTCGTCCACGAGCTCCCGGTAGCGGTGCTCATGGGTATGCCCCGGGACCGTCTCGCCTTCGCTCATGAAGATGAACCGCATATTCACACCACTTTCCACTAGGTGAACGTTCCTTAACCTAGGACGCTCTACGGCCAATGTCAATGCCGACCTCAAACCCAGTCGCCGGACAGTAAGTGCCAGCCGTAAATGTCTTATGAACTGTGCATATCAAGGACCGAAGGGACAACCCGACAGCTCCAGGTGTACGCAGCGCACCTGAACGTCCAACTCCACGGGGTTAATAGCTATTAATACATTGCGGGTCAGCTGGTCAGCGACCGACAGTTCAACGTGAGCCCGACGCGGTGTGCCTTCCTGACCGCTTCCCGGGCTCGGCGGCGCCTGGGCCCCGTGGCTATCGTTACTTGCCATGACCACTGACGATGCCGCGCACGAGACGGCCGCCGGCACCTCACGCCGGGACGTCTTGCTCAAGGTGGCCGCCGACCTGTTCTTACGAAACTCCTACGACGGAGTCACTGTGGACATGATCTGCACAGCGGCCGGAATTTCCGGGCCGGGCCTCTACAACCACTTCGCGAACAAGCAGGCTCTCTTGATCGCCGTGGTGGAGAGCCCCTTGGCCGCCCTGCACCAGTTCGCCAGCGAGACCGTGGAGGCGGAGCCCGATCCGCGGGCCGCGCTGGAGATTCTGGTCAACTTCCACATCAGAAGCGTCGTGACCTCGGCGCCGACGACTCTCGTCTTCATGAAGAACGAACACGCGTTGCCGGAGAAGGACCGGCGGCGTATCCGGCGTGAGATGAACCTCTATGCCGAGGAATGGATCTCGATCGTTGGCACATTGCGGCCCGACCTGTCCGAACCAGAGGTTCGGCTGCTCACACACACGGTGTTCTCGATGCTCAATTCCGTGGCGACCCTCAACAAGGGCCTGGACCAGGAGTCCATCGTCAAGACGATGTCAACCGCCGCGATCAAGGCGCTCACCTCGCCACGGGACGAATGACGGGCGTACAACCAATCTCAGCTACGACGTCAGTTCAGCTACGAATTCGCCGGCCGTCATCGGACGGGAGAACATCGGGTAGTCGTATTTCAGCGCGTTCTCGTGTTCCTCGACTGAGGTGGCCGCGACGCAGTCGCTCAGGGTGACCACCTGATAGCCATTCTCGTAGCCCGTGCGCATGGTCGACTCGACGCAGCAGTTGGTGAGAAATCCGCCCAACGCAAGCGTGCTTATCCCCTTGCTGCGCAGTATGAAGTCGAGATTGGTGCTGGCGAAGGTGTCGAGACCACGTTTGCCCTCGATCAGGATATCGCCGGGCATCGGCGCGAGTTCATCGACGATCTCGGCTCCCCACGAACCTTTGATGAACGCTTGGCCGTCCACAACGCCCTTCAAGATCCCGTATGGATGAGCTGAGATCTCGCCATATCCTTCCGCGAATGTGATCGGCGCGTGCATCACGGTCGCTCCGGCGGCCCGCGCACTGTCGACCACTTCCCTCATGTTGGCCAGCATCTTCGTGGCCTGCATCACCTCGGCCACGGCGCCGTGCAAGGCGCCGCCCTCCGAGGTGAAATCGTTTTGAAACTCGATGAGCACGACAGCTGTTGTCGCCGGGTCGATCGCCATAACCGCAGGTTAATCCTGCTTTCCGCGGAGGGCAATCGGTGCAGTTCGCCGCACGCCAGCGCCGTCTCGGCGCGCCCTTCGTTCATCGCGCGCGACCCCAGCCTCATCGGATTTGCCCGCGACTGCGGTGAGTGAGTACTCTCTCACCATGTCGGCATCGACGCGTGATCAGCTCTTGGCCATCGCGCTGGAACTGTTCGCCGCCAAGGGCTACGCGGCGACGTCGGTGGCCGATATCCAACAGGCGGCCGGGCTGGCGCCTGGGTCCGGTGCGCTCTACAAGCATTTCTCTTCCAAGCGCGCGTTGCTCGAGGCTGCGGTGGGCCACCGGATCGACAACATCGTCACGGCGCGTGAGGAATTCGACGCGGGCGAGCCCAAGGGCACCGAGGCTGCGGTCCGCACCGCAGGACAACTGATCTGGAACAACCTCGCCGACAGTGAGGACCTGCTGCGGGTCATGCTTCGCGAACCCGATGAGCTCGGCGAACTCGACGAGCACACCTGGCAGACCATCACCGACAACGCCTACCAGCGGTTCGCCGACGAACTGGAGGCCTCCAACCGCGCCGGCCGCACCCGAATCCCGGACCCCGCCGCGGCCGCCGCGGTCGCGATCGGGGCACTGTCCTATCACGCCACGTTGCGAGCACTCACGCGCCGCACGCCGGGCAACATCGATGACGACCGCTACTTCGAGGCCTGGGTCGCCCAGACCGTCAGCATGCTCAAGCAGTACTCCGTTCCTAAAGACCGCTAACCACTTCGCTTTTCAGGAGTCACACATGACCTTCTCACTGCAGCTCAGCGACGATGTGATCGCGGTCCGCGACTGGGTGCACCAGTTCGCCACCGAGATTGTGCGTCCCGCCGCCTCCGAATGGGACGAACGGGAGGAAACTCCGTGGCCGATCATCCAGGAGGCCGCCAAGGTCGGCCTATACTCCCCCGAATTTTTCGGAACCCAGGCCGCCGAGCCGACCGGGTTGGGCTTCATCACGGTGTTCGAGGAGCTGTTCTGGGGTGACGCCGGTATCGCTCTGTCCATCTTGGGTACCGGTTTGGCAGCAGCGGCGTTGGCGGGCAACGGAACTCCTGAGCAGATCGGACAGTGGTTGCCTGCAATGTTCGGCACGCCCGGCGAACCGCAACTGGGGGCGTTCTGCTCGTCGGAACCCGATGCCGGCTCCGACGTCGGCGCCATCCGCACCCGGGCCCGGTTCGATGAAGCCACCCGGGAGTGGGTGCTCAACGGAACCAAGACGTGGGCGACCAACGGCGGCATCGCCAACGTGCACATCGTGGTCGCGTCGGTGTACCCCGAACTCGGCTCCCGCGGCCAGGCGACCTTCATCATCCCGCCCGAAACTCCGGGCTTGGCGCAGGGACAGAAGTTCAAGAAGCACGGAATCCGTGCGTCGCACACCGCCGAGGTGGTGCTCGACAACGTGCGACTGCCCGAGGATCTGATCCTCGGCGGCCGCGAGAAGTTCGAGGCGCGCGTGGCACGCGTGAAGTCCGGTGCATCCGCGGGCGGTCAGGCCGCCATGAAGACCTTCGAGCGTACCCGGCCCACCGTGGGCGCCATGGCGGTCGGTGTGGCCCGCGCCGCGTACGAGTATGCCCTCGAATATGCCTGCCAGCGCGAACAATTCGGCCGCAAGATCGGCGAGTTCCAAGCCGTGGCGTTCAAGCTCGCCGATATGAAGAGCCGCATCGACGCCGCCCGGCTCCTCGTGTGGCGCGCCGGCTGGATGGCTCGCAACAACCAGAGCTTCGACAATGCCGAGGGCTCGATGGCCAAGCTGGTCGCCAGCGAAACAGCGGTCTATGTCACCGATGAGGCCATCCAGATCCTGGGCGGCAACGGGTACACCCGCGACTACCCGGTGGAGCGGATGCACCGCGACGCCAAGATCTTCACGATCTTCGAGGGCACCAGCGAGATTCAGCGGCTGGTCATCTCACGCGCACTGACGGGCCTGGCGATTCGCTGATTCAGATCCGGCGGGGCAGAATCCCTGGTAGAAGCCGACGGCGATGTTCACGACTTCTTCTCCTGGAAGACCTTGTAGACGTCGACGGCGCTATCGCGTGCGTCGAGGCGCATCGGCACCCGCCGCGTCAGGACTCGTTGGCGACCGAAGTCGCCGACGCCCGGTAACCAGATCGGCCGAACGAATGTCATCCGTTTGGGTGCCGTCCCCCGGCGCCACCGACCACATACGCCAAAACCGACAATGACATCACGCGATGTCATATATTGAGCCGGCGTGTGTTCGGGGCGGCTGGCACCCATGCCATCGGCAGATGCGGACACCACCGTGAAATGTCAAGGGGGACATCAATTATGGTGCATAATTCGCGCTGCCGGAAAAGTGCCAGACGCCTACTACCGCGCTACGGCCTGTCCGTTGTAGCGGTCGGCATCGGGATCGCCGGGGCGAGCGGACACGCTGTGGCGTGGGCGGACCCCGGCACGTCCGACTCGTCCGGAACCACATCGAGCCATTCGAGTGCCACCACCGACCATGGCCCCAAAAAGCCCGCGCAGGGTCACACCAACCGGCCGGGCCGGTTGTCGACCACGACGAAGACCAAGGACGACACTCAGGACAAGGGACCCACCGGCGGCGCGGCAGCGTCGGGCACCGATACAAAGGCTCCCAAACCGGACCCGAACGACTCGAATACCGATAAACCACAACAGGATTCGACAGGAACACTGCAGACGCCGACGGCTCTGCGCCAAGACCCGGCCACGGATGCGGCCGCCGGAAAGTCCCACGCCAAGCAGGCGGCTCCGACTCGCGTACGTGCGGCTGTGCAGCAACTGACCACGGCGGCCACTTCGCTCGCCGGCGGCACCGCCACGCCGCGGGCGGTCGAACCCAAGCAGCCCGCAGCCATTGCGACACCCCAGCCGAATCCCACGACCAAGGCGATCCCCCTGACGGCGAAGCTCGCCGCGGCCACGTCGTCAGTCGAGGCCCCTAGCACCCCGACTCCGAGCACCCCGACTCCGCCGCAACCGCTGTCCCCCATCGCCAAGCTCGCCGAATTGCCGGGCCGCGTCATCAACTCGGTGCTGCAAGCACTGGACATCACCGTCTCCGCCAACGGTCCGAAGAGTCCCATCAACTTCCAGCCGGTCGACGAGGCGTTGTTCGCGGCCTTCCGGCGTGTGGAAGCGACGTTGGGATTGGACAAGACACCCGCCGCGCAACCGACGCCGCCACCGCTGACGTACACGGGCCCGACGACGGGCAAGACTCCGACGGTGTCGCAGTTCCTGAACGCCGCAGCCGCTGAGTATGTGCTCGGCGGTACGCCTGGCGATTTGAAGCCGTTCACGGTGGACGGCAAGCAGATGCAGTCGACCAATACCCTGTCGGGTGAATCCGCGAAGGCTTGGGTGACACCGCAGGGTCAGATCATCGTGGCGTATCAGGGCACCACCGGCGGCACAAACCTGTTGGCCAACCCAGTGATTGCGATCTCGCAGATCGCCACCGACGCCCAGGTGATCTTCACCAACACGACCCCGCAGGCCTTCACCGATTCCCTGGCCTTCGAACAGCAGGTTGCGGCCGAGGCGGCCAAACAGGGCTACAGCCAGGGAGACATCTTCGTCACCGGCCACTCGCTGGGCGGCTGGGAAGCCGAATACGTCGCGCAGCAGACGGGCGTCGGCGGTATCGGATTCGAAAGCCCCGGAATCAACACCACGGTGCCGGGCAACGGCGCCAACTCCGGCTTCGTCAATGTCGAGACCTATGGTGACACCGCCGCGTATTTCGCCACGGATCTGCCTGCGCTGCAACCGTTCGTGCCGCCGTACGTGCCTGGCGGGGGAACCAAACCGCACTACGGCTCGATCGTGATGATCGGCGACCCCACTGCGACCACACCGCTGGTCAATGCCGCATCGCTCTGGGGCACCAACCCCATCGGCGACGTCGTCTTCGTGGTGGACATCCTGGGCAACTTCTTCGAGCATCACCTGCCGGGCATGCAGGCCTACAACCTGGGTGTTACCCCGGATCCGGGTGTGGTGCCGTGGCTGGGAGCCACCATGGGTCCGGTCGAAAGTGGCTACGGCGACATGACAATTCCGGAGTTGCAGAAGGCAGCGTCGGATGCGGGGACGCTGATCACACCGTAGCTCTGCTGTCCCGCCGAGGCGTCAACAGCCAGCGGGCGCCGAGATCCAATGCGAACCCGAGAAGTCCGATGACGACGATAACCGCCACCACCTGGTCGTAGGCCAGCTGGTCGCGGGCATTGAGCACCTCGTAGCCCAATCCAGAACGGACACCGAGCATTTCGGCGGGGACCAGGACCACCCAGGCCACGCCCAGCGCGACGCGTAGCCCGGTCTGGATGTGTCCGCGGACGGCGGGTAGCACGACTGCGAGAAGCGTCTCGGTACGGGAGGCATGAAAGCTGCGTGCGACGTCGAGATATCCCGGTTCGATGGCGTGTACGCCGGCCACCGTGTTCATCAGAATCGGCCAGACCGCAGCCGCGGCGATCAGGAAGATCACCGGTTGGCTACCGATCCCGAACAGGGCCACCGCGATCGGCGTCCAGGACAGTGGTGAGATCATGCGGAGAAACTGCACGACGGGGCGGGACGCGCGTTCGACGAAGGTACTCGTCCCGATGAGCAGACCGGCCGGGATGCCGATAAGTGCCGCGACACATAATCCGATGAGTAAGCGCCACAGGCTGACGGCGGCATCTGGAAGGAGCACGCCGCGATCCAACAGCCCGGCCAGAGCGGGAATGACGTGCTGTGGTGCAGTCTGGCGCAGCAGAGAGTGCGAGCCGTGTGCCGTCGTGGTCAGCAACCACCACGCAGCGACCACCACCAGTATGGCGACAGCAGGCGGACCGAGGCGATACGCCAGATGAGCCTTGGCAGGCCGTGTTACGACTGACGTCGTCACAGTGGTTGCACCTCTTCGATTCTGGTGAGACCGGCGTCGATACCGAACGCGTGTGGTCCGCCGTGCGATGTGATGGCGTTGCGGATGAACGTGTCGTCGACAAGGTCGGCGTGGACATTGGCGGGGTCGATCCGGGCCAGGAATCGGCGGTCACCGTCGACGACGGTGTCTCCCATCGCCTCGACCAGACGCTCGGTGAAACTCGCGTAGGGGAAGGGCTGGAACCCGATCTGCTGGGGTCGCCAGTGCGGGTGCTTCAGCGGATAGGGAGCCTTCGGGTAGGTCAGTGCCAACTGCAGAGCCGGTTTGGGTTGCGGTAGATAGGAACCCGCCGACAGGGTCGCTGCCGCGCCGGTGCGGTCAGCGGTGATCCGCAGCTGTGCCGCCGCCACGGCGTCGGCCAGGCCTTGGACGGCGGCAGGCCGCGCGGCAATCACGTCCTCGTGGGTGACCAGGGCACAGCACGCATGGTCGCGCCAGACGTCTCCGAGGAAAGTGTGAATCCGTCCGATGCCTTTGATCTGTGCCACCGCGTTGAACGGGTCGGCCACCGTGTACGCACCGATGGAGCGATTCGCCAACGCCGGCACCATGTCCGAGGGACTCATCACGATGAGCTCGACGGTGCGCTGCGGCCGTGACGCGCGCTGCCGCACCACCGGCCGCAGGCCGTGGGCCCGCAGCAGTTGCTGCACGACGATGTTGTGGATCGACCACCAGAACGGAATTGCCACCTGCGCGCCGGCAAGATCGGCGAGGTCCTCGATGTGCGGGGCCACCGTGATCGCCGAGCCGTTGGTGTGGTTCCAGCCCAGCACCCGGACACCGCCGCCGAGTGCATACCGCAGCTGCACCGCCATCGGCATCAGTAAATGTGCGACATCAAGCTGGCGGGTCAGAAATGCCTCGGCCAGGGCCGCCCAACTGCGGAACAGCACCGGGCGGCCGCTGCTGCCCGGATTCAGCCCAGCACTGTGTGCGATCAACAGCGGAGCAGCATCGGTGATCGGCAAGTAACCGATACGAAGACCGCCATCGCCGGCAGCGGCGTCGATGGTTGCGCTGCGTGCCAGATCAGCGACGCCCAGGAATCCGCCTGCGGCGGCGAGAGCGGTTGCGCCAAGCAGCACGTGTCGCCGGGACAGGCCGCGTCGGGTCACGACGATGCACTCCCAACGAGTCGGTAGTGCCCCAGAATGTCGCTGCGCAGCTGCGCCGACGCGGCAGAGTCCCGATCCACGACCCACTGCGAGCCGATTCGGCCGTCTTCTCCGAGCAGCACGATGCGGTCGGCCAGCTCCAGCGCTTCGTCGATATCGTGCGTCACCAGAACGACGGTGACCGACAACTGCGTGACGAGATCGGCAAGCCATCCGCGCAGATCGGTCCTTGTGGCGGGATCGAGCGCACTGAACGGTTCGTCGAGAAGCAAAAGGCGCGGCCGGGTCGCGGCGGCGCGCAGGATGGCCACCCGTTGGGCCTGTCCCCCTGACAGTTGATCGGGGTAGCGGTCAGCAAGGCCTCCCAGACCGAACCGCTCCATGAGCTGCTCGGCGTATGCCTGGTCGAACCCGTCTCGGTGCGCTGAAAAGCGTTTGGCAAAGCTCACATTGGCACTCACGGTGAGCCAGGGCATCAACAACGCCTGCTGGAAGACGACGCCGGTGCGAGGACGGTTTCCGTCGCCGGCCCATTCCACGGTGCCGGTGGTGAGCTGCTCGAGCCCGGCGATAGCGCGTAACAGCGTGGACTTTCCGCTGCCGCTGCTACCGAGCACCGCCAGGAACTCACCGTCTTCAATCGACAGGTCGATGTCCCGCAAGGCTGTCGTGGCGCCGAATCTCTTGTGCCCGGCCGTTACTCGTACTGTTTCAGTTCCCACCTGAGTTGCCCTTCTGATGGAGATTGCACAGGCAGAAACGCCGCCTCACGGAACCGGCGGTTGGCGGGGCTGCCGATGGCGTATGCGGCGCCGCCGGTCAGTGTGCACTCCAACCGAGTCGCCTCCAGCGCAAGTTGCGCGGCCAGCAGGCGCATCCGGATGAGGTCGGCGATGGGCGCTGCGAGGGGATTGGCCGCCAGCGCATACAGATCGTCGCGCAGGACCCGGCTGCGCCCGCGGACACTGGTCATCTGATCGGTGAACTCGCCGGCGAGTCCGCCCGTGGCCTTCTCCCCACCAGCTACCGCAGCCCGCGTGACGCCAACGCAGAATGCGCTCTGTAACAGCAGAAATGGCGGTCGTACCGCCGCGACAAAGCCGGCCAGATCGGCACTTAGGATGCGATCGTGCGCCACGTCGACGTTCTCCAGACGTAGTGACGTCGAGCCGGTCGCCCCCAACGCCATCAGGTCCGGCTCAGGGTTCACGGTAACTCCAGGCTGTGCCACATCTGCTGCCACCACATAGGTTTCACCGTCAGCGCCGCGCGCCGGCAGCACCATCAGCGCATCGTCAAAGACGTTGGAGGCCCAGCGGATCGGCCCGTTCAGACGCAGGCCGTCGGCAGTGCGTTCGGCCTTGACGGGCAGGTCATCCAGACCGGCGACATATCGCAGGCCGGCTGCCATCGCCGTGACACCCGGACGGTTGCCGTTCAGCAGTTCGCCGAAAGCACTGTCCAAGCTCCCAGGTGCGCGCCGAAGATACTCCAGCGTCATCCGGTGCGCCCAGACCGAGAAGCCGACGGCAAGGCTGTGCGCAGCGATCTCGTCGATGACAGCGACCATGTCGGGCAGACTGCCCGCCTCGAACCCGAGGTCGAACAACCCGGCGGCACCGGTCGTCGCCAAGTCTTCCCGCACGTCGGTGCGCCGCTCGTCCAGCGCAGAAGCACGCCGACTCACGGTCTCGCATATCCGTCTCAGCGGGGCCTGCACGCCCACTGCGGCCGTCATGGCGTTGGGGCCGCCAGACCGTGCAGCCGGTCGATCGGGGTGGACACCGCCCGGCGAGCGCGGCGGACCGCATCCTCGTCGGGTGCGTCGTACAGGCACAGGCACTTGTCCATGTCTTCCCGGACGTAGGTACGCAGGAAATCGACCTCGGGCACCTCCGCGTACTTCGGCGCATTCGCCTTCTTGCGAGCGAGATAGGACTCCATGTCGAGGTCCTCCGGAAGATGCCACTCGACGAGGTAGCCGGCGTGTGGGCGCGCCGCCTTGAGGGCGGCCAGATCGGCCCCGACCAGGCGCACCTGGTCCGGCCCGGCGACAGAACCGACGCCGAGTGCCCGAGAATCGAGCGTGGCCGCGGCATCGGCGAACTCAGCGACGATGAAGACACGGCCGCCCGCCTGTGTCACCTGGGCTTCGATCAGTTCACCACCGGCCCGATGGATTTCGGCGTCGGCATCCTTGATCAGCTGGCTGGCTCGGGCCTCTTCGGCGGTCTCGAGGGCGATTTCATAGAGGAACAGCGTCACGGCGTACTCCCGTCGTCGGCATTCGGCATGCCGCGAGAGTGGCACAGACAGACCAGTCTGTCTATGGATGTCTTCGGGTTACGCTTCGGTCATGGACGCGAGGAAACGGGCGAATCCACCATTGCCCCGCACGCCCGACGCGGCCGCGTCGCCCGCCGATCGACTACTCGATTCGGCAACGAAACTTTTTGCCGCCCAAGGTATTCGAGCTGTCGGCATCGACCATCTGCTCCGCGATGCGGCCGTCGCGAAGGCGAGCCTGTACAGCACGTACGGGTCCAAAGAGGCGTTGGTGATCGCCTACCTGACCCATTTGGATCTGCGTGATCGGAACCGCTATCAGGAGGCGGTCGCCGATGTCGCCGACCCGGTGGCCCGGGTGCTGGTGTTCTTCGACCTGGCGATCGCCGGCGCGCGCAGCCGCGACTTCCGTGGCTGCCTGTACGCCAATGCGGCCACGGAGTTCCCCCGCACTGAGCTCGAACCCGTCTCGGCCCATCGTCGATGGCTGCTCGACACCGTCGCCGATCTACTCGCGCAGGCCGGCGTGGACCACCCGATGGAGGCGGCCCGGGACGTCCAGCTGATCTATGACGGTGCTCAGGTGGGTTCGAAGGTCGCGCGGTCGGTGGCACCCATCGAACAGGCCCGTCGCCTGGCCGAGCGGCTCATCACGGGATCGGGTCGCTGACCACCTGCATGTCCTTGGGAACGTCAATGCCATCAACCGGCTCCTGGGCCGCGATCCACGCCTCACCGGCGGCTGCCGCGCGCACCAACGCCCCGTACTCGCCCAGATAGTCGGCGACCGCGCCGATCCACGGCAGCATGCCGAAGTACCGGAAGATCGAGCGGGGGTGCGGCCGTTTGCCGATTTCCTCGCTGACGGCATTGAGGATGGCGGCCAGGTGCCAGAGCTTTCCGACCAGCGACCGTCGGCCAAGTCCGGCCAGGATTCCTCTGGATCCGTTGCTGCGCAAGAATTGTCGATCTCGCGCCCACACAACACGGAAGCGAGCAGCCGCGCCCGCGTCGGGACATCGGTGATCCCGTGCTCACGCGCGACGGCGCACAAGACGAGTGCTTGATTGGCGAACCCGAACACGTCCTGGACTGGCAGGCGTTTCGCCAGAGCACCGAACACCCCGGGAAATGCGACAAACACCGTATCGAGGGCACCCACTCGCCGCACCCACCAGTGGATGCGGGCCTTGCGGTCCTTACCGTCCCAGGACTTCGTGCCCGGCAGATCGACGCAGTCGAGCACTCGCGCCGCGAGATCGAGCACCCGGCCCGGGCAGCCACTCCCCGCGCTGTCACCAAGGTCATGCGTGCGGCGGCGCAACCCGAGCGGGTCAGCCTCCGCCAACACATCGAGGATGGCGTCGGCCACGCGCACGGCGCGCCGCAGCGCGTCCGCGACATCAGCGTCGGACAGGTGTGCTTTCGGCATCACGGAAAGTCCCATGCCGCCATCTTCGCGGGTCCTCCCGCGCCGTGTCCCGTCAGGAGCCCTCAGCCCGAGTCCAGGCCTGCCTCATCAGCGAGTTCGCGGGCTTTCTCGACCAGCGCGTCGATCCGGGCGGCGGTGGGTGTTCCGGCCGCGGCCTTGTTTTGCGGCTCGTCGAGAGCTCGGCGCATAACCCCCTCCGCGATGATGGCCAGCTTCCACAGACCCAGCACGTGCCAGTACTGCAGCGCGGCCGCGTCGCGTCCGGTTTCTGCGAGATAGAGTTCGGCCATCTCAGCACGGCCGGGAAACCCTTCAAGCGTGGACGGCGCGAAATCGCCGCCGGTGGCCTCACCGGGCTCGGGCCAGTAAGTGAGCAGGCTGCCCATGTCGGCCAGCGGATCGCCGAGGGTGGACAGCTCCCAATCCAGCACCGCCACCACGTCACCGGAATCCTCGGCGGTGATCAGGTTGCGCAGGTGAAAGTCGCCATGCACGAGGCTGATCTCGCGCTGCTCGGGCGCCGATGCGGCGAGACGCCTTGTGAGCCGGTCCAATTCGGGCAGATCGCGAGTCTTGGACAGCTCCCATTGCCCGGCCCACCGCTTGAGCTGACGCTGAGCGTACGGCTTGTGGCTGGCGAGATCCACCAGCCCGGTCCGGTCGAGATCAACGGCGTGGATCTTGGCCAAGGTGCGCGGTAGTGAGAGCGCGATCCGCCTGCGCTGCTGCGGAGTCAGTGCACCGGCCACCTCCATGGTGTCGACGACGAGTCCGTCGACAAACTCCATCAACACCAGCGGCACGTCGGAAACTCTTGTGACACCGAGTATTCGGGGTGCGGGCACATCGGTGTCCGCCAATGCGGAGATGATCCTCGCCTCCCGCTCGACGTCGTGGGCGGAGGCCAGCAGGTGGCCCAGCGGCGGTCGGCGCAGCACCCAGGAGTTTCCCGCTTCGTCCGTGACGCGGTAGGTGAGGTTCGACTGCCCGAGGCCGATCCGCTGAAACCGCAGCGGCGGTGCGGATTCGACGCCGAGTGTGGCGAGCCACTGCTGTACCGCCGCGACGTCGACGGCCTCGGTCATCTCAACCATGGCTGCCCTGCCGTCGGAACGGCGCAGCGTCACCGAGGCGTTGACCGCCGTCGATGACGAAAGTCTCGCCGGTCACCCAACTCGCTGCGTCGGACACCAGGAACGCGATGGCCGCGCCGACATCTTCCGGTTCGCCGATACGTCCCAGTGCCGTCATCAGATTCAATTGGCCCTCATACTCTTTCCACAGCGCTTCGGCCAGCTTCGTGCGCACCACACCCGGGGCCACGGCGTTGACGCGCACCGTGGGCGAGAGCTCAAGCGCGAGTTGCTGGGTGAGGTGAATCAGCGCCGCTTTCGACGCGTTGTAGAGGCCCAGGTTCGGCTCGAATCCCATGCCGCCGATCGACGCCGTGTTCACCACGGCGCCGCCGTGCTCACCCATCCACGCTCGGGTGGCCAACGATGTCCACAGGATCGGCGCCCACAGGTTCACTTCGAACGTTTTGACGAACCGGACGTGATCCTGGTCGATCAGTGGACCGAAGGACGGGTTGGTGCCGGCGTTGTTGACCAGGATGTCGATGCTGCCGAATCGTTCCAGTGTCAGGTCGACGCACCGTGCGGCAGCCTGCTCGTCGACGGCGTGCGCGGCGACGCCGAGCGCGTTGCCACCGATCTCGGCCGCCGCGGCGTCAGCGGCATCCTGGCGTCGCGACGTCAAGACGACGTTGCCACCGGCTGCGGCGATCGCCTGTGCCGCAGCCAGACCGATACCGCGGGAGGCACCCGTGATGATCGCCGTGCGTCCGGCAAGATCGAGTGCGCTCATGCCGATGCCTCGTTTCGGTATTTGCGCAGTTCCTGCTTGGCGATGGCCCGCTTATGGACCTCGTCGGGACCGTCGGCCAACCGCAGCGTGCGCAGATGAGCCCACGCCATCGCCAACGGGAAGTCGTCGGTGACACCACCACCCCCGTGCACCTGGATCGCCCGGTCGATGATCTTCAGCGCGATGTTGGGCGCAGCCACCTTGATGGCCGCGATTTCCGTGCGGGCTTCCTTATTGCCGACGGTGTCCATCAGGTAGGCGGCCTTGAGTGTGAGCAGCCGGATCATCTCGATGTCGATGCGGGCTTCGGCGATCCAGTCCTGGATGTTGGCATTCTCGCTGAGCGGCTTGCCGAAGGTGACCCGCGACTGCGCGCGCCTGCACATCAATTCCAGTGCACGCTCAGCCATGCCGATGGAGCGCATGCAGTGGTGGATCCGCCCCGGACCCAAGCGCGCCTGGCTGATGGCGAAGCCCTCGCCCTCACCTTTGAGCACATCGGAGGCGGGCACCCGGACGTCGTGGAAGACGATCTCGGCGTGGCCCTCCCGGTCCTGGTAACCGAAGACCGGCAGGTTGCGGATCACTGTGATGCCGGGCGCGTCGATGGGCACCACCATCATCGACTGCTGACGGTGCACCGGGGCGCTCGGATCGGTTTTGCCCATCACGATCAGCACCTTGCAGTTGCGGTGCATACCGTTGGAGGCGAACCATTTTCGTCCGTTGAGGACGTAGTCGTCGCCGTCGCGGACCATGGACATCTCCACGTTGGTGGCGTCCGAGCTGGCGACCTGCGGCTCGGTCATCGCGAATGCGGACCGGATGGTGCCGTCCAGCAGCGGCTTGAGATAGCGCTCCTTGTGCTCGTCGGTGCCGAACAGGGTGAGCACCTCCATGTTGCCGGTGTCCGGTGCGCTGCAGTTGCACGCTTCGGAGGCGAGGTGACTGTGACCCATGATCTCGGCCAGGGGCGCGTACTCCAGGTTGGTCAGACCTGGGCCCCACTCCGGATGTGGATGGAACAGGTTCCACAGTCCACGCCTGCGCGCCTCAGCCTTGAGTTCTTCCAAGACCGGCGGATGAAAGTGCGGATCGCCCGCCGCCCGCATCTGCTCGTCGTAAACCGCTTCGGCGGGGTAGACGTGGGAATCCATGAACTCGAGCAGCTGAGTCTGATACTGCCGCGCGCGCTCGGTTACCTCGAACAGTGACATGCGAACTCCTGAATTCATCGTCAGCCGGCGTCCACGCCAGCGTATGACTGCCCGGCTGCCGGGACCGTTTCGATGCGCAAATCCGTGTGGCAAGGTCAGGGCGTGCACATCCCGTCGCTGTCAGGCCCGCCGCTCGAGCAAGTTGCCGTACCCGCCGTGGTGACCGCCCTCGCGGGCGACGCCGCGTTGACCCTGGTGTGGCGCAACGAACTCGGTGGACTGACCTTCCGCCTCGACAGAACCGACGGGGCGACGGCCTATGTCAAATGGGTTGCCGCGGGCACGCCGGAGATCGATCTGATCGCCGAGGCTGAACGATTGGCATGGGCGCAGGCCCGGGTGGCAGTCCCGCCGGTGCTCGACCACGGCACCGACGCCGACGGAGCGTGGCTGGTCACCGCGGCGGTGCCGGGACGGTCGGCCGTCGACCCGCTCTGGGCCGGGCGGGCCACCGACGTCGCCGCCGGGATCGGCCGGGGACTGCGGCTGCTGCACGACGGGCTGCCGGTCGACGAATGCCCGTTCGACTGGGGTATCGAACGTCGTCTACGCCGCGCAGACGAGCGCATCGCCGGCGGCGAAGGCCCGGCGGACTGGTTTCCCGAGCACCGGCACCTGGATCGGGACAAGGCCCGCGCCAGGCTGGACGCGCCGCCCGCCGTCGATCGGCTGGTCGTGTGCCACGGCGATGCCTGTGTCCCCAACACGCTGCTGCACGACGACGCGACCTTCGCCGCACACGTCGACCTGGGCTCGCTCGGGGTTGCCGACCGCTGGGCTGATCTGGCGGTGGCCACCTGGAGCCTCGGCTGGAACTTCGGCCCGGGCTTCGACGATGTGCTGTACGGCGCCTATGGAATCGAGCCCGACGCTGATCGCATCGCCTACTACCGCCTGCTCTACGACCTGGCCTGATTCGCAGGGTGAACAGCGGCCAGATCGGTGCGGCGAGAACGACGTTGCCCGACCCGATCTCGCCGACCCGCCGGACGGCATTGCAGCTAGCAGGTATTGCCATTCCCGGCCAGCAGGTGTCGACACAGCGCCGCGCCCGGTGCAGGATCGGGGGCAGTGCCGGATTCACCGAGGGGGGAACACCATGGAACCCGCGGCTCCCGACGAGTCAGCGCGCGAGCCGGACAAATCCCCCGTCAACCGGCGAGCCGTCATGCTCGGCATGGCCGCCGTGGCGGGTGTCGCGGCGATCGACGTCGGCGGGTTCGCCTACGCCGGTGGCTGGCTGCGCCCCGACACCCTCACCCCGTCGCAATTCGCCGATCGGTTCGAACAGATCGCGGGCCGCCATGACGGTTTCCGGCGCAACCATGCGAAGGGCCTCGCCGCCACCGGCACGTTTGCCAGCAGTGGCGCCGCCACCGAGATCTGCCACGCCGCGGTGTTCACCAAAGGCTCCTTCCCGGTGGTCGCACGCTTTTCACTGTCCGGTGGAGTGCCCGACCAGGCCGACAAACCTGCCACCGTGCGTGGCCTGGCAGTCCAATATCAGTTGCCCAACGGCGAGCAGTGGCGCAGCCCGATGATCAACACTCCGGTGTTCGCCGACAGCACCCCGCAGGGCTTCTACGAACGCATCCTTGCCGCCAAACCCCAGCCGCAGACCGGCAAACCGGACCCTGCCGCCATGTCAGCCTTCCTGGCCCGACATCCCGAAACGGTCGCCGCCCAGCGCATCATCGCCCAGCAGCCACCCAGCTCCGGGTTCGCCGACAGCACCTTCTGGGGGCTCAACGCGTTCCGGATGACCAACAGCCAGGGCGTCACCGTGCCGGTGCGGTGGATGCTGGTACCGCATCAACAGGCCGGCCAACCGGTCGGCGAGGCCGCGAAATCCGACCCCAACTACCTGTTCGACGCGCTGATCGGAGCCATGGAACGTGGGCCGCAGGCGTGGACGCTGAAGATTGTGGTCGGAGCGCCACAGGACCCCACGAACGACGCGACCAAACCCTGGCCGGCAGATCGCCGCACGATTGACGCGGGCACATTGACCATCGAGACAGTCCAGACCGAGGCGCCGGGCAACGCCCGCGACGTCAACTTCGATCCCCTTGTGCTGCCGCGCGGTATCGCTCCCTCCGACGATCCGTTGCTCCCGGCACGATCGGCGGTATATGCGCGGTCATTTGCTCGGCGTGCGGCAGAACCCAAGCAGCCCAGCGCGGTCAACGTCGAGGCCGCAGCGCGATGAGCACTGACCAGCTCGCCCCCGCCCGCTTCACCGTGGTGTCACGCCTGTTGCACTGGTCGATGGCCGCCATGGTGATCGCGCAGGTGCTGCTCGGTGTCACGATGGTCGCGTCACTGGCCTATTACCCGCTGCTGTTGGCGATCCACCGCCCGCTGGGCATCGTGATCCTGGTGTTCGCCGTGGTCCGGCTGGGCAATCGGATGCGGCACCACCCACCGCCGTTCCTGGCCACCATGAGCCGCGCCGAACGCCGCATCGCCACGTGGTCAGAACGGTTGCTGTATGCGCTGCTGCTCCTGCAACCCGTCGTCGGCTGGGCCATGGTCTCGGCGTCAGGAGCACCCGTCGTCGTCGGCCCGTGGCGGTTGCCCGCCATCGCACCCCACAACCTGAATCTGTTCGCCGCCTTGCACATTGCCCATGTCGTACTGGCGGCCCTGTTGTTCGTGACGTTCACCGCGCATCTGTGCGCGGTGCTGTTCCACACCCTCGTGCTGCGCGACGGATTGCTCGACCGGATGGCGCTGTGGCCGTCGAAAAGCCGATGACCAGCCTGCCGAATTTCACACCCGTTGCGACAGATAGGCGTTGAGACCTGATGCGACGGCAGCGGCATAATTTGCTCGGCCCTGTTCGCTGACGATGACGGCAGCGTCGTCGCGGTTCTTCATGTTGCCCAGTTCGATCAGCACCGACGGGAACTCGGCCAGGTTGAGACCGGCAAGGTCCGAACGCCCGTAGAGACCGTCGGTCCCACGGTAGGTCGACGGGGTGAAGCCCGCCGCGACAAGCTGATCGCGCATCGCCCGGGCGAGTTGCAGGGCCGGCCCGGCCTGGGCCTCGTTGAGCGGTGGCGCGGAGTAATTGACGTGGAAGCCGCGGCCGTCGGGCGGCCCGCCGTCGGCGTGAATGCTCACGATTGCGTTGGGCCGCAGGGCGTTTGCCATGGCTGCCCGCTGATCCACGCACGGCCCGAGCGCATTGTCGTCGCCGCGCGACAGCGCCGTCCGCACGCCGAGTTGCGAGAGCTCCGCCCTGATCCTGAGCACCACATCCCAATTGAAGGTGTGCTCGGGATAGCCGGAGTCGGTTGTGGTGCCGGTGGTTTGACACTCTTTGGTACCGCCACGGCCGGTCGGCACCTGTCGGTTGATCGAGCCGTCATTGGCCCCGTTGTGACCCGGATCGAGAAACACGATGCTTCCGGCGATGTCCGACGAAGCTGTCGCGACAGGCGCAGTCAGCGCCGCAGTGACCGTGGGAAGGCCAAGAAGGAGCGGTCCGGCGGCCGCGTACCGCAGCACGTCGCGACGGGTGACGCAGCCGGGTTGCCGACGCGGGCCGCTCGGGTTCTGCATTCTTGCACCGTACGGCGGCAGGGATCACCGCGGCAGCAACGGGGCCGAATGCCGGCGTATCGAAACCGTCACGCAGCCATGTGAATCAGCTGTCAAGGCATCGCCGCACAGCTAACGGACTTGACCTTGCCCCCGGGTCGTCGAGCGCCTGCACCTGCCGTTCCACATGCTGTCGGACCCGGGGTTTTCCCTCGCAGACACCTTGGGCTTGCCGACCTTCGCCGCACCGGGGCATCCGCGGCTCTACTCGCGGCTGACCTTGGTGGTCGCCGATGGGGTGGTTGAGCACGTCTTCTACCCGATCTTCCCGCCGAACACCCACGGTCAGCAGGTGCTCGACTGGCTGCGGCAGCATCGCAAGTGACCTGCATCTCAACCTTACCGTGACCTTAGGAGTCTCTTACTTTTCTTAATTTCGGTGTAGCGTTGTCGTATCCGGTTGTCATGGCGGCGGAGCGCATCTGTGCTTTGTCACCGCTACCAGCGAAAGGAACCGAATATGCACAGCCAACGGGTCGCTCTGGTCACCGGTGCATCGCGAGGCATCGGCGCCGAAATCGCTCTCCAGCTCGCTGACCCTGACATCCACGTGGTCGTCGGCTACCGGTCGAACACCGAGCGCGCCGACTACGTCGCGGACGCCATTCGCTGCGCGGGAGGGCACGCCTCGACCTCCGCGGCCGACATCTCCGACGAAACAGCAGTCGCCGCGATGATCGACGACATCGCGACCCGCTTCGGCCGGCTCGACATGCTGGTGCTCAACGCATCGGGTGGACGGCAATACTGCACCGAACCCGGCTCGGCCATGCACCTCAACCGCGACGCCCAGCGCCGTCTCGCGCGGCTGGCGCTGCCCCTGATCCCCGTCGGCGGCCGGATCGTCTTCGTCACCAGCCACCAGGCACATTTCTATCCCTACAAGGCAGTGCCGAAGGGGTACGCGTCCATCGCCGCAGGCAAGCGCGCAGGCGAGACCACCCTGTACGCCATGCGCAAGGAATTCGACCGACACGGAATCAACTTCACCGTGGTGTCCGGTGAGGTGCTCGCGGACTCAGCGGTCGACTTCGCCGCCGCCGTCGCCGACGCTGCGACCTCGCCCGGCCACCCCGCCATCGTCTATGTCAGCGGCCCCGAGCACCTGACGCGCCAACCGGCATAACCGATCTCTCCGAGTCCGCGCCCGTCGGCAAAGCCGGAGATATTCTCTCCTGAGGCGGCTGAGCTGCTGCCACGACGCCATGGGAGTTTCGAGGCGAACGATGGGCCGCAATGACCCGCTGCCGACACAGCGGGATCTGCCCGCCGGGATTCCGGCGGAGCTCTCGGCGGCCGGTTACGAGGATCCCGAGGAAATCGGCCGCGGCGGGTTCGGCATGGTGTACCGCTGCACCCAGCGCGCCCTGGGGCGCACCGTCGCAGTGAAGGTCCTGACCACCGATCTGGAACCGGACAATCTCGAACGGTTCATGCGCGAGCAGATCGCGATGGGCAAGCTGTCCGGCCATCCGAACATCGTCAACATCTTCCAGGTCGGCACCACGGCGAGCGGCCGGCCCTACATCGTCATGCAGTACCACCCGCACGGTTCGCTCAACGCCAAGATCAGCGACACGGGACCGGTCGGCTGGCAGGAGGCGCTGCACATCGGGGTGAAGATGGCCGGCGCATTGGAGACCGCACACCGCCGCAACACCCTGCACCGCGATGTCAAACCGGCAAACATCCTGCTCACCGAGTACGGCGACCCTCAGCTGACCGATTTCGGCATTGCCCGCATCATCGGCGGATTCGAGACCGCCGACGGTGCCATCACGGGCTCCCCCGCGTACACGGCGCCCGAAGTGTTGCTCGGGCAGCCACCGGGCGTCACCTCTGACATCTACAGCCTGGCGTCCACCCTGTTCAGCGCAGCAACGGGTCACGCGGTGTTCGAGCGCCGTGACGGCGAGCAGCTGGTGGCCCAGTTCCTGCGGATCACCAAACAACCGATGCCGAACCTCCGGGATTCTGAGCTACCCGCCGACATGTGCACGATCATCGAACGGGCGATGTCGCGCAACACCAAGGACCGGCCGGCGAGTGCAGCGGCGTTCGGGGAGCAGCTGCGCGACCTGCAGCGCCGCCACGGTCTTCCGGTCGACGACATGGCCGTGCCGGTCCCGGCACCGGAGAATCGGTTCGAGCCGTCAGCGTCTCCGCGTACGCCGTTCAGCGGGCATCGGGTACGCACCTTGACCCCGCCCGCCCCGGCCACCCGGTTCAGGCTCCCGATGTCGACGAAGGCGCTCGTCGAACGGGCCCGCCTGATCGACGTTTTGCGCGCCCAACGAGACAAGAAGCTCACGGTGATCCACGGGCCGACCGGTTTCGGAAAGAGCACGCTGGCCGCTCAATGGGCGCGGCTGCTCGAATCCGAAGGGGCCGCGGTGGCATGGCTGACCGTCGACCATGATGACAACAACGTGGTCTGGTTCCTGTCCCATCTCATCGAGGCCATCCGCGCGGTGACGCCCGCGCTGGCCGCCGATCTCGGTGAGGTCCTCGAAGAACACGGAGACGAGGCCGAACGCTATGTGCTGACATCTCTGATCAACGAGATCCACCAAAGCGGCACCCGCATGACCCTGGTCATCGACGACTGGCAGCGGGTCACCGATCCCGCGACCATCGGCGCGCTGCGCTACCTGCTCGACAACGTCGCCTCCGGCATGACCGTCGTGATCACCAGCCGCAGCCAGAGCGGTGTGCCGATGAGCCGGATGAGGATGCAGGACGAACTCGTCGAAATCGACGCCACCGCACTGCGTTTCGATGTTTCCGAATCCGAGAATCTGCTGGTGCAACTCGGCGGCCTCGACCTCGACCCGATCGATGTCGAGGAGCTCACCGCCAAGACCGACGGATGGGTGGCGGCCCTGCAGCTGGCCTCGCTGTCGCTGCGTGACCGCGACGACCCCGTCGAGCTCATCGGAACGATGACCGGCCGGCATCACATGATCAGTGAGTTTCTCGCCGAGAACGTGCTCGACACCCTGGAACCGTCCATTCTCGACTTCCTGCTGGCCACCTCGATCACCGAACGCATCTGCGGGGACCTGGCATCCGCATTGACCGGTGTGCCCGACGGGCTCGCGATACTCGAACAGATCGAGGAACGCGATCTGTTCCTCCGCCGGATCGACGACCAGTGGTTCCGCTACCACCAACTGTTCCTGGACTTTCTGCAGCACCGGCTCAGTCGCGACCCGCAGCGGGTGGCGCGGCTGCACCGGGCGGCCTCGGAATGGTTCGCCGAGCACCTGTTGATCAGCGAGGCGGTCGACCATGCGCTGGCCGCCGGCGACGAGCAACGTGCCGTCACCCTCGTCGAGCAGGACGGGCTCTCGTTCGTCGCCAACTCCCAGATGGCCACCCTGATCGGACTGGCGGGCAAGCTGCCCGCCGCCGCCGTGCAATCGCACCCACGCCTGCAGCTGGCCCTGGCGTGGGCCAACATCGTGCTACACCGGATTCCGACCGCCGAACAGGCTCTGGCACTGGTCGATACGACGCTGCAAGACTCCGGACTGACCGCCGAGGAGGTCGCCGACGTACAAGCCGACGCCGGTGTGGTGCGCGGTGTGGTGGATCTGCGCGCCGACCGACTCGCCGGTATCGACGAGCACATCGCAGCGGCGATTCGACGACGAGACCGCCTGCGCCCGTTCAGCGTCGCGTCGGCGGCCAACGTGGCGACCTTCGCCGCCGCGTACCGCTACGACCTCGACGAGGTCAATCGGATCCAGGACTGGGCGGCGCCGTTCTACGCGCGCAGCGGCGACGCGTTCACCATCGTCAACGGCCTGTGCTTCACGGGGATGGCGCATCACCTGATGCTCGACAACACCGCGGCCGAAGCCTTATTCCGCAAAGCGCTGCGAATTGCCAAGCGGTCGGGCGGCATCCATTCCTACACCGCCCGGCTGGCCAGCTCGCTGCTCGGCGAATTGGTTTATGAGCGAGGCGATCTCGATGAGGCGACGCGCCTGCTTGACGAGAGCTACAAGCTCGGGCCGGAGGGCGGTTCCGTCGACTTCAAGATCTCCCGGTACGTGATCAACGCCAGGATCAAAGCCTTGCAAGGTGACCGGTTGGCAGCCGCGCAGCGACTCGACGAGGCCACCCGCGTCGCACGTGCGCTGTCGCTGAATCGGCTGCGCGCGCTGGCCGAGCATGAGCGCATCAGGCTCGGTCTGCCTCCGCATCCGGAATTCGGCCCCATGCCGGTGACGTCCTACGACGCCCGCCGGCAACCCGTCGACGCGATGGACGAGATCGCCGTGCAATTCGAAGAGGCTTCGGCGATCCGGACGCTCATCGCCGGCGCCGATCCGGCACAGCGGGAACTTGCGTGCCGCTGGGCACGCGAATGGGTGGACAGGCTGGCTCCGCTGAACAGACCGCAGGCGATGCTGCGGGCCCGGCGCCTGCTGGGTGCCTGCTTGGCCGCCGATGGACGAACGGCCGACGCCAAGGCCATGGTCGTCATGGTGGCAGCACAGTGCGCGCAGCTACGGATGCTGCGCTACCTCGTCGACGGCGGCCCGCACGTGGTCGCCACCCTGGCGGCGCTGCGTTCGGATCAGCAGGCGGGTCAATGGAATCCGGCGTGGCCCGAGGTGCCCGCCGATTTCCTGGATCAGGCTCTCAACGCCGCTGCACCACAACGGGTCTGACACGGGAACCAAAGGGGGGTTTGCCAGACCCCGGCAAACCAGGCCCTGGCAGCCGGCGGCGCGGTCCGATTGTATGAACTCAGGACGCACCGAAAGGAACTCACGACATGAGCACTGACCTCACCGTCGAAACCGTCGAAATCAAGGCATTGGCCTGGAACATCGCTGCCGATATCTACTTCCCGCCGGGGTTCGACGAATCCGGCACGTACCCGGCGATCGTCAGTGCCCACCCGGTCGGCTCCTGTAAGGAGCAGACCTCGGGCAATGTCTACGGCACCGCGCTGGCCAGGGAGGGCTTCGTCGTGATCGCCTTCGACGCGAGCTTCCAGGGCGCCAGCGGCGGCGAGCCTCGGTTCATCGAGGACCCCACGCTGCGGGTACAGGACTTCAGCTATGTGATCGACCACCTCGTAACGCTGCCCTACATCGACGAAGACCGCATCGGCGTACTGGGGATCTGCGGCGGTGGTGGCTACGCCGTCAACGCGACCATGACCGAACGACGCATCAAGGCCCTCGGTACCATCACGGGCGCGAACTACGGCCGGCTGATGCTCGAATCGTTCACCGGCTACGACCCGATTGCCGCTCTGGAAGCAATGGCCAAGCAGCGCACCGCCGAAGCACGCGGCGCCGAGTTGCGGGTGGACGATCTGCTGCCCTCATCACCGGAGGAGGCCACCAACCTCGGCGTGACCGAGATCGACGTGTACGAGGCCACCGAGTACTACCGCTCCCCGCGTGGGCAAAAACCGCACGGCCTCAACCGTTCGCTGTTCTCACACCAGGCCACGGCCGTGGGATGGGATGCCTTCCACCGCGCCGAAGTGCTGCTCACCCAGCCGATGATGGTCGTCGTCGGAGACAAACCCGGCGCGTTCGGCGCCTACCGCGACGGGTTCGAGATCATCCGCCGCGCGGCCTCCACCGATAAGGAACTCGTCGTCGTCGAGGGCTTCTCGCATTACGACCTCTACGACAAGCCCGAACCCGTCGGGCAGGCGCTGGCCAAGCTCATCCCGTTTTACAAGAAGCACCTCTGAGTCGCAGACCCGACAAAGCCCTCCAGCAGCCTTCGCGAGGACTTGTTGTCCGGCCAGTCGATCTCTGGGTGCCACTGGATGGCCGAAAGAGGCTGCGCTGTCGCCTCATACGCTTCGATGAGCCCGTCATCGGCGAACGCCGTGGCAACGAGGCCCGGCGCCAAGGTGCGGATGCCCTGGTGATGCTGGCTGTTGACAGCGAATCGCCCGCTCTCCCCCAGCCATCCGGCCAGGCGGCTGCCCGCTTCGACATCCACATTGTGGGCCGTGGTTGCCAGCTCTTCCTCGGTCCGTCGATGGCTCACGTCAGACGGCCTGTCGCGCGGCAGATCGACGTATAACGTGCCGCCCCGCGCGGCGTTGACCAGTTGCGCACCGCGGCAGATGGCAAGCGTGGGAACACCGGAACGACAGGCATATTCGACCGCGGCAATCTCGTTGTCGTCGCGAATGGGATTGATCGGTCCCACCTTCGGATCGTGTGGATCCGCTCCGTACAGGGCCGGATCGACATCGACGCCACCGCTGACCAGAAGTCCGTCGACATGCTCGAGCAATGGCGCAACGTTCAGCGGGGCAGTGCCACAGTCCACCGCGAACGCAATCGCACCGCATTCCTGCAACCCGTCGAACATCCGTTGCCAAAACACCATGCCGGCCAGCTCTCGACTGCTGAGAGTCACCGCGATGACTGGTTTGACCATCACATGCCTTCCGGGAACAGTCTGAGGCGATTCATGACAACCGAACGGCGATCCGGCGCAGCAACTTGGTAGCCAAGATATAGGGTGTCGCCCCTAATGGCCACTGCGACACAATCTTTCCCGTTCCTGCCCGGAAGTAGCTCGTGGTGGTCGCCCACACGGTCTTGGCCAGTTGGGATTGAAGCCAGTCGTTGTAGATGACAAACGCCGACCGGCGGACGTCGATGACCGTCTTGCCGGTCTTTGCGGCCCTGGCGATCAAGCCTGCGGCGAATGCGGCCTGCGCCTCGTAAAACGACACGAGAGGCACCGAATTGGTGTTGGGGCCGTACATGATGAAGAAGTTCGGGAAGCCGGGAACCATCATGCCCAGGAACGCCTCCGGCTCACCCTGCCAGCCCTCGTGCAGTTCTCTTCCACCCTGGCCGTGCACCTGATAGTTGCCGAGGTAGTTGGCCGCATCGAACCCTGTTGCCATGACGATTATGTCGAGATCGTGCTCGTCGCCGTTGGCATCCACGGCGCCGGTTCGGGTGAGGCCCTTGACGCCGTGCGGTACCAGGGTCACCTTCGGGTTGCGCAGCGCAGCGTAATACGTGTCACTGAGGACGGTGCGCCGGGCTTCGAACGCGAATTGCGGTGTGGCCAGCTCCATGAGATCCGGTCGTGCCGCCAGTTCGCGACGTAGGAAGGCCAGCGACTTGGCGTGGCGCTGCCGGTTGTGCCGGCCGGTGCTGCGAGCATGGCTTGACCGGATCTGCCGGAGGTCGTAGTCGGCATACAGCCGGTAGCGCCGCCATGCGTACACCAGACGGTTGCGGTTGAGTCGGCGTTCACGTGGGGTGAAGTCGCGGCTGTCCTTGGGCAGCAGCCAGTTCGGCTCCAACTGGAAGATCTTGACCTCGGAGGCCACCTTCTCGGCCTCGCTGACGATCTGGACCGCGGAGGACCCCGTCCCGACGACGGCGACCGCCTTGCCAGTCATGTCCAGGCCGTCGATCCACCGTGACGTGTGGCACATCGCGCCCTGGAACTCGTTGTCGCCGCGAGCAAATGGCGGCACGACGGGAATGTTGAGGAAACCGACCGCGCTGATCACGGCCGTGAACACGCCGTGGTCCACGCCGGACGACGTCCGCACTGTGTAGGTGTGGTCATGATCGGACCACGCCACATCCTGGACGGACTCGTTGAACAGGATGCGTCGCGGCAGGTCCCACTTGTCGGCCACCCCTTCGAGGTAGCTCAACAGCTCCCGCCAGTCTGCATGGGTACGGGTCCAGTCATGGCGTTCGAACGAGAACGAGTAGATGTGGGATTCGAGGTCGACCTCGGCGCCGGGATAGCGGTTGTGCCACCAGGTTCCCCCCAGGGCAGGGGCCTGCTCGAAGATGACGAAGTCCTCGATGCCCTTTCGCCGAAGCGCGACGGCTGCCGCGATACCACTGAACCCAGCACCGATGATCGCCACCCGGGGCGACGAGTGTGCGTGTGCGTTCATCGGGATGCTCCTTCGAGATGCACGAGCCGGTGGCCCGCTCCAGAAATATCTATAGGTCCAGTATTTAGACCTTAAGCGAGATTGTCAACACGTCGAAAGCGGCTGAGCCACCACTGATTATTTGATCTGTGCGGTCCAGCCGCCGTCGACTACGAGGTCGGTGGCAGTAATGAACGATGCCTGCTCGGAGAGCAGGAAATGGATGGCGTTGGCGATATCTACCGGCAGGCCGAGACGCCGTAACGGCGTACGATCCTCCATGTTGGTGCGTCGGGCAGGGTTCTCCTCGTACAGCGGTTCAATCATCGGCGTGAGGATCGCGCCCGGGCAGACCGTGTTGACCCGGATCCCTTCAGGCCCCAACTGCAGAGCCAGGCTCCGACTCAGGGACACGACCGCGGCCTTGCTCACCTGATAGGCGTCCAGGGGTGAGTCCATACCCCGGATCCCGGCAGTGCTCGCAACATTGACGATGCTGCGTCCGATCCCGTTACGCAGCAACGGAATCGCCGAGACGGTGAGATGACGCAGCCCGTGTAGGTTCACTCCCAGGGTGGCTTCCCACACCGACTCGTCGGCGTCGAGTACAGACCCGTCGCGGTCGAACAGCGCCAGACCGGCTGCATTGACCAGGTAGTCCAACGCCGGGGTGCCCACGGCGTCGAGCAGCGTCTTCGGCCTGCCGCGGATCAGGTCGAAGCTCACGAAGCGAACGGCGTCGGGCAGAGCCGCCGGGCGCGACTTCACGTCGGTCGCAAGGACGTCGATGCCCTCGGCAGAAAGCCGGATTGCCGTCGCCAGCCCGATTCCCCCGCCGGCACCGGTGACGAGAGCGGTCCGGGTCATCGGCGCACGCCGCCCAGCGCCTGCGCGAGTTGCTCTCCCGCGAACGTCATCGCCTCAGTGGCGGTGGGAAAGACCTCATCCAGCCCGAAGAATCCGTGCACCATGCCTGCGGTGAGATGAACGCGGGTCGGCACACCCGCCGCCTCGAGCGCGGCGGCGTAGCGCTCACCCTGCGGTCGGATCGGGTCACATTCGGCGAGAATGATTGTCGCATCGGGCAATCCGCTGAGATCGGCGGCCAGAATGTTGACCCTCGGGTCGCTCATGGCCTCAGGGCCCGGCAGGTAATTGTCCTGATGCCACTGCAGTTCGTCACGCTCGAGCATGACGCCGTCGTATTCGGTGTCCATGCCGATGGTGAGGTCAGTGGTGGTCACCGGATAGATCAGCAGTTGATGGCACAGCGGTGTGCCGGTGTCACGGGCATGCAGGGCGACCGCTCCGGCCAGGTTGCCGCCCGCGCTGTCTCCTGCGACGGCGACGCGCCTGTGGTCGACGTTCAGACCCGACGCGGGGTCACTGGCCCAGTTCAGCGCGTCGATGGCATCGTTGACCGCGGTCGGGAATCTGGCTTCGGGGCCACGGCGGTAGCCGACCGACAGCACGGCGCTGCCCGAGGCGTTGGCCAGCAGCCGGGTCGCGACGTCGTGGGAGTCGATGCTGCCGAGCAGCCAGCCGCCGCCGTGGTAGTACACCGTGAGCGGCAGTTCTGCACTGTCCTCGGCCGGCAGGTACAGCCGACCGGGCAGCGTCTGCCTGTCGCGGGTGGGGATCGCGACGTCGACTACGCGGTGGATGGGCGGTTTGGTCAGTGCACCGAAAGTGCTTTCGAAGTTCTGCCGCGCGGTCGGCACGGGCAGCAGGTGGGCGTTGGGACGTCCGGACTGCTTCGCGTCGTCCAGCATCTTCTGGGCGATCGGATCGATGGGCATACAAGCTCCTCGGTTTCGGATTCGGGCGGGATGCGGAACTAGACGCGTTCGTAGTAGCGGCGGCTCTCCCAGTCGGTGACCGCATGCGAATCGAACGCGACGAGTTCTGATTGGGCTGAGGCCAGCAGGTGATCGAAGACGTCGTCGCCGAACGCTGCGCGCGCCATCTTGGACTCGGCGAACAGCCGCAGCGATTCGTGCATCGCGGTCGGGACACATGAGACGTTGTCTCCCGTCCAGGCGTTGCCGTGGAAGATCTCTGGGACCGGGAGCTCACGTTCGATCCCGTCGAGCCCGGCCGCGATGGTGGCCGAGTACGCGTAGTAAGGATTCACGTCGCCGCCCGGTATCCGGTTCTCCACGCGGTAGGACGGCCCGCTTCCGACCAGCCGGAACGCACACGAGCGGTTGTCGTTGCCCAGCGCGATCGCGGTCCCGGCGAACTGATCAGGTTGGAATCGCTTGTAGGAGTTGATGGTCGGCGCGAACATCAACGTCATATCGGCGGCGTGAGCCAACTGGCCTGCGACGAAAGAGCCGAATTGCTGCGACATTCCTCCGCCCGGCTGAGCCGTCCAGCACAGGCTGGTGTCCTGCTCGGTCGACCACATGCTGACATGCAGGTGACACGAGGAACCCACCTCGTCGATCTTCGGTTTGGCCATGAAGGTGACGGTGAGGTCGGCGGCATGGGCGAGCTGCTTGACGCCGTACTTGAACAGCACGTGCCGGTCTGCCATGTCGAGGGTGTCGCAGTAGTCGAGGGTGACCTCCTGCTGGCCCAGCCCCCACTCGGGTTTGGACGACTCGACCGGTACGCCGAACTGGGGCATCTGGTTGCGGATCTGCTCGATGAACCAGTCATCACGGCCGGCCTGCACCATCTGGTAGTCAGACCGGTAGTCGGACAACATCTTCAGATTCTGGTAGCCCAGTTCCCAGGCCTGCCGGGGTGGTGTGGCGGCAAGGAAAAACTCCAGCTCGGAGGCGAACTTGAAGCGCAAGCCGCACTCACGAGCTCGTTCCACCTGACGTCGCAGAATCGTGCGCGGCGCCACCTCAAGCAGCGCGTCGGAGTTCGTCTCGTACGCATCGCAGATCACCAGTGCGACATGGGGTTCCCACGGGACCCGACGCAACGTGGTGAGGTCGGGGACCAGCCGAATGTCGGCCCAACCGTTGGCAGCGTTGGATACCGGCAGGTCCAACGGGTTCATTTCCAGGTCGACGGCGAAGATGAAACTACTGGCGTTGATGCCGTCACCGGACAGGCCGAGCGATCGAAATGCCGGGACCGTCAGCCGTTTCCCGACGAGCCGCCCGTACGGATCCGGAGTAGCACAGACAACGGTGTTGATCTCGCCCGATTCGGCCAGGTCGTCGAATTGCTCGAGCGTAAGGGATGACATGTTCATTGGTGCTCCAGGTGACGGGTGAGTTCCCAGGTGGTGATGTTCTGCCGCAGCCACTGCTCATAGCGGTCGGCCTCAGCGCGCCGGGTGGGGGCGAAGGATCCACAGAACGGCTTCCCGAGCAGTTCGACCAGCCAGGAGGAATCTTCGAACAACGCCACCGCACTGCGTAAATCGGCCGGAAGCGCAGCCACCTGCTCGCCGGCTGCCGGCAATACGAATCTCTCCGTCAATCCGTGCAGCCCGGCAGCCAACACCGCGTCGGCCACCAGATACGGGCTAGCGTCAGCACCCGGGCGACGATGCTCGACCCGCGCAGAAGCGGTGTCGGTGAGGATGACCCGGCAGGATTGTCCGCGGTCGTCATGGCCCCACGCGGCGGCGGCCGGCGTGAACATCTGCGGGTCGATGCGCTTGTAGGAGTTCACGTACGGATTGAGCATCGCTGTGGTGTCGGCCATGCCGGTCAGGAGACCCGCCAGGTAGCTCTGTCCCTCGCGCGACAGCCCGCGAGCTCCGTCGGAGAACACGTTGACGCCGCCCCGCATCAGACTGGAATGGACGTGTCCACCCGCACCCGACTTGTCGGCGAACGGCTTCGCCATGAAACTCGCGTGCAGACCTCGCTCGGCACACATGTCACGCAGGTATTGCCGCGCTCGCACGGCGCTGTCGGCGGCTTTCAACGCGGGCGCGGGCGCGAGGGTGAATTCGAAAAAACCGGGGCCGAGTTCGGAGTGGAACATCTCCACGGTGATCCCGATCGACTCCATGCGATTGATGAACTCTGTTGCCAATGACGATGTTTCGGCGGACCTGGTGAGGCTGTAGGCGTTCTCCGTGGCGCCGAACGGTCGGCGGTCACCGTCGAACAACCACAGTTCATACTCGAAGCCCAGCACGGGTTGCAGGTCGAGTTCGTCGTAGCGGCGCAGCAGACTCTGCAGCGCGTTGCGCGGCGACATCTCCACCGGGTGCCCGTCGGCCCCAACCAGATCGGCAATCACCGCGTCGGCCCCGTCGCGCCAACTCAGATCGATACGAGTCGACTCATCCGGAACCAGCCTGGCATCGGGATAGCCATTGGCCGCGTTGCTGAAGGGAGTGTCTGCGACTTCGTCGGCCACCGACAGCCCGTACAGGATCGTGCACATCGCGAGACTGACGGTGCCCTGGGTCTTGCTGGTGCGCACCAGCTTTCCCCGGATTCCGAGATCGTAGTCGGGCACTTCGAGCTGGGTCATTGATACGCGCTCAGTCACGGTCTGCTCCTCCGTGTGGGACTGGCCGGCGCCCCGGATCACGGCCGACGCGCCGGTAGACGTAATCGGGCACGTCGGCGGGGTCGCGATACACCCACCAGGTGCAGGAGGTAACCGGCGCATCCGGGTCCCACGTCGGGGCGTCGATGACCCGCGTCGGGTACCCCAGACGATCAATTGGCATGACCTCGTTGAGCTGACAGCAGTGCACGCAGTAGGAACAGATGCCGACAGCGTTCCAGGCCCAGTCGTGGGGTTCGGTGGTGACCGCGAATCCGAACGGCGCACCGGAGCGCGGCGCACCGTCCGTGATGCGCGGGTCGAGCGACCGACCTCCGGATCCGCATGGGGCGAAACGGAATCCGATGCGCGTGGGTTCATCGATGATCTCGATGTCGCCCGCCCGGCCGGTGCCGGTGAGATGGGCGTGGAAGCCGTCGACGATGGCGACCATCAGCTGATGCGCCGAATCCGACCACGGTTGGTTGTCGAGGGAGTAACGGCGGGCGTGCACCTCGTACCAGTCGTCCATCAGGAAATCCCACAGCCCGCCGAGGCTGTCCTCGCCGACCAATCGGGTCGCGATGTCGACGAGGCCGGCGACCCGGTCGACGGCACGATCGTGGATGCCCTGCCACACCGCGCGGGCGTGTTCGATCGCGTCGGCTGCATCCGATGTTCCGCGACGGCACGCCGCGGCGGCCGTGTCGACGGCGGCGGTGAACTGCGGCCACTGCGCTTGGATGCCTTCCATGGCGGGCGCACCGATCAGGGTCGTCAGAGCAGCTACCGCGGCCGTGACCTTCTCGGCAGGCACGCCGTGGCCGAGAATCCATTCGGTGGTGGCCTCGGGCCAGCGCTCGTAGATGTCGCGAAGCTCGTCGGCCTCCAATACCGCCACCTCGACGAGTTGTGCTGCTGCGGCACCGTCGCCCGCGGTCAACTTTTCGGCCGCGACGCCGAACGTGCCCTTGGCGAGCTGGTCCCAGGTTCCGGTGCGGGCCAACCTCCCTAGCGAGGGCTCGTAGGCGACGACGGAAGTTTCGTTCATCGTCATGTCAGCGCGAACCCTCCGTCGACGCGCAGGTCGGTACCGGTGATGTAGCCGGCCTGATCGCTGAGCAGGAACGCCACCGCCGAGGCGATGTCGTCGGGCTGGGCGAAGCGTCCGGCAGGCACTCGCGCAGCCAACGCGGGCGGGAGCACGGAGGTGTCACCATGCGCGGCAGCCATCGGCGTCGCCGTGAACCCTGGTGAGACGCTGTTGACGCGCACGCCGTCGGCGGCCAGGGCCCGCGCCGCGGTCTGGGTGAGCATCTGCAATCCCGCTTTCGACGCCGCGTACTGCGGCGTGGGGTCGGGGTCCGACAGCGCGATGACCCGGGTGGCCTCGATGGAGGTGATGTTGACGACGGCGGCCGCGCGAGCGCGGCGCAGTGCCGGGCCGAGGGTGTCGATGAGGTTGTACGCGCCGACCAGATTGATCTCCAGGCAACGCAGCCAGGCCTGACGGTCGACGCCGGCGAATCCGGTGTTGTCGATGACGCCCGCGCAATTCACCAGGTACGAGACGTCGTCGACACCTACCGCAGCGAGCCGCTGGGCTAGTGCCTCGTCACGCACGTCCGCACCGACACCGATCTGCAGTTCGTCGGGATAGCCCGGTTCTGGATCGGGCGTGCGCACGTCCAGTCGCACCGTGCGGACTCCGGCGCCCATCAGGGTTCGGGCGATGGCCGCACCGATCCCCGAGGCAGCGCCGGTCACCAAGGCATCCCTGCCGCTGAAGGTCAGCGGCACCGTCCGAGTGGGCGCGTCGGTCATACGGAACCGTACCGACGCTGGTGCTCGGCCATGGCGGCGGCGAAGCACTCCCGAGGCGCGCGGATCACGCCGGCGCCGATTTGGCCGCCGTCGCGACCGGCGAGCCCGACATCCATCACCGGCAGCACGCCGGTTTCCAGGACTTTGCGGGCGTCGATACCCGTTGGCGTCCCGCGGAAGCCGAACAGTGGAATGCGGTAGGCACTGTTCTCGCCGTGCGTGATGGCGTACATCTCGCGGTTGCGCTCGATCATCGCTTCCGGCGAACCGCCCTGATACTCCTGCAGCGACAAGGCACAGGACTGCGCAAACCCGCCCAGCCCGACGGTTTCAGTGATCGGCGACTCGCCGCCCATCCAGGTGATCTCGTCCTCGGTGTGCCCGGCGAACAGCTTGCCCTCATGGATCGGTGGTGGCCCCTCGAACCAGGTGTCACCGAGGCCCGCCAGCCTGATCGCAAAACCGCGGCAGGAGAATGCCATTGCGGAGACCAGGGTCGAGCCGGGAACCACCATCGCGTCCGCCGAGGCTTTGGCGGCCGCCATCGACAACCGCAGAAAGAAGTAGTCGTTCTCGGCCAGATGCAGCATGGTGTCGCGCACCCCGGGCAGGCGGTCGTCGACCATGTCCAGGATCGCGGGCAGGATCTCGCGGTTGAACAGGATCGACGCGGCGGCGTTGCGGCTGTGCACCTCGTCGCCCATCCGCAGCGCCCGGGCGATCAGCGGCTTGAGCGCGATACCGCCGCGGCGGCGGATGGCCTCCCCGACCACGGGTGCCAACACGTTGTTGACGTGCAGCAACCGTTCATGCACCCCGGCGTCGTAGCAGCCGTAGTTGAGACGCCGGTGCTCCTTGCCCTCATAGAAGTTGCAGTACCCACGGTTGCCGTGGGCGCGGTTCTCGACGACGAACACCGGCATCGACGCGGTGTAGATGCCGGCCAATGAGCCGACGGCGGCGTAGTCGTGGCAGGCGCCCACCTCGATCTCCCCGGAAGCGAAACGGGCGATCGCCTCGTCGCGGTCAGCCGCCAGACCTTCGAACAGCGCGCCACCGATGAGCGCCTCGCGCTGACCTCCGCTGTAGTCGTCCCACGACATAGGGGCACCGGAGGTCAGCACCATGTTGTCGCGGTAGCCGGGCAAGACCTCGCGGGCCGGTCGCACGTCGACCACCCAAGGGTCGGCGGCATCGAGCCGGCGGAACGATTCGGCGTTGGCCGCCTCGACTGCCTCAGGCGCGGTCTCGAGCTGTTCGGCACTCACCATGCGACGACACCACCGTCGACCAGCAACGTCTGCGCGGTGATGAACGAGGCACGCGGCGAGAGCAGGAATTCGACGGCCTCGGCGACCTCTTCGGGCTCACCGATGCGCTTGAGCATGGCGTAACTCGCGCTGACTTCCTCACCGCCGGATACCCGCGCCATGGACGGGCTCATCGGCGCGCGGATAACACCAGGCGCCACGTTGTTCACCCGGATGCCACGCTCGGCGAGTTCTTCGGCGACGTAGCGCGTGTAGGCCGCGATACCCGCCTTGGTCGCCCCGTACACCGATGCCCCGCGGAACCGCCCGAAGTGGCCGGTCAGGCTCCCGATGTTCACAATGGCGCTGCCCTCGGTCAGCAAAGGCGCGACCGCGTCGGTGACGCGCGCCATGCCGGCGATGTTCACCTGGAACATCACCTCCAGCTTGGCTTCGTCAAGCTCACCCAGGAACGAATCACGCAGGACCCCAGCACAGTTGACCAACCCGTACACGGTCTCACCGTCCGCAACCACCGACGCCAGCGCCGAGTCGATGCTCTCGGGATCGGTGACGTCCATGGCCACTGTCTGGGCGCCGACCATGCGGGCCTCGGCAAGATCGAGCGCATCGACAGCCGGCTTCACATCCGCCGCCACTGGGACGTAGTTGCTCTGGAGCAGGCGGCGACAGATCGCCTGACCGATGACGCCGGCCCCTCCCGTCACGATGACCTTGTCTCCCACCGCTTGATCCTTTCGTTCGTGATGCCGATCACCTACTGACACCGAGTCTCACGCATAAAGACCTATTGGTCAAGTTTTTAGTTCTTTTACGCCGATTTAGTCCAAAGGCCCAGGCCTTACCTGATTTGACAGTCAGATGAGTTACCCTTCGAGCAAGCGAAAAGGGGTAGCCATGGTGTCACCGTCGAGCAAAGCCGCACTGAGTCCCGTGCGTCAGATCCCGGCGCACGAACTGGTGGTCGACCAGATGCGACGCGCCCTGGAGTTGGGCCAGTTCCGCCCCGGTGACCGGATGCCGACCGAACGCGAGCTGTCCGAGATGCTCGATGTATCGCGCACGACGGTGCGAGCCGCGGTGGCAGTGCTGGAACGCGAGGGACTCATCGCGGTCCGACGAGGGCGCGGCGGCGGGTTCACCGTGCAGGCTCCGGAATACGACGCCGCACAGATGCGCCGCGAGATGCGCGCCAACAAGCGGGCCATCCGCGACGCGTTCGACTACCGAATCATCGTCGAAACCGGAGCGACGCGGTTGGCGGCCGAACGGCGCCGCAGCGTCGACCTGACCGACCTGCACAAGCTTTTGACCAGCATGGACGCCGCACTCGACACCGCGCTCAACGATCAATCCGGCCAGCACACCACCGAATTCCAAACCCTCGACACCGCGTTTCACATGGGCATCGCACAAGCCGCGCAGAACGAGCGCCTGCTCGATGCGGTGGCCGACGCGCGGCGACGGATGTGGCTGCCGGTGGGCGCGATCTTCGGCCGGCTCGAGCCCAATGCCAACGACTTCCACGAGTCCATCCTGGAAGCGATCGAGAACCGCGAACCGGAACTGGCCGCCGAGCGGATGGAAGCCCATATCAACGACACCCGACACACCATCGAGTCCTGGCTCAAACGCTGAGCACGAGGTGCTACAGCGACGCAGGCAGTTCCGGCAGCGTCTGGCCGCCGTCGACCACGAAGGTCTGACCGGTGATGAACGACGCCTCTTCGCTGGCGAAAAACATTGCTGCCGCGGCGATATCGTCAGGTGAGCCGAGTCGATGCTGCGGTATGCACGCCTGCGGGTCGGCAATGTCGGCCAACACGCCATGAACCCGCTCGCCGAGCCGGTACGTGGCGGCTTCCAGCACGTCCGGGCTGCGGCCGCTGATCGCGACCGCAGCTCCAGCGCGCAGGAATCCCTGGGCGATCCCGAACCCTATGCCCCGGCTGCCGCCGGTGACCAGCACCCGCATCGTCGACCAATCGGTCATGCCCGATCCGCCGCCAGCAGTTCGTCGGGTCGGTCGTCGAACACGGTGCTACCGATACGGGCGTAGCGGCGTGGGTTGGTTTTGCGCCACACGGCCGCGACGGCCATCGACCCGAGGAACAAAAGACCGACTATCCACGGGATCAATTTGAAAAATAATGTGTCAGAAGCACTTCCGGCAGCAGCCGTCATGTTGGAGGCCATCAGGTAGATCACGTACAACATGCCAAACCCGCCCACGGCCGGCGCCACCAGCGTGCGCCACCAGTGCGCAGTCTCGGGATGCTCCTTCTTGACGTGGAAGTACACGATCGTCGAGATCGAGGACATCGTCTGCACGATCAGCAGACACAGCGTGGCCAGGATCGCGACGAGTACGAACAACACAGCGTAAGGATCGCTGTCCGATACCGCGCAGATGATCAGCAGTACGGCAGCGAACACACTCTGGGTCAATGACGCCACCCACGGCGAGGCGTGCCGGTGATGTGCTCCACCCAGCCGGCGCCACAGCAGGCCGTCGCGACCGAACGCGAACAGGTAGCGGGCCGCTGAGTTGTGGATGGCCAGCGCACATGCGAACGAGCCGCCCAGCACCAGCCACTCGAAGGCGGTCACACCCCACTCACCGAGATACTCCCGGGCAGGGCTGTAGAGCAATTGGAAGGGATCGGAGCTCGAGGCCAGTTCCACGGCCTTGTCCGGACCATTGCCGACGATGACGCCCCAGGAGATGAAGGTGTAGAACGCGCCGATGCCGATGACCGCGATCATCGTGGCCCGCGGCACGATGCTCTTGGGGTCCTTGGACTCCTCGCCGTAGATCGCGGTGGACTCGAAACCGACCCAGGACCAGAACGCCATCAGCAGGCCCAATCCGACGACGCCACCTGCCACGCCGTTGGTGGACAGCGCCGACACCGGGCTCAGCGACGTGAAGCTCATCCCGTGCGGGTGGTGGATGAGCGACGCGATGGCGCTGATGCTGAGCATGCCGATCTCGCAGACCAGCACCACGCCGAGCACCTTGGCGGCGACCGAGATGTCGAAATGCGACAGCACCGCGATCACCACGAGGCACACCGCCGCGTAGACCTCCCACGGCAGGTTGATCCCGAGCTGCTGGCTGAATGCCTGGTTGGTGAACGCCGAGAAGATACCGATCAGGCCGGCTTCCATCGTCATGTAAGTGAACATCGACATCACGCCGGCTGCCAGACCCGGGATCTTCGACCATCCGCGCGAGACGAATGTGTAGAACGCGCCGGCGGCGGTGATGTGCCGGGCCAGCGCGATGAATCCGACGCTGAAGATGGTGAGGACCACCGTCGCGATGACGAACCCGCCCGGGGCGCCTAGACCGTTACCGAAACCCACTGCCACAGGCAGGTTTCCGGTCATCGCCGTGATGGGCGCGGAGAATGCCACCACCATGAATACCACGCCGACCAGGCCGATCGCTCCACGCTTGAGGGTCGCACGACTCCCGTCCGAGCCGGTCGCGGGCGGTGCCGCGGGTGTTGATTCAACGGCCATGGGCAAGCCTTCCTTTCCTGATACCTACCCGGTGCAACGTGACGTTCGTTACAGGTGACGCGAGCGTACGATCTAAAAGAACTAAAAACAAGACCTATAGACCAAATCTCGGGAACGTGACATGCTGTTAACCAGTTGCGCCACAAAGAACTAATCACCTGACCTTTGAACTAGGCTGCGACATCGCAAGCGCGACAGGAGGACCGCTGTGGCCGCGTGCACTCACCCACCCTCTCGCACCGAGTCGAACCTCGAGCACCTGCACGCCGCGGCCGAGCGCGGCAGGCAGGCCGCCTGCGATGGACTGGTGAGCACACAGATCCCGGCCCTGGCTGATGTGCCCGCCACCAAGTTCGCGATGGCCGTCGCAGGCGTGGACGGCACGCTGGTGCACACGGGCGACAGCGCAGAGCTGTTCTCAATCCAGAGCCTGTCGAAGTTGTTCGCCCTCTGCGCGCTGCTCGGATACGACCGGGACGCATGGCAGGACATCGGCTGGGGGCCGACCAATGCCGGCTACGGCTCCGTCGCCGACCTGGAGCGCAGCCATGGCAAGCCCGCCAACCCTTTCGTCAACTCCGGGGCCATCGTCGTCACCGACCGGCTCATCACCCACGCCGGCGATGCCACCGCGGCCACCATCGAGTTGCTCCGAAACGCCGACGCCAGCGCCCTTTTCGAGTCCGACGCACGCACGGCAAGTTCGGAGTACCTGACGGGGCACCGCAATTCGGCGATCGCCCATGTGCTGGCCGAGCACGGCCATCTGCACAATCCCATCGACGAAGTATTGCGCCAGTACTTCGCACAATGCGCGATCACGGCTGATGTGCGAGCACTCGCCAGGGCCGCCCTCTTCCTCGCTGACCGCAATGACGCCGCCTGCGTTCTCGACGAAGACAGCATCCGTCGGGTGAATGCGGTCCTGTTGACCTCGGGCATGTACGGCGCGGCTGGCGACATCGCCTACCGGATCGGCCTGCCCGCCAAGAGCGGCATCGGTGGTGGTGTGCTGGCCGTCATGCCCGGGCGCGGCGTCATCTGCGTATGGAGTCCGCCCTTGGACCCCGCCGGCAACTCGGCCGGTGGCGTCGCCGCCATCGAGGAATTCGCCCGACTGGCCCGCTGGTCGGTGTTCTGAGCCTCATGCTCGCGTGAACCGCACAGCTAACGGGTCGGATCCAGTCGCGAGCGTGAACTGTCTGCGAAAAATCGGCCGTCATTTCGCAGAGGATTCACATTGGCGACGCCGATTGCCGATTGCCAGTCAACTGCACAGCATCGCTCAACGGCAGCGGACTGTGAGGTTCTGGCAGACCATTCCGACGTCGTCCGAGAACTTCGACCGCCCGCCCTGGTCGCTCGGATCGACGTCCAACGCAGGACTCGACGTGACCAATTGATCGATGATCGACGGGATCGTCGGCGCTGTGGGGTCGGGCTGCGCATGCGCAAGGCCGCTGCCCGTCGTGACGGCCAGGGCACCAGCTGCCAGCAGTGCGAGCGCCCACCTGCGACCGTCCATCGCCTCTCCTTCAATGACCCGCCCGACCAGGCGTTCCACTCCACGATAGGGCGCACCTACGGATTGCGCATACGGGTTGCGCCGACGACCCATCAGGGTCATGTCCCATTGCCGTCACGACGCCGTAACGACTCTGATCTGTGTGTCGAGCGTCGGTCACCGGTGGATCACCGCGGGTTTAGCGTATCGGCCGTGAATCCATCGGCCATGGGTTTCCGCCGCGTCGCGGCTTTCGTCGTGTGCATTGCCCTCGCCGCGACCATCGCACCTCCTGCAGAGGCCGATCCTGATCCCGCCACGCCGCCACCGGTCGCAGCCCCCGCCACGGACGGAAAGGTGACATCCGGCGAGACAGTCAGCGTCCGCACTCCGGACGGCTGGTTCCTGACGCTCGGAGCCATGGACGAGGCTCAGGTTCCGGTGCCTCCGTTGACGACTGCCGTCTCATCGCGTGAATATCTCGCCAACGGCACATTCACCGGAACGTTGGCCGGCCCCGGCGACCCTCAAGGATTGTTGGAGGTCGGCTACGAGATCGGATGCGGCGTCGACATGAGCACCTCGAACGGTGTGACGATGGCCGGCAGCGCCGGGCTCACCCCGTCGGTCGGGCTCTCCGGTCCCGTTGGTGCACTTCCGACGACGGTGGTGCCCGTGATCGGCACACCGGTCAACGGTGTCATCACGGTGGGCCTCAAACCCGGCATCATCATCGTGGTGCCTGTCGACAAGAAGGAATTCAAGAGCGCCAGACCCTGGATCATGATCAGCAACTTTCATGTCAAGATCGACGGTTGCGTGGGCCAGTCGTTCATCCGCTCGTACGCGACGTTGACACGCAAGACCGATGAATCCGATGTCGTGTTGTCCTACGTCGGTGTCACCACAACCGTCTGATCGGTAGCAATCCGACGTCCAGACAGTTCACCGGTTCCCTTCAGCAAGAGCTCAGGGAGGGCCACCTACGGTGGTTCGGGTTGTGGTCACCGATCGCACCGATATCAACTCAGCGCCTGGGATGGCCCCACCGTCGAGCGCCGGCGAGGCGTCGACCGAAGGGAATCTGCGTGTCTGCACACCTCAGTTATCTGGAGGCGCTCGTCGTCGGCGCACTGCAGGGCGTCACTGAGCTCTTCCCGGTGTCCAGCCTCGGCCACTCGATCCTGATCCCAGCACTCGTCGGCGGCCAGTGGAGCCGTGACCTCGACGTGTCCGCACCCGAATCGCCCTACCTGGCGTTCATCGTCGGGTTGCACGTCGCGACCGCGCTGGCGTTGCTCGTATTTTTCTGGCGGGACTGGGTCGCCATTGTCCGTGGCCTGGTCACATCCATCCGATACCGGCGCATCAGCGAGTCCAACGAGCGGCTGGCGTGGATGATCATCGCCGCGACAATTCCCGTGGGCATCGCCGGCCTGGCGCTCGATCACCTGTTCCGCACCACCCTCGGCAAGCCGGTGCCCGCCGCGGTGTTCCTTGCCATCAACGGTGCCGTCCTCTTCGGGGCTGAGCGACTGCGACGCCGCGCCGACGCGCAAACCGTCATCGACGGGCCCGGCGCGGCCGCAGGGGGCGGCCTGCTCACCGAAGCCGATGTGCGGATCAGCAAGATGCCGATGGCGCGCGGCGTGATGATCGGGTCGGCGCAGGCTTTGGCGCTGCTCCCGGGTATCAGCCGTTCGGGTGTCACCATGGCGGCCGGCCTCATGCGCGGCCTCTCGCATGAGGACGCTGCGCGGTTCTCGTTCCTGCTAGCGACGCCTGTGATCCTGGCGGCAGGGGTGCTGAAGATCCCGGAGCTGTTCGGTCCGCAGGGCAGCGGCATCGGGGGTCAGGTGCTGCTGGGCAGCGTCGCCTCGTTTGTCAGCGCCTACCTCGCCGTGCGCTTTCTGACGCGCTACTTCGAAACGCGCACCCTGACGCCGTTCGCGATCTACTGCGTCGTCGCCGGGCTCGGCAGCTTGCTCTGGCTGGCCGCACGCTAGGCGGGCGCCACGCTCGTCAGGACCTCATCGAGGGCCGCGACGAACAGGTCGGCGTGCTCGACGGTGAACGGCAACGGCGGGCGGATCTTCAAAACGTTCTGCTCCCGACCGGACGCACTGATCAGGATGCGGCGCTCGCGCAGCTCGTTGACCACCACCGCGGCGGTGTCGGCGTCGGGTGACCGGCTGTGGCGGTCCCCGACGATCTCGGCGGCGACGAACAGTCCCGCACCGCGGACATCGCCCAGCACGCGGTGGCGTCCCGCCAACTCCTGCAACCCCGCCTTCAACTGCGCGCCGGCGACACGGGCGTTGTCGATCAACTGCTCGCCCTCGATGACGTCGAGCACCGCGGTCGCGGCCGCGATGCTGACCGGATTGCCACCGAAGGTGTTGAAATACCGGATATCTCGGCCGAACCGAGCCATCACGTCCTCGCGCCCCACCACGGCGGCAATCGGTATGCCGTTGCCCATGGGCTTGCCGAGCACCACGAGGTCGGGGCGCAACTCGTGGCGGGTGAAGCCCCACCAGCCTGCACCCAGACGGCCGAACCCGGGCTGCACTTCATCGGCGATCCACAAGCCTCCGGCCGCACGGACCACATCGCCTGCCGGTCGGAGGAACCCGGCAGGATCGGCCTGCACGCCGTCGCTGGAGAGCACAGAATCGACGATCATGCCGGCAAGCCCGAATCCGCGTTCAGTCAGCACCGCGATGGCCTCTCGGACCCGCTGCGCGAAACGCTCACCGGCCTCGAGTGGCGATTCGCGATAGAAGTCGGGGGCCTCGACACGCACGACGCGCGGAGGAATCTCGTTGTTGGGTCCCAGACTCGGCGAGATCTCCGCGGCGGCGGCCGTGCAGCCGTGATAGGCGTGCGAGGTACAGATGATGCCCTGCGCCCCGGTCTCATAGCGTGCCGTGCGCAGGGCGAGGTCGACGGCTTCGCTGCCGGTGCACGTGTAGACCACCTTCGACAGCTCCGCGGGGAACAGCGCCAGCAGCCGTTCGGAGTAGGCGACCAGAGGTTCGGTGAGATAGCGCGTGTGGGTGTTGAGGACTCCCAGCTGCGCACTGACCAGCTCCTGCACATGCGGGTGGCTGTGCCCGATCACCGGAACATTGTTGTAGGCGTCGAGATACCGGTTGCCCTCGGCGTCGTAGAGCCAGACGCCGGAGCCGCGCACCAGCGAAACCGGGCGCCGATAGAACAGGCGGTAGCTCGGCGCCAGCACCGCATCCCGGCGCGCGGCGAGAGCTCGGCTTTCCGGGTCGAGCTCATCTGCGCCGGCGCCGTCGTAAGCATTGGCCATATGCATTGGCTGCGAACTCATTTCGGCTCTCTCTGTGGTTCGGCGTCGCACAGTGCGTGCAGGTGCGCACCGGCCGTTTCAGGATCGATGGCCAGCAGGCGCTCGAGGGTCGGCAAGGTGTGGCGCATCCGCATGCTGCCGTACGCGGTCGGGTTGGTGCGGCCCCGCACTGTCCAGGTCAACACCTGCACACACAATCTCGCCGCCGCCAGCGGATAGATGACGTCGATTTCCGTCGGCGCCAATGGGGTGACGGCGTGGTAGCCGGCGACCACATGACCGAGCGCCTGCAGTGGATCATCCTTGCGCAGCATCGCATACGCGCCGGCGATCGCGGGCTCGGCGACCCGCGGGCCGCACAGTGCATCGTTGAAATCGAGCACGCCGGAGATCACCTGCACACCATCACGCAGTTCGACCAAGACGTTGTTGTCGTTGAGATCCTGGTGCACCATCACCCGCGGCATGTCGCGCAGCACAGGCTCGATCTCGGCGAACCAGCCGAGCACCGTGGTGGCACCGTGGCTGTCGACCAGTTCGGGACTCGCAGCCAGGCATTCATGGATCGCTTCGCCAGAGCGCGTGACATCCCAGTGGTGTGTGGCGGGGAAATTCGGCGCGGTGAAACCGTCGAGGGCCAAAGTTACCCGAGCGGCAGTGGCACCCAGCTGGTGCAGCAATGCCGGCGAATGGTGCGCAACCTTGTTGAGCTCAGTCCCACTGACCCAGTTGAGCACCCGCAGCACGCCGTGCTCGGAGCCCGACTCGAACGGCACGTGCAGGCTGCCGTCGGTCGCGCGCACGATGGTAGGCACGGCGGCACCGATGTCTTTGCCGACCAGGTGCATCAAAATGGCTTCCTGCCACTGCAATTCGGTGGTGTCGTGCACGGGCAGTTGGAGCCTGGCCAGATAGGTCGCACCGTCGGTCGTCGACAACCGGTAGTTGCGGTCGATCTCCCCGCCGAGGAAGGCCAGCTCGTGGACTCCCATACCGTAGTGCCGATCGACCAGTGCCGTCACCAACGGGATCTCTACGCCCGCAGGGTCGCCAGGAGTGCTCGTCATCATCAATTCTCACGCCCGCCAGGTCACGGCAGGTCGAGAAGCTCTTCGTAGAAGCCGCCGAATCCGCGGTCACGATCGATGAGGTGCACTTCGAGGATCCAGTGACAATCGTTGCCGGCGCGATCTTTTCGCCGCATCGGCCGGGTCGATCCGGGCGCGACGTAGGACTCGATGTCCTCGCCGTCGATCTTGTCGTGCGGAAACTCACCGACCAGGTGCCCGGCGATGATCCCGCCGAAGTCCCATCCAACCTCGCGGCTGGTCGTGACGACGAAGTCGTACAGCTGCTCCCCGGTGACCTCCGGCTCGCTGCGAAAGAACTCACGCCCGGCCAGCCAGACCTCCGGTAAGCGATCGAGCAGTTCCAGTTTGCGGGGGTCGTCGCCCAACACATACGTTCGGCCGAAATCGGCTTCCCATTCCTCGAATATGGGTCCGAAATCGAGGAAGACGACGTCATCTTCCGACAGCTGCCGATCGGGCGGGTTACCCCGGAACGTCTCCAATGTGTTGATCCCCGATCGGACAATGCGCTTGTGCCAGTGCCTTGTAACGCCGAACATGGTGGCCGCCAAGTCGTGAATCTCGTCAGAGAGTGCGCGCTCACCGACACCGGCACGGACCAAGCGCCGGTCGTTGATTTCCGCGAACAGCTTGGCTGCCATGTCCTGGGCCTCGATCAGCTTCTCGGCCCGCAGAGACTCTCCGACAATCGGTCGATTCATTGGTCGATGCTATCGCCACGCCGCTGCCGTCTGCGGACACCCATCCACAGGTTTATTCCGCCACATGTGGGGAAATCACGGCCACCAGCGCGGCACAGCGTTCGTCGGATTGTGGGCGGAAGGATCGGACATGGTGGCGGTCGAGAATTCGGCCGAGCGCAACGAGAAGCGCTCGGACGATGAAAAGGATGTCATGCCGTCGAACAGCAAATCGGGTCTGTCGCTGTTCGACAGGTTCGCCACCGGCGCGAGTTCATTCGTGTCCCGAGCCTGGTTCTTCCTGGGTTGTGTGCTCCTCGTGGTCATTTGGGCGCCGACGTTTGCGTTTCTGCAGCTTGACACGTGGCAGCTGATCATCAACACGGTCACCACCATCATCACGTTCTTGTTGGTGGCTCTGCTGCAGAACACCCAGCGCCGCGCCGACGACGCGCTTCAGCAGAAACTGAATGCCATCGCCGAAGCGCTCGCCGACCTCATGCAGCATCTGCGCGACGACCCTGACGCCGAGGGCGACGCGAAGGAACTACGGGCGGCAGTGGGCCTGGAAGAGCGAGAAAGCGCCGACTGAACAGGTCTGGTCTCAGGCCCCTGCGTCAGGGTTCTCGGCGAGACGTTGAGGCACCGTCAGCAGCACGTGGTCATAGGTTGATTGGTCGACGGTTTCCCGGGCCTTTTCCCGCAGATCGTGGCGCAGCTGCTGGGCGAGGACGCGCAGCTTGACGTTATGTTCCTGCGACAGCCACTTCAGCACGTCGAACGCGACGTCCTCGTCGACGTTGTAGATGAGCATCAACATGCCCTTGACCTGCTCGATACTGGCCCGATTGGTGGCGATCTCGGCTACTCGTGCCGTGACAAGGTCCTGCCTCCGACGTTCGGCGTCCAGGCGCTGGCGCTCGGCCGGGGTCACGTCGACATAGAAACCGTGCGTGCCGATCACCCTGCCGTGCTCGTTGAAGAACTGATCTCCGATCACCATCACCCAATGCACGGCACCGGCGGTGTCGATGATGCGGTGTCTGCTGCTGAGTGCGCCGCGGGTGCTCATGATGGCTTCGATGGTGTCGGCGACCTGTTCCCGGTCGTCGGGGTGCTTGTGCGACAACACCAGTTCGGTCGTCGGCACCACCGTGCCAGGTTGGTAGCCGTGCAAGCGGGCAACCTGCTCTGACCACTCCCATCGCTGTTCATCGAAATAGAAGCGGAACCATCCCATCGAGGACGGTGTCTGTTCGGCGAAGTCCTCTTTAGCGGCCTCGATCATGTCGACCTGTGCAATACCTGTAGTTCCGGAGGCTTCAACCCCGGAAATGCACGTGCCGTCACCAGCCCCAGCCATGATTCCATCCTAGATACCTTCGATGATGCAAGGTTCATTTCATATCAGAATGTAAGTTACCCAGCACGTTTCGCTTCACAGCCTTTCCGATAGTGCACCGTGGTGGGGGAGGGGGCGGCGCTGTCGCCGCCACCCCCTCATCTCGCTACATCGTGGTGGTCTCACCCCCTCCCGATGCGGGTGTCTACTCAGCGAGTGTGCCGGGGCGCTGGGCCTGAAGGAGTCCGGACCGTCCAGCTCCCCGGGGCGCCGCGCACCGCGACATCTATTGCCGCGTGCGCGGCCGGTCAGGCATTGATGGATTCTCTGGGCGACGAGGAATCCGCATCCACGATCACGTTCTCGCGGGGTCGGTCGACGGCGATCTTGCGGGGTTTCGCCTTGTCCGCCACCGGGATTCGTAGCTGCAGCACCCCGTCGTGATACTTCGCGGCGATCTTGGCGGTATCCAGGTTGTCTCCGAGCACCAACTGGCGTGAGAACACTCCCCTGGGCCGTTCCGTGGCGAGCATCTCCCGGTCAGGATCTACCGGTGCCCGCTCCGCACGCACCGTCACCACATTGTGCTCGATGTCCAGATCCAGCGAGTCCTCCGCGATGCCGGGTAGATCGAACTCGACGATGAACTCTTCACCATCACGCCAGGCGTCCATCGGCATGATCGCCGGGCGCGCTGCCGTGCCGAGCACCTGCTGGGCGAAGCGGTCCAGGTCCCGGAACGGATCAGTACGCATCAGCATGGTGGCCACCTCCACATATCCTTTCCTGTTCTGAATGGAAGCTGACTGATAATCTGTGTCAGTCAGCACAAGTTTCTATATAGCACCACGATAGATGAGAGGCAAGTAGATTGCCGCCCCAAGATTTCCCGGACGCCGCAAGCACCGGATCGGCAGGCGCCAACCCTCACCGTCACCGCGGCACACCCGCCCCCGACCACGGCGTTTACGGCATCTCCGTGGCCGCCGAGCTGTCCGGCGTCCCCACCCAATCGCTACGGCTGTGGGAACGCCACGGACTGCTGTCCCCGAGCCGCACCGAAGGAGGCACCCGCCGATACAGCGCGGATGACCTCACCCGCATCCGGCGCATCACGACATTGGTGGCCGCCGGTGTCAACATCGCCGGCATTGCCCGCATCCTCGATCTCGAAGACGACAACTCCGAACTGCGGGAAATCATCGACCGGCAAGAGTAGGACGCGACAGACATCAGCCCGAGGACTGACTCGACTACGCCTGATCAGCCACTGCGCCGCTCAGCTGCCAGAGTTTGTTGGCCATCAGCAGCTCGAACTGGTCGACCATGTCGCCGAGTGGGCCGCCGACGCTGACGTAGCCGACGTAGAAGCCCATCCCCCACATGGCCGCGAGCAACATTTCCACCGTCTCGGCGACGTCGGTGTTGACGACCACCTCGCCACGACTCACGGCGTCGTCAAGCACCCACGCGACGAACTCCCGCGAAGCCTGCAACGCATCGGGCGTGGAGTCGGCGAACTCGGGGTGCCGACGTGACTCGAACACCGTCGTCACCAGAAATGCGGCAGCAGCGGACTCGGCGCTCATGACCGACGCGAAGAAGGTCGACAGCTTGGTCAACAAGGTCGGCTGATGCTGCGCCTTGAGGACGGCGGGACTGATCACCGCGGCAATCGTCTGCTCGACCACTGCGCTGTACAGCTGCGACTTGCCTGCGTAATGATGACAAACGGCTGGTCGGGTCAGGCCGGCGCGGCGCGCGATGGTCTGGAACGTCGCGGCCTCGTAGCCGCACTCGCTGAACACTTCGCGGGCCGCCCGCAGAATCCGGCCCCGGGTCCCTGCTGCCGTAGCTGTCGGTGGGCGACCTCGTCGACGCGGCGCGACAGACGGCGTCGTCACCTCCAGCAACGTGCCACCCCGGACTTGGAGGGCTGGTTCGCTACAGCCGTGCGAGCAGTCACATTCGCGTATCGGTGGCAGGGTTGCCCGGCGTTACATCGTCCTTCGCACTGGTTCAGGCTTCGGCCGCCGAGACGAGTCGGTCCACGAGCTCCACCGGATGCGACAGCATCGCCATGTGCCCGCCGGGGATGACGTCAGGTTCGACGCCGAGTCGTTCGGCCACTACGCGACGCATGAACCGCTCGGGGAACAAGCGGTCATCCCTGAACAGCACGAACCGGGTGGGTAGCTGCGGAAGCTCTGCTGCGGGCCACGGGAACATCGACGGCGCTTCTGACTGCCCACGCTCGACCTCGTCTGCGATCACCGCGGCATCGACGCCGTTGTAGAACACAGCGTTCGTGTCGTCGGGGTCATACCCGCCCGATATGGCTGCGGCCCGCTGCGCGTTCTTCCACCCGGTCGCCGCCCACCAATCGTCGGGACGTTCCCCCGGACGCGGGATCATGGCCGAGACGTAGACCAGGGCGGACGCATCGACCTGCGTACAGGCGAGGGCTCCGGTGAAGCCACCGAACGAGTGAGCAACGACAACCGGCCGCTCGTGGTCGTCACGCTGCTGGGCATGTTGGGCAGCCACGGCCTCCACATAGGTGTGCAGGTTCGCCGCATCGTCCTCACAAGGCAGGTCAACCGCGATTCCACGGTGCCCACGGTCGGCCAACTCGGCCACCACGAACCGCCAGCAAGACGGGTCCGCACCACCGCCCGGGATGAGCAAGAACGTCGTCATTCCGCCGGCCCCGGCATCAACCGTCGATCGCTCGAACGCACAGCCACATGCTGCCACGCGCATCTGGGCCATGATGGTGATCATGAATGTGAGCCAGACCGGGGCGGGCTCGAGGAAGCTGCCGACATTTCGATCGATTCACATCGCGTTGATGGGTCTGCTCGCAGCGTCACTGGTGATGTGGGGTCCCAGCGCCGGGAGCGCATACGCGGCCGACGCGTCGGCCGCCGGCGATGTCATCTCGCTCGGTGATCCAGCGGCGCCGGGCCAGATCGAGCTCTATCTCGACCCACTGTGCCCGTTCAGCGGGAAAATGGTGCGAGACCAGGGTGCCGAGATCGGCCGGCGCATCGAGGCCGGCAAGCTCCACGTCAACATCCGCTTCGTCAATTTTCTCGAAAAGTACTCGGCCAGTGGGACTTACGACAGCCGGGCGATCTACGCGGCGTACCTTGTCGCCGACCACTCGCAATCCAGCGACACCACGTGGCGCTTCATCGAGCAGATCTATTCCGCTGATCAGCAGCCGAAAGAAAAGGGCCCGTCAGATCTCAGCAACGATCAACTCGCCGGCCTCGCCGATCGTGTCGGCGCGCCGCAGTCCGCACAGGACATGATCCGGCTGGGCCTGCCCATCCCCTACGACGCGCATATCATCGCCACGAACAACCATGCGCTGCTGAGCCAGTTCCCCGATCCCGGTGTGCCGCTTGTCGTCATCGACGAGAAGGCCGTCGACGGAAATTCGGGTTGGCTCGATCAGCTGCCGCGCTGAGAGCACCCTGTGCCGCGCTCAGCGCTGCTGCTTTCCCGTCGTCTGGTAGATGACCCGGTTGGCGACATCGACAGCGTGGTCGGCGAAGCGTTCGTAGTAGCGGCTCAACAACGTGACGTCGACGGCTGTGATGGTGCCGTGTGACCAGCCGGGGTTCATCACCTGCGCGAACAGTTCCCGGTGCAGCGCGTCCATCGCTTCGTCGTCGACGTTCAACTGCGCGGCTTGGTCTGGATCGCGGGACAGCACAACGTTTTTCGTGTCCTCGCTGAGCCTCACGGCGATGCGGCCCATCTCGCCGAAATAGTCGGCAACCTCGCCGGGTACGGCGACCGCGGGATGGCGGCGCCGACTGATCCGCGCGACATGCGTCGCCAGGGCACCCATCCGCTGCACGTCGGCCACATCTTTGAGCGAGCTCACCACCGCTCGAAGGTCCCCGGCCACGGGGGCTTGCCGAGCCAGGATCACCAGCGCATCCGATTCGAGCGTGGTGCACAGGTAAGAGATGTCGTTGTAGCGGTCGATGACATCTTCGGCGATCTGCAAGTCAGCCTGCAACAGCGCTTCGGTGGCGTGGTCCATGGCGGATCCGGCCTGATCGCACAGATTCGCGATCCCACCGTGGAGGGCATCGAGCTGCGCTCGAAAAGCGTGCCGCATGCAGGCTGATGCTATGACCTAAGCGGCGGACGCGCACAGGACCGTCCGGTCATCGGTACGCCGGAGGCGCGAATCTAGGGTCCGGCGAGCATGTCCTGTGCCGTGGGCATTTGCGGCCGTGACCGGTCGAGGAACACCGGCGCCCCCGGATCGGCGCTCACCGCACCCGGTGCGACGGGCGAGCTGTTCGACAGAGTCGCTTTGAGGACATGCACGAATTGCGCAGGCTGGTCATTCTGCAGGTAGTGATTGGCGCCCGGCAGTAGCCAGAACTCGTTGTCCCCCGGTTTGGTCGCGAGGTAGTTGTTCCAGACGTATGCCGCGACCCGAAGGGGCGATATCTCGTCGTACAACCCCCACACCACAGTGGTTTTCACCGACATGGCAGCCAGCGCCTGTAGCCAGTCACGCTCATGCTCGGAACGTTCCACCAGATACTGGATGGTGTCGTGAATGACGCCGATGCCGTCGTTGACGGCGAAGGTCTCTGCCAGGGCGGCGATCGCCGGATCGTCGAGTGCCCGCCGCGGCGTGAACGTCGTCTGTCCCAAGCCGGCCGCGAGAAGCTGGGGCGTGATGGCCGCGATGGTCGCGGGAGCCGACTCCGGATGCAGGACGAGGCGCTGGAACTCGTTCAGATTCGACAAGGGCAGAAAGATGTTGCCATTACTGAGGACGAGGTTGGACACGGCGAACGGCGTCTGGCCGGTGCTGCAGCGGCGGGCGAACGCAAGCGCAACACTGTCGCCGCGATCGTGGGCGACGACAGCGCCCTCGTGCGCACCGAGGACGTCGACCAGGTAGTAGCCGAGCAGCTCACTGTCGCGCTGCAGGGTGTAGCTCTCGCCTTTGGGCTTGTCCGAAAAGCCAAAGCCGGGCAGGTCGAGGACGCACACGCGATAGTCGGCGCTGAGGTCCCCCACCACGTCCTGCCAATCGATGCTGCTGGTCGGAAACCCGTGCACCATCAGTAGTGTCGGCGCCTCGGGATCGCCGAACTCGGCGTGGAAGATATTCAGCGTGTCGGTGTGCCGCATCGGTTCGGTCGGGACCCATTCGAAGTGACCACCTGATTCCAGCCACGCTTGGGCAGTTCGTTCCATGTCAGGGCCCTTCTGTGTGCGACTCGTCAATATTCGGCATCGTCGCGCACGCGGATCCGCGTCGGCACGAGTTCCCACAACGCGCGTCCGGCCTGGAATCCCAGCGAGATCGACACCATCGATACCAACATCAGGATGATCGCGTTGGTGCTGTCCCCGTCGCCGCCGACGATCTCGGTGATACCCACTAGTCCGATGGAACTGGGCACCATGAGCCAGAAACCGGGAGCCAGCAGGACGCGTGAGGACGGCGTGGTGCGCAACTCGCCCAGCGCCAAGGTGCAGAACATGAGCGCCATGCCACCGCCGAATCCACTGGTGTATGCGCCGAAGAGCTGCGCAGTGCCGAACTGGGCGGCGTAGCTGACGTACAGGATGAGCAGAAGCCAGGGCAGAAATCGTCGGGGCGGCCCGTGATACAGCATGATTCCCACGCCGTACACCGCGACCCCGAGCCATGGCGCCCACGGACCGAGCAGGTTTCGCGGCACATCGGTCAATTCCCACTGCGTGATACCGAGGGCTTGGATACCCAGCACGATGCCCAGCGCGAGCTGAGCCAGGCGGGTGAAGCCTTGGGTCAGGCGAGCCGCCGCTGAGACCACTTCGCCGGTGGACGCCTCCAGCACGGCCAGCGTGATCCCAACACCTGGCAGGAACAGCGTCAGCGGCGGAATGAGAACCCGCAGGCTGTCCTGCCCCATGTGCAGCCACCGTCCCAAGCTGAACGCTGCGAAGGTGACGACGAATGCGCTGATGAACGGCAGCAGCCGGAGAAACCCGGCATTGAAGCGCCCGATGATGTCGAGCGCCCCGACGAGCAGACCGAACCCGGTGGCCGCTACCAGTGCGACGGGCGTCGGCTGCAGAATCAGCCCGTATGCCGCGCTCTGCACGGCGTACCCGATCATGTTGACCCACCACGGAAGTGGACGGGGTAGCGCCAGAATTCGGGTGAGCTCGGCCGACCCGGCTTCGGCGGAGACGGCGTTGCGGTGGGTGCGCCGTACCAGGGCGCCGAGGTGGAACGCCTGGTCGTAGCGCAGATCACCACTGACATGTTCGATGTGACTGTGGCAGGATTCGCCGACTTGAATGTAGTTGGGCAGGATCAGAAATCGAGGTTCGACGTGATAGTGGCCGCTGCAGTCGGTGAGCACCTGCCGCACGAAGGCGACCGAATAATCAGCCGCCAGCATCGCGGCACCGAGCCGCGCCAGATAGTCGACGACTGCGCGCCGCGCGTCATCGACGTGCTCAACCGTCTCGGACACGATCGGAACTGTAAATCGTTTGCCGTGACCACGTGCCGGGTTTGGCCTGTGGAACCGTACTCGAGTCGCCTCAGGGCGAATTCAGCGATTCCACAGGACCGCAACACGGTCAACAATTTTCGCCCGCGGAAATTGTTGACCTGCTCCGGAAATCAGGTCCAGTTCCATACCGACATGTCGTCGGCCGGGTAGTTCATGCAGACGTCGGTGGTACGGGCGGCCACGCCTTTGTTGTTGAAGAACAACTTGGCCCAGTTCGGCCACCGCCAGGACATGTTCTCGTAAAAGGCGTTGGTGGCCGTGTCTTCGGAGTACTGCCGCCGTCCGGCGTAGTCCAACGAGAAGAACCAGTGGATCCGGTCCTGGGCGCCTTGCTGATCGGCTGCGGGCTTGTTGTTGTAGTCGATCATGTAGCGCTCGTAGTACACCGGTTCGACATCACGCGCGGCGGCCATGATCTGCTCCGCCGTACAGGGCGTCTTCAGGATGCGGTTGGGAATGGGGTAGTCGTCGGTCGCGTCGGCCGACGCGACCACCGGAACCGCTCCCACTGTCGCAGCCATCGCGACAGCTGCGACGGCACAACGAATCAGGTTGGTAGACAATCTGTTTCCCTTCATCAGGCCAGCGCCTCCTCAGGGTTCCGCTGGATAGCCTTCGGCCAGGGTTGCGGGACCGGGCGTTGGCGGACTCGCTGCGGCCACCAGAACCAGCGGCCGAGCAGGGTGGCAATCGAAGGGGTCATCAAACTGCGCACGACGAGGGTGTCGAACAGCAAGCCGAGGCCGATGGTGGTGCCGACCTGACCGATGATGATCAGGTTGCTGACCGCCATCGACGCCATGGTGAAGGCAAAGACCAGCCCGGCGGCGGTGACCACGGCCCCGGTACCGACCATGGCGCGGATGATGCCGGTCTTCAAACCCGCATGGATCTCTTCTTTCACCCGCGAGACCAGCAGCAGGTTGTAATCCGCGCCGACAGCCAGCAGCACGATGACCGACATCGGCAACACCATCCAGTGCAGCGGGATGCCCACGACGTGTTGCCAGAGCAGCACCGACAAGCCGAATGCCGAGGCCAGACTCAGCACCACCGTCCCGACGATCACCGCCGAGGCCACCACGGCGCGGGTGAGCACCATCATGATGATGAAGATCAGGATCAGCGCGGCCGCAGCCACGATGAGCAGGTCATAGTTGGCGCCCAGTTGCATGTCGTTGTACATGGCTGCGCTGCCACCCAGATAGATCCTGGCTCCCTCGAAGGGCGTCCCCTTGATCGCGTCGGCCGCGGCGATCTTGAGCGGTTCGATACGTGAGGTTCCCTCCTGCGTCAGCGGGTCACCCTGGTGAATGATGGTGAACCGCACCGCATGTCCGTCGGGTGACATGAAGAGCTTGATCCCGCGCTGGAAGTCGGCGGTCTGGAATGCCTCCGGCGGCAGGTAGAACGAGTCGTCGTTCTTGGCCGTATCGAACGCCTCACCCATCGCGGTGGAGTTCTCCTGCATCGCCATCGTCTGGTTCTGCTGCGCCTTCTGCACCTGGTACTGGTTCAGCAGCGTCCGCTTCTGGTTCTTCATGGACTGGATCTGTGCCGGCATCACGGCGACCATCCGCGGCATCAGGTCGGCCATGCGCTGCATGTCGGGAACCAGGTCCTGGAAGTCGTCGGACATCGTGCCGATGCCGTCGAGGCTGTCGAAGACCGACCGCAGGGACCAGCACATCGGAATGTCGAAGCAGTGCGGTTCCCAGTACAGGTAATTACGGAGGGGCCGGAATTGATCGTCGAAGTCTGCCAAGTGATCACGAACCGACGAGATGTCACCCGAGGTGGTCTTCATCTTGTCGGCCATGCGCTGCGACACCGCGGCGAGGTCGGTCTGGATGTTCATCATCTCGGTCATCGCGTCGATGCTCATCTGAAGGTCGTCGGCCTGTTTGAGCATGTTGTCGAGATTGGTCTGCATGTAGTCGTTGTTCATGATCTGGCTGGTGCCGTTCTGGCCCAGCGAGTACGGGATCGTCGAATGCTTGATCGGATCTCCGTCGGGCCGGGTGATGGTCTGCACCTGGGCGATGCCATGAACTGCCTTGAGCGCCTTGGCGATCTTGTCGATGACCAAGAAGTCGGCCGGGTTCCGCAGATCGCGATCGGTCTCGATCATCATGAGATCCGGGTTCATCTTCGCCTCGGAGAAGTGCCGGAAGGCGGCGGCATACCCGACATTCGCGGGAACGTCGTCGGGCAGGTAGATGCGGTCGTTGTAGGTCGTGTGGTAGCCGGGCAGCGTGATCAGGCCGATCAGCGATGCGACGACGGCGCACACCAGGATTGCGCCGGGCCACCGCACGGTGGCGGTGCCGATCCGGTGCCAGCCGCGGGACTGGGTAACGCGTTTGGGCTCCAGGATGCGGCCGAAGCGACTCAATACCGAGATGACGGCGGGCCCCATGGTCAGGGCCGCCGCGACGACGATCACCATGCCGATCGACAGCGGGATGCCCATCGTCTGGAAGTACGGCAACCGGGTGAAGTGCAGGCACAGCGTCGCACCGGCGATGGTAAGGCCCGAGGCCAGCACCACGTGCGCGGTGCCATGGAACATGGTGTAGTAGGCCGATTCTCGATCTTCACCGGCTCGCCGGGCCTCCTGATATCGACCTATCAGGAAGATCGCGTAATCGGTGGCCGCGGCGATGGCCAAGGTGACCACGAGGTTCGTGGCGAAGGTCGTCAACCCGAAGACGTTGTGGAAGCCCAGGAATGCCACCAGACCCCGGGCAGCCGACAGCTCGAGCACCACCATCACCATCACGATGAGCATCGTGATGACGGACCGGTAAACCCCCAGCAGCATGACGGCGATGACCGCGAAGGTCACCATCTCGATCATTTCCATGCTCTTGTCGCCGACGGCGTTCTGGTCGGTGCTCGTCGCCGCAGGTCCGGTGACATAGGCCTTCACGCCTGGCGGAGCGGGACTTTCGGTAGCGATGTGACGTACGGCCTCGACCGACTCATTGGCCAGCGTTTCGCCCTGATCGCCTGCGATATAGACCTGGACGTAGGCGGCTTTGCCGTCGGCGCTCTGTGCGCCTTTGGCGGTCAGCGAATCTCCCCAGAAGTCCTGGACATGCTGCACATGGGTGGTGTCGGCCCGCAGATCCCGAACCATCTTGTCGTAGAAGTCGTGTGCGTCGGCACCCAACGGCTGGTCGCCTTCGAGCACGATCATCACCGAACTGCTGGTGTCGTACTCCTGGAACACCTTGCCGACCCGTTTGGTGGCGATCATCGACGGTGCGTCGTTGGGGCTCATCGACACCGCGCGGAGCTTGCCCACTTCCTCGAGCTGCGGGACGACGGTGTTGAGAACGGCCACGATCGCGATCCACGCCAGGATGATCGGCACCGCGAACGTTCGGATGAACCGCGGAAGCCGCGGCCTCGACGGCGCCGCGTGGCGTGCCGCGGGAATGGCGTCGGTCGGAGCGTCGTCCGTCGGCGCGCTCATGCGGCCTTCACAAAGCAGAAGGTTTCGGCGTTCATGCCGGTAGCGGTCCTCTCCTGTTTGACCTCGTCATCGACGCTCACGCGGCAGCTGATGCTGTCTCCGTCGCCCTGGGCCATGATGTTGGGCATCACCGACGGCAGGGTGGTTTGCAGAGTCAACGTCCACGGCAACGGCGTGCTGGGCACGCGCTGAGGTTTGCCTTCGAGATCCATGTAGTTGATCACTGCCGTGGCACCCGAGCCGAAGATCTCGTACTTGACGATCTTGGGGTTGAAGTCCTCGGCGTTGTCCGAGGATTTGTCCGTCACCACAACGGGATTCGATCCGAAAACCTTCCGCACGTTCATCACGACCAGCCCGCCGGCCACAACGGCGACGATGATCAACACGGGGAGCCACATACGTCGCAGCGCCTTGGTCATTGTGGGCCTCTCAGCGTTCGGTGGGTTCGCGACGACCTTGTGCGCGACAGCCTGCTCAGTTCCGTTAAGCAAGCTAACCTAATAAGTGGATAACTTCAATCCACTTATGACCCCGATCACTTAAGCTGGGAGATATGACCGACGGAACTCGCCGCGTACTGCGCAAGGATGCAGAGCGCAATCGGCAGCGTGTTCTCGACGCCGCGCGGGAACTGTTCGCCGAAAAGGGTCTCGAAGCGACCCTCAACGACGTGGCAAAGCACGCCAATGTCGGGGTGGGCACCGTGTACCGACGCTTCGCCACAAAACAAGAGCTACTCGACGCCGTCTTCGAGGACGGCATCGATCAGGTCGTCGCTCTCGCGGAATCCGCGTTGCAGAAAGACAATTCGTGGGACGGATTCGTATGGTTCGTCGAGCAACAGTGCGAGCTGACCGCGACCGACCGAGGGCTGCGCGAGATGGTCTACAGCAGGGCCTACGGCGGCCACGGAGTCGAATGCGCACGGCTGCGGCTGTCCCCGTCGGTCACGAAACTTGTCGAGCGGGCCCGCGCCGACGGCTATCTGCGGCCCGACGTAGAAGGTTCGGACATGCCGATCCTCGGCCTGCTGGCCGGAACCGTGAGCGAATGGGCCGGCCACGTCGACCCCGACTTGTGGCGGCGCTACGTCGCCCTGCTGCTCGACGGCATGCGGCAGCGCGACGACCAACCAGGCCTCCGCGTGGACGCGCTGAAAGACGACCAGATGGACGCAGCAATGCGTGGCTGGCATCCGGCGGGCAACCCTCCCTAGGAGAACGTCACCCGCTGCCCCACAGATGCCCTAGGTGAACGAGTTCGCCACGACCCGAAGTTATTTCGGCGACTGCGGAATCCAGAGTCGTCGCCTCGGCGCACAGCACCCTGATGACCGCCTTCTGCCCATACTCCACTCCGTCGACCTCGAACCCGCGCCGCCGCAGTTCGGCCTCGACCCACCCCGCCTCGGCGTGATCGACCGCGAGGGTGAACACCTGCAACCGGACACGCGCCTGCAGTGTCGCCGATTCGAGTGCCGAGGTGACCGTGCCGGAGTATGCCCGCGTAAGCCCACCGGTTCCGAGCTTGATACCGCCGTAGTACCGCGAAACCACCGCAACCACATTGACCAGCTCTCGAGCCTTGAGCACCGACAGGATCGGTGCACCTGCGGTTCCGCTCGGCTCACCGTCGTCGCTGTACCGCTCGATGCGAGTCTCGACGTCATCGCCGAGGACGTAGGCGAAGCAGTGGTGGCCTGCTCCACGTTCCAGTTCGTGCGCGAGCGCCACGAACTCGTTGGCTTCCTCCTCGCCGCAGCACTGGCGGAGCCGGGCGATGAAGCGGGACTTCTTGATCGTCTCCTCGGAGTACGGCCTTGCCTCAGGATCGAGCGAGAACGACATACGCGGAATTGTAGGAGTGCAGGTCGCGCCGACCGCGCCGTCAACAGCGAGACGGGCATTCTCATATACGGCTATCACAACTCTCCCTGCTGGATAACTAAGTTCGGAAACGGCCTGGTAGGGGATGGTCCAGACATGGTGAGGAAAGGCTCTTGCCGGATCCCCCGAGCGGCATACCCAGAGCTGTCGGTCCTGCCGCCTACGATTCCAGCGGCACACCTTTGACGAGACCCCGATCGCCCTGACGCCGGCCCCGGTGGGAAGGACCAGCAGTGAGTTACAACGCCGCAGACATCACCGAGCTCGACGATGTCCAGCACACGCGCCTGCGGCCCGCGGTGAACCTGGGCCTGGACGTGCTCAACACCGCGCTGCGTGAGCTGGTCGACAACGCGATCGAAGAGGTCGCCGACCCCAGCCACGGCGGGTCCACCGTGACGATCACCCTGCATGCCGACGGATCGGTCAGCGTCGCCGACGACGGCCGCGGCCTTCCCGTCGACTCCGACCCGGTCACCGGGAAGAACGGCATCGTCAAGACACTCGGCACCGCACGGGCAGGTGGCAAGTTCTCCGCCCACTCCGACGCTGCCAGCACCGGTGCCGGTTTGAACGGCATCGGCGCCGCAGCCGCGGTGTTCATCTCCGCCCGTACCGACGTGACGGTGCGCCGCGCGGGAAAGACCTACCTGCAGAGTTTCGGCCGTGGCTATCCGGGGACGTTCGAGGGTAAGGAGTTCGACCCGGACGCCCCGTTCACCCGCGCTGACACGCAGAAGCTGCGCGGCGCCGGCAACCGCAAGCCAGACGCGCACGGCACCACGGTGCGCATCCTGTTCGACCCGGCCGTGGTGCCGGATTCCAGCGTGGACATCGGCGAGGTGCTGCTGCGGGCCCACGCCGCGGCGCGCATGTCGCCCGGCGTGCATCTCCACGTCGTCGACGAAGGCTGGCCGGGCGAGGACCTGCCGCCCGCGTTGATGGAACCGTTCAACGGGCCGTGGGGCACCGACACCCTGCTCGACCTCATGTGCACCGCCGCCGGCACTCCCCTGCCCGACGTGCGCGCAGCCGTCGAAGGACGGGGTGAGTACACGACCGGCCGCGGCCCCACGCCGTTCCGCTGGTCGTTGACCGCCGGGCCTGCCGAACCGGCCACGGTTGCAGCGTTCTGCAACACCGTGCGCACCCCGGGCGGTGGATCGCATCTCACGGCCGCGATGAAAGGTTTGTCCGAAGCCCTGGCCGACCGTGCGTCCCGCATCCGCGACCTGGGCCTGGCCAAGGGCGAGGACGGCCCGGAGCCACAGGACTTCGCCGCGGTCACCGCGTTGGCTGTGGACACCCGCGCACCCGACGTGGCATGGGACTCCCAGGCCAAGACCGCGGTGTCGTCGCGGTCGTTGAACGTCGCCATGGCCCCCGACGTGGCGCGCAGCGTCACCATCTGGGCGGCCAACCCCGGCAACAGCGACGCGGTGACCCTCTGGACCAAGTTGGCGCTGGAGTCCGCCCGAGCGCGGCGCAGTGCCGAAGGAGCCAAGGCCCGCTCCCGCGCGGCGTCGAAAGCCAAGGGGCTCGGAACCAATCTGTCGCTGCCGCCGAAGCTGCTGCCCAGCCGAGAAACCGGCCGCGGGTCGGGCGCCGAGCTTTTCCTGTGCGAGGGCGATTCGGCGTTGGGCACCATCAAAGCGGCGCGCGACGCCACGTTCCAGGCGGCCTTCCCGCTGAAAGGGAAGCCGCCCAACGTCTATGGGTTCACCGTGAGCAAGGCGCGGGTCAAAGACGAGTTCGACGCGATCGAACGCATCCTGGGCTGCGGGCTGCGGGACAACTGCGATCCGGAACAGTGCCGGTACGACCGGATCCTGTTCGCCTCCGACGCCGATCCCGACGGCGGCAACATCAACTCGAGCCTGATCTCGATGTTCCTGGACTTCTACCGCCCGCTCGTCGAGGCCGGAATGGTCTACGTGACGCTGCCGCCCCTGTTCGTGGTCAAGGATGGCACCCAGCGCATCTACTGCCAGGACGAGTCCGAGCGCGACGCCGCGGTGGCACAGATGCGCGCCACCTCGAAACGCAAGGTAGAGGTTCAGCGCAACAAAGGCCTCGGCGAAATGGATGCCGACGACTTCTGGAACACCGTGCTGGATCCGCAGCGGCGCACCGTGATTCGGGTGCACCTCGACGACGACGACAAAAAGTTGCACCACACGCTGTTCGGCGGACCGCCCGAGGGCCGACGCACGTGGATGGCCGATGTCGCCTCCCGCGTCGACACCTCCGCGCTGGACCTGGACTAGGAAGAAGTATCTGTGACCGCAACCCTGGACGTTCCTGAACAGAACCCGGATCTGGTGCTCGACCAGAGCGCCGACGACTACTGGAACCACTACCAGCTGACCTTCGCGCTCTACAGCGTCAGCGATCGCGCCATCCCTTCGGCGTTCGACGGGCTCAAGCCTGGTCAACGGCGCCTGCTCTATCAGATGCACGACTCGAAACTGCTGCCCGGCAACAAGCCGCAGAAGTCCTCGAAGGTGTGCTCGGCCGTCACCGGCAACCTGCATCCGCATGGCGGCGCGTCGATGTACGGGGCGGCCGCGCTGATGGCTGCCGACTTCCAGCGCGTGAAAGTCATTGACGGACAAGGCGCATTCCCGCGCATCCAAGGTGACATCCCCGCTGCCGACCGGTACACCGAGATGCGGTTGTCGGCGCCCGGTGCGGCACTGACCGCCGAACTCGACGATCACGCGGTGCCCATGGTGTCCACGTTCGACGGCGAGTGGATCGAGCCGACGGTGCTGCCGGCACGGTGGCCGGTGCTGCTGTGCAACGGCGCGGTGGGTATCGCCGAAGGCTGGGCCACCAAGGTGCCCGCACACAATCCGCGCGAGGTGATGGCCGCCTGCCGGGCGCTGCTGAAAACCCCAAACATGACCGATGACAGATTGGTGAAGCTCATTCCCGGCCCCGACTGGGGCTGCGGCGCGACCGTGGTCGGCGCCACCGGGCTGCGGGAGTACATCACCACCGGTCGCGGGGCATTCACGGTACGCGGCACCCTGACGGTCGACGGAAAGAACGTCGTGATCACCGAACTACCGCCCGGGGTCGCGAGTAACACTGTGCAGGACCGGATCCGGGCCCTGGTCGAGTCGGGTGAACTGTCCGGTGTGGCCGACATGTCTGACCTGACCGACCGCCGCAACGGGCTGCGGATCGTGGTCACCGCCAAGCGCGGCCACAGCGCCGAAACCATCCGTGACCAACTGCTCGCGTTGACCCCGCTGGAGTCGACGTTCGCCGCCAGCCTCGTCGCCCTCGACGAGGACCGGGTGCCGCGGTGGTGGTCGGTGCGTGAGCTGATCAGTGCGTTCCTGCACCTGCGTGACTCAGTCGTGGTGCGCCGCAGCGAGTATCGGCTGGAGAAGGTCGTCGCACGCCGGCATCTGGTAGCCGGCCTGCTGAAGATCCACCTGGACATCGATGCTGCCGTCGCGATCATTCGGGCCTCCGATACGGTCGACGAGGCCCGCACGGGACTGCAGGAGCGTTTCGAGATCGATTCCGACCAGGCTGATTATGTGCTGGCACTGCAACTGCGGCGGTTGACCCGGCTCGACGTCATCGAGCTGCAGGCAGAAGCCGAGAAGCTGGACGCCGAGTTCGCCGAACTGACCGAACTGGTTTCGAATCCCGACGCGCGACGCGTGGTCATCGACAACGAGCTCGTGGAGACGGCAAAGCTGTTCAAGGGCCCCGAATTCGACCGCCGCACCGTCCTCGACTTCGACGCCACCCCGACGGCGTCGAGCTCCGACGAGGACGGCCCCCGCGAACGCAAAGTCAATACCGCTTGGCGCCTCGACGACCGGGGTGTGTTCTCCGACAGCCACGGCGACCTCCTCACCTCGGGCCTGGGTTGGGCGGTGTGGACCGACGGACGCGTCAAGTTCACCACCGGCAACGGTCTGCCGTTCAAGATCCGGGACATCCCGGTGGCACCTGACATCACCGGGTTGCTGCGGTCCGGCGTGCTGACACCCGGCTACCACCTGGGCCTGGTGACGCGACGCGGCAAGATCCTGCGTATCGACCCCGCCGCGGTGAACCCGCAGGGGGCGGCCGGTAACGGCGTGGCCGGGGTGAAGCTTGCCGGCGACGGCGACGACGAGGTCATCGCCGCGCTGCCGATCAGCTGTGAAAACGGCGAGGCCATCCTGTCGATCTCCGAAAAGGGTTGGAAGGTAACCGAAGTCGCCGACATCCCGGTGAAGGGCCGGGGCGGGGCGGGTGTCGGGTTCCACCCGTTCGTGGGCGGCGAGGACGCTGTGCTCGCAGCGGCTATCTCGACGACGGGCTATGTGCGCAACGGTAAACCGGTACGCGCGGAGAAGCGAGCCAAGGCATCAGTGAAGGGGTCAGGCACCGACGTGTCGCCTGCGGGATAAGGACACCTGCAGGCGCCGCGGCGAAGTAGCAGCACACTGCTCGAACTTTCATGTTGTCCTGCAAAATATTTCGTTCCATGGCGCCTGCTCTGCTGCCTGCCGTCATGGCACCTGATAGCGCCCCTCGCCGTCTCGCTTCACAGCTTCGCGAAATGCCGCGACCTCGGCAACCTCGTCCTCGGTGGCCTCCTCTGTAGCCAAAAAGACAGCCACCAGACGGGCATTCCGATCCCGAGTCAATGCGGGTAAATAGCGATCTCGCCACGTCCACAGATTTGGGTGCGGGTGCGCGGCGAAAGCCTCAGCGGGAGCCAACTGCTTGATAGCTCGTTCAAGCTCACGCCGACTGAGCTCGTATGACCAAGTCCCACGCCGATAGCCAGTTACGTCGGCAATGATCACGCCAGGAAGCGATTTCTGTCCGATGTTGACAACGTGGAAGTGCTCAGGTGAGGCCACCCGCGCGTCGCCCGGTACGAGTCCCACTCCATGGGCGTAGGGCGGATGCCAGTCGGCCAAAGTCGCAGCAAGCCGATCATGTTCTGCGGCAATATCTTCGGCAGTGCACCACTGGTCCATGGCCTATCCTCTCGAAAGACTCGTCCGACGGTCACGCCGGCGCCCCAAGCAACGGCAGACTAACAGCTCTTTGTCGACAATACGCAATAGCCCATCCCGCGCGATATACCCGCATGCCGCGCCAGCCTCGCTTCCGACAGAGATACTTGACGCATTGGGGAATGGCCCCCACAATAAATTGGTTCATGTCGACAATACACAACCGACAGGATCCGCGCGGTCCACGTGCGATGGCTTCCGTTCGACGCAGCACGCACGTCGCGACGGTGTTCTTCGAGAGAGGTCCTCATGGCATCAGAAACTTCCGGCGACGCAGATCTCCCAGTCGATGTTCTCGTGATCGGGGCCGGCCCCTCCGGCGCAGTCGTCACACACACCGCCGCTGCCGCGGGGCTCAGCGTGATGGTGCTGGAGCAGGGCGACTGGGTAAATCCAAGTGATTTTCCGGCCAACCACCCCGAGTGGGAACTGCTGATTCAGCATGACTGGTCACACGACCCAAACGTTCGCAAACTTCCGTCGGACTATCCGGTCGACGTATCCGAGTCCGACATGTGGCCCGTGATGTTCAACGCCGTGGGCGGTGGTTCCATCTTCTACGGGGCAGAATGGCCGCGCCTGGTGCCTTCCGACTTCCGAGTGAAGACGCTCGACGGCGTTGGCGACGACTGGCCCATCTCCTATGACGATCTCAAGCCGTACCACGACGAAGTCGACGCGTTCATCGGCGTATCGGGCGTCGACGGCGACACTGCCTACCCGGACGGGTTGGAGTACCCGCTGCCGCCGAATCCGCTGGGTAAGGCCGGTTTAAAGGGCGCCGAGGCGGCCAACTCATTGGGCTGGCACTGGTGGCCGGGCACGAATGCCATCGCGAGTCAGAGTTTCAAAACCCTTGAGCAGTGCGGTCGTTGGGGCACTTGCGAATGGGGCTGCCCGCAGGGCGCGAAAGCGTCGTTCGACTTGATCTACCTGCCCCAGGCCCAGAAGCTTGGCGCCAAGATCGTCACAGGTGCCCGAGTCCGCAGAGTCGTGACCGACGATGCCACCGGGCTGGCCACCGGTGCGGAATATGTCGACCGCGACGGCGTGGTGCAGTTTCAAGCCGCTCGCACCGTGGTGCTGTGCGCCAACGGGGTGGGGACGCCCCGGCTGCTGCTTCTATCCGCCAGTGACAGACATCCCAATGGTCTGGCCAACTCGTCGGACATGGTCGGCCGCAACCTGATGCTGCACCCCAATTGCAGTGCGCTCGGGTTCTACGAGGAGTCACTGGAAAGCTGGCGCGGCCCGGCGGGGCAGCTGATCCACTCACTCCAGTTCTACGAAACAGACAAATCGCGCGGTTTCGTGCGCGGCAGCAAGATGCACATCCTGCCGACTCCGGGACCGCTCAACGCAATCGAGGCTCACCGCCAACTCGACTTCGAAGAACTGTGGGGCCCGGCAGTGCACAAGGTGGCCCGGTTGGCACAGAACGGCATTCTGTGGGCAGCCAACACCGAGGACCTGCCCGAGCCACACAACCGTGTAACCCTCTCTCCGGATTTGGTCGACGGTGATGGTCTGCCGGCGCCGAAGGTCGAGTACCGCATCAGCGAAAACACCCGGAAAATACTGAAATTCACTGTCGATCGCATGGTCGAGCTGCATGAGGCGGCAGGAGCCGTCCGCATCATCACCCAAGAGATATGGGTCGACCAGCCCGGTCACCTGCTGGGCACCGCTCGGATGGGCAACGACGCAGCAACTTCCGTCGTCGACTCCTACGGCAAGACCCACGATGTCGACAATCTCTACATCGCCGACGGCAGCATCTTCGTCACCTCCGGATCCGCCAACCCGACCTCTACCATCAGCGCTCTGGCTCTGCGCGTCGCCAAGAACCTCGTTGCGCAGGTCGTTGCACGAAAGGCACACGCATGACCGCCAAGGTCCATTCGATCTCTCCACACCTGCGGCTGTCGGTGCCGCCACGGAGCACACGTCCGCCGCGCACACTCACTGCGACCGAGTTGCCTGCGCTACTGCGCGTGGCTGACTGTCTGATCCCCGCGTCGGGTCCCAACCCGAAGGCCAGCGAGGCCGAGCAGTACACGTCGTATCTGCATCTGGCTCTCGCGGCACGGGCAGACGTGTTCGACGCCGTCGTGGGCGCGGCCGGCAAACTCGTCGACGTTCCCGAGGAAAAGCTGTGGGAAACGCTCAAGGCGATGGCGGTCGAGGACAAGTTCACCTTCGATGCGTTGTCATCGGTCGTTGCCGGCGCCTATTTCATGACCCCGCAGGTCATGAAATTGATCGGCTATCCCGGCCAGCACCGAGATCCCGCACCGGTTGCACTGGCCGCCGAGGAGATCGGCAGCGGAATCCTCGACCCGGTGTTGGAGCGGGGTTTCATCTACGTCTCCGCGGCCGGCGAATAATACGCACGGCGCATCAGACCGGGGCCGGTGTGGTCCCGGTCTGATGCTCCATCGTTTCGGAGCGTGCTTGTCGGCTTTGACCTTTCGCCGTGGTCAGAAATCCGATGCGGCGGGACCCGCGAGAACGAGTGGGCGTATGTCACGGATCCAGTCGTTGTGGAGCTTTGGCGGCTCGCTCACGCGCCAACTCAGTCCGGCGGCTTCGAGGTCACGGGAGCGGATTCCGGCGCGGGCGGTGGTGGTGATGGCGTAGTCATCGTCGCGGTCGAGCCTGTCTCTCCACGCTTGTACGTCGGAGGGTGCAAGTCCCTGAAAATCCTTGGTGAGGGTGAAAACTCCGTCCCATCGCCGAGCGCGGGCCAACGGCCCGCGGTTAGTGCCGATGGAAGCGATCCAAATCGGCGGCCGTGGACGTTGATAGCCTCTCGGACTCAGATGGGCGCGCACTGTGTACGCAGATCCTGCGTGATCAAGCGTTACACCGGCGAATATCGCGTCGATGATCCCAAGGCCCTCGTCCAGTAGTTCGGCGCGTGCTCGGAGATCGGTCGGCTCCCCAAAGTCGCCGAACTCCTCCTTGGGCGGGGCACCCAATCCGAAGCCGGCGATGACGCGGCCACGGGAAAGATGATCGACGGTGATGATTTCCTTGGCGACTTTCCAAGGTCGCCGACGTGGGAGCGCAACGACCATCGGACCCAGCGCGATGTGTGAAGTCGACACAGCGATCGCCGAGAGGATCGCAGTGGGATCCAGCACGTCGACGCTCTGCGGCGCGTCGGTCTGCATGGTGTCCCAAACGAAGAACCCGTCCCAACCCGCGGCTTCCGCCTGTATCGCCAATTCGACGATGGCGTTGGGGTTTCCGACGTTGGGTACGTTGAGTGCCTGTTTGAGTGGCATGATCGGCTAGTGCTGATGCGGTGCGGCGCCGTAGCACGCCACGGTGGTTCCACCATCGAGTGCGAGCGCGGTGCCCGTAGCGGTACCGGCGTGCAGCAGCCACACAGCTGCGTCAGCGACCTCGGCGGGACTGGCGATGGCGCGCAACGGAACTCGACCGACCTCGGCCTCGTATGCCTGATCGAGGTCAGCGGACAAAGCAAGCTCGCTGCGCAGCATCGGGGTGTCGACCGGTCCAGGGCACAAGGCGTTGACACGTACCCGAGGGGCCAGTTCGGCCGCCAGGGCTCTGGTCAGACCGAGGACGCCGGCCTTACTCGCGCAGTACGCCGAGTAGTGCGGCATACCGATCGACGCTGCTTCAGAACCCAAGTTGACGATGCTGCCCACCGCCTCAGAAGCGGACATCGCCGCGGCCACGGCCTGGCACATGAGAAAGGTCCCGGTTAGATTGACGGACAGCGTCGTCTGCCAGCTGTCGGTCGTGATCTGGTGTAGCGGTCCCGGAACACAGACACCGGCGGCGTTGATCAACCCGAATGGCATTCCCAATTCTTCTACAACAGCACCGACAGCATCGGCGACCTGCTCGGGGACAGTCACGTCGCAGGGCAGCACCAAGAACCTGGTGCCGTTGGGAAGTGCCGCCGCGACCTCTTGCAGAGCAACCTTGTCGCGCGCGAGCAGTGCCACCGCGTGTCCGCGCTCGGCCAACAGGTGTGCAGTGGCCGCGCCGATGCCGGAGGATGCGCCGGTGACGATGGTGACGGGTAATGCCATGGTAAGAACCAGCTTTCACTCGATGGGTTCGCAGGCGTGTTCGCCCTCGAACTGGCGCCGTTGAGCACGTCGACGCCGGCGGGCGTCTTCGTAACGGCGCATTCCAAGCGGGTCGCGCGGCTGCAACTGTGGCACCTGCACGGGATTGCCGTCGCTGTCCACCGAGATCATGGTGAAGTAACAGCTGTTGGTGTGCCGAGTAGCGCCGGTCCGGGGTTCGACGGTGTCGACTCTGATGCCGACCTCCATCGAAGTTCGTCCGGTGTAGTTTATGGCCGCCGAAAACGTGACCAGTTCGCCTACATGGATGGCCTCGCGAAAGAGCACCCGATCCACTGACAGCGTCACCACATAACTACGGGCATAGGTGCTTGCGCACGCGTAGGCGACCTGGTCGAGAATCTTCAGAATCGCGCCGCCGTGCACGTTGCCCGAGAAGTTCGCCATATCTGGCGACATCAAGACAGTCATGGTGACTGCGTGTTCCGGCGTGGCCGAATCAGAGGACGACGGTGCTTGCCCCAAACTCTGGTGTTCGATCGTCATCGATCAGCGGGCAGTGTCAGGACACCGTCGATCCGGCGCGGAAAGGCGGCGGAACCGTCACGCAGCTCTTCGGGTAGCACCGATTCGGGTGCGTTCTGGTACGTCACCGGCCGTAGAAAGCGCCGAATCGCGGTAGCGCCGACCGATGTATGGAGCGAGTTCGTCGACGGCCAGGGCCCGCCGTGCGTCTGGGCCCAGGACACCGCGACCCCGGTCGGAAACCCGTTGTAGACGATGCGCCCGGCTGCCGGTCGCGCGATGTCCGTGAGCCGGGACACCAGTGTGTCTTCGTCGGCTCCGTGAACGATAGTCGCTGTCAGTGAATGTGGCAGTATCGCCAGGGCCGAACTGGTGGCGGCCTCTGGCTCGGCCGCGGAGTACCGCACGAGAACCGTGACCGGACCGAAGATCTCGGTAACGAGATCTTCATGCAGGTTCGCGATGTCGGTCTCGAAGGCGATCGGCCCGACTGTGAACCCGTCGGCGGTCAGCTCCTCGTCGGTATCGCCAACGGTGGACAGGTGTGGACGTCTGCGTAGGTCGTGGGTTCCGTGGAAGTAGCTTTCGAAGATGCGCTCGTTGAGCAGAGGGGCCGGGGCCACGTCGGCCAGAGCTTCGCGCACCGCGCGCACCAGGCCGTCTCCATCGGCGTTGTCGGGAACAAGAACCAGCCCCGGCTTGGTGCACAGTTGGCCGGCGCCGAGAGTGAACGACGTGACCAGCTCCGCGCCGATCGCCTCGCCGCGTTCCGCGGCGGCCAGAGGCGTGACAATCACTGGGTTGAGGCTGCTCAGCTCGCCGTAGAACGGGATCGGATCGGGCCGCCGATTGATGATGTCCATCAGGACCTCTCCGCCGCTGAGCGAGCCGGTGAAGCCGACGGCGCGGATGGCGGGATGGGCAACGAGGCGAGTGCCTGCGTCGCGTCCGTACACGATGCCGAGCACGCTCTCGGGTGCCGACATCTGTGCGGCCGCCTCGACCAACACATCGAATGACAGTCTGGACGTCGCGGGATGGGAGGCATGTGCTTTCACCACCACCGGGCAGCCGGCGGCGAGCGCTGAAGCGGTGTCCCCACCCAACACCGAGAACGCGAAGGGGAAGTTGCTGGCTCCGAAGACCGCGACCGGTCCGATCGGCACCAGCAGTCGGCGTAGGTCCGGTCGTGGGCCCATTGGGGTGGTACCCGCGCGGTCGATGGTGGCCTCGAGGTAGCCACCGTCGCGAATGACGTCAGCAAAGAACCGGAGCTGATAGGCGGCGCGGGTCAATTCGGCGTCGAGTTTACTTGTGGCAAAACCGGTTTCGAGCGTGGCAATGTCGACAAGTTCGTCGCGGTGCCGCTCCACCGCCTCGGCCATGGCGTCGAGTAGCTCGCCGCGACCCTGCCGGCCCATGGCCTCCAGGCCTGCACAAGCAGGGGCGGCCCGCCCGGCAATCGTGTCGACCTGGTGGTCGGTTGTTTCTTCGGTGACAGCCGGAAGCGGCTTCGCGGTGCGGGGATCGACGCCGGCGACGTACGACAAGTTCGTTCCTTTCGGTGGGTGGCCTGGCGGTTCAGGTGAGGTTGATGCCGATCTGCTTGACGCGGGTGAATTCCTCGATGCCGAGCTGCCCGCCCTCCTTGCCGTAACCGGACGAGTTGAGGCCCCCGATCGGCAGATCTGGCGCAACGACGAGGTGGTTGTTGATCCAGACATTGCCGTAGTTGAGGGCGTTGACGACCCGCATCCCGCGTCCGACATCGCGGGTCCAGACCGATCCGGCCAGGCCGAAGTCCACGCCGTTGGCCAGTGCCACCGCTTCGGACTCGTCGGTGAAGGTCTGCGCAGTCATAACCGGCCCGAAGATTTCCTGCTGAATGAGGTCGTCGTCCTGACTCAGGCCGGTGATGAGTGTGGGCTCCAGGTAGAAGCCCGGTCGGTCCGGGCGGTGGCCGCCGTGTAGCACGGTCGAGGCGGTTGGCCGGTTGGCGATGAGTTTCTCGACGCGGGAGAGCTGGGTAGCCGAGATCAGCGGTCCCAGTGTGGTGTTCGCGTCGGTCGGGTCGCCGAGGACCACCTTCTTGAGGTTGTCGATGACGGCTTCCAGGAAACCGTCGACGATGGAGTCGGCGATGATGAGCCTCGTGGCGGCCATGCACTCCTGGCCGGCGTTGTACAGCGCGGCACCGACGATGCTCTCGGCGGCCGAGTCGACGTCCACATCGTCGAAGACGATGACAGGCGCGTTGCCGCCCAGTTCGAGGATGGCCCGGTTGGGATTCTGTGCGGCCGCTGCGGCGATGTTACGACCAGTGGCAGTCGACCCGGTGAACGACACCAAGTTGACGCCGGGATGGGCCGCCAGCGCAGCACCCACCACGCTGCCGTGACCGTTGACGATGTTGAGAACCCCTGCAGGCAAGTGCTGCTGAGCCAAGGCGGCAAACGCGACGGTGGACAACGGCGTGATCTCTGCCGGTTTGATGACCACCGTGTTGCCTGCGGCCAGAGCCGGCATGATCTTCCAAACTGCCTGCCACAGTGGGTAGTTCCACGGCGTGATACCGGCGACGACGCCGAGGGGTTCGCGGCGCACGAAAGTCGTGGTGCCGGCTACGTATTCGCCGGCTGCCTGACCGCTGAGCACCCGGGCAGCGCCGGCGAAGTGGCGCACCGAGTCGGCAATGTCGGGTAGTTCCGCCTCGGTGGCCGCGGTAACCGGCTTGCCAGCGTCTAGTACCTCCAGACCAATGAATTCGGTTAGGCGAGCTGAGAATTCAATGGAAATCGCGTGCAGAGCCTCGGATCGCCGGCGAGCCGAAAGTGCGGCCCACGCCGGTTGCGCAGAGCGAGCTGCGGCCACAGCGCGATCGACGTCCTCGGCGGTGGAGGAGGTGAATGATGTCAGTTCCCCACCAGTGCCAGGGTTCAGAACAGACAGAGTGCCGGTGCCTGAGCCTTCGACCCACTCGCCATTGATGAGGTTGGCGACGGTGGGCACGGTGGGGGCGATGAATGCCATGTTGCTTACTACTCCTTGGTGGTACGGCGTACTGTCGCAAACAGCAAGGAGTGGTGCCGACGCGCAGTCGACCCACTCCTTCCCTGGTTCAGTCGTGGATGGGTTCGCGGTCCAGCTTGCCTCGGTGTGCGGACGGGATGAATGCGTAGACGCCGAATCCGATCGCGATCGCCACCAACATGCCCACGCCGACGCGCAGCCAATCCGACCACACCAAGAGGGCGCACAGCACGATCGACCAGATGATGGCTATGGCGAACACGAACGGTGCGGCTCCTCTGAGGTTGAACGGGTGGTCGGGCAGCTTCTTGCGGAGCACTGCGACGAAGCCCACCAAAACGACCACGCCGTAGGCCAGCGCCCAGGCCAGTGCCGTCATGGCGGAGAGCACGCTCAGCAGCGAGGACCAGCAGCACACGATGATCGAAATGAGGGTGACCACGAAGGTGGCGTTCATCGGGATTCGGTTGCCGTTGAGCTTGTGCAGCCAGTGCGCCGCCGGCATCTGGCGGTCGCGCGCCTGTGACCACACCACCCGGACGGCGGTGAGTTGCAGCATCGCGATGCAGGCCATCAGTGCGACGATGGCCACAGCCTCGAAGACGGTGGTAAGCGTGCTTCCCACGGCAGAGTCGAGGATCAGCTTGACGGGCGTGGCGCTCGCCATGACGGCGTCGACGTCGGGGATGGCGCGCACAAGCAAATAGAAGAAGATGGTGCCGCCGATGACTGCTGCGGTATTGGCCAGCACGGTTCCCCACGCGGCGTTGCGGGCGGCGTTCTTGGTCTCCTCGGCAGCATTGCCTGTCGCATCAAAGCTGGAGATCGTGTAGGCGGGAAGAATCATCGCGAACAGGAAGCCGATCCAGGCGACATTGCCACCGGGGCCGACGGTGCCTGCGGTGTCGAACAGAATGGACGCCGGTGCGCGGTCATATTTGGCGACCACGAGCGCGACGATGACCATGATGATGATCGCCGCTTCGGCCACCACGCCGACGTTGTTGAGCAGGGCAGCTGCCTTGACGCCGGCGATGTTGACCAGGGTGACCACAACGATGATGCCGACGGCAAACAAGGTGATCTCCGCGCCGGAGAGCTCACCGAGTCCAAACCAGCCCGCGATGAACGGCACCATGCTGACCGACAGAGCTGCCACGGCCACGGTGTGAGCGATGACCAGCCACCAGCCACCTTGCCAAGCCAGCCACTGCTGCTTCGGTGCCAACCGACTGATGATCTGGTAGACCCCACCGGAAAGTGGAAATGCCGAAACCAGCTGGGCTACAGCTAATCCCACGCCGAAGACCTGTAGTGCACCGCCGACGATGAACGGCCAGAACGACGCTGGGCCGAAGAAGCCGAAGCCGACGATGATCGTGGTGAACACCACCGAACCCACCGATATCGAGGTGAACTGCACGCCGAAGGACGAAAACAGGCCAAGCGCTCGATTGAGTTCCTGCTTGTAGCCGTACTTCTGCAGATGGCTCTCGTCGTTGGCCGCGACGTCGGCCAACGATTCGCCGGTACCCGGCGCGGCGGGCGGGGGGTTGTCAATTGTCATGGCCTCTTCGCTTCTGGATTGGAGGGTATGGAGAGGTGAGAACCGCGGCTTAGTTCATTGTGCGTTGTCGACAATATGCCATCACGGTGAACCGCGCAATACCAAAATGCGATCGGGAGCGCACCGGTCGCATCGAGAGATCGCGGCTAGAAAGCGATGTTGATCAGTGCAGATACGACAAGGCCCCGCTATCGCCGTATCGGCGATAGCGGGGCAGGTGAAGTCGACTACGCAGAGCGACCGGCGCGCGAACTGCGTCGAGTGTCGTGCAGAGGGTCGCCGACCTCGACTCCGGGCGCGAAGTGCACGTGGTGGCCGAAGGCCTCCCGGATACGATCATGATCTCCGGTCTCGATGACGGCAATGAGTTCCTCATGCACGCCGGCCACGTCCTGAGCGGACTGGAAGGCCTCATGATCGAAGATGAAGAACAGACGCAGCTTCAGTTCCCAGTCTTGCCATAGCGCGAGAAGGGTTGCATTGCCGGACTTCTCGTAGAAGTAACGATGAAAAGCCAGATGCTTTTCGATGGCGGACACCAGATCGCGCCCGGACGCGCGATCGAGTTGGTCCAGCAGCTTGCGCAACTGCTTCCAGTCCGCGTCGCCGAGATGAGGCAATGCCTGCGTGACCGCGTAGGGCTCGACAAGTGTGCGGATGGCCGCGATCTCGGCGATCGTCTCCGGCGATACCGACGCGACGTAGGCGCCTTTGAAGGGCACCTTCTCGACGAGGCCCTCCTCCTCGAGGCGACTCAGCGCCTCCCGGACCGGGGAACGGCTGATCCCCATCTCCTCGGCGATGTGCGCCTCGCGCAATTGCGACCCCGCGGGCAGTTCGCCAGACAGGATTGCCTGGCGAATCTGGGCGAGAACCGCCGTCGGCGCTTTCTGGTGTGCCAGCGGAACGAAGGTAGCCACGTCATTCCCCTCTGTGGGATTTAGTCGACAATACACCGCTCCCTTGACGCGACAACCACCCGTCTCCACCGCCAGGCAATACGGCGATTCTAGGGAGTCGCCGAGGTCACCTGCTGCCCCAACCATGTGTCCGAAAGGGTGAAGCCGGTCGGGAACGGATCGCTCGGATCGACCCCGACCTTGCTGAAGTCGGTGATCCACGCCTGGCCGGCGATGCTCGGCACAACAGCCGGCACCCCGCCGACCGTGGTCAGCCTTTCGATGACGCCGTCGAAGTGGGTGTCCAGGATCGAACGGTGGATGAAGTGCTCGCCGGGTTCGATCTGGCCGCGGGCATGGATAGCTGCCAGGCGGGCCGAGGTTCCCGTCCCGCAAGCCGAACGATCTATCCGCCCGGGCGAAACGATGACTGCGTTGCGCGCCGTCAACACACCGTCGATACGTTGCAAGGGAGTGGTGAACTCAGTTTGGGTGATCCCGGGAAATTCGGGATTCTCGGGGTGTGTCGCCGACAACTGTTCTGCGGCAGCGGTCTTGATCTTTTGCCCTACGGCGCAGAGATCGCGGGCTTCCGACGGCTCGAGGGCGAATCCGACGCTGGCGGCGTCGACCAGCACGTAGGCCATGCCGCCCCAGGCGACGTCGACGGTCAAGGTGCCGTAGCCCGGCACCTCGACGGGCGCATCGAGGTGGTAGACGAATGCCGGCTGGTTGACGAATCGGACGCTGGTGACCTTGCCGTCGTGGCAAGTGCACTCCAGGTCTATGAGGCCGGCAGGCGATTCGAGGGTCAACGTGGTGACCGGCTCGGCCATCGGCAGCATGCCGGTCTCCAACAGCACGGTGGCCACACAGATCGTGTTGCTGCCCGACATCACCGGGTATTCGGTGGACTCCATGATGACGTAACCCATTGCGGCGGCCGGATTGTTGGAGGGAAGCACGACATTTGTGGAGCGGACAACATTGCCGCGGGGCTCGTGCAGCAGTCGCTGGCGCAGATCGTCGCGATGGTCCTGAAGATAGTTGCGCTTGTCGAACATCGTGGCACCGGGGACATCGCCGATGCCCCCCACCACGACATTGCCGATCTCACCTTCGGCATGGCAGCCCACGACGTCGACCATATTGTTGAACCGCATGTGATGACTCCGGTCTCTCTAGATTCGTAGGGGATGGCACTGAATCGTTGGAGACCAACGCAAGTGCTGGCCTCCAACGGGTTCAGTGACGATCAGCGGTAGCCGTGAGCTAGCGCCTTCTCGGTATCCTTGCGCACCGCAGCGGCGACGTCCGCGGGCAACGCCAGCCGAGGCGGACGACACGCGCCGCCGCGGCGGTCCGCAACGTCCATCGACAACTTGATGGCTTGAACGAACGCGGGCTTGGAGTCCCAGCGCAGTAGCGAGTGCAGGTCGCGGTACATCGGCAGTGCGTTGTCCAGATCCCTGGCCACTGCGAGTTCCCACAGTTGCACCGATGCGGCCGGTAGCGCGTTGGGATACCCGGCGATCCAGCCCTTAGCACCGGCGAGGGCGAGTTCGAGCACCACGTCGTCGGTACCGACGAGTACGTCGAGTTCGGGTGCCAGTTCCTGGATCTCGTAGATCCTGCGCACGTCGCCGGAGAATTCCTTGACGGCCACGATCAGGCCGGCAGAGTACAACCGGGCCAGCAGTGCCGGAGACAAATCGACCTTCGTATCGAGAGGGTTGTTGTACGCCACGACCGGTACGCCGGCTGAGGCGACCTCTTCGTAGTGAGCGAACACGATGTCGTCGTCGGCGCGGTAGGCGTTCGGTGGCAGCGAAAGCACCGCGTCGGCGCCTGCCTGCTTGGCCTGCTGGGCCCAGAACTTGGCTTCCCGCGAGCCGTATGCGCCGGTGCCGGGCACCACGCTGAAGCCCTCGGGAGCGGCTTCGACGGCGACCTCGACGACCTTCGCCCGTTCCTCGGTAGTCAGGCACGAGTACTCACCGAGCGACCCGTTGGGAGTTATTCCGTGGCAGCCGTTCTCGGCCAGCCAGCGGACATGATCAGCGAATGCACCGAAGTCGACCGAAAGGTCGGCGTTATACGGCAGCGCGCTCGCCACCACCACGCCGTGCCAAGGCTGCGTGCTCATATTGGAATCTCCTCTGGTTTCAGGTCGGCAAACACACCGTTGGATCTTGGATTTTGGATCTTTGTGTGTTGTCGACAATGTACTACACACCTTGGGATGTATGGAAGAGGATTCGCGCGACTCGCTCACTGCCCGGTAGGTACTCCTAACGATCGAGGTCGTGCTCAACGAAACGGTCTCCGGCTCCGATCCACCCGGTCGCGAACAGCGCCACCAGCGCGATAACCAATGCGAGCAGCGCAGTGCTCCAACTGTCCGTCAGATCTCGCAACGCACCCACCAGCAGCGGCCCCGCGGCCGCGATGAGGTACCCGATCGTTTGTGCCATACCGGAAAGATCAGCAGCCACAGATGCGCTCTGTGTCCGAAGGACAAACAGCATCAGCGCCAAACCGATACCTGCTCCCTGTCCCACACCCAGCAGGACGACCCACAGAACCGGGGCGCCGTTGGGGCCGAGTAGCAGCCCGATCAACCCTGTCGAGAACCCCATCACCGATACCCAGACGAAGGGCCGCTGATTCGTTCGCATGGTGGCGACGATCGGGATGAGCAGGGAACTGACCGTTCCCACGATGCTCATGACGGACGCCGTCATTCCGGCTCGGGACCGACTCATCCCTGCTTCAGTGAGAAGGGTTGGCAACCAGGCGATGAGCGCGTAGTACACCAGCGACTGCATGGCCATGTACAACGACACGGCCCAAGCCAGCCCTGATCGCCACACGGCCAACCGTCTGGCCGGGGCCAGCGCCTTCGGGGGCGCTGTCGAGCATGCATTGGGCAGCCACAGCGCCAACGCGGCCAGGGTCAGCAACCCCCACACCGCCAGCGCCCCACGCCAGTTGATACCCAACGCCGAACCGACAGGAACGCTGGTTGCCGAGGCGAGTGCCGCACCGCCGTTGAGGCATAGTGAGTACAGCCCCATGACCATGCCGGTGCGCAAGGGGTAATCCCGTTTGATGACGCCGGGCAACAGGACGTTGGTCACCGCGATCCCGATACCGGCGACGGCGGAGCCTGCGAACAACGCCGGCAAGCTTGGCACCAAGCGCAGTCCGATGCCGCCCAACAAAACAACCAAAGCTGCTGCCAGGACGCGGTCCATCCCCCAGCGTCTTCCGGCCGCTGGAGCCACCATGGCGAACAAGCCGAAGCACAGCAATGGCAACGTGGTGAGCACGCTGACAGCGGTGGCACCCAGTCCAGTGTCCGCACGCAACTGCGGTGTCAAAGGGCCGACCGCGGCCAGGACCGGGCGTTGATTCAGCGATATGGCTATCAAAGCAGCCAACGATGCCGCGGACTTCCATACCGTGCCGTCGGCGCGGACGGGGAAGCGGCATGACCGCCAGATGCGAGCCCGATCAATTCCGCAGCTCAATAACGGATTTCGCACTGATCCCTCATAATCTGGGGTTTGGTGGCGTGTGGGATTACGTCCTGTACGCGATCCAGCCAGGCATTCGCAGCAGCCGATTACCCGCCAGCGGGTCCGGATCGACCCCACGCCCTAACGAGGTCTGTGATCGCTGCGAGGAAGTCTGACGTGTCAACCTCCTCGCCAATCGGCTGAAGAATCACCGTGTCGAGCCCGGCCGCGCAGTAGGGCGCAATGCCTTCGCTGATACTGTCAGCCGAACCACCGACACCGAATTCCTCGGCGGCCGTTACATTCCAATGCTGAGCTTCCGCGGCCAAGCGCGACGCAGAGTCAGCACCCGGCGCGCACGCAAGGTACATCATTTGGCGAAAGTTCCTGAGGGGCTGGAGCTGTCGGCTCAAGTCGACGTGTCCGAGCGCAACACGCATACTCGACGCGGTCTGCTGACAATCCAGGACCACACCGTCAGCAAGTTCACCTGCGAGCGCCAACGTCTTAGGGCCGGCCCCGCCGATCAACACGGGAACCCGCACCTCGGGCACGTACCTGAGACAAACCGAATCGAGGCATATGTAGTCGCCTGCCACACTAACCGTCTGTCCTGCCAAGAGCCCACGGAGTGCTGTCACATACTCGCGCAACAGGGTCAGAGGCGAGGCGACGGCAACTCCCGATTGACGCATCCAATGCTGCACGCCGTGTCCAATCGCGACCTGCACGCGTCCGGGGAACATCGCTGCGAGCGTCGAGATCTCCAACGCCGCTGCGACTACGGTGCGCAACGGGGCGGGTAATACTCCGACGCCAACTACGAGCGATCTGGTAGCTGCCAAAGCGACCGACGCTTGCGCTATTCCACCTTGCAGGAAACAGTCTTCCCACAACCAGAGTTCGTCGACACCACTCTGGTCAGCCTCCGCAGCGAACACCATGAGCGAACGGGGGTCGAAGTCTGGACGCCAGACCACGCCAATGCGCGCCGGGACACCCTTCGCCACTATCAGCTCAGACAAAAACCATCTCCCTCGAATGAGCAACAAAATGACTACGGGCCGCTCATCGGAGTCGCACCTCGAGCCGGCAAGCCCGACGATCAAGCTATCGTTGATTGTCGACAGTACGCAACCCATTGGCAAGGTACTCGCCACGGGCGTTTACTGTCCACCGGAGAATGATCTGTCGGCTCCACGGTCGAAATGCCGTTGTCACGTAACCCCTCGCCCTATCTATCACCGTGCATCGGGACGTCGGCGTCCACGGTATCGAGACGGGCGGTCCATGTGCCGCCGGACCCTTGAGATAGGAGCGGCAGATGGCGGCGTGCCGGCGGGAGAACTCCCCTCAACCAGCTCGCGTCAACCAGAAATCCGTCATCCTCGCGCGCACAATCACGACTGTCGCCGCGAGCATTGTCTTGGTCTTCGCCGCCGCGTGTTCGAGCGTCGACGTAGCCAAGCTGATCCCCACATCCGACCCGAGCATTTCGGCGGCACCGGTAAAGCTGACCGACAGCGATCTCCAAGCGGTGTGCAGCGGGGCAACCGCGTCACGCGCGACGGCCTTCGACCCACAGGCACAGTCCCACAAGGTAATTCTGTTCTCGCCCCTCAACGGCTCACTCGTGGAGGACACCAGCATGCTGCCCACTGATTGGATGGTCCAGTTCAACCAGAGCAGTGATGCCTACGCGAAGATCGATCTGGTGGCCTGTATCCAGGTGACCGATGAACAACCCTTGAAAGAGTGCACCGGGTACGAGGACAACGGCGCCGCCACCGCAAACAAGGTCAACCTGCAGAGCGCAACGTACTCTCTCTCGGTGCGGTCGGCGGTAACAGCCAAAGAGCTGGGCCGGACGGAATTGTCGACCGCCGACGACACCTGCCCGATGTTCATGAGCTTCGACGATGACACACAGATCAAGACGTACGACGTGCCGCCGCCCAAGGACGACGTCGTGGCGTTCATCAAGCAATTCGCGCAGCCGTAACATATTGACTGCCAACGGTAGTCACTCTCAACCCGGTCAACGGTGTTTCATCGCCGGATACGCGCTGAGATAATCCGGCCCTGGGCAGATAGGAAGGGTGTCCTACCTCCAAGCGGTCGAGCGGAAATCAGTCGGCCGCGGACTCCAACCGGAATCCGACCTTGAGGGTGACCTGAAAGTGTTTGACCTCGCCGGCATCGAGGTGGCCGCGGACTTGCTGCACCTCGAACCAATCCAGGTCGCGCACAGTCTGCGAGGCCCGTGAGATGGCGTTGCGGATCGCCGCATCGATGCCCTCTGGCGAACTTCCCACGACCTCGATGACACGGTAGACGTGATCGCTCACAGTGGTCCCCTTTCGGACGTCAGCCTGGACGTCCAAGCGTATGGCTACATGAGTTGCGATGGCGGTCAAAACGCCATAAGTCGTTCACCGTTTGTGCCGAACACTATGCGGCGCAACCACTCCAGCGCAGCGTCAGGATCAGCGATCATCCCGCACGGGGTTCGCGTTTGGGCAGACCAGCCGCTGCAGCCATACCGCAGCGAGGCGTTCAGCAATGCCACCGCTGGGCGTCAGGATTCCGGTGGTTGCACGCGGCGCTGCCGCCTCGTTGTGTTGGCGCAGTTGATGTTTGAGTCCGCAACAACAGAAGGATAGTGCCTGTCCTGGACAGAGCCGTCGACATAAATCGACCACGGGCAGGAGCGGCATTGGCTTCTGTCTAGTTCATCAAGTGCAGCGGCGGCGATGATGACGATCGGAGACCCGCATGCCGGGCACCGCATCATTCAGCAATACCACTGTCGGTGCACCAGCGCAACGATGAATGCGGCGCGCACTACCGCGCCACACTGCCGGCAATACTAGCCGACCTACGAGACAGATTGTCGTGCTTTTCGATTCACCCCAGGTGAGCCGCGGACTCTGCCGCACCCGATACGTGGCTATACCGACAAATGTCCGTCGACAAGGCAGCTACCACCGGCCGCCCTGGTGTGGATATCGGCGCAATACAGGGCGACATCGTCGAGGAGGTCGACATCACCGAGAGGCAAGGTGGCCCGCAATGTCACCGGATTGTGCATGACGTCGAGGTGGAAGACCGCGTCGATCAGCTGTCTGCGCACCCGTGGCGAGGGATTCCCGGCAGCGATGTCGATGCTGAGCTCGATGGCCGAGGAGCTGGGCCGGATGTCGGCGAACGCCACGTCGTGGTATCCGGCGGCGACGCTGACGTGATATTCGCCGCGCTCGGCGGTGATAGAGGTGGACAGGACGCCGGCGTACTGGTCGAGGTCGGCGTGAGATTCGTTCATCACTGCTCCCGTGCACATCGGTAGGTGGCGAGCCGTTTGATGCGTCCGCTGGTCGGACCGCCCGATATCCTCGCGCCGGAAGGTCCGTTACTACGGTCCCACCATTCCCGTCGCGGCGGAAGGGCCCGTCGTCATCTGTCGCGCCGCTATCTCGTTGCGGTTGGGCGAATTGTCGACAAAACGGCCCTCAGCGGGCACCAAGGTCACGATTGATTAAAGAAGCACCGCCGGATCCAGGAATCAACCTTCTACGATCTACGTAGTAGCTCAGTATTATTGGATGCCAGATGTCAACACCACACCTCGAGTCCTCGTCATCGACGATGCCGGCGGATGGGTGCTAGGCATCCTGGCCGAGCTGCGGCGGCACCGGATGCCCGTGCTCGTGGTGCCCGACGGATGCGACCCCTGGGACATCACCCACCGTTTTCAGCCACGGGTGATCATCCTCAGTACATCCGCACGCGAGGGTGCGGCGTGGCGAATCTGCGACGCGGATGTCATCGAGGTGAATTCCGACAGCCCTACCGACGCGACTCTGACGGGCGCAGACATCGTGACCCTGGCGTGGCAGCCCGACGATCTCGGCGATCCGGCGGGAGCCTCGGGGTCGGGCGGGAGACACACGTTCGGCAGGCAGGTTTTCGGACCTCTGCACATCGACACCGTCCGCCGCCACGTGTCGGTCGCCGATGTTGAAATCCGCTTGACCCGCATACAGTTCGACATTCTCGTCGCGCTGGCACGCCGGGCGGGCGAGGTCGTGTCGCGCCACGAACTCATGACCGAGGTGTGGGGCCCTCAACGAACCGGTAGCCCAGGGTTGCTCGACGTGCACATCGGAAAGCTGCGCAAGCGGTTGGGCGACAACCCGACGAGGCCCATGTTGATACTGACCGTCCGCGGACGCGGCTTCCGCCTCGCCCCCGAAGGCTGGCGCTGAGCGAACGGAAGCTCTTCGCGCACATCGAATTACGTGCTTGGAATTCGCCAGACGGGTGTTACCAATGTGAACAGAGTGCTGTACGGTACGAAAGTACTGATTTACTACGTAGGTACAGAGGGCATAAGCAAAGGCGCAGCAGCCACGAGGTGTGACGCCGGATTTCGATTCGATTGGGCCTCGGCTATGACAGGGAAGGAGAACGCGGTCATGCCTTCCCCGCCGCATGCATCCCCGCATCGCCCCACGACGGACCCACGTTGCTGGGATCGCCGGACACTACTGCGCGCAGGATGTCTGGCCGCCGCGTCGGTCGCAGCGTGCGCCGCGTCGGTCGCAGCGTGCGCCGCGCCGCGCGCGCACGCCGAACCGAACGCGGGCCCGTGGGATCCGACGTTGCCCAATCTGCTCAGCGCGGGCGCCCCCGGCGACCCGGTGGCCATAGCCAATGCCTCGCTGCAGGCCAGCGCGCGGGCCGCACAGACGACAATGGATCTGGGTCGCTCGTTCCTCGGCAGCCTGGGCCTGATGCCAACCAACACCATGACGGCCCCCGGCGCACTGCGCGGCAATCGGGTCTACGGCAGGCAGGCGGTCGAGTACGTCATCCGGCGGGCCGGCTCTCAAATCGGCGTCCCGTACTCATGGGGAGGCGGCAGCCTGACGGGACCCAGCCGAGGAGTGGACTCCGGTGCCGACACTGTCGGGTTCGACTGCTCAGGGCTGGTGCGGTATGCGTTCGCCGGTGTAGGAGTGCTGCTACCAAGGTATTCCGGCGATCAGTACAGTGCGGGCCGCCAACTTCCGCCATCGCAGGCCAAGCGCGGGGATCTGTTGTTCTGGGGGCCCGGTGGTGGACAGCACGAAGCGCTCTACCTCGGCGGCGGTCAGATGCTCGAGGCGCAGCAGACCGGGGTGCCGGTCAAGGTTTCGCCCGTGCGCACCTCCGGGATGACTCCCTACGTCACGCGCGTCATCGAAACCTGACGCCTGGGCGCTGCAAGCTAGATGCAGGGCAACAGTCCCGCGATGTCGAGAACGACCAGGCTTGCCGGCGTGAGAAGAAACGCCGTCGCAGCAGCAGTGAGCCCAATCTGGGCACTCACGCGGCCTCCGGGCGTCGCGGGTGACAGCAGTCGCTGCGCACGGCTCAAGACGGCGACATCCGCGGCGCCGAGCGCACCGGCAGGGACCGCCGCGACCAATGCCATCAACCCGCCGACCAACGCGCACCGGCCGTGTCGGCGAGCAGCAGCATCGTCGGCGCACATTTCCAGCAGCCGCGATACCTCGGTGACCGCCCGGTTCATCAGCCTCACTCGCGCAAACACGGTGGCCACACCCCGCAGCATCGTCATCACGGCGGGATGATGCCCCGCCACGTGCGCACGTTCGTGCGCGATCACCGCGGCGAGTTCGTGGCGGTCCAGCACAGCCACCGCCGCACTGGTGACGACGATGGTCGACGGACGACCGGCCACGCAGTACGCGGTACGTTCGGGGGCGTCGACGACGTACACGTCCGGAACATCTGTCGGATGACCGACGAGGCGGACGGCCTGGGCGTGCGCGCGAGCACGGCCGCGCAACCGCACGACCGTGCGGCCGCCGCGCACCACCAGATAGCCGATGCCGGCCAGCACCACGCCCACGCCTGTCAGGACCCCCAGCTGCGCATACCGACCGGCGTCACCCGCGGCCCAGCGGCACAGCACTTCCACGCAGCACCGCACCAGCGAATTGTGCCGACCCCAGTGAGCGGCCACGCTGATCACGAGCAGGATCGCCGCCGCCAGCCACGCCATCAGCACACTGGCGACCGCGCCCACCCACGCCGCAACACCGACCCGAGGTGCGTGGCCGGCGCGCGACAGGCGGCCCAACACCGATGGGCCGAACGCCAGCACCGCAGCGCTATAAGTGACGAGGCCAGCCGCAGCGTTCACCGCTTTTTCGTTTCGGCGGATTTCGCGCGGCTCGTACGGCGCGCCAAGCGGCGTAACGCCTCGCGCAGCCGTTCGGATTCGGCCGGGTCGATCTGTTCGATGAAGTAATTGAGCACGAGATCCGAGCGCCCGCCACCATCGAGGGCTTGCCGCATGAGTTGCGCGGAATGTTCTTCGCGGCTCATCACCGGCCAGTACCGATAGGCGCGGCCGTCGCGTTCACGACTCAGCCAGCCCTTGCCGTGCAAGTTGTCCATCGTGGACATCACCGTGGTGTAGGCGATCTGGCGTTCGGCAGCCAGCTCGTCGAAAATTTCACGGACCGTGACTGTTTCGGGATTGTGATTCCAAATGCGGTCCATGACCACGGCTTCCAGTTCCCCGAAACCTCGTGTCCGCACGGCTTACACCCTCCGACGTCGTCGCGACCACCCTACCGCGTCGGGCGACCTCTGAGGTGATGTCAACCCAGCGCACTGCCCTTCTGCCATTGTTCCCACGGCACACTCCAATCGCCGTTCTGCCAGACCTGCAGGGGCTCACCGCCGGTGTTGCGTACCTCCACCACATCACCGGGTTGCGAGAAGTCGTAGAACCAGCGGGCGTTGTCGGGGTTGAGATTCAAGCAACCGTGCGACACGTTGGTGTTGCCTTGCGCCCACACGGTGCTCTCCAGCTGGTGCAGATAAATCCCGTCGGTGCTGATCCTCGTGGGCCAGGAGATGATTTCGCGGTACCCGAGTCGGGAATTGATCGGCAGGCCGTAGGTCGAGGAGTCCATCACCACGGGGTTGGCCTTGTCCATCACCGTATAGATCCCACGCCGGGTCCAAAACGAGATGGTCTGCCCGTTGACCGTCTCGGTCCCACCCATACCCATCGAGGTCGGCATCGTGCGCACCAGTTGACCGTTGTTGAACACACTGACCTGTTTGGTGGCGTCGTCGGCGATCGCAATGTGAGCGTCACCGATGACGAAGCTCACCTGTGTGTCTTCCTGCCCGTACAGGCCGCCACCGAGGGCAGCCCCGTAGATGTTGGCTTGCACGAGGATCGCGGTGCCAGGGGCGTGGTACTGCGCGGGTCGCCAGTGTGCGCGCTGGTCGTCGAGCCAATACCAGGAACCGGTCACCGCCGGTGTGGTGGTCACCCGTAGGCGCCGCTCGGCGGCGGCCTTGTCGATGATGGGCTCATCGAACCGCGCCACGACGACGGTACCGATGCCGTAGGTCCCGCCGTCGCGCAACTCCGCACCGGACGTCGTGGTCAGCCGGACCCGTGTTTGGTTATCCGGCTGCAGGGTCGAGAACGTCGAATTGCGCTGCAGCCGAGACCCATCGGAAGCAACGGCGGTGGCGGTGATGGTATAGGTGCGTCCATAGCCCAGCGGCACTCCGGGCTTCCACACCACATGAAGACATCCGCCCCGAGCCGGTTGTCGATGCGCTCCGCACTCGCGCGCAACTGACCCAAACCCATCGCCGCGCCTTCGACGCTCACCGCGCCCGAACCTGGATGCGCGCCCACGATCAAACGCCTGCCCGCGAACACACCATCGACCACGGCATCGACTGATCGAACGCAACCTCGCTCGTTGACCCACTCAGTACAGGTGGAGGAGCGTTTGAGGTGGTTGCCGATGAAGGTGTCGTCTTGTGCGAGCGTTTCGTACAACACGCCGCGCAGATTGTTGGGATCCACTTCGAAGTGGATGTCGGACTGCTCTGAAAGATGTTCGTGCGCATCGTCTTTGCGTTCGAAGTGCGCTCGCAAAGTCGCTTGTATCGGGCGCAACTCGTCCACTGCGATCGCACCGAAAGTCCTGTCCAAGCCTAGTGACGCGAACTGCCACCGTACCCGACTGCAGAGTTCCTCTCCGAACTCCTTGGTGTCCGGTTCGGCGTAGAACCTCACCACCACTTCTTCGTCGGTGCCGGGTGCCCCGTTGTCGACGCGGGCGTACAGCCACCGGCCGATCTTGGGCATGAAGTACGGGTGAAGCATGCGCTGGGCGGGGTCTGTCGGCCACTGAGCGCGCAGGCTGCGGTTACAAAGACTGCACGCGGGCACCAGATTCCACGGTTCGATGGACAGTGCCGACATCAACGTTTTGGGGATGACGTGATCGAGACTGTCGGCGACTTGGTACCGGCAGTAGGTGCAACGCCTACCAGGGCCAGACTGCTGCAACGACCGGTAGATCCAGTATGCCGCCGACCCTGCCGCGCGGAGATACCGCACGCGGTCGGCTGAGCGCTATGCGTTGTACGCGAGCTCACCAAGCAGATACGACCGCTAACCGAACATGCCAAGGTCGCTCTGGGCAGCAGTGATGAACTGCTGGCGCAGGCCGTCGGCATCGCACTGAACTTTGTTCACCGCTTTGCGCGCGTCGGACACCTTGTCGACGTAGTTGCTTGGATCGCCGGGCCTGGTGATATCGTCAGCCAACCACTGGATTTGGTGCCGTGGTGTGGATCTCTGTCTCCACGGCTTCTGGGACACTGAATGCTCCAGGGCGCACGCGTTGAGACCGTCGCCGGGCGCGAGCAGGTGTCTGGCAAACGCGTCAGCTCTGATCTCCTCTGGGGAACGAGCGCAATTCTGGCCGCGCTCCTGTTCGTGGTAGCCGCCGTCGGATTCACAGCCTGGCGGCCGCCCCAACCGACTACCGGCTAGCTGCAACCGCAGATTGCCAGCTAGCCGTGGCGATTTCACTAGGAACGCGGAGAATGATCGAACTGTCCAGCCAGGAAGAGGATTTCATGATGAAGACCCCGATCGCATTCGCCACACCCGTGCTGGCCGTCGGCCTGGCACCGGTTGGCTCCACCGTGTCACTCGCCGCAGGATCCATATGCACCGCAGCATGGCAGAAGAACACCCGCGTCTCGGCCGGCACCGGCGTCCCGGTCGGCGACGCCAAGGCGCCTAAGCTTGTCGGCCCCAACCATCCTTCAAGAAACCCTGATTATGTCGCAGTGCAACGGTTTCCGCCGTATTTGCCGGCCATCGAGGTCAAGTCGATGGGTGTGCCTGCTCACGGTTCGGTGATGCCTCTCTACGCGAGGAGCGCTGGGAGGCACCACCGAACGTCAAAAGTTTGAACTATTCCCAACACACTGCTCATCTCGGTCGACGGCGGTGAAACAGCCGCACACCGCCCGTTTCAGCAATAGGAGACAACAGAAGTGGCAATCAGATCGTCTAACGCCGAGAGTGCCCCGGCGTTAGTTGCCGGCCTGCTCAAGTCCGTCCTGTCAGGTTGGAAGTTGACGTGGTTTCTCGTCCTTGCGATCACGGTCGGTTCGACCATCGCGGCGACCGCAGTAGGCGGAGTCGACGGAGCCAACCTCGGGATCCGCATCACCGCCCGAACCTCAGCGATCCTGTTCTTACTCGCCTTCACCGCATCGTCGCTCTATCAGCTCTGGCCAACCAATGCCACTAAATGGATCCGCCGCAACCGACGTTATCTCGGCGTCGGCTTCGCCGGATCACATTTCGTTCATGCCATATTCATCGTCACCGCAGTCGTTCTCAACGAGCAGCGATTCGAGACACACGTCGTCGATCCCACCCCACACGGCGTCTTCGTCCTGGACTTCATTGCCTATGGCTTCATCATCGCCATGACCATCACCTCGTTTGACCGCATCGCTAAACGCATGCAGTACGCGACGTGGAAGCGCCTCCACCTCACCGGGAGCTACGTCATCTGGTTCACGTTCTTCATCGCCTACTGGCGCCGAGGCGTCACCTACACCGAGTTCTACGGACCATTCCTCATGATCGTCCTGGCAGCGCTGATAATCCGGTTCATCGCAAAAGCTAAGCGACGTGAGGGCAAACGCCACGCCCTCGTAGCCGAGAGCTAGCCGTGAATCCTTCGCCACCATCATGCTGTGCGCAGCCCACACCTCGCGGGAAGCACTGCACCGGGATCAGAGCCTCTCAGGTACCCGCCATCTGCCGCTCTGGTGTGGACGGGCAAAGCGCAACACCCGAGCGGCGCTGCTGATAGCTCCGCCGATCAATGGACGGGACAGCTCCACCTACCACCCAGCAGCCCGCAAACCAGAGGCCGCCCGCGTGAAGACGGTGACAAGCACTCCACCAGAGGTGTGCGACATACCGTCATGAACTTTTTTCGTACCCATCGGTATAGAAGGAGTATGGATATGGATAACACGAACGAGCGGGTTGCTTTGGTTACAGGAGCCAACGGCGGAATCGGAAGAGCGGTTGTGGCGCGACTGCGGCGCGATGGATTGAAGGTCGTTACATCCGACATCGAGGGGGACGTCGACCTAAAGCTCGACATCACAAGCGATCCCCTGCCATCGGAGGTTTTCGATCGAATCGACGTGTGCGTCAGCAACGCTGGCATCGTCGATATCTGGGGATCGGCTCACCGCGTCTCTACTGAGGCGTGGAATCAAGACATCGCAGTCAATCTCACGGGGGCGTTTCGAGTGATTCAAGCGTGCCTTCCCGGTATGAGGCGGCGTGGTTTCGGACGCATCGTCGCGGTCTCCAGCCTCGCCGGCGTTACTGGCATGGCCGGCAAAGTCGCCTACGCCGCGTCGAAGGCAGGGATCCAGGGAGCAGTGAAGACCATTGCCATTGAAAATGTCGAATTTGGCATCACGGCGAACTGCATCCAGCCGGGCTTTGTCGAAACACCCAAGGTCCTGTCCCTCCCGGCGCCTACTCGTGAGGGCTTACTTGAGGCAATTCCCATGCACCGCTTCGGTCAGCCCCAAGAGATAGCCGATCTCATCGCCTTCCTGGCTTCTGATTCCAGCGGTTACATCACCGGTCAGGCACTCGCGATCGACGGAGGCCTCGGCCTGCACACAGTCGGAATCGCGGCCGCGCGCAGGGATGCCCAGCGCTGATGGCGAGCCGGAACACGGATCCCGTGCACGACGCACGCTTGACGCTGGATGCCAAAACTGCACACCAGGCGGTGAGCAACGCAGATCTTCGCGCCTTGCTCATGATGGTGTTTCACTACACCGGCGATCGGTATTGGCTGAGCGAGCGCTTCCGGCCCGTACGCGACATACGCCTGATCGCCCCGGAAGATGCCGGGTTAGCCGAGGAAATTCAGGACGAGATCCGCGCGGCGGCTGTCGCAGCACTAACCAGCGTTGCCTCCCCCGCAGTTGACGAGCCTGACGATGCTCTGCTGCTAGAGATGATGTCGGTCGCGCTGGGCGAATCAGTGCCGGTGGAATACGGCCCGATGATGCGCGAACAAATGGGTTTCGCGTCGGGCCTAGCGGGATACGAACCAATCAATGCCGAAAACGTTAGGCAAGAACAGCTTTCGGTGCTGATTGTCGGATCCGGTGAAAGTGGTATTGCTCTCGGCGCCATATTAAACGATCTGCGCATCCCATACGTCATCGTGGAGCAAGCAAACTCCGTGGGCGGCACGTGGCGCGACAATATCTATCCCGGGTGCGCCGTCGACACGCCGAACCACTCGTACTCGTACTCCTTCGGCACACGTTTTCGGTGGTCGCGGTACTTTTCCGAACGCAGTGAGATCGAGGCGTACCTGCAGGGGTGTGCCTGCGAATTCAACGTGCAGGACAACATCCGATTCAATACAAGGTGCATACAAGCGGAGTGGGACCACGAGGCGTCGTGTTGGCGCGTCCTACTCGACACCGCTGGATGCCGCGGCTGGATCACTACCCGATTTCTGGTAAGCGCGATCGGCCCGTTCGGCGAGCCTCAGATTCCCGACATTGACGGCATGCAGTCGTTCGCCGGGCCTGTCGTGCATTCCGCCCAATGGCCGAAGGACCTCGACATCCGCGGCAGATCCGTCGGCATCATCGGTACAGGCGCCTCGTGTATGCAGATCGCGCCTACCATCGCCGATGAAGTTAGAGATCTAACGATCTACCAACGCACGCCGCAATGGATCCGACCGATTGAGAGATTTCACGATCGCATCGACGACGATGTTCAAGTACTCATGACCCGGGAACAGTTCTATTCTCGTTGGTACAGACTAGTCATGCTGTGGCGCTACGGCGATGGCCTCCTGGCCACACTCCGCAAGGATCCCTCTTGGCCACACCCCGAGCGAGCCGTCAATAAAATCAACGACCGCCATCGCCAACAGATGACGCAGCATATTCACGAAATCGTCGGTGATAGATCTGATCTGATCGCCAAATGCGTACCCACCTACCCTCCATACAGCAAACGCATCCTTCTCGACAATGGTTGGTACGAGATGCTGTTGAAGCCGAACGTGCACCTGGAAACCCAGCGCATCACCAAAATCGAACCGTCCGGCGTCCGCACCGAGGCCGGGACCGTCACAGACGCTGACGTCCTGGTGCTTGCGACGGGCTTCGACGTATCGCGTAGTGCAGCGCGACTTCACATCGTTGGCCACGACAAGACCCGCTTAGAGGACGTATGGGCAAAGGGTATTGGCGCATATCTCGGAATCGCCGTGCACGGATTTCCCAATTTCTTCATGGTTCAAGGCCCCACTACCGGACTCGCCCACGGTGGCAGCGTGATTTTCACGTCAGAAGTTCAGTCGCGCTACATCGCCTTGGCGATCCGCCACGCACTTGAAGCAGACATCGCTGCGCTCGAGGTTAAGCGGGAGGCGTACCTAAGCTACATCGAACGCGTAGATGCCGAGCATGATGGTCTTGTGTGGAGCCACCCGGGAACACTGCCCTATTACCGCAACGCCTTTGGCAAGGTGCGCACGGTTCTGCCATGGCGGATGGTTGACTATTTTCATATGACCAGGGAGCCGAACCTCGATGATTTCGTCGCTACCCACAGAAAGGCGGCGGCACCGAAAAAATCACGATCAATCTCAATTCGATGAAGCGCCGAACGACCGCAAGGAGATCTCGGTACCCCAGAACTGCGGAGACAACACATCAACCACACCTACTAGGCTACATAGTAGATGTTGTGCGCCTACCTGTTCGTTCCACGATGCTGTCCCCCAACACAGTTGAGGCACGGACTCGAGCCGCGTCTCGTTCAGGGCCGGTAATCCAAACTGGTCATCATCCCGGCCTCCTGGTGATAGGTGTTGTGGCAGTGCAGCATCCACACGCCGGGATTGTCCGCGACAAACCTCACCTGCAACCGTTGCATGGGTAGCACGATGACGGTGTCTTTGCGGGCACCGGGCTGACCGCCTGCAGCGAGCACTTCGAAGGTATGCCCGTGCAGATGCATCGGGTGCCACATCATCGTGGAGTTCGTGAACGTCAACGTCACCCGCTGCCCCTGCCGGACCTGCAGTGGCCGGGTTTTCGCGAACGGCAACCCGTTGATGGTCCAGTCGTAGCCCATCATCGATCCGCCCAGATTCGCCGAGAGCTCCACATCCGCGCGCCAGGGCGGCAGCGCCACATCGGCGGCAGCGGCCAGACCGGCGACTGTCGCGACCCGTCCTTGCAACTCGGCAGGGAGGTAATCGACGGGCGGTGGCGAGCCTGCGCCGGTGACCAGCAATGCACGGGTGGTGGCGCTCTTGCCCTCCGCTGCCGCCACGAGTGGAAACACGCCATCGCCCGTGGTCACCAGGACGTCGTAGCGTTCCCCCATGCCCAGCAACACCGCATCGGTCTCGACGGGCGTGACCGGGAATCCGTCGGTGTGCGTGACCGTCAAACGGTGCCCCGCCAGCGCGACCCGGAACGCCGTATCGGAGCCGGCATTGATGAGGCGCAGCCGGACCCGCGCGCCGGGCTTGGCGCGAAAAGTCGTAGGCGCCTGGGGGATACGACCGTTGATCACGTAGTACGGGTAGGTCACGTCGCCGGCGTCCCCGCCGAGCAGCGCACTGCCGCCCATGTTGTCGCCGCCACCCGTACTTCCCATCCCGCCCATACCGGGCATGCCGCTGTGATTGGCACCGCTGCGCAGTCCGTCGTAGATCTGGGCTGGGGTCTGGCCGACGCCGTCGGTCCAGTCGTCGAGCACCACCACCCACTCGGCGTCATAGCCGCCCGGATCGTTCGGATCATCGACGATGACCGGAAAGTACAGGCCGGTATCGGCGTCCAAGCCGACATGCGGATGCGCCCAGTAGGTGCCTGGATGCGGCACCGAGAACCGGTAGGTGAACTCGCTTCCGGCGTCGATGTCGGGGCTGGCCGGTGACGCGCCATCCATATCGTTACGCAGCGCGATCCCATGCCAATGCACCGACGTGGAACGGTCAAGGCGATTGCGCACTGTCACGGCCACCTCGTCCCCCACCGACGCCCGCAAGAGCGGTCCGGGAACAGAACCGTTGTAGGACAAGGTTTCAACGACGCGGCCACCCAGATCAACCTGCGAGCGGCCCGCGGTCAAGGTGGCCGTCACGCTGCGTCCGCTGTGCACACGGCGCGCCTCTGCGGCCGCGATCGCGCCAGCAGGGTCGACGCCGCTCGAGGTGCCCCGCCCACACGCAGCCACGGCCAAACCCGCCGCAGCGACAAGAAAGCCACGTCGACTCAGTTCAGAATCATGTCGATGGCTCATCGTCCTCGCCTCTCACCAACGCCGCGCGCACCGACAGCCAGTGACGACGACCGCCCATGGTTGCCCCTACAAGCCAGCCTGGCGGCACCTCACTCAGATCCGATAATGATCATGTGAAGATTCGTTGAAGATCGGCCTTGCCCGGCCGGGCCGCAACACGACAACGGCCCGATGGCGAACGGATGGCTCGAAATAGATTCCGGCAGGCGGGATTTAGCGCCGCCGTGGACTCAGCGGCGCCGCCCTGCCGTGGGTTGGGCATGAAGCAATACCACTGTGCCCTCATCGGTTTCGACGTCGACCTGGGTAATTCCCCGTCCCGACGCGACGCACACGACGGGCAGCTCCGGGTTGTCGACACCGACTCCCGTCATCAACCAGCTCTCCAGGTCGGATTGGCTCTCGGCAACCGAGAGCACGCGCACGCCGCGCGGCCTCACGGTGTGCGCAGCGGCCAGCCGACCGGGATCCTTGTTCCCAGCGTCCCGCGCCAGCAGAAACGGCAGCCCTGGCGACTCGACGGCACGCGTCATCCCGAGATGGTGAACACCCACACCCTCGCGGGTCAGGCGGCCGATCGGCAACGCGACCTGCTGCGACCGGGCGCTCAGCTCATCGGCGGTCACCGCCACCGCCCAGCCGGCAAATGCCTCGTCCGCCCCGGCCAACGCCGAGAGCACCAACCGCCCGAACGGGTTGTCCCGAGCAAGGTCTGAATCATGCACCGCGACCAGCTCAAGATATCCGCGACCCAACGGAACGATGTAGTTCTGGGTGCCCAGACCGTCGTGCACTCCGCCTTTGACAGCCGCTAGACCGGTCGAGTCCGCGAGCCGACGCGCAGACACACCGAGATCGGTTGTTGCAATGACGATGTGGTCGAGGTGCACGAGCCTGTGTGCCCTTCCTTGATAACCCGCCTGGCAGGTAGCGATCGAGTCGCCGCTACGAACATCGCCGTCGATGCTAGTCGCCATGGATATCTCCGCGTTGACCCTCGGGTCCGCGACGTCGCCGAAGTTTGGCCGGAGATCGTGTGGGGCGATGCCGACTGGGCGATAATGGATGGTCGACCAGGCGCACGGTGCGCATGGTCAACGTTCGGCGGCCGGTCTGGATTCTCGGATCACAGGTCGGGGAAGGCTGAGGGGCAACAGGCCGATGGACGGTGGCGCGCACTGGACGGCGGAAAGGAGGCGCGACCGCGGTGGCCGAATCCGATCCGCTGACAACCCGGCCCGACCCGACGGTGCGGATTCCCGAGGAGCTGCAGGCCGCGGGCTTCTACGAAGCCGTCGAAATCGGACGGGGCGGATTCGGTGTCGTCTACCGCTGTCTGCAGCCTGCTTTGGATCGGACGGTGGCGGTCAAGGTTCTCCTCGCGGATCTGGGGACCGAAAACGTGGAACGGTTCCTGCGCGAGCAACGGGCCATGGGTCGGCTATCGGGACATCCTCACATCACCAACGTATTGCACGTCGGGACAACATCTTCCGGTCGGCCATTCATCGTCATGCAGTACCACTCGCGGGGCTCGCTGGACGGCCGGATCCGTGAGCACGGTCCGCTCGGTTGGCCGGAGGCCCTGTCGCTGGGCGTCAAGCTCGCCGGAGCACTCGAAACCGCACACCAGGCGGGGATACTGCACCGCGACGTGAAGCCGGCGAACATCCTGCTCACCGATTACGGCCAGCCGCAGCTGACGGATTTCGGGATCGCACGGATGGCGGGCGGGTATGAGACCGGCACGGGCGTGGTCACCGGGTCACCGGCCTTTACCGCCCCGGAGGTCTTGGGAGGCCGGTCACCATCGGCGGCCTCCGATGTCTACAGCCTGGGCGCCACGTTGTTCTGCGCGATCACCGGGCATGCCGCGTTCGAGCGGCGCAGCGGCGAACAGGTAATCGCCCAGTTTCTGAGAATCACCAGCGAACCTACCCCGATCCTGCGCGGTGGAGACATCCCCGCCGAAGTCTCGGCGGCGATCGCATCGGCGATGGCCGTCGATCCCCCAGACCGGCCCGCTACGGCGGCGGCATTCGGGGAACAGCTGCGGCACGCGCAGCGTCTCGGCGGGGTGCCTGTCGACGAGCTGGCACTGCCCACCACGTCTGGCACGCCGCGGTCTGTGGCACGCGCCGCGCCGATTCCGACTGCCCGCCGGTCCATTTCGATCACACCGCCGGTGCCGCTGACCCGGTTTCTTCCACCAAACCCGTCGCGGCCACTGATCGACCGGGACCGGTTGATCGACACGCTGCGCAGCAAGGCAGGGCGGCGACTGACGCTCATCCATGGCCCGGCCGGGTACGGCAAGACCACGCTGGCCGGGCAGTGGAGCGCGCTGCTCGCCGAGCAAGGAGCCGCGGTGGCCTGGTTGTCGCTCGACACCGACGACAACAACGTGGTGTGGTTCCTCACGCACCTCATCGAGGCGATCCGCCAGGTCAGGCCCTCCCTGGCCGGTGAACTGGGCAGAGTGCTCGAGGAGCATGGCGATCAGGCCGAGCGGTATGTGATGACGTCGCTGATCAACGAAATCCACCAGAGCGGTGAGCCGGTGGCGGTGGTCGTCGACGACTGGCACCTCATCTCCGATCCGGCAGCCATCGCGGCGATGGAATTCCTGCTCGACAGCGGCTGCGAACACCTGCAGATGATCGTCGTCAGTCGCACGAAGGCCGGCCTACCGCTCGGTCGCCTGCGGGTGCGCGATGAGCTCATCGAGATCGATGCCACCGCACTGCGTTTCGACATCGACGAGGCGCGGGCGTTCCTGGCTGAGCGTGGCGGTCTGTCGTTGGCAGATTCAGCGATCGCCGGGCTGGCCGAGGCGACAGAGGGCTGGGTTGCCGGTTTGCAGCTGGCCTCGCTGTCGCTGCGTGAATCGTCGGATCCGGACGCCCTGATCGGGAAGCTGTCGGGACGTCATCGCGCGGTCGGGGAATTTCTTGCGGAGAACGTCCTCAACGGCCTCGACCCGGAGATACTCGACTTCTTGTTGACGACGTCGGTGACAGAACGGATCTGCGGCTCGCTTGCGTCCGCGCTCATGGGCTCTCCGGGCGGGCAGGCCATGCTGGACGAGGTTGAACAACGCGATCTGTTCCTGCGCCGGCTCGACGATGACGGGCAGTGGTTTCAATACCACCACCTGTTCGCCCAGTATCTGCGCCAACGCCTTGACCGCGATCAACCTGGCCGCATCGAACAGCTGCACCGCACCGCGTCGGTATGGTCCGCCGACCACGCGATGCTCGGTGAGGCCGTCGATCATGCCTTGGCCGCGGGCGATCCGGGGCGCGCTGTCGAGTTGGTCGAACGCGACGGTGTGGAACTAGTTCAGCAGGGGCGCATGTTCACCCTGCTCGGGCTGGTGGCGAAACAGCCGCCGCAGCAGGTGAGCCAGAGCGCACGCTTGCAGCTCACGATCGCCTGGGCCAACAACGCGGCTGTCCGTCCAGGAGCTGCGCAAGGCGCCGTGGACGGCGCACGTGCCCTGCTCACAGCGCACCAGGGCGACGACCTCAAACTGGCGGATCTGCGGGCGGAGGCCGACGTCATCCAGGCCGATATCCACGTCATCAGCGATCGGATCGACGGCGTCGAAGAGCTTGTCGCCGAGTGCTTGTCGCGCCCGGACACGTTGCCAGCCTGGGTGGTCTCCTGCGCCGCCGACGATGCGGTGTTCGCCAATCTGTTCCGGTTCGATTTCGACGCCGCGCGTCGCCGCCACCAGTGGGCGCTGACCTACCACGCACGCACCCGCGGGCCGCTCTCGGCGGTGTATGGCTATCGCTTCGCCGGGCTCGCCGCCTCCGAGCAACTCGACATGGCCGCCGCCGAAGACCTCTTCCGCGAGGGTCTGCGGATGGCCACGACCGCAGGAGATCAGCACTCCTACCCTGCCCGCGTGGCCTCGGCGCTGCTGGGTGATCTGCTGTATGAACGCGGAGAAATCGCCGAGGCCGAGCGATTGCTCGACATGAGCCAAGAACTCGGAGCCGAGAACGGCACCGTCGACTTCATGATCGCGCGTTATACGACCGGCGCCCGGATCAAGGCGCTACGCGGTGATCTCAGTGCCGCGGCACAGTATCTCAAGGAAGGCGCACAGGTAGCCGACGCGCTGGCGCTGCGGCGCCTAAGCGCAGCCGTCGATCACGAACGTGCCCGTTTACACCTACCCGTCGCTGCGCCCCCGATCGATCACGCCGCGCGCCGCGAGCCCACGGACGGTATCGACGAGGTGACCCTGCAGCTGCAGGAGGCCACCGCTATCCGGTTGCTCCTCAACGAAACCCGGCCCGAGCAGCTCGAGCTCGCCACCGCCTGGGCGCGGCAATGGGTCGACCAGTTGGGGGGACGCGGACGTCACAGGGCGCTGCTGCAAGCCAACCGACTGTTGGTGACCTGCCTGGCGGTGGCCGGTCACGACACCGAAGCGCTGCAACTCCTGTCGGCGACAGCGGCCGTGTGCGCCGAGCACCGGATGGCCCGGTTCCTCCTCGACGAAGGGGCACCGGTTCGTACGCTGCTCGAGACGTTACGCCGCGAGGCCCGGGCCGATCGGTGGCAATCCGATTGGAAGCCGGTCCCGCTGTCGTTCCTGGACGAGAGCCTGGGTCCGTCGACCTGACGTCACACCAACGAGAGTGTCAGGCGTCGGCGCTACCTGCCGCCGATGCGATCACGCGGGGCGGTGAGCGGTACCAGTGCCAGAGCCCCTGTCAGTGCTATCGCTCCGCTGCCGATGAGGAATCGCCAGTCGCCGAGCCATGCAGCGAGGATGGGGGTGCCCGCTCTGGCCACTGCCATGGGCACGGTGATGGCGGCCAGCACGGTGGCGAAGTGGGTCACTCCGAAATTCGTTGCGACCAGCAGCGGCCGCGCGATGACGCCGATTCCTTGGCCGAGGCCGACGGCAGCCACGCACAAAAAGGTCAGGGGTACTGAGAGCCCGACGAAGGGCAGCGCCACCAGTCCGACTCCTTGTACCGCGAAAGCGACTGCGGTTGCGGATGTCAGGTGCCAACGCCGCCCCACCGTCGTGATGACGAGCCGCGACAAGATCTGCAGCACACCGACGGCGATGGGCATCGCCGTGGCGACCACTGCGGAATGGCCAATGTCCATCAGGTAGGCGACCACCAACAATAGGAACGCCGCCACCGAGCCCGCCTGACCGACGAATGCCACGAGGAACAGCCAGAACCGCCTCTGGCGTAAGGCCTCCTGAACGGTTACTCCGCTGTGGTCGCGTAGCCGGTCGCGGTGCGCGGCGAGGGCGGGGATGGCGATCGCATGGGCAGGAACGCATGTCACGGCATAGGCCACACCGAGCATCGCCACCGTTGTGCGCCAGCCGAATTCACCGTTCATCCAGCCCAGAAGCGGATAAACCAGATAGGTGGCCAGCCCCGCGATCATGGTGACGGTCAGGATGGCACGGTCCCGGTGCCCCGGTTCCGCGACCACGACGATCACCGCGAACGCCGCTTCGTACGTCGACAGTGTGATCGACACACCGATGAGCACGAACGCCACGTACAGCATCACCAACGAATGCGCCTGCGACCACAGCACGACCGCCGCCGCTCCCACCGCAACGCCGGCAGTCATCGACATCCGGCCACCGCGCCGGTCCATCAGCCGCCCCACGGGGAAAGCCGCAACAGCGCCCGTCAAGGTCGAGATGGTGGAGGTGGCGGCCACCGCCGTGCGCGAAACACCAAGATCTATCGCCATGGGGACCAGGACGACCGGTAGCACCTGGATCATCGCGATGTAGCCGGCGGTGGTCGTGAACACGAACACCGCGGTCAGTAGTCGCCAGTCCCGTTGTCTACATCCAGTTATCGCGCTCGGGTCGGTCATCCGCGCAGCAGGGGCAGCAACCGACTGCCCTGACGCTCGATCTCACGCAGATACGGTGTGTCGGACAGCACGAAGTGGGTGATGCCCAACTTCTGATACTTGCGCAGCGTGCTCGCGACATCCTCAGCCGACCCGACTATCCAGGTGGTGGCCGCACCGCCTGCCCCGTACTTGCCTGGTGTTGTGTACAGGTTGTCGTCGAGCACCTCGCCACGCTCCGCGAGATCGAGCAATCGCTGCTGGCCGACCGCGGTGCGCCGGTGCGGGTTGTAGGACGGATTCGCCTGCGCAGGATCGCCTTCGGCACCGGCATACCGCGCCGCCATCTGCGCGACCTTTTCCTCCGCTTCAGCCCAGGCCTGATCGGTCGTGTCGCGCACGAATGTCGTTACACGCAACCCGAATTCGAGTGGTGGGTGTTCACGTCCGATCACCTGGCTCAGCGTCCGGAGTCTGTCGATGCGCTCGGCTACGCCGTCGAGGGGCTCGCCCCAGAACAGCTGGACATCCGCTTCGGCTGCGGCAACCCGCTCGGCGGCTTCGGAGGCTCCGCCGAAGTACAGCAATGGATGTCGACGCTTCCCGCGAACCTGGATGCGCGGCACCACGGTCGAGTCTTGCACGGAGAAATGGGCACCGCGATACGTGACGTTCTCCTGCGTCCAGAGAGCACGTATCAGTTGCATGAACTCGCGCGTGCGTTCGTAACGGTCGGCCTGCTCGCTCTCGGCGTCACCGTACGCACCGAGATTATCCTTGCCCGACACGATGTTCACCCGCACCCGACCTCGGGTCAGATGGTCCAGTGTCGCTGCGGCCGAGGCGAACTGTGCAGGCCGCCAGTACCCCGGGCGCACCGCGATGAGCGGCTCGAACGTGGTGGTCCGCGCAGCCAGCGCCGCCGCCACACTGAACGTGTCCGGGCGACCCCATCCCGTTCCGATGAGCGCCCCGGTCCATCCCGACTTCTCCAGCGCCAGAGCTTGGTCGGTCAGGGTGTCGAGGCTGTTATGGTCCGCCGTGACGTCGTCGCCGCGGTGGCCAGGTTGAACCTCATTGGGGATGTACCAGAGGAATTCGGAACTCATTGATTCTCTTGCGGTGTCAGATGTTCGAGTTGCGCGGTCCGCACGGCTGCGCTCTGGCCCTGGACCAGGAGAAACAGCGCCGACCTGGCGTGTAGCTGGGCTGTGTCGTCCAAGCGGATACCCCGCCCGGACCGTGCCACCACCAGTGCGCGGGTCAGTGTGGCCAGTGCATCGCCGATGGCGACCTTGGCCGCGAGCCGTTCGTCCACCCGATGTCTGCCGTCATCGCGGGCGAGCACCTCGTCGGCCAGCGCATAAGACTGCTGGCGGATCGCGTCGATGCGAGGCCGCCAGCCGGCCGAGACCGCCCGCGCCTGGGCATCGGGTTCTGTGTCCAACTCGTCGAGCACCGCGTACGCCAACCCGAAATGGTGCGATTGCGCGTCGCTTGACATGCCGAGATCCTGTCGGCGCCAGTGGGCCACGGATTCCGTCGAGATCACGTCCCGGTCCGGGACGCGGACGTCGTTGAGGGTGACGCGTTGCGTCCTGCTGCCGCCTACGGCGCTCAGGTCGAGTTCAGCGGCCACCGTGTCTCCCGATACCGGAATCAGTGCGGTGACCACGGTTTCGGTCAACGGTTCGACCCCTGCGACCGCAAGAGCCTGGTTCAGGCCCCAACCGGTCACCCAAGAGATGGTGCCGGAGAACACCCATTCATTTGTGCGCCGCTCGACTGCCACGTAATGGTCGGGATATCGGCGGACATCACTGAGCCCCGCCCCCACGAGCAGCCTGCCGTGGACGACGTCGCGAGCCCGGTCGGACAACGTCGTGCCGTCCGCGTGCTGCTTGGCCAGTGGCTGCACCAGCGGCGCGTGCTGGACCCACAGCAACCAGGTGTTCAGGCACGCCCCGGCAAGGATCTCTCGGATACGGCGATCCGATGCGAGATCTACTGCCGCACCTCCGAATTCCTCCGGGGCAAGGTGATTGAGCAAACCCAGCTCCGCCAGTTCAGCGACTCGCTTCGGCGCGATGCCATGGCGGTCGGTCTGCAGCGCAGACGGCCGCAACACTTCGTCGGCGTAGCGTTGCACTACACCGACCAGAGGGTGCAGGCCGACATCCGACGCCGTGGCGGCCGACGCCGGCTCGGCCACTCGCGTCATCCCCATGTGACCGAACGCTACTGCGGACCAACATTATTGGTCACGCCTTGAAGTCACCGTGAACAGAACGTCTTGCGATCACAGTGAGACAAATAGCTGACGGGATCGGCCGGCCGGCTATTGACTGGAGGTCACTATCACTGCGCTGCGACGCTGCCGGCCGTGTGTCGCCGACGGCGCTATTGCCGGCCGCTCGGCCACACCTCTGTGAAAGGTTCTACAGGCTTGCACCACAACAGAATCCTTCGGGTTTCCACACTGGTTGTCACGGCAGCAGTCGCTGCGACCGTCGCGGCCTGCGGTGGCGGCGGCCAGTCTTCCGACGCCGGTGGTTCCCCCGTATCGGGCGGCACCCTCACCTTCTACGATCCGGTCGAATACCAGGCGTGGGCGCCGACGAACTCGCTGTGGTCCAACAGCCAGGTCGCCGACAACGTCGCCGAACGCCTCATCTGGCAGGATCCGCAGTCCGGCGACTACAAGCCCTGGCTCGCACAGTCCTGGCAGATCAGCGACGACCATCTGACCTACACCTTCAAGCTCAAGCCAGGGATCACCTTCAGCGACGGCACACCACTGGACGCCGATGTGGTGAAGCTGAACTTCGACCAGCACGGCCGGGGCGACAGCAAGCTCGGAATCCCCGCGGACCCATTCTGGACCGACTACGCCGGCACCGACGTCGTCGACGCCGACACCGTTGTTGTGCGGCTGTCCAAGCCCAATGCCGGTTTCATCCAGATCCTTTCGAACTACCGCGCGAGTTCCATCTTGGGCAAGTCTCTGGTCGAGCGGGACCTCAACGGCCAAGGCGATCTGCGCAACTGGGTGGGGACCGGACCGTTCGTCGTCGAGTCGGTGACCGGCACCAACGGTGTGACGCTCAAGCGTCGCGACGACTACAACTGGCCGCCCGAGGGTTCCGCCCACAGCGGCAAGGCATACCTCGACCGGGTGATCTTCAAGACGGTGCCCGAGACCGGAACACGTATCGGCGCACTGCAATCCGGCGAGGCGCAGATCGCCCGCAACATCGCCCCTTACGACGAACAGACCGTGACCGATGGCGGCGGCAAGCTGGTGGCCATCCCCGTAAAGGGCGAGACCAACGATCTGACTGTCCAGCTGAAGAACCCCGACTCGCCCGTGCAGGATCCGCGGGTGCGCCTGGCATTGCAGGCCGCCACCGACCGGGCAGCCATCAACAAGGCGGTGCTGTCGCCGAACTATCCGATTCCGTCGAGTGCACTCGTCGCGGGCACGCCACTTCGCGGTGACGCGACCAAGTACCTGGGCTACGACCTCGACAAGGCAAACAAGCTACTCGACGAGGCCGGCTGGGTGCCGGGGCCGGACGGAACCCGGGCCAAGGATGGCAAGCGGCTGAGTTTCCACCTGCGGGTCGCTCCGTATTACCAAGTGTCGCAGTCGGTTCTGGAGGTCATCCAGTCACAGTGGCGCAAGGTCGGCGTTGAGGTGAAGATCACCAACCCGTCACTTACCGAATATGAATCGCAGGAAGCCACCGCGCCGGACTGGGACTTCGACCAGGGCCAGACCTCCACCGACGAACCGAGCGTGCTGCGCACCGCCTACGGGACCGACCGCCAGCACGTCACCAACAACTACGTGCCCGATGCGACGCTGGACGGGCTCCTCGCCGCACAGTCCGCCGAGTTCGACCCCGGCAAGCGCAAAGTCGCGATCCAGGCGATCGAAGATCGCATCTTCGGTCAGGGCTACTCCATTCCGCTCTATGACGAAACACAGGTGTTCGGCCTCGCCCCCGCAGTCCACGGCTTCACGACCGAGTCGACCGGACGGGCCTGGCTGTATGACACCTGGTTGGCCAAATAGGAGGTGACACCACGTGCGTCGCTACGCCCTCAACCGGCTTGGACAGGCCGTCCTGGTCCTCTGGGCCGCATACACCCTGTCTTTCATCCTGCTCAGTGCGCTGCCCGGCGACGCGGTGCGCAACCGAATCGCCAATCCTGACGCGCAGATCACGCCGGAAGCAGCGCAGGTTCTGCTCAGCTACTACGGGCTGAACCGGCCGTTGTGGGAGCAGTACCTCGGGGCGCTCACCCACCTGTTGCGCGGCGACCTCGGCTTCTCCCTCACCAACGGGCAGACCGTCACAGCCCTGCTGTCGGTGGCATTGCCGAACACGCTGAGGCTGGCAGGCCTGGCCTTGTTCATCGCGGTGGCACTGGCAGCTGCCATCGCGGTGCTCAGCAATTACGCGCCCCGTGCCTGGGCCCGCTCGTTGACCGGGACGCTGCCTGCGCTGTTCGCCTCGGTGCCTACCTTCGTGGTCGGAATACTCGCGCTGCAGTTCTTCTCGTTCGGCCTACATCTCATCCCGGCGTCGGACGACGGGTCGTTCACCGCGCTGATCGGGCCCGCGGTGACGCTGGGGATCCTCATCACCGCTCCGTTGGCGCAGGTGTTCATCACCTCGATCGGCAAGACCCGAACGCAGGCGTTCGTGCACGTGCTGTCCGCCCGCGGCGCCGATGAGCGCTACATCTTCACCAAAGGCGTTCTGCGGAATTCGTCGCTCCCGGTACTCACGTTGCTGGGACTCGCGTGCGGGGAGCTCGTGGCCGGGGCAGTGGTGACCGAAGCGGTCTTCGCACGCTCCGGGGTGGGCCAGCTGACCGTCGCCGCGGTCAGCACGCAGGATCTGCCGGTGCTGCAGGGGGTCGTGCTGGTGGCCACGTTGACCTACGTATTGGTCAATCTGGCAGTCGATCTCGCGTACCCCTTCCTCGACCCGCGCATCCTCGCCTCCCGCAACGGTGCACGCGACACTCGCGCAGCCCGCCGCGGGCCGGCCGCGGCGGCCCTACGGCGACCGGTTCCCGCCGAGGCGGTGATCCCGTGACGCTCTCCATGCAAAAGCCGACAAACGACGAAAAGACCAGCACAGCAACAAATCAGACCTCGCTGCGGCGCAGGCTGAGCGGACGATGGGGCCTGCTTCCCGCGCTCGCCGTGTTCACGCTCGCGGTGCTGTGGGCAGTCGTCCCCAGTGCATTCACCCACTACGACCCGATCGCGGTGGACAACACGATCCGATTGCTGCCGCCGTCGGCTCAGCATTGGTTCGGTACCGACCTACTGGGCCGGGACCTCTACGCGCGTATCGTCTACGGCGCCAGAGCCTCGCTGCTGGGCGCCAGCACGGCGGTTGCGATCGCAGCCGTTCTCGGCTCGGCGCTGGGCGCGACTGCCGGCTGGTTCGGCGGCCGTATCGACGCTGCGTTGATGCGGCTGATCGACGTGGTCCTGTCCATCCCCGGCTTTCTGTTCGCCATCACCATCGTCGTGCTCTATACCGCGCAGACGGGCTCTACCGGACTGCTGCCGGCAGCCATCGCGGTGGGACTCACGTCCTCGGCAACCTTCGCCCGGTTGATCCGGTCGGAAGTTCTGCGTGTCAGGGAGAGCAACTACGTGGACGCCGCGATCACCAGCGGTGCAACCACCTGGGCCATCCTGGTCCGCCACGTCATCCCCAATTCTCTGGCGCCCAGCGTGGCGCTGATCGCCGTACAACTCGGTATCGCGATCATCTGGATCGCCTCACTGAGCTTCCTCGGGCTGGGCGCTCAACCGCCCCAACCGGAATGGGGACTGCTGGTGGCCGACGGCCGCAAGTACATCGCCACCCGAGGCTGGCTGACCCTGTTCCCGGCGCTGACCATCGTGGCAGTTGTGTTGTCCATCAACCATATTTCACGACATCTGACCGAGAGGCGCGCATCATGAGCGAACGACCGGTGCTGTCGGTGCAAGGCCTGTCTGTCGGATATTCGACGGGTCATCGGATCGACCAGGTGCTGCACGACGTCAGCTTCGACCTCGGCGCCGGCGAAGTCCTTGCCCTGGTGGGTGAATCGGGTTCGGGCAAGACCACCACCGGCCAGGCCATCCTTGGCTTGCTGCCACACAACGGTCACGTGCTCGCCGGGTCCATCACCTTCGAGGGACGCGACCTGACGGCGCTGAATCCAAAGCAGTGGCGCGACATCAGGGGCAGGGCGATCGGTCTGATCCCCCAGGATCCGACCGTCTCGCTGGACCCCGTGCGACGCGTTGGCGATCAGGTCGCCGATGTCCTGCGGTTGCACACCGACCTGACTGCCGAGGCACGCCGCGATCGCGTACTGGAGCTGTTCGACCTCGTGGGCTTCACCGATGTCGAGCGGCGATACCGCCAGTACCCGCACGAACTGTCGGGCGGCATGCGGCAGCGGGTGCTGGTGGCCGCCGCCGTGGCGGGCGATCCAGGTGTCATCATCGCCGACGAGCCGACCTCCGGGCTCGACGCCACCGTGCAGAAGCAAGTGCTCGACCTGATCGACGGACTGCGCACCAAGTTGTCCACCAGCATCGTGCTGATCACCCACAACCTCGGCGTCGCAGCCGACCGTTCCCACCTGCTCGGCGTCATGCAGCAGGGGCGCCTCGTCGAGTTCGGGCCCACCGCTGAGGTTCTCGCCAATCCGCGGCACTCCTACACTCAACGGCTGCTCAACACCGTGCCTCAACGCTTGACGCTGCGGGACCGAGCCGCCGCAGCAGCACCGCCCGCCGACGACGTCATCGAGGTCGCCGGTCTGCGCAAGGTCTACGGCGCGGTGCCCGCCGTCGACGGCATCTCCTTCCGCGTGGCCCGCGGACGGACCTTCTCCATCGTCGGTGAATCGGGCAGCGGAAAATCCACCACGGCTCGCATCCTCACCGGCCTCACCACGGCCACCGATGGGCGGGCATCCCTCCTCGGAACCGATGTGACCGCCTTGAGCCGCAAAGACTTCCGTCCGCTGCGTCGCGATGTGCAGATCGTCTACCAGAACCCATACTCGTCGTTCGATCCCCGGCTCGATGTCTTCGACGTGGTGGAGGAACCCCTGCGTTCTTTCCAGCGCCGTAGCCGAGGACACCGGAAGAACAACGCCGACCGGGTCGCGGCGGCGCTCGAATCAGCCTCCCTGCCGGCAGACTTCGCACGAAAGCACCCCCGAGAACTGTCCGGAGGTCAGCGGCAACGGGTCGCCATCGCCCGCGCGTTGGTTGTGGAGCCGCAGATCGTCGTGCTCGACGAACCTATCTCGGCCCTCGACGTCTCGGTGGCCGCACAGATCCTCGAACTGCTGCAACGTCTCCAAGAGGAGCGCAACCTGACCTACTTGTTCATCTCCCACGACCTGGCAGTCGTGCGTGCGATCTCCGACCACGTCGCCGTCATGCAGCAGGGGCGCATCGTCGAACAAGGTTCTCCCGATGACGTATTCACCGCACCGAAAGAGGAATACACCCGCAGACTGCTCAGCGCTGTCGCCGGGCGTGACCTTGCATCATCCCGGGACGCCGCATGACCGACACGCAGCCACGGACCCTTCAGGAGGCGCTGCCGCGGATACGCACCGTGCTGCACGCGGCCGCCAAAGGATCTGCGGAACGGGATCTGACGCACGAACACCCCTACGAGCTCGTCCAGCAGCTGGCCGACGCCGGGTTCGGTCGGTTGCGGATCACACAGGAATACGGCGGCTTCGACGTCGATCTGCCAACGCTGTTCGCGCTGCTCGCAGAGGCCGGCCAGGCCGATTCCAATCTGCCTCAGATCTGGCGCGGGCACTTCACCACCACCGAGATCCTGCGCCGGGAAACGGATGCCGAGGTTCGACGGCACTGGTCCAAAGCCGTCGCAGCAGGCATGGTGTTCGGCAACGCACAGTCCGAACCAGCGGCCCTTGTCCGCGGTGCCGATGATCCTTCCGACTGGGGCGCCCTGACCACGCATATCCGCCGCGACCCCGATGGCCGCCGCGTGGTCTCAGGCACCAAGTTCTACTCGACTGGAGCACGCTTCGCCGACTACATCCGCACCGCCGCACTCGACGAGGATGGCAACCGTGCCTTCGCCGTGCTGTCGGCGAACCACACCGGCGTCACCCACATCGACGACTGGGACGGTGTCGGTCAGCGCCAAACAGGCAGCGGTACCACCATCTTCGACGATGTCCCGGTGGAGCCACACGGCGATATCGGGCGCCACGTCAGCACGCTGCGCGGGCTGGATTCCTTCGTCCAGATCGTGCATCTGGCCAACCTGGCCGGCATCGCACGCAGCATCGTCGCAGAGACCGTGGACATCGTGCGGGCCCGCACCCGCACCGGTCAGCACGCCCTGACCCAGGACGCCGCCTCCGATCCGGAGGTCCTTGCCGTGGTCGGCACGCTGTACGCCCGCCAACTCACCGCCGAGACGTTACTGCGGCACGCCGCCGAAAGACTCGAGCTCGCTCATCGCAGCGGCCGCGAAACCGACTACGCCGAGGCCTATGTCGAGACGTCGGCAGCGCAACTCGGGGTCGTCGAAGCGGTGCTGGACGCTGCAACCATCGCCTTCAATGCCGGCGGATCCTCGACAGTACGCAACCGTGTGCACCTGGATCGGCATTGGCGCAATGCCCGCACCCTGGCGTCGCACAACCCGATCATCTACAAGCCCCGCGTGATCGGCGACTTCCTGGTCAACGACAGCAAACCGGTCTCCGGCTATTACCGGGACAGGACGAAAGCCCACTCCGACGAAGAGTCCGCCCTATGACCGCAGGCCTGCATCTCAACGTCAACATCCTCAACGCCGGCGTGTTCGGCGGTTCCTGGCGGTTCCCCGGAACCGACCCGCTGGGTAGCTATACCATCGAGCACTACACCTCGATCGCGGCGAAAGCCGAAGCGGCCAAACTAGATGCGGTGTTTCTCGCCGACACTCCTGCGCTCGAGCCGACCATCCGTCATCGCCCCGGCAACAACCTCGAGCCGTCCACGGTGCTGGCCCGTATCGCCGCCCGCACCGAGCGGATCGGCCTGATCGGCACGCTGTCTTCGTCGTACAACGACCCCGGCGAACTCGCCCGCCGACTCGGCGATCTCGACCATCTGTCCGGTGGCCGATTCGGATGGAACGTGGTGACCACGGCAGGGCCGGGCGCTGCAGCCAACTTCGGCCGCGTCGGCGAACCGGACCACGGCCTGCGCTACCGCAGAGCCGAGACCTTCGTCAGCCAGGTGGTGGCATCCTGGGATGCCCGCACACGGTTGGTCTCACCACAGGGCAGGCCGGTCGTCGTACAAGCCGGTGGATCCAGCGACGGCAAGCGGCTGGCTGCGAAGGTGGGCGAGGTCATCTTCTCGGCCGAGCAGGACATCACCACGGCGCGAGCCTTCCGTACCGAATTGCGCGACACGGCACAACAGTTCGGCCGCAATCCCGACGAGATCGTGGTACTGCCCGGCCTGTCGACGGTGCTGGGCAGCACAGAACGCGAAGCTCAGCAGCGCCGGGAATTGCTCGACACGCTACTTCCCGACGCCTATGCCAAGGCACGGCTCGGCGGACAACTCGGATTCCCGTTGGACGGTCTCGCCGACGACGAGCCGATCCCCGCCGAACTTCTCCGCGACCCCGATGAGGCCGGTGGCTCGCAGACTTTCTATCGCGTTGTGCGCGGCATCATCGACCGAGAGCAGCCGACCCTGCGCCAACTGTTGACCACGCTCTCCGGCGGCGGAGGTCACCGCATCGTGGTGGGCACACCCGAACAGGTCGCCGACGACATCGAACGGTGGTATCGATACGGTGCAGCAGACGGTTTCAACGTCATGCCCGACGTACTGCCTTCGGGTTTCGACGATTTCGTCGATCACCTCGTACCGGAGCTGCAACGGCGCGGGTTGTTCCGCACCGAGTACACGGACAGCACGCTACGCGGGCATCTGGGCTTGCGCGTGCCCGCGGTACCGCTGGCCGGCACCGGATGAATCAGTGACTCATCCTTCCAAGGAGAAACCGAGATTGAGTGTCTTCATCGAACTCGCCGTAGGTGACGGCCACGGGCAGACGTCACCAGCCGACGCGGCGCGCATCGCCGACGCGGCACAGCACGCAGGTATCACAGGACTGCGGCTTCTGGACCACGGCACCACCGAACCCACGATCGATCCCTCGGTGGTGGCGGCTCACCTTGCCGGCAGGTACCCGGCGCTGCACTACCTGATCGACGCCCCCACCACAGGCAACGCCCCATACAATCTCGCCCGTCGCGTCCTCTCGGTCGACCGCGCCACCGCCGGACGCGTGGGCCTGGTGCTGCGGCCCGGCGCCGGCGACGAGGTGAGCGACGCCTCGACGCTCCAGCCAGACTCGTCCGATCCCGCGCAGCGGTGGAGCGAATACGCGACCATCCTGGCCGCTCTGTGGGAATCATTCCCCCGCTCGGCACTGACTGGCGACCAGCAGCGTGCCATCGTGATCGACGACTCACAGATTCGGGCCGTCGATCACGCCGGCCCGTTCTATCGCGTCGCCGGTCCACTGGACGGACCGGCGTCGGTGCAGGGACGACCGGTACTGGTGGCCACCGATCTCGATCTGCTGGGGTCCGCGCGCATCGCCGCCGCCGCTGATGCGGTGATCCTCGACACGAACGAATTCGGCTCCTCTGCAGATACTTTGCGCACCGCCCTGGCAGCAGCGGGACGGCACCGCAGCGACATCGCTATCTTGGCTCGGAGCGGCGGCGCCGGCGATGTCCATGCACCGCCCGGCGCCGACGGCGTTGTCCTCACCTTCGCACATGAAGCCGACCAGATCATCAGGGCGATAACCGTTCGGGCAGAGAAGATCTCGGTCCCGGCCGGTACGACGCTGCGCGCCGAACTGGGACTGCGGCGGCAGGGAGCGGCATGACCCTGACCGACACTGCTCGCACCAGAACGGATTCGGCCGACCCGATAACCGTGGACGGTATCCGGACGAGCATCAACCCGATCCTGCAGCGGCTGGCCGCCACTGCCACCGACCGCGAAAGAACCCGTGACTATGCCTTCGATGACGTGCGAGAGCTGGCCGAGTGCGGGATCGCGCTGACCGGGATCGCGGCGAGCGACGGCGGCGCCGGAGGGTCCGTGCGCGATGTGGCCGACCTGGTCATCGCCATCGCCCGCGCGGATTCCAATGTGGCGCAGGCACTGCGCACCACGTTTCTGGTCGCCGAGCAGATCGCCCTGCACGAGGACCTGCCGCTGCGCGAGGTCAACCTGGACCGGCTGCGTCGGTACGCACTGTTCGCAGGCACCAGCAACGAACGCAGCGGCGGCCCCAGCGGCAGCGTCGCCACGTCCGCCCGCCGCGTCGCTGACGGCTATATCGTCAACGGCCGCAAGTACTACTCCACGGGTGGCCTGTATGCGTCGTACTTCTCCGCGCAGGCCATCGATGAGAATGGCCGCACCATCCGGTTCACTGTGCCCACCGACCGGACCGGTGTGCAGCACCTCGACGATTTCGACGCCGTCGGGCAGCGCCTCACCCAGAGCGGTACGACCGCACTGCACGACGTCCAGGTATTCGACGACGAGGCGGTGGTGGCCGACGAGCACGTGCCGGACAATCCGTGGACCGGATCGTTCGCCCAGTTGTATCTGGCTGCAGTGCAAGCAGGTATCGCCGCACGCGCACTCGACGACGCCGTGTGGTTCGTCCGGGAGAAAGCCCGCCCCATCAAACACAGCTCGGCCGACAAGAGCAGTGACGATCCATACGTCCGCCAAACCGTCGGCCAGATCGCCGCGCACGCCCAAGCCGCCAAAGCTGTTGTTCTGCTGGCCGCCGAGGAACTGCACGCGTTGCGCGGGCTCAGCGGGGCCGCGGCCCGCACCGCGGGCGCGCAGGCATCGGTGACCGTCGCCCAGACCGGTGTTGTGACCATCGAATCCGCGCTCAGCGCCGCGCAATTGCTCTTCGATGTGGGCGGCGGGTCTATCACCGACCGCCATCTTGGGTTCGACCGGCACTGGCGCAACGCCCGTACGGCAGCCAATCACAATCCGCGGCAATGGAAAGCATCTGTGGCCGGTGGCTATCACCTGACCGGTGAAGACCCGCCGACCACCGGCCTGTTCTGAGAAGGAGATCCATGACCATCGACACGACCCGCATCCTGGGTCGGACCGGCGTGCGGGTGACCCCACTGACATTGGGCACCATGAACTTCGGTCGCCACCAGACCGAACAAGAAAGCCTGCGGATCATCGGTGCGGCGCTCGACGCCGGCATCCGGGTGATCGACACCGCCGACGTGTACGGTCAGGGCGAGTCCGAGGAGATCGTCGGCAAAGCACTACGAGGGCGCCGCGACGACGTCGTGCTGGCAACGAAATTCAACGGCCAGATCGGCACCGACCCGTTGACCGCAGGCAACTCGCGCCGCTGGATCACCCGCGCCGTCGACGCCAGCCTGCAGCGCCTGGGCACCGACTACATCGACCTCTACCAGGCGCACCGCCCCGACCCTCACACCAGCCTGCTCGAGACCCTGCAGACCCTCGACGGGCTGATCCGGCAGGGAAAAATCCGCTACTACGGCACCTCAGTGTTCCCGGCGCACGTGCAGGTCGAGGCACACTGGCTGGCCGAACGCCACGGCCTCATCGCCCCGCACACCGAACAACTGCCCTATTCGCTCCTCGTGCGTGGTGCCGAACGCGAAGTGTTCCCGGTCGCCCAGCGCTACGGCGTTGGCATCCTGTCCTATGGCCCGCTGGCCGCCGGCTGGTTGTCGGGCAAGTACCGGATCGGCGCGCCACAACCCGCGTCGGCCCGAGCCGACCTCATCCCGGGGCGATTCGACATTGCCGCACAACGCAATCAAGCGAAGTTGACGGCAGCTGACGCGCTTGCCCGACTCGCCGAGGACAACGGGCTCTCGCTCGTCGAGTTGGCCCTCGGATTCGCTCTGAAGCATCCCGCAGTCAGCAGCGTCATCATCGGGCCGCGCACCCAAGAACATCTTGAGGCCTACCTCAAAGCCACCACAGTGACGCTCAGCGATCCCGTGCTGGACCGCATCGACGCGATCGTGGAGCCCGGCACGCAATTTCACGACCGCGACACCGGTCGCGACACACCCTCTCTACAACCCGACGCGCTGCGTCGCCGCCCCTGAAATCGGCTACCGAAAGGCACTCCAACATGAGCTACGGCACCTTCGAAACCACCTACGCGGCCGCCGACGACCGCTACACCAAAATCGAGTACCGCCGGTCGGGTCATTCAGGGCTGGACCTGCCTGCCTTCTCGTTCGGCTTGTGGCAGAAATTCGGCACCGACTATCCGTTCGAGACGCAGCGCGAAATCACCCTGCACGCTTTCGATCTCGGCATCACGCACTTCGACAACGCCGACCGCTACGGCCCTCCACACCGGGCCGCGCAACAGAACTTCGGCCGGGTGCTGGCCAAGGATCTCGCGCCGTACCGCGACGAACTCGTCCTGTCGACCAAGGCGGGCAACGACATCGGGCCCAGCCCTTACCTCAAGGGCGGGTCCCGCAAATCGCTGCTGCGGTCACTGGAACACAGCCTGCGTGATCTCGGCACCGACTACGTCGACATCTTCTACCACCACCGCCCAGACCCCTCCACCCCGCTGGAGGAGACTGTCGGCGCGCTGGCTTCGGCGGTGCAGCAGGGCAAGGCGCTCTACATCGGCATCTCCAACTATCTGCCCGAACAGACTCACCAGATCGCCGAGCTGCTGCGCGCAGCCGGAGTACCGCTGCTGATCCACCAGCCGCGGTATTCGATCTTCGACCGCGGCATCGAACAGAACGGGCTTCTGCAACTCGCCGATGACGACGGTTTCGGACTGGTGGTCTATTCGCCTCTTGCCCAAGGTCTTTTGACCAACAAGTACCTCGAGTCGATCCCTGACGGTGCCCGCGCGCTCAACAGCTCGTTCCTCGATCCGTCGGTGATCACAGACACCTACCGCCAGCGCACCGCCGAGCTGAACAAGCTCGCCGAGGCTCGCGGACAATCACTGGCGCAACTCGCGCTGCAGTGGGTGCTGCGCCGGCCGGCGGTCACCTCGGCGCTCATCGGCGCGAGTTCCACCGCGCAGCTGGACCACAACGTCAAGGCGCTGGAATTCCCTCAACTCACGGCCGACGAGCTGGCGATCATCGATGAACACGGTATTCACGGCACCGGATCGAATCTCTGAGATGCCTGACCGGACCGCCCCGATCGGAGCCGGTGTTGCGGGCGGTCGAGCCTTCCGGCTCGGCTTCCTGTTGCATTTGGACCGTGACATCACACCGGACGCCGCCTATCGCGAAGCCATCGAATTGTTCGTGGCGGCCGAGGAACTCGGATATGACTCGGGCTGGGTCATCCAGCGGCATTTCCGCCAGGGCAACGAACACGTCGCCTCGCCACTGGTGGTACTGGCCGCCATCGCGGCACACACCCAACGAATCAAGTTGGGCACCGGCGTGCTCGTGCTCCCGCTGGAAGATCCACTGAGAGTCGCCGAGGACGCCGCCACGCTGGATGCCCTCAGTGGCGGCCGACTGGAGCTCGGGGTCGGGTCGGGGCCGTTCGCGGGGGCATGGAAAGCCTTTGGTCGCAGACTGTCTGATCGCCACAGCCTGTACTCCGAGTCGGTCCGTCGTCTGCACGCCGTGCTCGACGGTGCACCGGTCAACGATCTCGGCGAGGTCCTGCACCCATCGGGTGCAGGAGTCCGACAACGTCTGTGGCAGGCGACCACCAGCGACGCCGCACACGCGCACCCTGCGGCGCAGGCCGCGGCACGGGCCGGTGACGGGCTACAACTCTCGCGGGCCACCGCGTGGCAGGGCGGCACGACTGCTGACGCACAGCAACACCAGGCCAAGATCATCGAGTCCTACCGGCAAGCCTGGGCGCATGCCGAGCGGGCACCGCGAGTGCAGGTGTCTCGCGCGGTGTATCCACACCCGGACCGACGAGAGGCAATCCGGCGCGTCACACCGGGGGTGCTTCGTTGGCAGAGTTGGACCACCTCCGGTGCCATCCCATCTCCTGGATCCGTCGAGGAATACCTGCACAACGACCGGGCACTTGTCGGGCCCAGCGAGGAACTGGCGGCCCAGCTCGCCGGCGACCCTGCGCTGCGGAATGTGACCGACCTGCTCGTGAGCTTCGTGCCCGGCGTGCCGGACCATGATGAGCACCTCAGGCTGCTCGAAGCCACGGCTCGCGAAATCGCACCGGCATTGGGATGGCATGCGGCATCCGAAACCCTGGCGCCCGCGTGCACCTGAACCTGTCACTCATGACGCCAGGCCACTTCCGTACCGCCTGGCGGCTGCCACACGCAGATCCAGTGGCGCATCTCGACATCGACCACTTCACCCGGCTGGCACGTATCGCGGAGAACGCCGCCATCGACGCGGTGTTCCTCGGTGACGGACCCGCAATACACAGCGATATCGCCGACGCGCCAGGGACCGGCATCGATCCCCTGGTACTGCTGGGCCACGTGGCGGCGCTCACCGACAACCTCGGTGTCATCATCACCAGCTCCACCACATACAACTCGCCCTACAACCTGGCACGCCGGTTCCAGGCCCTCGACCACGTCACCAAAGGGCGCGCCGCGGTCAACATCGTGACCACCGGAACGTCAGCAGCGGCTGCGAATTACGGTCTGGCGCAACATCCTGACAAGGAAGACCGCTACCGCCGCGCGTGGGAGTTCCTCGAGGTGGTGACCCGGCTCTGGGATAGCTGGGAACCGGACTGGCTGATCGCCGACAAGGACTCCGGGCGGTACGCCGACGAAACCCGCATCCACCAGATCGACCACCATGGCGAGTTCTTTTCCGTGGCCGGTCCGCTGCCCGTCCCGGCCGGGCCGCAGGGTCGCCCCGTCCTCGTGCAAGCCGGCGGCTCCGAAGGTGGCCTCAAACTCGCCGGTGATTTCGCCGACGTGGTGTTCACCGTGGCCCAGACACCCACCAAGGCAGTCGAGTTCCGCGAAGACATCCGGTCCAGGGCCGTGGCGGCAGGCCGCCATCCTGACGATATAAAGGTCTCGCTGGGCGTCGTCGTGCTGGTCTCCGACAGCGACGCCGAGGCCACCGCCCGGGCGGAACAGTTGTACGCGACACTGCCGATCGAGCGGCTCACCGCCGAACTCCTGGCCAACCTCGGCCTCCCCGACGGCGCCTTCAGCCCCGATGATCCGATCAGTGCCTCCGATCTGCCGAAGGCAGCCCCGAGCAGCGGATTCTCGTCAGGATTCAACGTGTCCACCCGGGCATTGATCGCCGAACGACCGTACACCCCAAGACAACTGGTGCAACGCAGTGCCGGCGGATCCGGTCACCGGCTACTCGTCGGGTCCGCGGAGCGCGTCGCGGACGACCTGCAGGCGTGGCTTGCCGCCGGCGCCGCGGACGGATTCACGATCATGCCCGCCGATACCAGCGTCGACCTCGGCACCTTCGCCACGCAGGTCGTGCCCATCCTGCAGCTACGGGGACTCTTCCAGCAGGAGTATCGGGCGCCGACGCTTCGCGAACGGCTGGGCCTGCGCCGCCGGTGTGGGTTCGAGCCGAAATTCGAGTAGCCGAATTGGTGCGACTCGTCGTCCGAACATGCATTGAGAATGGACTGTATGAATCGGATTCTGCAGGCGTTGGCCGGAGGTTTGGTCGTGCTCGGCGCGGTGCCCGCGGTTGCCGCGCACGCCTCCCCGGCCGTTCCCGACTTCTCGTCCTACCCCAAGGTGGCCGAGGACGACTACACGGTGCGGCCCGGCCTGGCGTATTCGGTGCGTGGATTCCGCACGCCGAGCGGGTTGTATTGCACATCGTCGAATCACCGCGCGATGTACGCGGTGAACTGCACTGGGCCACTGGTCGGCGCGCCTGATGGGGCGAACTGGGTGAATCTCTTCGAGTCGGGCAACGTAGTCACCCCGGTGAAATTCACCCACGGCGACGCACCACAATCGGCCGACATTCCCCAGTTCGAGGGACATCCGATCAACCTGCTGCCAAAGGACACCGCGTACGCGTTCGACGATGCGATCTGCGTCTGGACCGACACCATTGCGCTGGCGTGCCGGATGGGCTCAGGAGACGAGTACAACGGCTTCATCGCCACCACTGACGCCGTCACGACGTTCGGCAACGTGTGAGCGTTATTGCCGCGGAAACCACAACCGCTGGAGCGGGTCGGCGTAAGTACCCCTGAGAAGAATCGAACTTCCATCCTCAGCTTCGTAGGCTGTCGCTCTATCCGTTGAGCTACAGGGGTATTGGGGTCAGCGGGCGGGGGTTGAGCAAGGCCCTTCCCCCGCCCGCTCGGGTGTGAGTGTCACACCGGTAGAGGCGCTCGCGCGAACGTGCCACGCTGCCGCGGTTCGAACGGTTCCCGGATCATCCGCATGCCCGCTTCCTGTGGGGTGCGATCGCCCTTGAGGCCGTTGCATGCCTGGCACGCTGCCACCAAATTCAGCCAGGAGTCAGATCCGCCGCGACTTCTGGGCAGCACGTGATCGACTGTCTGAGCGCTTCCAGAGCAGTAGACGCAGGTGCTGCGGTCGCGGCGCAGGATCCCTTCGCGCGTTGCCCGTTCGTTGTGCCGGTAGGGAATGTGCACGTATTCGCGCAATGCGACCGACATGGGCAGCTCGATCACCAGCGAGGGGCCGTGGATGTGCACGGCCGGGCTGTGGCGATCGATGACGTACACAGCGTCGCGCAGAATCAGCTGGACGGCGTCCTGCCACGGTACTCGGGCAAGCACGCGGTAGTCGGCGTTGTAGACCTCTACCGTCAGGTTGGGTGTCTGAATCGGCATGACCGCGTGCCTCCTTTCTGGCCATCGTCGCGGGCTTGAGTTGGTTTGCCCCGGGCAGTAGCCCGGCGGACCACCTTGCTGCACAGCATGTTTCGAGTTCCGCGCTACGTGCACATCGTCGTTCACCGGGCAGCGCGCTTCCGATGATGCTACGTAGAACAGTGCTTGTAAACCGATATTCTTCTCAAGAAAGCCTGCGCTGCACCGCAATTGAGCACAACGAAAGCTAGGAATGTCTGGCGACGTTCCTAGCAGGACAAACGGACAGCGTGAGAGATTTCTGAGATTCCCGGAGACGCTCGGACCGGCTTTCGCCGTTGCGCAGGCTTTCGCTCATCCAGATGCCGGCATGAGCGCCGACGGTTCCCGCGCACGACAATGCCGCCGTAGATGCGCGATGCATCCCGGCCAGCAAATAGTCGCTGCGCGTCATAAACATGCGATCAACGGTAGCAGCGAGGCGCAATACCTCAGCCACCTTTTTCACCCCCGGCCGGTCCGCCGCTGAATGCTCGCAGCGATCCGATGCGGACGCTGTTGTGACGTAACACTTTTTGCGTTTTCAAGGTTCGCCGACGACGGCCCGTGTCGACCTGGGTCGGGCTTCGTCCCGGGCAGCTCCGACGTACAGGTTTTTCACAACATTAAATTCTGTTTCTTGCCGCGAAACATGCGTACTGTGCTCTGCATCACACCGTGAGGTGCGTTCGTCCGCTGCACGCCGCAGCCCCGCGAAGGGACGCGACATGACGTCGACCCCCGTAGGCCAAGAACCGAAATTGCACAAAGGCACCAACTGGTGGGGTGCCTTCGTCATCGGTTTGGCCGGCCCCATCCTCGTCACCGGCATCGACCCCCCAGCTGTCCAGGCCTTAGGGGCCGCCGCGATACCCCTGCTGGCTGTCACGACAGCGATAGGGGTGCTGTTGTGTCTGTTCGCCGCCGAACTGGCCGCCGTCATGCCGCACCGCACCGGCGGACTGCCCTCCTACACCACCGAATCCTTCGAACTGGTCCACCCCGCCACCGCCACCCACCTCGGCGGCCTCTCGGCCTGGGCTTATTGGCTGGGCTGGTTCCCGGTCGCCCCCATCAACATGATCCTGGCCTCGGCCTACATCACCCAGCTGTTTTCCATACCGCAGGGTCCGTCATTTCTACCGTTCGGCGGTTTGGGTAGCCCGATTTCCTTGGCCGTCCTGATCATCTCCGTGATCGCCATCGCGATCATGTATGTGCCTGCCTACTTCGGCATCAAACTGGGCGCCGAATTCGCCACCATCTTGGGCATCGTGTCCATGGCACCACTGACCCTGCTCATCCTGCTGCCGCTGTTCCACCCGAGCTCGATACACCTGAGCAACCTCGCCGGATTCCATTTCGCCCCCGGCGTCACCGGTAGCCCCACGATGATCCTGGCGTGGATGTTCGTCATGACCTGGTCGGTGCTGGCCATGGAAGCCGCCGCCTGCTACCTCGGCGAATGCCGCAACCCCGCACGCGACGCGAAGATCGCCATGACCATGGAAGGCATCTACGGGTTCTTCATCTTCGTATTCATGGCTGTCGCGCTGGTTGCGGTGCTGGGTGTCGCCAAGGACGCCGACCCGCTCACGATCTTCTCCGCACTGATTACCGGCGTCACCGGCACGACCGGCGGCTGGGTGGAATGGGCATTGGGATTGCCCCTCATCGTGGCCCTGCTGCTCTCGGTACTCAACGCGATCATGGGCTGCGCCCGCTCGCTGTATCAGGCGTCCGAGGACGGCATGCTGCCCCGCTGGTTCGGCCGCCTCAACACCCACGGCGTGCCCGCTCGCGCGATGGCATTCAACGTGGTCTGTTCGTTCCTGGTCCTGCTGTTCGGCAGCCCCCTGCGGATCTACATCTTCTCCAACATGGGCTACCTCTTCTCGGCCGGTCTCGTATTCTTCGCTTACTTTGCCCACCGCCAGACACGTCCATCGGTGCACCGCCCGGTGCGACTGCCGGGCTTCATGCGCTGGGTCTCCCTCGCCATCGGATTGTTCGTCCTGGTGCTGTGGCTCTTCGGCGGCTGGAACAGTCCATCGATCGTCGTCGGCACCACGAGTCACACCCTGTTCTTCGTCGGCGTCCTGATCCTCGCCGCCTATGTGCCCCTGCACCTCTGGCGACGCATCACCGACCGCCGTCTGGAACCCGCACCCATCCTCGTTGAGCCCGCACCCGAACCCGAACCGGAACCCGTATGAACACGCGATTCAAACGCCGCCGCGGCGACCAGCAACCCACCTCACCCCGCGATGTCGTCGTCGTCCTACGGCCCGACGCCCCGGCGTCCGATGCACTCTTCAAAGCCGCTCGCGCCGCAGGCGGCACCGCGACAGTCGTTGTGCCGCTGAAGATTCACGGTTACTCGCTCGGGATGCCCAACCCTGGTCTCATGCCCACTGCGCGAGAATCGGCGGCCGCCAACACCGGGGTCACCAAGGCCGTCGACCGGCTGCGTCGCGCGGGTGTCGACGTGGACGGTCAGATCGTCGTCACCCGCCACGCCGACCGTGCGATCACACGAATTGTTCGCCTACGTGGCGCAACGCGGGTCCTGATGGAAACGTCGACCTCCAGTCCGCTTCGGCGGTTCCTGGAGGGCGACTTGCATCGCCAGCTCGCACGCCGACTAGAACCTCGCGTGACCGTCGAATCGATACCCCAGCCCTGATGCACTAGCCCGACAGACGCCCCGGTTCCTGCACCGTGGCCAGATCCGAAATTGAACTCTCAATGAGCGTGCCGCATCGCCAAAATGGCCTGTCTCTTATACACATCTGACGCTGCCGACGATCGCATA
>NZ_LZTB01000005.1 GCF_001665685.1 Mycobacterium sp. 852013-50091_SCH5140682
AGATCTACACTTATGCGATCGTCGGCAGCGTCAGATGTGTATAAGAGACAGCCCCGCCCCACCCCGCCGCCGAGCACACGCGAGTTCTCGTCGGTCTACCCGACGCCCACCGGTAGCGGTGAGACACCGTATCCGGCGCCGCCCCCGGTACCCGCCCCTGCAGTCCCGGCCCGGCGGCGGCGCTGGACGCCCGGGCAGGTGCGGTTGGTGATCGCGACGGTGCTGCTGCTCGGTGTGGCCGGGATCCTGGCCACGATCTTGGCGCTCAGTGGAAACAACCACAGTTCGACGACGCCCAAGACACCCTTGGCGGTGCCGCCCCCGACGACGAGCTCGAGTGCACCGGGCGACTCGACCAGCGAGTCGACGACTGACGCGACCACCACCACGACCAAGACGACGACATCCACGTCGCGTTCGGCGGCTGCGCCCGTCTCCGGCGCCGACGCCCAGGGCTTCGTCGGCCATACCGCCCGCTGCGACTCGGGCAGCACCGCGGCTGCGATGATCAAGACGGCGTCGTCCATCGCGGTGATCTGCCAGAGCGGGCCGGACAGTTACTACTACCGCGGCGAACGGCTCAGCGACGGTGCCCACCTGGAGATCGCGCAGGCTCAACGTTCCGGCGACGGGTTCAACGCCATCAACCCCGCCGACGGTGCTCAGTATGAGATCCGCCCCGACAGCCTCACCATCATCAGCAACGGCCACGTCGATTCGGAGGAAGCGGCGCAGCAGTACTCGGCGGGCTAGCTGGGCGCGTCACGCAGGCGCGTAGATCTGCACCGGAGTGGTCTTGCCTTTGAGTGTCAGGCCCGGGCGTTCGGCGAACGCGACCCGGTGATCGGTGAGGAGCTCGAGGGTATCGGCCGTGAGCAGGACTGCGTCGCCGGTTTGCCGGGTGGCTGCCTCCACCCGGGCGGCCACGTTGACCGTGTCGCCGATCACCGAGAACTCGAAACGTCCGGCGCCGCCGACGTTTCCGGCCACCACCGGACCCGAGTTGAGCCCGACGCCCACCGACAGCCGGCCGCCGAATTCGACGTGCACGGCATCGGCGATCTGCAGGGCGGCTGCGAGCGCCTCGTCGGCGTGCCGGGCCCGGTGCCGGGGCGCGCCGAACACCGCCATCAGCCCGTCGCCGGCGTACTTGTCGACGTGCCCGTGGTGTTGATGCACGAGCGGGACGATCCGCTCGAACAGGCGGTTGAGCGTGGCGACCACGTCGGCGGGTGGGAGCTGTTCGGCGAATGTGGTGAAACCGCGGACGTCGACGAACATCAGGGTGACGTCGACCTCCTGGCCCTTCAGCGGTCCGCCCGCGCACAGGATGTGTTCGGCCACATCGCGATCCACGTAGGTGCCGAACGCGGCGCGAATGCGTTCGCGCTCCGCCAGACCCGCTGCCATGGTGTTGAATCCGGCTTGCAATCGGCCGATTTCGCTCGCGTCGTCAACTTCGACGCGAGCCTCGAAGTCTCCGTTCTGGACTCGCGCCAGTGCGTGGCGTAGCGCCCGCACCCGTTCGGCCACTGAGCGCACCGCCACCAGAATCGCGAAGAGCCCCACCACAAATGCCACCGCGACGAGCACCAGGATGGCCGCGATGGTGCGCTGGGTCCGGTAGTCGGTGTCGGCGAGATACCCGAGTGCCAGCATCGCGACGCCGAGCAGTGGCACGCCCGTGGCCAGGGTCCACGCCATGGTGAGCCTGCGCTGGATGGTCGGGCCGACTCGGCGTTCGGGCGCACCGCCGCTCAGCGCGCGGGCTGAGATCGGCCGCATGACGCGCTCCACGATCAGGTACCACACTGCGCTGGTGGATATTCCGCCCAGCGTCACCACGCAGAAGATGTAGAGCGCCGTGGACAGTGCGTCGGGCACGGCCAGCGAACCGAAGACCACCGCACCGACACCCCACGCGACGACCGACATCCGCACCGCCTCCCCGGGCGCGCCCAACGTCATCCGCTGTTCGGCGGCGGTCGGGAGTCGGTTTTCGCGCAGCCACGCGGTGCTCGCGGCGAACCGGTGCCGGCGCACCCGCAACATCACCGGGATTGCGACGACGAGGAACACGACGAGCGCGGTGCCGCCGCGCATGAGCAACCGCTCGGTGGCCACCGGGCTCAACACGATCGGGGCGGCGAAGGCCAGAAACGCCCCGACGGTTACCCCGCCGGCGATGCTGACGGCGGCCGCGCCCCACACCCATCGTTTGAACGTGGTGCAGCGGAGTGCCTCACCGGCGTCCGCAGCGATCACGTCCATACCGAAAGCCTGCTGATACCGGCGGGGGCAGACTAGCGTAGTGCGCTACTCGATCGCTGCAAAGCCCTGATTTAACCGTTGTCGGTCGTTCGGACGATTTCATCGGAATTTTGCCTCCAACCCGGTTATCCCGGCTGACCGGGCATGCTAACTTTTGCCAAGTTTGAGGTTTTCGTGCGCATCTGCGGGGCGGTGTCGTGCGCGTGACGAGGGGTGGAGGACCTTCATGTCCGGTAGGCATCGCAAGCCGTCGCGTACCCGAGCCGCAACCACGCGCTGGGTACCCACACTGACCGCGGCCGCGGTCAGCGCCACGGGACTGTCTACCGCGGTAATGACAGGAACCACGACGACGTTCGCGGCACCCGCCGTCGCGCTGGCGGCGGCGATCACCCCGGCGAACTCGACAGCGCAGATCTTCGCGGGATCCACCTATTACGGCACGGACTACGCGAAGTCGAATCCGCCGCAGCAGGTTGTCCCGTTTTTCCTAGGGCCGCAAGGCATTGTCGACGCGGTAGACCAGAACAGCAACGATCCGAACGTGGTGGTGGTGTCGTCGGGTTGGGGCGCCGGGCAGACCGGCCTCGCGCTGGCCCAGATGCAAGCGAACCACGACCCGGCGCTGAACAACGTCAAACTGGTCATCCTGGACAACAACACCAACCGTGCCGGCGGCGGATTCTGGACCACCTACTGGATGTTCGCGCCGCTGCTGGCGACTTCGGCGGCGCCGGAACCCAGCGACCTGTCGATCCCGGTGATCGACACCGCCTACGAATACAACATCAATTCCGACGCCCCGACCTACCCGCTCAACGTCGTCGCCGACGCGAATTCGTTGGCGGCGTACGCCTATGGGTATGGCGCGCAGTCGAATGCGAAACTGCCCGACGATCCGGCCAACCTGAAACCGGGCTATCACTACATCGTGAATCCGGACGGCTCGTACACCGCGATTCCGCTCTCCAACACCAATGTCACCTACGTGACCTTCACGACCGACCGGCTTCCGCTGGTGCGACCGCTGCTGCTGATGCCGGGCGGCAACATCGTGGCCGACGCCGTCGAACCTGCACTCACCGACATCGCCAATGCGGGCTACCAGGACAACCAGCCCATCCCGACCGATCCCACCAAGACCCGCCCGGTCGGCCTGTTGCCGCCGGCATCCGACATGACCGCGACCCTCGGCGCCCTGCCCGGCGATGCGCAGGCCGGGGTGACGAAAGCCGCGGCCACCGCCCAGCAGGACCTCAGCGCGCCGACCACCTTGGTGACCGGGCCGCTCGATGAGGCAGGCAGCACAGCCAAGATCATCACGGGCAACCTGCCCACGTCATCGTTGTCGCCGACCAGCGTGCCCGGACTCTCTGGCCTGTCGCCGTTGAACTCGGGCAACAAGGCGGTCCCCAATCCGGTGAAGTCGCTGAAGTCCACCGGTGGGTCCAACCCCGCGCAGAAGGTGGCGGGCAGCATCAACTCGACGGTGAGCGGTGTGGCCAACGGTGTCCAGAACGCGGTGAAGAAGGTCGTATCCGGCGCCAAACCGTGATCGTGACCTGCTGAGCAGCATCGACGACATCAGTTGCCGCCCTATACTTTGTCCACGCATTTGCGGGGACAGGAGCCCTCATGGCCGGACATGACGAGCGCGCGGCGAACACACCGCAGCTGCAGCTCCCCCCGGACTCGACCCGGCGCCCGGCTTTTTACGGACTCGTCCTGCAGTGGGCACTGCGGCTGGTGTTGGTGGGCTACATCGCCATCACGTTGTTGCTTCAGCCGCCCGACCGCGACTTGTGGTTTTGCATTCTGACCCTGGCCGGGTACCTGGCCGCGTTCGCCGCGTGGACCTGGTGGGTGGTGCGCACGGGGCCCTCGTCGAAAGACATCACCAGCAGGCGCCCTGCGCTGTGCATGCTCGCCGCCGACGTCGCCTTGGTGTCGCTGCTGTCGGTGCTCACGGGCCTGCACTCACCGGACAACTGGACGTCGGATGTGTTGCGCACCGGGCTGTTTCTGATCCCGGTGATCGCGGCGGCACAGCTGGATCCGTTCCTCAGCGGTGTTACGGCGATTCCCACTGTCGCGGCGTACATCGTGGTCAGCTGGATCGGACAGAACAGCAACGAAGAGCCGTGGTCGTCGATCCTGTTGAACGCCATGGTGTTGTCCGGGCTGGCCGCCGGTTCGGTCGCGCTGTCGCGGATCCAGCGGTCAAAGGTCGAGACGATCGAGGAATTGGCCAGGCAGCGAACGCAATTGCTCGACGATGTGCTGGGCTTGGAGAAGCGGGAACGGCAAGCCCTCTCGGAACGTCTCCATGACGGACCTTTGCAGTACGTCCTCGTTGCCCGAGGCGATCTCGAAGATGTGCGGGCCGGCTCGGTCCCGGCGCTTGACCTGGTGGAAACTGCGCTCAAGGAATGTTCGGCGTTGCTGCGCGACGCTGTGCGCGAGTTGCATCCCGAGATCCTCACGCGGGCCGGCTTGAAGGCCGCGATCGAGGCGCTGGCCGACAGCATCGCTGCCCGAGACGATCTCGCGGTCGATCTCGACTCCTCGACGTGGCCCGCGGATTTCCGTACCGATGCCGATCATCTGCTCTACAGCGCGGCGCGTGAGTTCACCACGAACGTCATCAAACATGCCCACGCCAACACGTTGCGGATCGAGCTGCGCCGCGAGGATGGGGAGGCGCGGCTGCGGATCATCGACGACGGTGTCGGCATCTCCGATGCACGGCTGGCGAAGAGCATCGCCGAAGGTCACATCGGCATGGCCTCGATCCGCACCAAGGTGCTCGCATCGTGCGGGCAGTTCGATGCGCACGCGACAAACGCGGGCACCGAGGTCGCGATCGTGGTGCCACTGGCGCACGGCTGAGCGGCCACTTCCTTCGCCGGGTTTCGATCGGCGGCTCGTGAGGTATCCCGGGGGCTGGGACGGTCGGCCGTGCGGGTCGACCCCACGAAAAGGAGAAGCACTGTGAGCGCGATCGACAAGGCGAAGAACAAGGGCCAGGATTTGGGTGGTAAAGCCAAGGAAGCTGTCGGTAAGGCCACCGGCGACACGAGTACTGAAAATGAAGGTAAGGGCGACCAAGTGAAGTCCAACTTGAAGGACGCCGGCGAGAAGATCAAGGACGCGTTCAAGGACTAGGGTTTTCCCGGGCGGCCCAGTGGTAGCGCCCGCCGCCACCGCTGGGCCCCTGGTTGTGCGCAGTATCGAAAAAAGCCCTCCCGCAGGGTTTATCGTGCGCTCAGGCATGACCTACCTGATCGGCCACCCAGGTGTCGACCCGGGTCCACGTCTGTTCGAGCCAATCGCTGATCTCGTCGGGTTGCGGACGCTGGTCTGCCGGAAACAATTCGGTGTGGACCAGGAGGCGCCGGTGAATCGGCAGCTGCCACCAAGGGCGTGCTCGCCCGTCAGGACAGAATCCGGTATGGGCCAGAACAAGAATGCTCGCGCCCGGCGCTCCGGACACCGCAGCCGTTGCGCCGCCCGCGCGTGGCGGCAGAGTATGGGATTGGCGAAACGCCCGTGCGGCTGCGCGAATCCGGCCCGTCGCGCGGAGCTCGGCGATCGTGGCGCGCCACCGTGGCACACTGAAATTCGCGCCTTCGGGAAACAGCAATAGGGCCTGCCGACCGGACAGCGACGCGGCGAGATCGCGGATCTGCTGACGTGCGCGGTCACCGTGATCCACGAAGCACACGCACCCCAGCTGACCCGCGACGTCGAAGACCGGTTCCAGCCGGAGAGCTGACCTGGCGACAACCCGGACCTGTAACCGGTACTCGGTCATCAGTAGCCACGCGATCAGAATGCTGTCCCCAGGGCCGCAGTGCCGCGAGAGCACGATGACAGGCGCGTCGTCCGGTATCTCGTCGGGGGCCACCGAGGTTGGCCCGAGCGCGACCTCGACGTCGAGGAGCCTGCGAACGGCGGCGTAGGCCATGGCGCCGAAGTCGAGCATCAGCCGATCGCAGTCGCGGGCACCGCCCAGAAGCTTGGCCAGCATGCGCAATTCGATCAGCGCGTACGCCATCACCAAGGCCGCGGAGCGTGCCGGCCGGGTTGACCGGGTCATCAGGCTCACCATGCCGGCAACGACCAAATGAATTGGCCCCGTGAGCAATACGAAAACCATGAAGGACGCGATGATCGGCATGGTCACAGCCCGACGCGCGGCCGTCATGACAGCGCCTCAAGGTATTCGCGGGTGGCTTCGTAAGCCAGTTCGGCGCGTCGGGCTATGCGCCGGGTATCGCGGTAGCGCAGATTCGACCATGTAGCGGCGGGCCGCTGGGGCAGACCAGACGGCAGCACATGCACGGTGACGTCGGACCCCGCGTGCTCCAGATCGCGGAGGAAGCGGTGTCGGCGCGAGATCTCAAAGGCCACGAAGCCGACCTCCCACAGGAACTGCGGCGGGGCGAGTTCCTCCTCCAGGCGGCCCACATGCAACACCCATACGGTTTCGGCGCCGCGGGCCACTGCACGATTCAGCGGGATGCTGTTCACCAGGCCACCGTCGTAGAAGTGCTCGTCGCCGATCCGCACCGGAGGAAACACCCCCGGCAGTGCGCACGACGCCAGCACTGGCTCGATCAGGTCACCGCCGGTGAACCAGTGCTCACGGCTGCGTTCGATGCTGGCGGCAACGCATTCGAACGGGACCGCGAGATCTTCGAAGGTCTTGGCGGGCACATGCTCGCACAGCAGCTCACGGAGTCGACGGTTGTCGTGCAACGCCGTCTTGCTGCGCACGATCTCGGCGACCTGTCGCAGCGGGGAGCCGCCGAAGATGTCGTCTCCGGCGAGCGCGTTCCAAATCGTCAGCAGGCGCTCCGCGCCCTCAACGGTGGGATCCACAGCGATCACCGCGCCGTTGATCGCCCCGATCGACGTGCCACACACCAGGTCGGGGCGAACTCCGGCCTCAAGAAGGGCGCGTGCCATGCCGACTTCGGCCGCGCCCAGCACTCCGCCGCCGCCCAACACAAACGCATCACAGCCCACGTGGTAGCTGTACCCACAGCGGTCGTTTCCGTATCAGCTCTCCGCCGTGTCGCTCACATGGGCTACCTGGTCCGCACCATCTCGACCGGGTCACAGGAACATCCCAGATTGTTTCTGGCAAACCCCCTCCGCCTCTGTAGCAACTATTGTCACAGGCGTTGGGCGTTAGCCGGAAGGTAGGACATGACGACACTGCGTCGGCTAGCGGCGATGGCGGCTGCCTCAGCCGCGACGATCACTCTCGCGGGGCCGGCTCCGAAAGCCGTCGCGGACCCGTGCTCCGTGCCGACATCGACGCCGTCGGCACGCGCCGCGACCCCGGCACTGCCGACGTTGCCGATCCTGCATCTGCCGATCGGCCGCAAACCGGTCAGCACGGCGAGCACCCCGGAGGCAGCCAAGGACACCGCCGTGGCCCCCAACACCGCCGCCCGCGCTGCGGCCGCCCCGTCGGCCTCGGCCGCAGCCATCGTGGGGTGGATCACCGGGCCCAACACCGACAGCTACAGCCGCTTCGGCATCTCCGGCGCCGACCTCGGAATCATGTGGGACAACGGGCAATCCGGCGCAGGCAATCAAGTGTTGATGGCGTTCGGTGACACCTTCGGCAATTGCAGTGTGCCAGACCAGGAGTGGCGCAAGAACACGCTCTTCCGCAGCGCCGACCGCAACCTGGCCGACGGCATGACGATCCCGAACCCCGTGCCCGGCAACGTGTATGCCGGCTCGCCCGTCGACGCCGACCGCCCCAACTTTGCCCGGCAGGTGATCCGGAGCCTCGGCCTCGCGGGCACCGAGGTGACCATCATTCCGACTGCCGGAATCGCTGTCGGAACAACGCAGTACGTGAACTTCATGTCCGTCAGCCAGTGGGGTTCCCCGGGACAGTGGTCGACGAACTTCTCCGCCGTCGCGGTGTCCAACGACAACGGCGAAACGTGGACGGTGCCGGTGACGAGTATCCGGCCGAGCTGGTTCAACACCGTCCCCGGGGTGGCCTTTACGTGGGGTGACCAGAATTTCCAGATGGGGGCCTACCTGCGCAACGGTGGATACGTCTACTCCTACGGCACCGGGGCGGGACGCGGCGGCATGCCGTTCCTGTCGCGGGTCGTGGAGAGTTCGGTCGCCGACAAGTCCGCGTACGAGTACTACACGCCGTTCGGCTGGCTGAAAGGTTTCCCGTTCCTGGCCATCCAGGTGGTGTGGGCCCCGGGCAGTGAGATGTCCGTGGCGTGGAACGACTACCTGAAGAAGTTCGTCATGCTCTACACCAACACCACCTCGGCGGTCGTGATGCGCACCGCCGACAAGCCGGAAGGCCCGTGGAGCCAAGCAAAGACGATCGTCAGCTCGACCGCGGTGCCCGGTGGCATCTACGCGCCCTACATCCACCCATGGTCCACCGGAAGCGACCTGTACTTCACGCTGTCGCGCTGGTCGGACTACAGCGTGATGTTGATGCGAACCTCGCTGGGTACGTCAAGCACGTAGCTGACGTGCCGCGTACCTAGTGCCTCTCGCGTTCGGCCGCATGTGCGTGTTCAGCTGCCGATACCACCAGCGCATCGGTGCCGGGGTAAATCGTCGCTTCGTGCCCGTTTCCGAGCCACCGGACCTCGTACGGGGGAGAGCCGTCCTCGGCGCGGACCCCGATGATCTCGGCGTGCTGCTCATGCTGGTCGGTGGTTGTGCCTTTGACAACCAGGAAATCGCCGACGTGCGCTTTCATCGTCCGCTCCCTTCGCCTACCCGGCGGACCCTTCTATCGTGCGCGCACCGATGGCGATGCGAAACCCTTACCCGGCGGTCTTTCCGGCGTCGACGATGTACACCGCGCCGTGCACGGCCGCGGCGTCGTCACTGGCGAGAAACGCGATGGTTTTGGCGACATCGGCCACGTCCATCATCCCGCGGGGTGCGGCAATGCGCAGGATCAGATTCCAGTCCGCGCCATCGGGTGCGGCGAACTCGGTGGTCTGCGGGGTCAGCATGCCGCCGGGGCAGACCGCATTGACGCGCAGGCGCTCCGAGGTGAATTCGATCGCGAGCGCACGGGTCAACCCGACCAGACCGTGCTTGGCCGCGCAGTAGCCCGCCGAATAGACCTCGCCCTCGATACCCGCGATCGAGGCCACGTTGACGATGTTGCCGCCGGCCTCCAGCAGATGCGGCAACGCCGCCCGGCACAGGAAGAACGGGCCGTTGAGGTTGACGGCCAGATCCTTGTCCCAGTCCTCGTCGGTCATCGAGATGGTATGGCGCATCTGGTGAAAACCCGCGACGTTGATCAACGCGTCGAGCCTGCCGAACTCCTCGACACACTGGGCGACGGCCTGTTTGCAGGCCTCGACCGAGGCGATGTCCACCGAGGCGTACCTGCCGCCGGGAACCTGCGTGAACACCTCAGCCATCCGCTCGGCATCGCGGGCGATGCCGAACACCGAAGCACCCCGCTCAGCGAACAGGCGCGCCACTGCCGCGCCCAATCCCGACGACGCACCCGTGACCAATGCGACCTTGCCGCTCAGCTGACTCATGCCCTAGACCTTCTCAGATCCCGCGCGGGGTCTGGTGGGTGGTATCGCGGCGAGCAGCGTGCGCGTGTACTCCTGCTCGGGGGCGGCGAACAGCTCGGGCGCGGGGCGGTACTCGACCACTGCGCCGGATCGCATGACCAACACGTCGTGACACATGCGGTGCACCACCGCAAGGTCGTGCGCGATGAACAGGTAGGACAAGCCGAGGTCCCGCTGCAGTTCGGTCAACAGGTCCAGTACCCGCGACTGGATCGAAACATCAAGGGAGGCTGTCGATTCGTCGAGGATGAGCAGCTCGGGCTCGGTGGCCAGCGCCCGGGCGATGCTGACGCGCTGACGCTGTCCGCCGGACAGTTCGTGCGGGTACCTTGACGCGAATTCCGGGGGCAGCCCGACGCGTTCGAGGAGTTGCGCCACCCGTTGCGCACGCGCGCGGCGGCCTTTGACCAGGCGGTGGACCTGCAACGGTTCACCGATCGCCGCACCGACCCGAGCGCGGGGGTTCAGCGATGCGAAGGGATCCTGGAACACCAGACTGATCCGGCGGCGCAGGTCCCGGTCCGCGCCGAAGACGTCGACCCCGTCCAGGGTTGCCCTCCCCGCCGACGGTTCGGCCAAACCGGTCAGCGCGGCCGCCACCGTGGACTTTCCCGAACCCGACTCACCGACGAGGCCCAACGTGGTGCCGCGCCGAACCCGCAACGACACGTCGCGCACCGCGGTGACGTCGCCGTAGTGGACGTCAAGTTCGTTGACCTCCAACAACACCGGGGTCTCGGCGACCTCGGTGGGTCCCTCGCTGTCGATGCGCGGCCTGGCCTCCAGGAGCTCGCGGGTGTACGGGTGCTGGGGGTGGTCGAAGACGTCGAGGACGGGTGACTGTTCAACTGCCTCGCCCTCCCGCAGCACCGTCACCTCGTCGGCGACCTGGCCGATGACCCCGAGATCGTGGCTGATCCACACCACCGCGGCGCCGAAGTCCCGCTGCAAGTCGGCCACCAGATCGATGATCTGGGACTGCGTGGTGACATCCAGTGCCGTGGTCGGTTCGTCGGCGATCAGCAGTTCGGGATCGCACGCGAGCGCGATAGCGATCATCACGCGCTGGCGTTGGCCGCCCGAGAGCTGGTGGGGATAGGCGTCCAGCCGCTCGGTCGGCAGGCCCACGGCATCGAGCAGCTCACCCGCCCGGGTGCGGGCCTGCCGGCGCGTCATGTTGCGGTGGGTTTCGAGCGTTTCGGTGATCTGACGCGCCAGGGTCAGCAGCGGGTTGAGCGAGGTGCCGGGATCCTGGAACACGAATCCGATCCGGCCGCCGTGGACTTGGCGCAGCGTGCGGGCCGACGCCCCGACGAGTTGGGTGCCGTCGGCCAATGTCGCGGTGCCCGTGACGACGGCGCCTGGAGCGTCGAGCAGTCCGGTGGCGGCCAGCACCGTCATCGACTTGCCAGATCCGGACTCGCCGACGATCCCGACGGTCTGTTCGCGTGCCACGTCGAACGACACCCCGCGCACGATCTCACGGCGGCCGATCGTCACCCGCAGATCGCGCACGCTCAGTACCGACTCCGGCATCATGTGCTCCTTGCGTGCGCCTGTCACTGCTTTCCCGCCCTTCTCGCCTCGATCATGGTGCGCTGCTTGGGATCGAGCACGTCGCGCAGGCCGTCGCCGAACAGGTTGAACGCCAGCACCGTCACGAAGATGGCGGCGCCGGGGAACACCGCCATCCACCACGCGAGCGTGACGAAGCCCTGCGCATCGAAGATCATCCGGCCCAGCGACGGTTGCGGCGGCTGGATTCCCAAGCCCAGGAACGACAATGACGCTTCGGCGAGGATCGCGAAGGCCAACGACAGCGAGAGCTGAACGATCAGCGGCCCGGCGATGTTCGGCAGAATGTGACGGGTCAGGATGTATCCGTCGCCGGTTCCCATGGTGCGGGAGACGGCGACGAACGGCTCGAGGCGCACGCTCAGCGTGCTGGCGCGGGCGACGCGCGCGAAGATCGGCGTGTAGACGACACCGATGGCGAGCATGGTGGTGGTGATGCCCGGCCCCAGGATTGCCACGATGGCCAGCGCGAGCAGCAGTACGGGGAAGGCGAACATCACGTCGACGACGCGCATCACGACGGTGTCCACCCAGCCGCTGCGATACCCGGCCACCACGCCGATCGTCACGCCAACGAGCGCCGCGAATGCCACGCTCACCACCGCGACCCGCATCGATGCCTGAACCGCGACCAGCACCCGCGACAGCACGTCACGGCCCAGCTCGTCGGTGCCGAACCAGTGCGATCCGCTGGGCCCCTGCAGCGCGCTTGGCACGTCGATGTCGTTGATGCCGAACGGCGTGATCCATTGGGCGGCGACCGCGATGAACACCACGGCCAACAGCACGACCCCACTGATCGCAGTCACCGGGTTGGACAACAGCAGCCGCCAGGACGAGACCCGGCCTTCGGTGAATGTCATGACAGCCGGATCCTCGGGTCGACCACCGCGTACAACACGTCGACGATCAGGTTGATCAGCAGGAACAACACCGCGATGAGCAGCACCGCGCCCTGGATGACCGGATAGTCGCGGGCCGCAACGGAATTGAACACCAGCCGGCCCAGACCCGGCCAGGCGAACACCACCTCCACCACGATGACCCCGCCGAGGATGGTGGCCAGCTGGATACCCGTGATGGTCAGAATGGGTAGTAGCGCATTGCGGACGATGTGACGAAACGTGATCACCGGCGGCGCAAGCCCTTTCGATTTGGCGGTGCGCACGTACCCCATCGCCGTGACCTCCAGAACCGCCGACCGCACGTAGCGGGTCATGATCGCGGCGGCCACCAGCCCCACTGTGAGCCCGGGCAGGATGATGTGTCGCAGCCAGCCACCCGGATCGCTGAAAAGCGGTCGGTATCCCGAGGTGGGCAGCCAGCCCAGCGTCGACGCGAAGACCCCGATCAGCAGGATGCCCATCCAGAAATCGGGCACAGATACGCCGAACTGGCTGGCGATACGCACGATCGCGTCGCTGACCCTGCCCTCGCGCAGGGCCGACCAGATCCCGGCAGGCAACGCGATCAGCAGCGCGATGACGATGCCGACCAGGCCAAGCGACACCGTGGCCGGAAGGCGTTCCAGCAGCGTGACGGTGACCGGATCACCGTTACGGAAACTGACCCCCAAGTTTCCGGTGAACGCCGAGCCGAGGTAGCTGAAGAACTGCTCGACGAGTGGTCGGTCCATGCCACTGGCCGAGCGCAGCGCCGCATACGCCTCAGGGGTGTAGCGCGTGCCCAACGCGATCCGGACCGGGTCGCCCGGCACCAGGTGCACCAACGCGAACACCACGATCAGCACGCCGACGAGCACCACCGCGGAGTGCACCAGGCGCCGGGCCAGAAACACCAGCACCGGATGCCCCGCCGTCAACTTGCCCACATTCACGCCGCCCCACCCCGATTCAGGCTCGCGCCACGGAACCGGACGGCTCCGTCGCGCCGCGCCTGGTAGCCCGACAGATTCGTTGCCCACGCCTGGATCACCGACGGGTTGTACAGGTAGATGTAGCTGACCTCATCGGCGATACGCGTTGCCGCTCTGGCGTAGATGGATTTTCGTTTGGCCACGTCGGTCTCGACTCGGCCGGCGTCGAGAAGTTGGTCGACCTCGGGGTCGGAGAACTTCTGCGCATTGCTGGTGCCGCCGGAATGGTGCTGGGCGTAGTAGAAGTCGTCGGGGTCGATGTTGCCGAGCCAGCCCATCATCAACATGTCGAAGTGCCCGTTGTTCTGTTCGTCGAGCCAGGTGGCGAAGTCGACCGTGCGGATGTGCACCGTGATGCCAAGCGGGGCAAGATTATCGGCGATGATCTGGGCTGCGGTCACCGTCTCGGGGTATTCGCTGGTGACCAGCATGTCGAGATCCTTCGGTGCGCTACCCGCTTCTGCGAGCAGACGTTTCGCTTCATCCACATCGTGGCGGTAGCGGTGATAGTCGGTGTACCACGCATTGCCCTGCGGAATGGCGAGTTGGTTGGTCGTCGCGGTGCGGTACGTGGTGGCTGCGGTGATCGAATCCCGGTCGATCGTATAGGCGATGGCCTGCCTGACCCGGACGTCGTTCCACGGTGCGCGGGCTTCGTTGAGCGCGAGGTACCAGTAGTCGTTGCTCGGGGTGACCGCCAGATGCAGCGACTCGTCTTCGCGCAGTTGGCTGACGCGTTGCGGGGGAATCGAATCGGTCCAATCGACTTCGCCGGCCTGCAGCGCCGACAGCGCGGTCGACGGTTCCGAGATGAACCGGAACGTCACCCCGGCCACCGGCGGTGCTCCGGCCCAGTAGTGCGGGTTGGCCTTCAACGTGATGGCGTCGCCGCTCTTGCGCGACACGAACGAGAACGGCCCGGTGCCGATCGGATGTGTGGCGATCTGTCCGCTCTCGACGTTGTGGCGTTGCACGATCGCCATGCCCTTGAAGCCACCGAGATTGGTCAGCAGATTCGGCGTCGGATGCTTGACGGCGATCCGCACGGTCGCGGGGTCCACCGCGTCGACGCCGGCGACCGCGCTGAACTTGTCCACGTTGGTCAGTTTCTGGTCGATGATGCGCCGATACGAGTAGACGACGTCTTCGGCCGTCAGCGGGCTGCCGTCATGCCAGCTCACTCCCGGGCGCAGGTGAAACGTCCAGGTCAACTGGTCGGGGCTGACCTCCCACGACGTTGCCAGGGCCGGCCCCATCTGCAGGTTCGCGTCCGGTTCGACGAGTGTGTCGAACACGTTCTCCAGCACCTCGAACGAGAAGTACGCGCTGGTCCGTTGGGGGTCGAGTTGGTCGGGTTCGCCGGCGATGGCCGCGATCAGGTAGCCCGACGCCTCACCGCCGAGGTCGACGCGGTTGCCGGCCGAACAGGCCGACAGTACGAGCGCCAGGACGGCTGCCACCGCGCTCAACGTTCTCACCACTGGTCGTGTGGTCACGATCTCTCCAGGATCACCGCGGGCGATCCGTCAGTACGCTCACCCGCTGGGGCCGTCGCCGGGCCCGACCGAAACGTCGGTGGACCATACCGGTGACGACGCTGATGAAGACTGCGATACTCACCCATTGTGACCTTCAAGCGCACCGCTGCTGCGACCGCCCTGGCCTCGACCCTCGGAATCGGACTCGGCCTGGGGTTTGCCGGACCGGCGCAAGCCGACCCCGTGATGCAGGGTGTCTACACCTATACCCAGGACGGACTCGACCCGCAGACCTTCACGGTGTACCCGAGTTGCGTGCCCGTGGTCGGGGATCTGCGTGAACCTCTCGAGCTGGCGGTGGCGTGCCGGCTGCACGTCGCGACGGGCCCCGAGCTCAAGGGCGGAGATGCCCGGTTGACGGGCGGGCTGTGGACGTACTCGACGACGACGGCCGAGGGCATGCAGTGTCCCGACGGCAGCTGGGCGCCGACCACCGAGGTCTACAAATTCGACGACGTGGCCATGACCGGCACCCGGTCGGTGTTCCACAATGCGGTCTGCGGACTGCAACCCGGCGAGCAGAGCGTGCCGTTCAAGCTGGCGTACAAAGAGCCGTTGCCCATGCCGGTCAAGGTCTATCCGCTGGACTGCGAGCCCTGGGGCTTGCGGTTGTGCACGTGACGCTTGGTGGTGGAGCGGGTCGCGCGCTGGGGGAGGACCAGACTCCCGCACTGCCGATGCTCAACGGAAAAGCCATCGACCTGACGGGCCCGGGTCGCACCGACCAATTCGGGGTGACGGCCACCGATCTCGGTGCGTCGGTGGTGGCGCCCAACGGCAAGCTGGTCTCGGTGTTCGGCGACACCTTTTCGGGACCTGCGGTGGGACAGGGAGATTGGCGTTCCCCGGTGGCGTTGATCGGCAGCGGGGATGCCGATCACGAGATCGTCTACGAGCGCGCGGCCGGCCCCGATCCCAACTATGCGCATCAGCTGTGGTTCTACATCCACGACGACGCGTCGAGCGGATGGAGCCGCGGCGGCATCAGCACCGTGATCCCGTCGGACCTGCTGCGGGTGGGTGATTCGCTCTACCTGCACGCCATCGTCAACCATGGCTTCGGCAACGTGATGTGGACCGAGATCTGGCGCTCGGACGACAGTGGTGTCTCGTGGACCCATATGGGGGAGCAGGCCAAGTTCCCTGGCGATCTACAGGGCGGCTACGCGCAGTGCTGGTCCTGGGACTACGACCCTGACGACGGCTGGGTTTACGTGGTGGCCACCGGGTTTCAGCGCAACAAGGGCATCATCCTGATGCGGGTGCGGCCCGACCAGATCGGGCAGCGTTCGCGGTACAGCTGCTGGGGTTTCGTGAACGGCCGCTGGGCGTGGGGCCAGCAGAGCACGCCGATCACGCCGCCCGGAGAACAGTGGGGAGAGTTGACATTTCGCCGGGTGGCTGCCGGAACATGGGTTCTCGGTGGGTTTTTGGCTTCGCAGTATGCGCTCGGTTACCGCGTCGTCAACTCCCCGGTGGCCAACATGTACACCACGCCACTGCAGATCCCGGTGGTCGGCTCGTCGTGGGCCGACGAGGACCCCGCCGACAGCAGGGTCGCCCAGCTCTATGGCGGCTACCTGCTGCCGGGTTCCCGCTTCGATGTGCAGGGCGGGGTAGGCCTGGTGGTGTCCCAGTGGCGCACCGATACCGGATGGCCTTACCGAGCAATGCAATTCAAGGCTCAGCTCAAGGACACCAGCAGGTCACCGCAGCCGACGGACCCGATCAATCTGTAGGTCAGGCGGTGAACCCGCCGTCGACGTTCCAGTTCGCCCCGGTCACGAAGCCGGATTCGGAGCCCGCCAGGAAGCTCACCACCGCGCCGATGTCGGACGTGTCGCCGTAGCGGCCGAGTGCGGTGGACTGCCTTATGGAATCGGCGAATTCGCCCTCGTCGGGGTTCAAGTCGGTGGCGATCGGGCCGGGTTGCACGTTGTTGACGGTGATACCGCGCGGGCCGAGATCGCGGGCCAGCGCCCGGGTCAGCGAGGACACCGCACCCTTGGTCATCGCGTATACCGACAGTCCCGCCACCGGCACCCGGTCGGCGTTGATGCTGCCGATGTTGATGATTCGCGAGCCCTCGCCGAGATGGCCGACCGCGCTGCGGATCGCGGCATAGACACCGCCGATGTTGATCGCGACCAGCCGGTCGAACTGCTCCTGCGGAAATTCTTCGATGGGTGCGATGTAGGCGGTACCGGCATTGTTGACCAGGACGTCGAGACCACCGAGAGCTGCCACGGTCTGCTCGACCGATGCGGCGACCTGTGCGGGATCGGCGCTGTCGGCCTGGATGGCCACCACCTTGCCGCCGTCCGCGGTCACTTCGGCGACCAGCTTGTCGGCCTCGGCTGCCGAGGCCGCGTAGGTGAAGGCCATGTCGGCGCCGTCGGCGGCGAGTCGGCGCACGATCTGTGCGCCGATTCCGCGGGAACCGCCGGTTACCAGTGCGCGGCGGCCGGCCAGGGGTGCTGAGCTCATGGGATTTTCCTTCCGGAATGTTTTTCGAACCGGTTGGTTACTAAGTACGCTGAGGTCAAGGCGCAGATGCGGGTAATGATTCCCGCTGTGACCGGTATCACAACAGGATGGGAGGTAGGTCCGCGATGGCGATAGGCAGGCCCCGGGAGTTCGATCCCGAGCAAGTCGAGGACGTCGCGATGAAACTGTTCTGGGAACACGGCTACGACGCGGTGTCCATCAGCGATCTGACCGCCGCCACCGGCGTGAACCGCCGCAGCATCTACGCCGAATTCGGTTCCAAGGAGCAACTCTTCGAACGCGCACTGCAGCGCTACGTCACCGGCCCCGGCGGGTACGCAGCCGAGGCTTTGACCCGCGCGACCGCCCGCGAGGTCGCCGAGGCGATGGTCCACGGTGCCGTGGACGCGACCACCGGCGAGCCTCGAGGTTGCCTGCTGGTCGGAAACGGTGAGGGACTCGCCGAGCGGCGCTGTGCCGACGTGCAAGACATCGCCAGACGATTCGACGCCGCGGTGGCCACCGGCGAACTGGCGGACGTTGACACCATGTTGCTGGCCCGGTGGATCTCGGCTGTGTGTCAAGGGATTTCGGTGCAAGCTCGCAGTGGCGCGAGCCGGGCCGAGCTGCACGCCGTCGCCGATCTGGCACTGGCCGGGTGGCCCGGAACCGCCCCGCGCACATGACATCTGCGCATATGGTGAGGCGGTGACGAAGCGAGTCGTGGTCTGGGGCACCGGTTTTGTGGGCAGCATGGTGATCGCCGAAATCGTCAAGCACCCACTGTTCGAACTGGTCGGCGTCGGGGTCAGCAACCCCGACAAGGTCGGCCGCGACGCAGGCGATATCTGTGGCCTGGGCGCCTCGATCGGTGTCACGGCGACCGACGACGTCGACGCGCTGATCGCGCTCCGGCCCGACGCGCTGGTCCACTACGGACCGACTGCCGCGCATGCCGACGCCAACATCGACCTGATCACCCGGTTCCTGCGGGCCGGCATCGACGTCTGCTCGACGGCGATGACGCCCTGGGTGTGGCCGAAGATGCACCTGAACCCGCCGAATTGGATCGAGCCCGTCACCGAGGCGTGCGAGGCCGGCGGGGCGTCATGCTTCACCACCGGCATCGACCCAGGCTTCGCCAACGATCTGTTCCCGATGACGCTGATGGGCCTGTGCTCTGAGATCCGGCAGGTCCGCGCCTCGGAACTGCTGGACTACACCAACTACACCGGCGACTACGAGTTCGAGATGGGCATCGGCAAGCCGCCCGAGCACCGGGCGCTGCTCGAAACTCCGGACATCCTGGTATTCGCTTGGGGCGCAACCGTTCCGATGATCGCCTATGCGGCGGGTATCGAGCTCGACGCCATCACGACGACGTGGGACAAGTGGGTGACCCCCGATGAACGCAAGACCGCCAAGGGGATCATCGCACCGGGGAACGTGGCCGCGGTCCGGTTCACCATCAACGGCGTGTACCGCGGCGAGACCCGCATCCAGCTTGAGCACGTGAATCGCATCGGGCTGGACGCTGCGCCCGACTGGCCGTCCGGGAACGACAACGATGTGTACCGCGTCGACATCGACGGCACCCCGAGCATCTCGCAGGAAACCGCGTTCCGGTTCACCGATGGTTCGGGCCGCGACGCGGCCGCGGCGGGCTGCCTGGCCACCGGACTCCGTGCGCTAAATGCCGTCCCCGCAGTCAACGACCATTTGCCAGGATGGGTAACTCCGCTGGATTTACCGCTCATCACAGGTAGCGGCAATATTCGCTGAGTAACATTCGCCCCGTTAACTGAGATGGACTACCGGATAGTGCTCTCTCGAGACGGGGTGACATGGCTGACGGAATTGGGTTGTCGGTTGGTGCGACCAACCTGACGGCGGTGGTGGTGGGCAGGACCGCGGTGACGCGCTCACCTGTGTTGACGCTGTATCCGCATCGCCCGTCCGAGGTCGGAGTGCCCAGCGAGAATCCCAATCTCACCGAGCGGGGACTCATCCTCACCGACTTCGTCGACCGGGTCGGGGACCCGGTGGGGATCTTGGCCCCTGACGGCTCGTCGCATCGTGGGGAGGTGCTGGTGGCGGACGCGCTGGGGGCGCTGCTGCACACCGTCACCCGAGGCGGGCCCGCAACGGACCCGATCGCCGTCACCCACCCCGCACACTGGCGGCCCAACCAGATCGCTGCGCTGCGCAACGCCCTTGACGAGGTCCCGGAGTTCCGGGCCCCGGCCTCGCCCACGCTTCTGTCGGACGCCACGGCGGCGCTGATCGCCCTGCAGGACAACCCCGGGGTGCCGACCCGCGGCGTGATCGCGCTGTGCGATTTCGGCGGTACGGGCACCAGCATCACGCTCGCCGACGCCGGTAACGGCTACCAGCCGATCGCCCCGACCGTCCGGCACCCCGACCTGTCCGGTGATCTCATCGACCAGGCGCTGCTCACCCACATCGTCAACGAACTGTCGTCGGCGGGCACCATCGACCTGGTGAGCACGTCGGCGATCGGCTCGCTGGGCCGGTTGCGCGGTGAGTGCCGTCGCGCCAAGGAGCGGTTGTCCACCGAGTCGGTCACCTCGCTGACCGCTGAACTGCCGGGCCACCGAACTGACGTCCGGTTGAACCGCCGTGAACTCGAGGACGCCATGCAGGCGCCGCTGGACGAATTCGTCGCGGTTCTGCAGGACACCGTGGACCGCGCCGGGTTGCGGCCCGGCGACCTCGTCGCCGTTGCCACCATCGGCGGCGGGGCCAGGATCCCGGCCGTCACCACAGCGCTGTCGCAGAGCTTGCGGGTGCCGGTGATCACCGGGGCTCAACCCGAGCTGACCGCGGCCATCGGATCGGGGATCACCGCGGTGCGCGGCACGGTCGAGGAGAGCATGACCGCGCTGGCTCCCGCGTCGGCGGCCGCGCCGCCAACCCAGGCGGCCGCCGCGATGGCGCCCGAACCGCCGCCGGCCTCGCAGGCGCTGGCCTGGTCGGATGCCGACGACGTGCCCGACGTCGCGCCGGCCACCGATTTGGGCTATGCCGAGCCCGAGCCCGAGCCCGAGCCCTCCCGCATCGGGCTCACCAGCGCCCGCCCGCAGTTGGCATTCGGCGAACCCGAGCTCACCGACCACGACCGGGTCGCCGCGCTGCCCTGGTATCGCAAGCCCGCGCTGCTGGCGGGCGCGGGAGCCGCCGTGGCGCTCGTCGCCGTCGCGGCCGTGCTGCTGCTGACCCACCAGGATTCGGAGAAGAGCCCGGCCCCGGCGTCGACCTCGACGGCGATGACCACGACGTCGGCGCCCGCGCAGGCACCGGCCCCTGCCGCTCCTGCCGACGCGTCGGCACCTGAGCAGCAGCAGCAGTCACCGCAAACCGTCATCGAGCAGGCCCCGGCGCAGACGGTGACACAGACCGCGCCACCGCCACCCGCCGATGCGCCACCGCCGCCCCAGACGACCGACGCGCCGCCTCCGGCGACGGACACACCCACTACCGCCGCGCCGGCGACGACCGATACACCGACGAGTGCGGCTCCGTCGACGCCGACCCAGACGCCGTGGACCCCCGCGGCGCCGTACCCGACCATCCCGGGTCTGCCGTGGGTGCCTGCTCCCGGCGGTGGGCACGGTCACGGGGGCTAGCTCGCATCATCCGAACGACTCGAACGCGTCGAGGACTTCGGGGGAGTAGACGATCGACGGTTCGATCGCCGCGGTCGTCTTCAGGGTCGTCACCAGGGCGGCGGCCGCGAGTTCGACGAGCGCGTCGGCGTCGATGTCCCGGTGGGTGATGCGGTCGATCATCATCTCGTCGAGATAGCCCACCCACCCGTGCATGGCAGCGCGCAGCACCGGCGGGATCGGGTCAGCGATGCCCAGTGCCAACAGGATTCGCTGCGCACCGATCCAGCGCAGGCGCTCGACGGCCGCTTGGTGCTCGGCGTCGGCGCCCAACGCGCCGCGCAGCAGCGCGACGAAACTCCCTGAATACGAGTCGATGTAGGCGATGTGGCTGCGCAACGCGTGGCGCAGCTGGTCCACCAGGGCCGTGTCCGCCGGCGGCAGGCTCAGCTGTACGGCTGCGATCTCCTCGGCGATCTCGTTCATCACCGCGAGATAGAGTCCGCGTTTGTTCTCGAAATGGTGCGCGATCAGCCCGTATGCCACCCCGGCGTTCTTCGCGATCTCTGACGTGGTGACCCGGTCGTAGGGGCGGGTGGCGAACAGGTGTCGGGCCGCGTCGATGATCGATTGACGCCGGTCGGTGACGGCCGATTTGGCACCCATCAGTTCAGGCTAACGAGGTTGGTCGGCATGAGGGTGCGGTTCGAGTGCGGCGCGGGTGTTCACGCGGCGCCCGCCGATCGCGGCGAGCAGACGCCCGATGGCCGGAATCTCAAGCGGCAGCAATGAATACCGCGGGTAGCCGACGCGAGAATCGCCTCGTTCCAGCGCGCCAACGACCGCCTCCGCCGTAGCCTCCGGGGGTACCGGTCGCAGGGTTTTGGGAGCCGTTGTCTTCCAAGGGAGTTCGTCGATATCTCGCAGCGCGGTGTCGGTGGATCCCGGTACCACCTCGAGCACCCGAAGTGGGGTCTCGGCGAGTTCCAGTCGCAGCGACCGCGTGGCCTGCGCAAGGGCAGCTTTGGACGCTGCGTAATACCCGAGTAGGGGCAGCGGCACGGCTTGCACTGTCGAGGTGACGTTGACGATCGTGCCGCGGCCTGCGGCGCGCATCGCAGGCAGTACCGCGGCGGTGAGCGCGAGCGGCGACCACAGGTTGACTTCGAAGACGGCGCGGGCCGCGGCACTGTCGGCCACCAGGGACTGTGCGCCGGTGAGGTTGGCACCCGCGTTGTTGATCACGACGTCGACGATCCCGTCGAGCGCGTGCACGGCATCGCGACCCAGGGTGGCAGCCGAACCGGGCTCGGCCAGATCGGTCGGCATCACGATCGGCCGGGGGCGCCCCGACGCGGCGATCTGATCGGCGACCTCATCGAGTAGCTGGTGGCGTCGGGCCGCGAGCACGAGCGTCGCGCCGCGGGCACTCAGTGCGAAGGCCAGTGCGCGCCCGATGCCACTCGACGCACCGGTGAGAAGGATCCGCTTGTCGCGCAGGTTCATTCGATGTCTTCGCATGACTGTCGCCGTTCTCGGTGCCGGGGATTCCGCGTGCTGCCGGATCCACCGTCGCATACCGATTGATAATCAGTCAATGATGTGCCGGGACTTCGTCAGGTGTCGCCCTGGCGTCCGACCGGATCGCCGACCACTATGGGTGGGTGCGGGACAAGTGGCATCAACGCGAAATCGAAGTCGGCGGCCGGATGTGGACGCGGGCCCGCCGATGAGCACGAGCACCGGCGCGCAGGTGGTGATCGGGCGATTGCTCGCCGCGGGAGTCGACGTGTGCTTCGCCAATCCGGGCACCTCGGAGATGCACTTCGTCGCGGCACTGGACGCGGCGCCGGAGATGCGGCCCGTGCTGTGCCTGTTCGAGGGCGTGGCCACGGGTGCGGCCGACGGCTATGCGCGCATCGCTGGGCGGCCGGCAGCCACCCTGCTGCACCTCGGGCCCGGCCTGGCCAACGGTCTGGCCAATCTGCACAACGCGCGGCGGGCCTTCAGCCCGGTCGTCAACATCGTCGGCGACCATGCGACGTACCACAAACCCCTCGATGCGCCACTGGAATCCGACATCGAGGCGCTGGCCGCATGGACCCACGGTTCGGTGCACCGACCCGCGACGCCCGACGATGTGGCTACAGCCGTTGACAGCGCTGTCCACAGCGCGGCCGGTGAACCCGGCGGGGTGGCCACCGTGATCCTGCCCGCCGATTTCTCGTGGGGCCCGGCGTCGCCCGGCGCGCCGGTGTCGTCAGAACGACAGCCTGCGACCGGTGGGATGCAGATCGCGGCCGCGGCGGAGCTGTTGCGTGACCGCGGCGCGCACGCGTTGTTGCTACTCGGCGGCGCGGCGAACTCAGCAGAAGGGCTCATCGCGGCGGCCCGCATCGAGGCCGCGACCGGAGCCCGAGCACTCGTCGAGACCTTCCCGGCCCGCGTGGCGCGTGGACGCGGTGTGCCGCACCTCGACCGGTTGGCCTACCTCGGCGAGCAGGCTGCCGAACAACTCTCCGGCACAACGGATCTGGTTCTGGTGGGGGCACGTTCGCCGGTCACGTTCTTCGCATATCCGGGCAAGCCGGGCGACCTCGTGCCGGCCGGGGCGACCGTGCACGCCGTGGCCCCGAGCGATCTGGAGAAGCTGGCCGACCACCTCGGAGCTCGGCCGTACGTCGACAACCCGGCCGAACTCGCCGCACTGCCGACCGGGCCACTCAACGCGCAGAACTGGGCCCAGGTGATTGCCGCGCTGCTGCCCGAGGACGCGATCATCTCCGACGAGGCGAACACCAGCGGCTTCTTCCTGCCCACTGCGACTGCGGGTTCGGCCGCTCACGACCTGCTGACGCTGACCGGTGGCGCGATCGGCCAAGGGCTGCCGGTGGCTGTGGGTGCCGCTGTCGCCGCGCCGCACCGGCCGGTCATCGCGCTGCAGGCCGACGGCAGTGCGCTCTACACCATCTCGGCGTTGTGGACCATGGCCCGCGAGAGACTCGATGTCACCGTCGTCATCCTCAACAACCACGCCTACGCGATCCTTCAAATGGAACTGCAGCGCGTCGGGGCCGCTGCGGCCGGTGAGCAGTCCCGTTCGTTGCTCGACCTCGGTCGACCTGACATCGATTTTGTTTCCATCGCAGAGGGATTCGGTGTTCCCGCCACGCGGGCGACCACGGCCGAAGAACTTGCCGAGCAGTTCCGCGCTGCGCTCGGCGAGCCCGGCCCACACCTGATCGACGCTGCGGTTGCGGGCTGGTCCCTTTAGCTCTTGAGTCGTTTGACCAGGACCACCTCGGCCAGCGGGATCCGCATCTGTTCGGGGGCGGCGGCCAGCCGGGCGGCCACGCCCGCCTCGAGCCGATCGAAGAACACCGCGTGTCGTCCTGCGTCGCCGAGCGCTTGGGCCAGTGCGTCGAACAAGGCGAACCGGCAGAACGCAGCCCATTGGGCGCCGAAAGCCCTTGCGTCATGGTCGGTGCGGTACTGGTTGAAGAACCGGTCCTCGGCGTCGAACACCTCGAGGTGTTCGATGGAGAGCCGCTCGAGACGACCGGACGGTGCGAAGGGAGTCACGAAATCCGCTGCGGCCCGGCCCATCACGGGTAGCGACATGCGGTGCAGCTCGTCGCTGGTGATGACTGCGTCGGCGACGAGTTCCCGCAAAGCGTCGGTGAGGGCGATCAGCAGCGGCCGATAACCGAAGTCGCCGTCGTCGGCGAGTCCCATCGTCAGCACCACGAGTTTGCCTCCGGGGCACAGCTCCCGGCCCCGGAAGGCCACGAACTCGTGCCAATCGTGCGCCGCCTGCCGCGCGTAGGCGGCGCGGGCGTGCGCGTCGGTGCTGTAGGCCACCGCGATGTGATCGCGCACCGGCATCGGCACCCGGCCCAGCCACTGAATCGACCACGCCGACCAACCCAGGTTGATGCTGTTCGACGGCAGGATCTGGCTGTAGTACGACCGGCCCACCGCGGAGCTGAACGCCGCGGCGTCCGTGCGCAGATAGGACGCCGGGTCGTCCGCGAGGGTGCGGAACAGCGTGGTGAAATCGTTGTCCGGGGTATCGGTGTGCGTGACCAGCACCGAATGTTCGGGGCGGGTGCGCCCCCGCAGCACGCCGACCGCCTTCGAGAGCGCGAGCAGGCCGTTGTGTCCGGTGCCCGAACCGTAATCGGCGACCACGATCGGCTGCGGCGGGCTCGGGAGTGGCACGGTGCGGGCGGCCTCCGCGAAAAGCGTTATGGCCGAGCTCAATCCCGCTGCCTGCAACCGCAAACTCGGCGTCTGCTTTCGATCATCGCCGGGATCTGGGCGCACGACGAAGCTGGATTCCGGCATGGCTAGCTCCGTCGCCACCGCAGCAACAGTCCGATGAGAAGTCCCACAACGAAAATGATGACCAAGATCGACCACATCGGCGACTCGACGGTCACCCACAGCACGTGCACGCGGACGCGGTCGCGGTTCTGAGCGACGAAGAGCGCGGCGAGCGCCACCAGGATCAGCGCCATCCAGTACCGCATCGCCAGCCGGCGCACCGGGCCGACCGACCGGTTTGCTTCGGTCTCGTCGCGAGGCATGCCCCGACGGTAGTCGTTGCTGTGGCGACCATGGCACACTTCCGGCTATGAGCAGCCGGCGAATCGCGGCACCGTTGGTGACAGCCGCGATCGTGTCCCTCGTGGTCGGGGTCATCGGATTCATCGTGGCCCTGGTCCTCAGCGCGTTCGTGCTCGACGAGTACGACGCATACGGGGAGGTTCCGATCCCGGGATCGGGCACGGTCCAGTTGCCCGCAGGTGAGGTGACCGTCAGCTTCCACACGCTCACCACGGGGTCGGGTGGGGGTGTGCCCGTGCCGAGCCTGAAACTGCAGCTCGTTCCGCCGCAAGGGGCACCCGAGCCGGTCGTCACCGAAAGTCCAGGCGGCACAACGACGGTGAACAATGACGCCCGGGTGCGGGTATGGGTGGCTCAGGTGGCCGAGGCCGGAAGCTATCAAGTGGTCACCGACGGCGATGTCAACGGTTACATCAGTCCGCGGCTGGCGTTCGGGCACGGCAGCCAGTACGGCTGGGTGGTGTGGTTGTTCGTCGGGCTGTTCGTGCTGGGGCTCGCCGAACTCGCGGTGGCCCTCTGGTGGTCGGCGCGCGCAGCGAAGCGGCCACGTCCCGTCGGTCCGCAGGAATTCCCGGTCTTCGGAGCTGCGGACGCGCCGACGTACACGTCGCAGAGCTATGTCCCCGCACCGCCGAGCTATCCACCCACCGATCAGGGCGTACGCCTCGAACAGCTGAAGACGTTGGCGGCGCTGCGTGATTCAGGTGCGCTGACCGACGCTGAGTTCCAAGCCGAGAAGCGCCGCATCCTCAACAGCTGATCGTCACGCCGCTCGCAACACCAATCGGGATCGGTCGAACCTACCGGCAGGCACGAACCGGTCGAGCACCGCTTCGGCGGGTTCGCCGGCGAAATCGGCGATCAGGTCATACGCCGCTTGCCGGGACGTGAGTCGCTCCACTGGTGTCGGGTCGTCCAGCAGGCCAAACAGTTTCGAGGCGAACCGGTCGCTGGAGCTGGCCGCAGTGAAGAACAGCTCGCCGTACTCCGCGAGCTCGGGATCTGACAGAAAGAGTCGGGTGACCAGATGGGCCGCCCGGGCCCGGTGCTGATAGAAGTCCTCGAACGCCGTTGTGAGCCAAGCGGTGTCGAACGCGCCGTCGTGTGCCGCGGCCTTGCGTACCAATGCCGCGGCCTGTACGAGTCCGCCCTGCGCGCCCTGCCCCGCGATTGGGTCGTACGCCACCGCGGTGTCGCCGAGCGCGGCGACCGGATGCCTACCGGCCGTATGGCCCACCCCCGAGCGCACCACCTGGGTGACCCCGCCGGTCAGCCACGAATGCGGGTCCTCCTCGATCACCGCCAATTCGGAGATTTCGGGCAGATCCCAGTCGATGTAGTCGCGGTGCAACTCGGTGATCGTCCGCAGTGCGGACTGGGCGCTGTCCACCCCGGCGAATCGGCGATCCCAGTCGCTGCCCGGCCGGGCCCAGCCGAGGAAGGCCCAGGACGGACCAGCGTCCTTGTGCAGATACGGACCCAACCACGAGTCGCCCTGATCGCTGATCACGGTGAAGGCGCTGTGCCTGCCGCCTGCGGCGCTGCGATGCGCGAAAACCTCCGGCCCGTAAGGCAATCCGGTTACCGTCAGGGCCAGGAGCCGGCGCTGCGGCCGGTCGTACACCGTCCGGTCGGGGTCGATCGGAAACAGCGACGACAGCCCACCGCGGCCCGTAGCCACCAGGGTCAGATCGGCACCGGCGGCGATGCTGTCGAGGCGGTTGGGATCGACCGTCTCGACGACGAACTTCCCGCCGCGCTGCTGGAACAGGCTGAGCCGGTCGTCGGCCTTGAGCCGCGTGTCGACCGCGACCCCGACGAAGCCGTCGAACGACGCATCGAAGGCGACCTCCTCGGGACGCGCCGGATCGGAGCCGTTGACCACCCGCACGCTCTGTCCGGTCAAGGTCGGAGCGGTGGCCAGGTAGGTGTTGAGCCCCAGGCTCTCCTCGGCGCGCTGGGCGGTGCCGAAGATCAGCGCCGTGCCGGTCGCGGGCACCGCATCACGCAGGTTGCGCTGATCCCGGTCGCTGTACAGCGTGACGTCAAACCCGTTGTCCAACAACCCCAGTGCTGCGGTGACCCCAGTCTGGCCGGCTCCGATGATGGCAGCGGAGCGCCCGCTCGATGTCGTCATGGCACCGACTATGGGCGCACCGCCGCTCCGCGTTAAGAAACTGGCTCAGCGTGATCGCAAAGCGTCAGTGGCCGGCTCGTTCCTCGCGGCGCATCGTCAGTGGCCGTGCTGGTCTGGACCACTTCCTCCGCGCCGGCTCGTTCCTCGCGGCGCATCGTCAGTGGCCGCGCGCCACCCAGTCGTCATAGTTCACGATCTCGCCGCCGATCGTGGTGGTGTCACCGTGTCCGGTGTAGACCACGGTCTCGCCGGGCAGGGCGCCGAGTCGTGTGCTGATGGATTCGAGGATGGTGGGAAAGTCCGAGTAGGAGCGTCCGGTGGCACCGGGGCCGCCCTGGAACAGGGTGTCGCCGGAGATGACAGCGCCCAGGTCGGGTGCAGACCAGCAGACCGAGCCGGGCGAGTGTCCGGGGGTGTGCAGGGCATGCAGCTCGATGCCGCCGACGCGCAGCACCTGTTTGTCGTCCACAGGCCGGAACTCGTTGTCGGGGTGGATTTCTCGCCACAGCATCTCGTCGGCGGGGTGCAGCAGCACCGGCGCGTCGAGGGCCTTGGAGAGTTCGGGTGCGACGGTGATGTGGTCGTTGTGCCCGTGGGTGCACACGACCGCGACCACGTTGCGTCCGTTGACGGCGTCGATGATGGGGGCGGCGGTGTGGGCGGCATCGAAGACGACCACGTCGGTGTCGTCGCCGATGAGCCAGATGTTGTTGTCGACGTCCCAGGTGCCGCCGTCGAGGGAGAAGGTGCCGGAGGTGACGACTCGCTGGATCGCGCTCATGGCGCTCATACTACGACCACCGATCGCAGCACCTGACCGCCGTGCATCTTTCCGAAGGACTCTTCGACGCCGTCGAGGCCGATGCGTTCGCTGACAAACTTCTGCAGGGGCAGGCGGCCCTGCAGATAGAGGGATATGAGGGTGGGGAAGTCGCGTTCGGGTAGGCAATCGCCGTACCACGAGGACTTCAACGATCCGCCGTGGGAAAAGAAGTCGATCAGCGGCATATCGAGCCTCATGTCCGGGGTCGGGACACCAACCAGCACGACTGTGCCCGCGAGATCACGGGCATAGAAGGCCTGCTTCCAGGTCTCGGGGCGGCCGACCGCGTCGATCACGACGTCGACGCCGAAGCCGTCGGTGAGGTCCTGGATGGTTTTGACAGGGTCGAGTTCTCTGGCGTTGATGGTGTGGGTGGCACCGAAGTCGCGGGCCCAGTCGAGCTTCGTGTTGTCGGTGTCGACGGCGATGATGGTCTTGGCGCCGACGAGGTTGGCGCCGGCGATCGCGGCATCGCCCACGCCGCCGCAGCCGATGACTGCGACGGTGTCGTTGCGCGTGACCGCCCCGGTGTTGATGGCGGCGCCGATGCCAGCCATGACACCGCAGCCGAGTAGGCCTGCCACCGCAGGGTCAGCGGCGGGGTCCACTTTGGTGCATTGACCCTCGGCCACGAGAGTTTTGTCGCAGAAGGCACCGATACCGAGAGCCGGCGTGAGTTCGGTGCCGTCGGTGAGGGTCATCTTTTGCTTCGCATTGTGGGTTTCGAAACACAGCTGCGGGCGGCCGCGCTTGCAGGCGCGGCATTCCCCGCACACTGCGCGCCAGTTGAGTATGACGAAGTCGCCGGGGACGACGTGGGTGACGCCCTCACCCACGGACTCGACGAGGCCTGCGGCTTCGTGTCCGAGCAGAAAAGGGAATTCGTCGTTGATGCCGCCTTCCCGGTAGGTCAGGTCGGTGTGACAGACCCCACAGGCCTGGATGGTCACCACGACCTCGCCAGGGCCGGGATCCGGTATGACGATGTCGACCAACTCGACGGGGGCTTTGGCGCTACGGGCGATGACGCCACGGACAATCTGGCTCATGCCCATAAGGTAGTACTTAGGAAACCGAACCGTCGGCCTCATGCCCACCTTCGCGTTACCGTTGGTTGTGGTCGACGATCGAACCGAACTTCTCGTCGTCGCGCGGTCGGCGTACCGGCGAAACGACTGGCGAACCAGTTACGAATCCTTCAGTCGAGTCGAAGGTGTGCAGGCGCTCGATACGGACGATCTCGCGCATTTCGCTGCGGTGGCCTGGCGGCAGGGCCACGGCGGAGAAGCCTTGCGTATCAATGAACGTGTCCACAGTCGCCTACTGCGCACGGACCCTGTTCAGGCCGCCATGAAGGCGACCGAGCTCGGCCTGGCCTGGCTGGCCCGCGGCCATATCGCGTTGGCAAGGAATTGGGCTCAGCGGGCCGAGGTGCTGCTGCGCGGTGTTTCCGAGGTCGGGGCTCACGGTTATGTGATGTATCTCACCGGCGTGATGGCGGCCGATGCCGGGGAATTGACTGAGCTGGCCGATGCGGCGCGGGCGCTGACGGGTATCGCCGGGCGCATCGACGATGTGGCCGTGAAGACGCTGGCGCGGGTGCTCGAGGGGCTGAGCGCGGTTGCGGCCGGTGATGTCTCCGGGGTCGCGACGCTCGACGATGTCCTGCTGCCGACGCTCGACGAGCGCGTGCCGATGGAGTGGGCCGGTGATGTCTACCGGCGGGCGTTGAACCTGGCGCAGCGTCGTTCCGACCGCGAGCGGCTACAGTCCTGGACTCGGTCGATGGATCAGTGGTGCGAAACCACGCAGGCCTCGCCATCGGCCTATCGCGCGATCTGCGATGTGTACCGGCTCTCGGTGGAGTCGAGCGCCGACACTGCCGAGTTGATGCGGCGCGGCGTCGACTTGCGTCGCCTGGTCGCCGAAGTCGATGCCCTCGCAGCCGGTTTGGCGGACGGGTTGCTTGCGCGTGGCATGGGGCGCACGGGCTAGTTTGCCTTCCATGAGCGTTGCGGATGTTCTGCAGGTCGTTGACGACTGGCCGGTGACGGCCGCGGCTGCCGCGGTGGTCGGGCCGGCCGGCGTGCGCGGCAGCTATGGCGATACGGCAAAGCCGTTCGCACTGGCTTCTGTGACCAAGCCGCTGGCGGCACGGGCTGCGCAGATTGCGATCGAGGAAGGTGTCGTCGAGCTCGACACACCGGCCGGGCCGCCGGGCTCGACGATCCGTCATCTGCTCGCGCACACCTCGGGCGTGGCCATGGTGTCGGACGACATTCTGGCCAAGCCGGGTACGCGGCGCATCTACTCCAACACCGGATTCGCGCTGTTGGCGCAGGCCATCGAGAAAGAGTCGGGGATCGAGTTCGGCCAGTACCTCACCGAGTCGGTGTTCGAACCACTCGGGATGTCGGCGTCGACGCTGACCGGGGGAGCTGCGGCTGCCGGATACGGTGGCACGTCGACGGTCGCCGACTTGGCGATGTTCGCGCGTGAGCTGCTGCGGCCGGAGCTGGTCTCCCCGGCCATGCACGCGGCCGCGACCGAGGTGCAGTTTCCGGGCCTTTCGGGGGTGCTACCGGGCTTCGGCTCCCAGCGGCCCAACGACTGGGGGCTTGGGTTCGAGATCCGCGACAGCAAATCGCCGCACTGGACCGGTTTGACCAACTCGCCGTCGACGTTCGGTCATTTCGGCCAGTCAGGGACGTTTGTGTGGGTGGATCCCGACGCCGATGTGGCGTTGGTAGTGCTCACCGACCGCAACTTCGGGGAGTGGACGTACCCGCTGTGGCCGGCCATATCTGATGGTGTCCTGAGAGAAATCGGGTCAGACTAGCGCAACATAGGCCACACAAGGCACAATAGACACGCGCGACACACAACTGCATTACTCGATCGGTATCGCTAGGTCGTTGGGGAAGACGTCCCTCGTGAAGCCGAAGGAGAAGCAGATGCGTGCGTCAAACCAGTTCGCCGACGCGGCGACGGGTGTGGTGTACATCCACGCCTCACCCGCGGCGGTCTGCCCGCATGTCGAGTGGGCGTTGTCGTCGACCCTGTCGGCGCGGGCGAACCTCAAGTGGACGCCCCAGCCGGCAATGCCGGGGCAGCTGCGTGCCGTCACCAATTGGGTCGGCCCGGTCGGCACCGGAGCGCAATTGGCCAATGCCCTGCGCTCCTGGTCTGTGCTGCGCTTCGAGGTGACCGAGGACCCCAGCGGCGGTGTCGATGGCCATCGGTGGTGCCATACCCCGCAACTCGGTCTGTGGAGCGGGGCGATGAGCGCCAACGGCGATGTCATGGTCGGCGAGCAGAGGTTGCGCACCCTCATGGCCGGCGGTGCTGACATGCTCGCCGCCGAACTGGACTCCGTGCTCGGCACGGCATGGGACGAATCGCTGGAGCCGTACCGCGACGGCGGTGAGACCGGCGAGGTCAGCTGGCTCAACAGGGGAGTCGGCTGAGGCCGCGCGCAGGCAATCGTCAGCCGCGCTGCCACAGGCAGTAGCCGGTGAGCCTGGCCGTGAACAGGTGGTCGCCGACCTCCAGGGCCAGGGGGCGGCCCGGGTCGGCGGCATGGACCTCGGGCGACGACGTCTCGCCGGGAGCCAACACATCGACAACTTCGGCGCGGCATGCTGTTTCGTCGGTCTGCGGAGTTCCGGTCCACGTGCCCGCGTGCACTTCCGGATTCCGCCGGCCCTGACCGTGCAGGATCAGTTCGGGGCCGGTCGTCAGCCAGCGATCGGATGCGGGATACGGGTCGAGGTACGGCTGCCACGTACCGCCGGTGCACTGCATGAGGTCCTTGGCGGTCCCGGTACCTGAGGCGGGCTGGGGCAGTTCCGTCAACGCACCGTCGAGATTGTCGCCACAGGCGGAGCCGGCCTGCGGCGGTGTCGCGCCGGGGTCGGCGCGGGCGGAGGTGCCTGCGCCGACGACAACCACGCCGAGAGCGACAACCAGCGCGCTGACCCGACCGATGTGCGTGGTTGCAACCATGAGGCTCCGTATGAGTCGATCCATCAACCCGTCGAAACGTACCGTGCGGGTTCAGCACGCGCGACGAACACGCGAAAGTCCCTCAGGCCGTCCGGTAATGCGCAGGATCGGGTTCGGAGAGCATGTGGGTGAGCGTGGCGCGGTCGAACGGCCACAGGTCGATGGTGCCGTTGTCGGTGAAGTACCACGAGTTGCAGCCGGTGTTCCACACGGTGGGCCCGAGCGCGTCTGCCACGGCGGCGTTGAACTCGTCGGTGGCCGACTCGGTGACCTCCACTTCGGTCAGCTCACCCGCGGCGAGCCGGCGTAGCCATTTCACGAGGTAGCGCGCGGTCAGCTCTGCCGAGTACTGCAGCGGGATGGAGCCGGTCGGCGAGTTCGGACCGAGGACGGTGAACAGGTTGGGAAATCCCGGGATTGCGGTCATCCGGTAGGCCCGCGGGCCCTTGACCCAGGCATCGTCGAGCGTCATTCCGTCGCGACCGATGATCCGCATGGGCCGCATGTAGTTGTGGGCGTGAAATCCGGTGGCCAGCACCGCGACATCGATGTCATGGTGTTCGCCGGAGGCGGTGCGGATACCGGTCGCGGTGAACGCGTCGATGCGGTCGCTGACGAGTCGCGCGTTGGGCCGGGTGATGGCGCGGTAGTAACTGCCCGACACCACCTGTCGCTTGCACAGCGGTTGGTAATCCGGCGTGAGCTTGGCGCGCAACCGCGGATCCCGGATCTGCGCGCGCAGGCACCACCGGGCATACGACTGCACGAGCGTGCGGCGCCAGGACGGCTTGGTGACGATGTCGGCCAGAATGCCCGAGGCCCACAGCAACCTTCGATACGCGGCGTCGTGCAGGGCAGGCCAGCGACGCAGCATCCGGGCAAGCGCCTTCGGTTGCCGCAGCCCCATCGGTGCCCACAGGATCCACTGCGGCGACCTGGCGAAATGAGTGATCGTCGCCGCCTCGGGCTGCAGGGCCGAAACCACCTGCACGCCGGTCGATCCGGTGCCGATGACCGCAATTCGCCGGGCCGCGGTGACCACCTCGGGATCCCATCGCGCGGTGTGCACGACCGAGCCCCGGAAGGTGTCCAAACCGGCGAAATCGGGCACGAACGGATGGTGCAGCACCCCGGTGGCGCAGACCACGACATCGGCGGTCAGGGTGGAACCGTCGCCCGTCGTCACCGCCCAGGTGGAATCGGCTGCGTTATAACGCATTTCGGTGACTTCGGTGTTGAAGCGAAGGTACCGCTGCAGCCCGAAGCGCTCGACGACGTCGCGGTGATACTGCTGGATCTCCGTGCCGCTCGCCCAGATGTGGCCCCAGTCGGGCTTGGGGGCAAACGAGAACTGATAGATCTGCGACGGGACGTCACAGGTGAGGCCGGGATAGCGATTCCAGTGCCAGACCCCACCGACGTCGGACCCCTTTTCCAGGATCGTCAGATTGGTGAAACCTGCTTGGGTGAACGTGTACGCCGTGGCGATCCCGGCCATCCCCGCACCTACGATGACGATCCGAAGCTCGCGGTTCACCGGACCTCCTCACTGACGGCCAGCGCCCGTTCGACCGTGGCCGGCGCGGTGCGCAGTGCCGCGTCGAAAGCCGCACGTCGACGGTCGCGCCGCATGAAGTGTGCGCCGAGCCCGGCGAGGTCGGCATCATCTGGGCGGATGACCACCACCTGTGTGCCGCGTGCTCGTACGGCGGCGACCTCGTGGTCAAGCCCTTGCGACATCGGCCTGCGCAACAGCAACTCCTCCACGAATCCGCCGAAACCTGGTGCGCGGCAGCCGCGCTCGGAGGACATCGGGGCGATGACGTAGATGAGGTCGGCCTCGTCGCGGCCGATCAGGTAGACCGATGCGGTCGACGCGGCACCGCCGTCGACGAAATGGCGGTCGCCGATGGTGACCGGTGGCATCCAGCCCGGGATGGCCCACGAGGCGCGCAGTGCCTCGCCAGGTTCTGCGCGTGGTGCGCCGGGCGAGCCGAACACGACACGTTCGCCCCGTCGGTAGTCGAAGGCGACCATGCGTACCCCTGGATGAGCCGGCCAGCCGCAGGTGCCCGTGAAGCCGTCGGCCAGGCGTTGCAGCCAGCTAGCGTCGCCGCGCCCTACTGGCGCCACGCCCGTCGCCGCGGCGAGGCCCCGCTGGGTGCGGAGCAGTCGCGGATTGAGCAACCCCGGCAAAGGGATTGGCGGAAAACTGGCGGGGGTGTCGGCTATGTGGCGGCGCAATCGCTCGTCGGTGCTGGTGCCCCGGTGCATCGCAACGAGGTCGGCCACCGATGCTCCGCCGCCGAGCATCGTGACGAGTTCGGCGCCCGCCGACGTGCCCTGCAACACCGAGGCGGTGGCGGGATCCCAGCCGGTCTGTTCGACGAGCGCGTGCAGGGCCGCGACGGTCCAGGCCCCACCGATCGTGCCGCCGCAGCCGATGACCAGTGCGGTGCTCATCGCACCGCCCTCGAATCGGCGTGGCCGGCATGAGCTTTCGACTGTCGGTCGAGTCGCTGCAGATAATCCGCGCGTCCGGCCGCATCGATCGCCGTCAGGGCGCGGCGGTCGTCGATCCTGGAACGTACTGCACGTTCGATGAATTCGGGGACCAACGCGTCGACGAGGGCCCACCCGGGCGCGACCCAGGCCGGCACCGACGTACGGGCGGCCCGCGTGCGGAGCGTGCGCAGGATGGCGCGCGCGACGTCGTCGGGATCCACCGTCGGCAACCCGCCGCCGAGTTGGACACCGGAGGACAACTCGGTACGTACGGCCGACGGCAGCACCGCCGACACCGTGACTCCGGTGCCTGCGTACTCGCGACGCGCGGCCAGCGATGCGCCGAGCGCGGCGAACTTGCTGGCGTTGTAGGTCACCATGCCGGGGATCGGGATCATGCCCGCCATCGATGCCACATTGACGATGTGGCCCGCGCCTTGGTCGATCATGGTCGGCACCACCGCCCGCAGTCCGTTGAGCACCCCGCGGACGTTCACGTCGAGAATCAGGTCGGTGGTCGCTTCAGGTTCGGCTTCGAATGCGCCCAGCGGCATCACGCCCGCGTTGTTGACCAGGACATCGATGCGGCCTTCGGCGTCGAGCACCGCGGCGACAAACCGGTCCCACGACGTGCGGTCGGTGACATCGAGGCGGGCGCTGCGACTGTGCCTTATCCCAGCGGCCGTCGCCGCGGCGACGTCGGCATCCACGTCGCCGATCCACACGGTGGCGCCGGCAGCGGAGAACACTTCGGCGGTCTTGGCGCCGATGCCGCGGCCGCCGCCGGTGATGACGACCACCGCGCCGGCGGGGGATGGCTTCTTCCGGGAAAACTGCACGTCATGCCTCCAGGCCGGTCATCTCACGAGCATTCAAATACTGACGGTATCCGAATACTCTGAGTAAATTCAATACCCGGAGTTCGCCTCGAACTATCATCAGCGCATGCCGCGGCTGACCAGGGCGCAACGCCAGGAACGGACGCGGGCCCAGTTGTTGCAGGCCGCCAAGCTGCGCTTCCTGCGCCACGGATACGCCGCCACCAGCCTCGACGACATCGCCGACGCCGCGGGCTTCTCGAAGGGCGCGGTGTACTCCAACTTCGGCAGCAAGCCCAACCTGTGCCGTGAGGTGCTGGAGCTCATACACCGCGAAAAGTTCGATGAGATGGCCGAACTCGCGACCTCAGACGATGAGCTGGAGGCTCGCGTAGCCGCGGTGAGCGCTTGGCTGGAACGGACCGCCGGTGATGTCGGCTGGACCATGCTCGAACTCGAATTCGTGGTGCTGTCGCGCAACAACCCCGAACTCGGGGAGATGATCACGGCGCTACGCAACGAGGCGGCGACGATGATCGTCGATGTCCTGCAATCGATGTCGGCCAAACTAGGGTTCACCGAGGAACAACTGGCGGGCAGCGACGTGGCGGCCAGCCTCGACGACCTCGGCAATCTTCTGCTCAGCGCCGGTATCGGGCTGGGGATTCAGCGCGCGGTCGATCCGTCGGTGCCCACGCGACCCATGACCGACGCGTTCGGCCACCTCGCCAAACTGCTGGCCGTGATGGGCTCGTCGCAGGACGCGGACTAGGGCACGAGGATCTGCAGTGCCTGCGGTACCGCGGACACCGTGACCGGAAGGGCTGCCGCGAAATCCCCGTCGGCATAGGCGTTGATGCCGGGGCAGTCGACGTGCACGGTCGCGGCCCGCTTGGTGGTGATCTCGGGCAGGTCGACGTGCGTGCCCTTGAACACCGTGGGGAACAAGCGAATCAGCTTGGTACGCGAGGCCGAATGGGCCATGGTGACATCCAGCAGACCGTCGGAGTGATCGGCGCCCGGGCAGATCAGCATGCCGCCGCCGTAGCTACGGGTGTTGCCGAAGGCCGCCAGGGTCAGCTCGGTTGTGACCTCCGGCCCGTCGTCGAAGGCCAGCCGAAACGGCAGCAACCGCAGTTTCGACAACTCGGCAACCATGGCCACGTTGTACCGCATCCGGCCGTGCGGCCAGCGCATGCGGTTGGTGCGGTCACTGACCAGTGAGTCGAACCCGGCAGCCATCACAGTGCCGAACCAGTTCACCACACCGGAGCGCTCGACGATGCGGCCCAGATCGATGGTCTCGGTGCGGCCGGCGACGATCACATCGGCGGCAGCCTCGGGATCGCCTGTGGGCAGCTTGAATTCGCGGGCGTGGTCATTCCCGGTGCCGGCCGGGACGATGCCGAGCGGCACGCTGCCCTGGGCCAACTCCTGCAGAGCCAGCGAGATCACGCCGTCACCACCGACCACCACGAGCGCGTCGGTGCCGGTGTCGAGGGCGTCGCGGACCAGACGGCGGGCGTGCTCGGCGTCGGTGCCCACGATGGCGCACACATCCAGGCCTTGCCGTTGAAATCGGGCGACGGCACGTTCGGCGGCGTGCGGTGCGTTACCGTGCCCGGACAACGGATTGGTCAGCACAGTGACATGGGCCGGCGGGCTCGGTGTCATCTCGCTCCTCGCGTGCGCGGTGTCATCACGGAATCAGCTTGCCCGGGTTGAGGATTCCCGCCGGGTCCAGGGTGCGCTTGACGGCGCGCAGCACCTCGACACCGAGATCGCCGATCTCGGCTCCCATCCACGGCCGGTGATCGGCGCCGACCGCGTGATGGTGGGTGATGGTGCCGCCGGCGCGCACCATGGCATCGCTGGCCGCGGCCTTGGCAGCTTGCCACTGTTCGATCGGGTTGCCGTGCTGGGCGGCGACGACGGTGAAGTACAGCGAGGCCCCGGTGGGGTAGACGTGCGATATGTGGCACATCACCAGGGCCGGCGCCAGCGCGGTCGTCAAGGCTTCGGTGACAGCGGCTTTCAACGCCGCGACATTCGACCAATTGGTCGCGGTCTCGAGTGTCTCGCACAGGGCGCCGGCGGACAGCAGGGAATCCCGCAGGTACGGCGCCCCGAAGCGGCCGTGCTCCCAGGCCCGGGCCGGGGCCTCGCCAAGCGACGTCCCGCCGTGTTGTTCCAGTACGGCCCGCGTCTCGGCATGACGGCTCTCGGCGTGGGCCGTGGTGCCCTCGAACACCGTGATGGCCAGGCAGCCGCCGGTAATGCTCTGCTCGCCAATGCTTTCCGTGGTGGCCAGGTTCACGCCCGTCTCGACTTCGTCGGACAACCGGATCACGGTCGGGCCGGCTCCGGTCTGGGTGACGGCGCGCAGCGCGGCCGCGCCGGCGGCGAAATCGGGAAACGACCACGCTTCATAGCGGGTGGATTCGGGAACGGGGTGCACGCGCACGCGCACTCGGGTGATGATCCCGAACACACCTTCCGAGCCGACGACGAGTTGGCGCAGATCCGGTCCGGCCGCAGACGCAGGGGCTCGGCCGAGATCGAGCACGCCGGCCGGCGTCACCGCCCGCACCCCGCGCACCATGTCGTCGAACCGGCCGTAGCCCGCCGAGTCCTGACCCGAGGAGCGGGTGGCGGCGAACCCGCCGATGCTGGCGAACTGGAAACTCTGGGGGAAGTGCCCGAGTGAAAAGCCGTGTGCGCCAAGCAGCCTCTCGGCATCCGGTCCGGTGACGCCGGCTTCCAACTCGGCCTCACCGGACACCTCGTCGAGGCTGATCAGCCGGTTCAGGCGGCGCAGGTCGAGCGCGATGACAGCGGTGAGCCCACCGCGCACCGGATCCAGCCCACCGACCACGCTGGTGCCGCCGCCGAACGGGACGACCGCGACGCGCTGGGCCGAGCAGTAGGCGAGAAGCTCGGCGATCTCGTCCTCGGAACCGGGCAGCACCACGGCGTCGGGAGCATCCTGTGGTTCGGAATCCTTGCGGCGCAACAGGTCCAGAGTCGATTTTCCGCCGGCATGCAGCAGCCGCGACGTGTCGTCGGTGGCGCAGTACGGCGCGCCGACGATCGCTGCCAGTGCGGCGCGGTGCGTCTCGGCGAGTGTCGACGGCCGGAGCTGGACCTCTTCGGCGGTGATCTCGGGGATCTGGATTTCGTCGACGCCGAGGGCCTGGTTCAGCAGGGCTCGGATCCCGTCGGACAGAGGTTTGGCTGCCTGGGGGTCGCCCCAGGCATTCCATTTCATCGGGGGCAGAAGCTGCTCAGCCGGGCGCGTCATGAGTTACAGTATTACACATGCTGTCAATCAGTAACCCTGCGTCAGGGGAGTCGCTGGGGGATCGGATCCTCGACGCGGCCGCCAGCTGCGTGCTGGCATACGGCATCGACCGGGTCACCTTGGCCGAGATCGCTCGGCGCGCCGGCGTGAGCCGGCCCACCGTCTACCGCCGCTTCCCGGACACCCGCTCGATCCTGGCTGCGCTGCTCACCGCGCGCATCGTGCAGGTGCTCGACGACGTCGACAGTGCAGGGCCCGGTCGGGATGCCTTGGTATCCCGTATCGTTTCGGTCGCGCAGCGCCTGCGGCACGACGCGGTGATCATGGCGGTGCTGCACACCGCGCCTGAGCTGGCCATGGTGTACATCGCCGAGCGGCTGGGCACCAGCCAGCAGATCCTCATCGATGCGGTGGCCGGAGAGCTCAAGCTCGCACAGGAAGACGGCAGCGTCCGCGGGGGCGACCCCCGGCAACTCGCCACCATGTGCCTGCTGATCACGCAGTCGGCGATCCAGTCGGCGCAGATGGTCGAACCGATCCTCGATGCCGACACGCTCGCTCGTGAACTGACCCACGCACTGAACGGATACCTCGCGCCATGACCCGATCCGCCGTACTCAACCGGACCCGTCGGGTCACCGAACTCGCCGCGCTGGCCGACGGCGCACAACTCGATGTGCTCGTCATCGGAGGCGGTATCACCGGCGCGGGCATCGCGCTGGACGCCGCCACCCGCGGGCTGAGCGTGGCCCTGGTGGAAAAACACGATCTGGCCTTCGGCACCAGCCGGTGGAGTTCCAAACTGGTGCACGGCGGGCTGCGTTACCTCGCGACCGGGAACATCGGGATCGCTCGCCGCAGTGCCATCGAACGCGGAATCCTGATGACCCGCAACGCTCCCCATCTGGTGAAGGCCATGCCGCAACTGGTGCCGCTGCTGCCCTCGATGAGCCGCCCGTCGCGGGCTCTGGTGCGCACCGGGTTCGTCGCCGGCGACGGATTGCGCAGGCTCGCCGGAACTTCCGCCGCGGTATTGCCGCGGTCGCGGCGGGTGGACGTCGCCCGCGCAGTCCAGCTGGTACCCACCGTGCGCACCCACGGTCTGGACGGTGCATTGCTGGCCTACGACGGTCAGCTCGTCGACGACGCCCGGCTGGTCGTCGCCGTCGCGCGTACGGCCGCCCAACACGGCGCCCGGATCCTGACCCGGCTGGCTGCGACTGGCGCGCAGGGCGATTCGGTCACGCTCACCGAGCAGGTCACGGGCGAGACGTTCGACGTGAAGGCCCGTGCCGTGATCAACGCGGCAGGCGTCTGGGCGGGCGAAGTGGACCCGTCCATCACGCTGCGGCCGAGCCGCGGCACGCATCTGGTGTTCGATGCCGCAGCCTTCGGCAATCCGACTGCGGCGCTGACGGTTCCGATACCGGGGGAGTTGAACCGGTTTGTCTTCGCGATGCCCGAACAGCTCGGCCGGGTGTACCTGGGTCTCACCGACGAAGCCGCCCCTGGCCCCATACCCGATGTGCCCCAACCGACTTCGAGTGAGATCAGCTTCCTGCTGGACACCGTGAACACCGCATTGGCCACCACACTCACCATCGAAGACGTGCGGGGTGCCTACGCCGGGCTGAGGCCGCTCATCGAGAGCGGGGCGGACAGGACCGCCGACGTCTCTCGTGAGCATGCCGTCGTCGAATCACCCAACGGTGTCATCAGCGTCATCGGCGGCAAGCTCACCGAATACCGCTACATGGCCCAAGACGTCCTTGACCGCGCGGTCGCGCTGCGCGGCTTGCCTGCCACGGCCTGCCGCACCCGCAATCTGCCGCTGGTCGGTGCCCCGGCCAATCCGGTGTCGACCTTGCGCGTGCCGATGGAGCTGCCACTGTCCCTGGTGGCCCGCTATGGCGCCGAGGCGCCCAACGTCATCGCCCAGGCCGGCTGCGATCGCCCGACCGAGCGGGTGGCCGATGGAATCGACGTGACCCGAGCGGAATTCGAATACGCGGTGACGCACGAGGGCGCGGCGACGGTCGAGGACATCCTGGATCGTCGCACCCGCATCGGGTTGGTTGCCGACGACCGGGCTTTGGCTGCCGAGGCTGCCGCGGAGTTCCTCGCACGGGTCTGATCGCGGGTATATTGACACGGAACTGACCCGTATCGACAGGATGGTTCGTCATGGCAGGTGCCGCGTCGACATCGAACCCGCGGCGCAGCCCCGGGCGCCTGGACCGGACCCGTGATGCGAGCATTCTCGATGCGGCCCTGCAGGGGGTGGCCGAACTGGGGTATGACCGGCTGAGCATGGACGACGTGGCGGCGCGGGCCGGCGTCGGCAAGGCCGCGATCTATCGTCGCTGGCCGTCGAAGCCCGTGGTGATCGCCGACGCGATCGCGCACTGGCGGCGACGTCAGGGTTCGGTCGAGCCGCCCGATACGGGAAGCCTGCGCGGCGACATCGAGGCACTCGTCGCTGCGGTGCCAGAGTTCGACGATGCCGGACTGAGCACCATCAAGGTGATTGTCGGGGTCGCGACGGCCGCGATGCACGATCCGGTCCTCGCCGCCGCACTCGATGACCTCGTGCTCTCCCCGCCGCGCCAGATGATCCGGCTGCTGCTCGACCATGCGCAGGCGCGCGGCGAGATCCCGCCCGGCCGCGACCTGAGCCTGATACCGGACGTGGCGCTGGGTCTCAACGTGGTGCGGGTGATCACCGGACGGCCGATCGATCGGGTGTTCGTGCGGCGCGTGCTCGAGGACGTGATCCTGCCGCTGGCCGGTGCGTCGACGCTCTGACGGTTGCGCGGCGCGGCCCCCAGTGCCACAGTGGAGCTAGACGGAACTAAGTAGTTCCGTGTTGAGGAGGGGCCATGAACGACGTTCGAGTCCCGGTACTGATTGTCGGCGCGGGGGTCGCGGGGCTGGCCTGTGCGGATCTGCTGGCGCAGCACGGCGTCGAATCGATGCTCGTGGAAAAACGGCGCGAGGCCTTCGTCTATCCGAAGGCCCGCAACATCACCTTCCGCACTCTGGAGATCCTGCGGTCGCTGGGCTTGGCGGACCAGGTGCATGCGGTGGCCGACGGTGTCACCGGTGTGGTGCTCAAACCGACGCTGAACAGTCCGTCGGCCGAGCCGGCCATGGACGTCGACGCGATCTTCGCCGTATTCGACGGCCTCAGTCCCGAACCCGTGGCCCAGTACTGCCCGCAGAGCCACCTGGAACCGATGTTGCTCAACGATATTCGTCGGCGCGGTAGCCAGGTTCGGTACGGCACCAGCCTCATGGGCTTCGCGGAGGAACCCGACGGCATCACGGCCGAGCTGAGAGGCGAGTCCGGCACTCAGACCGTGCACGCCGACTACCTGGTCGCGGCCGACGGTGTGCACAGCCCGATCCGCACCATGCTCGGCACCGCAACGTCGGGCTACGGGGCGCTGCCGATCTTCGTGGTGTTCATCTACTTTCGGGCTCCGTGGCGATCGTTCGTGCCCGAGATGGGTGAGGGCGACGCGGTCCAGGTGCGCAACTCCGAGGCGGACGGCATCTTCCTGGTCGTCGAGGGTGACCGCGGTATGTTCATCACCACCTACCTGCCCGAGCACGGTGAATCCGCCGATCAGTTCACGCCCGAACACTGTCGCGACGTTCTCGTCGCGGCGATCGGCGTACCGATCGATGTGGAGATCATCGAAGTGGCACCGTGGCAGCCGTATGAACGGGTGGCCGATCAATTCCGCACTGGCCGAACGTATCTCGTGGGCGATGCCGCGCACACCATGCCGCCTTTCAAGGCCGGGGGTGCGAACACCGCCATCCAGAGTGCGCACAACCTCGCCTGGAAACTGGCGGGCGTACATCACGGCATCGCCGGGCCCGGACTGCTCGCGACCTATCACGACGAGCGGTATCCGATCGGCCGGTTCGCCGCCCGCCAGTCGCTCATCGGGCCACCGCTGGCCCTGCTCAAGCTGGACGGTAAGACGCCGGGCCTGGCCGAGGGCGAAGAGGCACCGCTGTTCACCATGGTGCTCGGCTACCAATACCATTCGGCAGCAGTGGTTTCCGACGACGCTTCGCCCGGTACCGTGACCTTCGTCGACGAGCTGACGGGCCAACCGGGCACCCGCATGCCGCACATCTGGCTACCCGGCGACGGGAACCGGGTATCCACGCTGGACGTGATCGGTTCGGGTTTCGCCTTGTTCACCGCGGGGGATCCGACGGCGTGGACAGCCGCGGCCAACCGGGTGGCGGCCACGTTGGCAGTGGAGGTCACAGTGCATGCACTGGGCGACGACGGCGCGGCGCACACGGGACTCGGTGCGGGCGGTGCGCTGTTGGTGCGGCCCGACGACTTCGTCGGTTGGCGTGCCGAGAGCCTGCCCTCGGACCCGGAAAGCGCTCTACGGCAATCACTTTCCGCGATCCTCGACCGTTGAGTGCGGTTCGTCGGCCAGGATGGCGTCGCGTACCTCTGAGACGGTGTGACGCTGCCAGAGCGCCTGGATGGGCACCAGCAACGGCGGGTCCAGGTCGATGACGGCCACTCGTCCCGCCATCGCGGGACCGGCCGGTGTCGTCACGAACGCGACGGCGTCGGTGGTCAGCGGCGCGGCGACCGTGGCGGCGCCCTGGACCCGGCTCACCACGTAATCGGGTTCGAATCCGGCGCGGCGGCAGGCGCCCATCAGGAAGTCGCTGTAGTAGGACGCACCCGGTGGTGCCCACAGGGCGATCCGCTCGCCGGCCACCTCGGCGATGTCGGCCGTCGCGCGGCCTGCCAGCGGGTGTTCGGCCGGGACCGCCAGTCGCACCCGGTCGTATCCCACGACGGCGGTGGCCAGTTCGCTGGTGGGCACCACGGCGCGGCGCAGGCCGAGCGCCACCGTGCCGTCGAGCACCGCCTCGACCAGCTGATCCGGGTAGAGCTGCCGGAACGTGAACGACGTGTCCGCGTAGGCAGTGATGGCCCGTTCCAGCCGCGTGTACACCTCGGCGCCGCTGAGCGCGGGGGTATGGCCGACGACGTAGACATCCTCGGTGCCTGCGGCTTGCCGCACTCGCTCGGAGACCGTGCGGGCCGCGGCCAGCAGAACGCGGCCCTCGCTGCGCAGCAACTCGCCGGCCCGGGTGAGGGTGACCCGCCGACCCTCGCGGACGAACAGCGTGGTGGCGAGCTCTTTCTCCAGCTGAGCAACCGAACTGCTGAGCGCCTGCTGGCTCAGGTGCAGCTCAGCGGCGGCCCGGGTGAAGCCGCCGGCTTCGGCAACCGCGATGAAATGACGCAAACGTCGCAGGTCGGGGATGCGGCCGCTCATCGCGTCAGCTTATCCACAGGCGATGCTTGTTAAAAGATCGAGATTTTGCGTTACTCATTTGTGGGTCTGCTGGCTAGCCTCGGAACCATGAGCAAACTGGAAGGTAAATCCGCGATCGTTGCCGCAGGCGCCAAGAACCTGGGCGGTCTGATCAGCACCACACTCGCCGAGCGCGGCGTCAACGTCGCGGTCCACTACAACAGCGCGTCGACCGAGGCTGACGCCGACAAGACGGTGGCCGCGGTGCAGGACGCCGGAGTGAAGGCCGTCAAAGTGCAGGGCGACCTCACCGTCCCCGCCAACGTGGAGAAGCTCTTCGACACCGCTGTCGACGCGTTCGGCAGCGTCGACATCGCGATCAACACCGTGGGCAAGGTGCTGCGCAAGCCGTTCGTGGAAACCACTGAGGCCGAATACGATTCGATGTTCGACATCAACGCCAAGGCGGCCTACTTCTTCCTGCAGCAGGCAGGCAAGCGCCTGGCCGACAACGGTTCGGTGGTCACCATCGTCACCGCGCTGCTGGCCGCCTACACCGACGGCTATTCGACGTATGCCGGCTCGAAGAGTCCGGTCGAGCACTTCACCCGCGCGGCGTCCAAGGAATTCGGTGTGCGCGGCATCAACGTCAACAACGTCGCGCCCGGGCCGATGGACACGCCGTTCTTCTACCCGCAGGAGACTCCCGAGCGCGTCGAGTTCCACAAATCGCAGGCCATGGGCAACCGGTTGACCGAGATCACTGACATCGCCCCGCTCGTGGTGTTCCTGGCCGGTGAAGGGCACTGGATCAACGGGCAGACCATCTTCGCCAACGGGGGCTACACCACGCGGTAATCCTGGCCACCAGACGCAGAATCGCACGATTCCAAGGGAATTCGTGCGATTCTTCGTCTGCTCGCGCAGAGAAGGTTACAGCGGGATGTTCTTGTGGCGGCCGCGACGGTGCGGGGCCTCAGCCAATGCCTGCGTGATCTTGCTGCGGGTGTGGGCCGGGTCGATCTTCTCGTCGACCACGCCGATCTCGATGGCCGAATCCACCCCACCGGCGATGCGCTCGTGCTCGACCGCCAGCTCCTCGTGCAGAGCCTCACGCTCGGCGAGGTCCTCGACGGCAGCCAGCTTCTTCTTGTGCAGGATGCCGACGGCAGCCTTGGCGCCCATCACGGCGACCTCGGCGTCCGGCCACGCGAAGACCTTGGTGGCGTTGAGCGACCGCGAGTTCATCGCGATGTAGGCGCCGCCGTAGATCTTGCGGGTCACCAGCGTGACGCGGGGGACCGTCGACTCGCCGAAGGCGTGCAGGAGCTTGGCGCCGCGTCGCACGACGCCGCCCCATTCCTGATCCACCCCGGGCAGGTAGCCGGGCACGTCCACCAGGACCACCAGCGGGATGCCGAAGGCGTCGCACAGTCGCACGAAACGTGCCGACTTCTCGGCACTTTCGGAGTTCAGGCAGCCGCCCAGGCGCAGCGGGTTGTTCGCGATCACGCCGACCGAACGCCCGGCCAGCCGGCCCAGGCCCACGACGATCGACGGGGCCCACTTGCCCTGGAACTCTTCGAACGGCACCCCGTCATCGAGCAGCGCGGTGATCAGCGGGTGCACGTCGTAGGCGCGGCGGGCCGATTCCGGCAGCAGCGCGTGCAGGTCGGTATCGCCCGACTCGGCCTTGCTGCGGTCGAAATGGCCCTGCTGGCAGAACAATCCGACCAGGCGGCGGCCGCGCTCGTAGGCGTCGAGCTCGTCGTCGGCGACGATGTGGCACACGCCGGACTTCTTGTGGTGGGCGTCGGGGCCGCCGAGCGACACCATGTCGACGTCCTCGCCGGTGACACTGCGCACCACGTCAGGACCCGTGACGAACACCTTGCTGTCCGGGGCCATGATGATCACGTCGGTCAGGGCCGGGCCGTAGGCCGCGCCGCCGGCCGCGAAGCCGACCACCACCGAGATCTGGGGGATGTAGCCGGACGCGCGGATCATCGCCTCGAACACCAGGCCGACCGCGTGCAGGGCCTTGACGCCCTCGGCCAGCCGGGCACCGCCGGAGTGCCAGATGCCGACGATCGGGCTCTGGTCGGCGATGGCGGTGTCGTAGGCATTGACGATGTGGGCGCAGCCATCCACACCCATCGCACCGCCCATGACGGTGCCGTCGGTGCAGAAGGCGACGGTCCGCACACCGTTGACGGTGCCTGCGGCGGCGAGCACACCGGAACGGTCACGCTCGTGCAGCAGTTCGACGTCGCAGCCGTCGTCGAAGAACGTCTTGAGCCGGAGCAGTGGATCGCGCGGATCGAGTGACTCGGCAGCCGCCTCGGGGGCCATGATGGTCATACAAACCTCCTTGTAGCTGTCGGATGCCGGCCAGCCTTGCGGGAATACGGTGGGTGTCAGTACTTCCCGAAGGTGAGCGCGACGTTGTGCCCACCGAATCCGAACGAGTTGTTTATTGCGTACTTGTAGTTGCCCTGCCTCGGCTCACCGGCGACGACATCGAGGTCGATCTCCGGGTCGAGGTTACGCAGGTTAAGTGTCGGTGGGATGACGCCGTCGCGCAGCGCCAAGATGGTGAGGATGGATTCCACGGCCCCCACCGCTCCGACCGAGTGGCCGAGCGCGGACTTGGGCGCGTAGACGGCGGGACGGTGGCCCCGCATCGCGTTGTTGATGGCCACGCCCTCGGCCACGTCGCCGACGCTGGTGCCGGTGGCATGCGCGTTGACGTGGTCGATGTCGGAGGGCTGCAGGCCGGCCAACTCGATGGCCCGGGTCATGGCGTAACCCGCCTGCTCGCCGTTGGGATCGGGCGCCACGATGTGGTAGCCGTCGGACGTGACACTGGCACCCATGATGCGGGCCAGGATGTTGGCGCCGCGGGCCTTGGCGTGCTCCTCGGTTTCGATGACCAGCATGGCGCCGGCCTCACCGAAGACGAACCCGTTGCGGTCCTTGTCGAACGGGCGGCACGCGCCCTGCGGATCGTCGTTGCTGTTGGACAGCACGATGCGCATCTGGGCGAAGCCGGCGATCGGCACCGCCTCGATCTTGGTTTCCACACCACCGCAGATGGCGATATCGGCTTCACCGAGCACGATATTGCGCCACGCATTCGCGATGGCTTCGGAACCCGACGCGCAGGCCGAGATCAGGGTGCTCACCCCGGCCTTGGCCTTGCGCTCGAGTCCGACGGCGGCGGCAGCGCCATTGGGCATGTACATCTGCACAACGAGTGGTGACACGGCACGCAGACCTCTGGTCCGCATGCCGTCGTAGGCGAACACCAACTCCTCGGCAGACCCCAGGCCGGTGCCGATCGACACCATCAGCCGCTTGGCATCGACCTCGGGAGTGCCCGCGTTCTCCCAGACGCGCCGACCGATCACGGTCGACATCTTCTGGAGGTACGACAGGCGACGGAGCTCGACACGCGTCAGCTCATGATCGAAGTCTTCGAGGAGGTGACCACCGATGCGAACCGGCAGGTCGTACTCTTCGACGAACGGGTCGGTGAGCGTGCGAATGCCGCTCTGCCCGTCCAGCAACTTCTTCCAGGTACTTTCGGCATCGGTTGCCAGCGCCGTCGACATGGCTACGCCGGTGACAACCACGTTGGGCAGACCGTTACCCGTGGACAATCCCGCCATATTTGGTGCGTTCTTTCCTCTCGTGCCTCAGTACCGCCCGAAGGTCAGGGCCACATTGTGGCCACCGAACCCGAACGAGTTGTTGATGGCGTACTGGTAGTCGCCATACCGAGGCTCACCTGCAACGATATCGAGATCGATCTCAGGATCTGGTGTTTCGTAATTCAACGTCGGCGGGATGACGCCGTCGCGAAGTGCCAGCACTGTCAGCACCGACTCGAGTGCGCCGACAGCACCGATGGAGTGGCCCAGGGCCGACTTCGGTGCGTACACCGCAGCGTTCTGCACACCGGCGACACGGATGGCGTTGGCCTCCGCGGTGTCACCGATCGGCGTTGCCGTGGCGTGAGCGTTGACGTGGTCGATGTCCTTGGCGTCCAGACCGGCGGTCTCCAGGGCACGCTTCATTGCGGCACCGGCGCGCAGACCGTCGGGGGCCGGAGCCACCATGTGGAAGGCATCGGAGGTGATGCCGGCGCCCATCAGGCGGGCCAGCGGCTTGGCGCCGCGGGCCAGGGCATGCTCTTCGGTCTCGATGACCATGAGCGCACCGGCCTCGCCGAAGACGAACCCGTCGCGGTCCTTGTCGAACGGACGTGATGCACCCTCAGGGTCATCGTTCCGGGTCGACATGGCACGCATCATCGAGAACGCCGCGATGGGCAGCGCTTCGATGGCACCCTCGACGCCGCCGCAGACGGCGATGTCCGCGTCGCCCATGACGATCTGCCGCCAGGCGTGGGCGATGCCCTCCGACCCCGACGAACATGCTGACACGGGCGTGATGACGCCGGCGCGGGCCCCGAGCTCGAGGCCGACGACGGCGGCTGCACCGTTGGGCATGATCATCTGAACGGCGAGCGGGGACACCTTGCGGGGCCCGCCCTCGTTCATGGCGTCGTAGGTCTCGACGATCTTCTCGCCGCCACCGAGGCCGGTGCCGATGACCACTGCGAACCGGTCGGGGTCGACCTCCGGCTTACCGGCGTTCTCCCACAGCTGGTTGCCGAGGTACTTGGCCATGCGCTGCACGTAGGACATGCGACGCATCTCAAGGCGGGTCATCAGCGGATCGAGCGGCTCCTTGAGGTGCCCACCGATCTTGGCCGGAAGATCCCACTTCTCGACGAAATCGTCTTCGAGGACGCGGATACCGCTCTCGCCTGCCAGCAGGCCCTTCCACGTGCTCTCGATGTCCGGCGCGAGCGAAGTCGTCGCCGTAACGGCGGTCACCACAACATTGGGGAAACCGCCATTAGCAGTGGAAGGCCTGGTCACTGGTCTGCCGAGAACTTCTCACGCAGGGCGGCGGCGGCCTCGGGGTTCTCTTCCTCGAGCTTCTGGATGTAGGAGACGACGTCACCCACGGTGCGCAGGCCGGCGAGATCCTCGTCCGGGATCTTCACGCCGTACTTGTCCTCGGTCTGCACGGCGATTTCCACCATCGACAGCGAGTCGATGTCCAGGTCGTCGACGAAGCTCTTCTCGGGGGTCACCTCAGACGGCTCGATGCCGGTGACCTCTTCGATGATCTCGGCGAGACCGGCGATGATTTCTTCCTGACTGGCGGCCACTATGGCTCCTTCTATCGGTGTTTACGTCCCCCGGGTGCGGAGGACTTTTTGGAACGTTTTCAGGTGGAGATGGTCTAGAGCTCGGTGAGGGTGTCGAGGTCCTCAGGGGACTTGATGGCGCGCGTCGGCGTGCCCTTGAGTTCCCGCTTGGCGATGCCGGCCAACGTGCCGGCCGGCGGAAATTCGACAATTCCGGTGACCTCGTGCTGACGCATGGTCGCGGTGCACAGGTCCCAACGCACCGGCTTGGTCAGCTGAGCGACGAGCTTCTCCATCGCATCGGCCGCCGAGGCGACGGGCTGCCCGTCGGCGTTCGATAGCAGTGTCGCCGTGGGCTCGGCGGTCGTTACAGACGCCGCCGCGGCTGCGTAGCCGTCGAGAGCGGAAGCCATGTAGTGGGTGTGGAAGGCGCCTGCGGTGGCCAGTTGGCGTACCCGGGCCTTGGCCGGCGGATCCTCGGCCAGCTTCTCCAGCGCAGCCACGGCGCCGGCAGCCACGATCTGGCCTGCGGCGTTGCGGTTGGCCGGGATCAAGTCGAGGGATTCCAGGCGGGCGAGCACCTCGTCCTCATCGCCCCCGAGCACCGCGGACATGCCGGTGGGCTCGACAGCGCAGGCCTTGGCCATCTCGGCGCCGCGGGTGGCGGCCAGCTTGACCGCGTCGTCGGCAGAGATCACACCGGCGATCGCGTAGGCGGCGATCTCACCGACGGAGTGCCCCGCCACGATGGTCTCGGCGGCGGCGACCTTGTCGAGCACGCCGCGACGGACGAGTTCCTCATGGGCCAGCAGGGTGGCGGCGACCACCAGGGGCTGCGTCACCGCAGTGTCGGTGATCTCCTCGGCGGTTGCCGTGGTGCCCAGGCGGGCCAGATCCAGGCCACTGATCTGCGACCAGGTCGCCAGACGATCGGCGGCACCGGGCAGCTGCAACCACGGGGTGAGCATGCCGGGCGTCTGCGAGCCCTGTCCGGGGGCGAGCAATGCGAGCACGGGTCCTTGAGGCACGTCTTTAAGAGAACACTGTGAAGTTGGTTTTGCGCCGTGTAAGAGATTATGAACCTTGTCTTAGGTTTTTGTGGGATGTCTACAAAACTGCACGTGATGCGACATTGCCGATACCCGGCCGCGACCCAGGTTTCTGGCAAGAATGCCGCTACCAGGCCCGTCGCCCGCTCCCGCCGGCCGGTCCGATGGCGGGAACCGCCTTGGCGATGCTGTTTGACGTGCTCGACTGAGACGGCTGCGAGCTCAGCCGCCCGACGCTCGCCGCCACCCGCAGCACGTAGGCGTCCCGGGGTACCGATGGGTCGCGTCCGGTGAAGTCGGCGATCCGTTTGAGCCGGTACCGGACGGTATTTGGATGAACGAACAATTTGCGGGCGCAGGCCTCGATCGCGCCGCCGGAATCGAGATAGGCGTCAAGGGTTTCGGTCAGGGCGGGTCCGGCATCGGACAGCGGGCGCATGACCTCTGTCGCCAGGGCCGCGATCGCGTCCATGTCGCCGAGCAGTGCGCGCTCCGGCAGTAGTTCGCGCGCCGGAACCGGCCGCGGGGCGCCGCTCCACCCGGCCACGGCGTTCATGCCCGAGATCGCCTCGGTCGCACTGCGGTGCGCGGCCGTCAGGGTGTGGGCCAACGGGCCGATCACCACCGGGCCGTCGGCGAACACGGTCATCAGATCGGTCAGGAACCGGTCGGTCGGGGACAGCGGACCGGACACGATGGTGACCAGCCAGGTGCCGTGCACGTCTGACAGGGCCGCCCGGTCGTGGCGCTGCACGACGTCGCGCACATCGTCGCTGGCCATCTCGGTGCGGTCCGGGTGCGGCAGCCCCACGATCACCGTGGCGGGTGCGGTGGCGTCCCAGTTCAGCGCCGCGGCCTGGGACTGCAATTCGGGCCCGACGTCGCCGCGCACCACGGCGTCGACGACGTTGGCCTCCATCCGCCGGTCCCAGGCGCCGCGCGCCTCGGCCTGGTCGGCGTACGCGCTGGCCGCCGCGAACGCCAGGTCACGGCTGTACCGCAGGATCCCGGCCGTCAGGGCGGTCAGTTGTTCTTCCGAGCGGGCCAGCAGCGGCACCACCTCTTCGAAGAACTCCATGGTGGTGCGCACCATCTCCACCGACTGCCGCAGGGCGATCCGGCGCCGCAGGTCCTGCGGCACCACTTCGAAGGCCTGCGCGGTGTAGCCGACGTCGCTTTGCGGGTTGCGCATCCATTCCACGAAGTTGACGACGGCGGTCTGCACCACCAGTTGCACGCTGGCCCGCTGCGACGCGTCGAGTTCGGCGAAGAACGACAGCCGGTCTTCCATCGCATGCACGGCTTCGGTGGCCAGCCGGCCGGAGTACTGCTTCAAGCGGCGCAGCGTCGAGTCCGGCACCGCCTCCAGCACCTCGACCGTGGTCTTCGGCGGAACGAACCGATTGTCGGGCATCCCTAAAAGCTACGCCGATCTTCTGGCGGATTCCTCCAAACGGCTTCTCGGCGAGCAGACAGTCCGGTACGCGACACGCCGCATTTCGGGTACCGCGATGTCTGCTCGCCCGAGAAAGCCGCCGGAAACCCTAGGCGCTGCCGGTGTCGGCGTAAGACACCGCGGCGGCGAAGACGTCGTCGATGCGGTACTTACGGGCGGCCTCGGCGGCTACCGAGGGGTCGATGTTGCCGTCGCGGGCAAGCCCCTCCAGCACTGCCACCACCACCGACTCTGCGTCGGTATTGAAGTAGCGGCGCGCGGCCGGGCGGGTGTCGGAGAAGCCGAACCCGTCGGCGCCCAGGGTGATGTAGGTGCCGGGCACCCAGGGCCGGATCTGCTCGGGCACGGCACGCATCCAGTCCGACACCGCCACGACCGGACCCGCCGCGTCGGCCAGCGACGAGGTGACGTGGGGTGTCAGCGACGGCTTGTCGGGGTGGCGCAGCCGATGCTTCTCGATCTCCACGCCTTCGCGGTTGAGCTCGCCCCAGCTGGTCACCGACCACACATCGGCCGCGACATCCCATTCCTCGGCCAGCAGGTCCGCCGCCCGCAGGGCTTCTGGCATCGCGACACCCGAAGCCAGGATCTGAGCGGCATTCGTGCGTGGCTCGGCTGCCGCGCGGTAGCGGTACATGCCGCGCAGCAGCGCCTCGGCGTCGAGGTTCTCCGGCTCGGCGGGCTGGACGTAGGGCTCGTTGTAGATGGTGATGTAGAAGAAGACGTTCTCGGCGTGCTCGCCGTACATCCTCTTCAGCCCGCTTTCGATGATGTGGGCGATCTCGTAGGCGAACGCCGGGTCGTAGGTCACCGCAGCCGGGTTGGTCGACGCCAGCAGCAGCGAGTGCCCGTCGGCGTGCTGCAGGCCTTCGCCGGTCAGCGTGGTGCGGCCCGCCGTGGCGCCGAGCACGAAGCCCTTGGCCATCTGGTCGGCCGCTGCCCACAGACCGTCGCCGGTGCGCTGGAATCCGAACATCGAATAGAAGATGTAGATCGGGATCATCGGCTCGTCATGGGTGGAGTATGACGTGCCCACCGCGGTGAACGACGATGTCGACCCCGCCTCGTTGATGCCTTCGTGCAGGATCTGGCCGATCTCAGATTCCTTGTAGGCCAACATCAATGTCGAGTCCACCGACGTGTAGAGCTGCCCGTTGCGGTTGTAGATCTTCAACGACGGGAACCACGAGTCCATGCCGAAGGTACGGGCCTCGTCGGGGATGATCGGCACCAGACGTGGCCCGATGTTCTTGTCGCGCAACAGTTCCTTGAACGTACGCACCGTCGCCATCGTGGTGGCCACGGCCTGGTTGCCCGAGCCCTTCTTGAGCGGCTTGTAGGACTCCGACGCAGGCAACGCCAACGGGGTGCTCTTGTTGCGGCGTGCCGGGACGAATCCACCGAGGGCGCGGCGGCGATCCAGCAGATAGCGGATCTCCGGAGTTTCCGGGCCGGGGTGGTAGTACGGCGGCAGGTACGGATCCTCTTCGAGCTGGGCATCGGAGATCGGTACCCGGGTGACGTCGCGGAAATCCTTGAGGTCTTGCAGCGCAAGCTTTTTCATCTGGTGCGTGGCGTTGCGGCCCTCGAAGTGGCTACCCAGCGTGTAGCCCTTGATGGTCTTGGCCAGGATGACCGTCGGCTGGCCCTTGTGCTCGGTGGCGGCACGGTAGGCGGCGTACACCTTGCGGTAATCGTGGCCGCCGCGCTTGAGGTTCCAGATCTCCTGATCGGTCATCGGTTCCACGAGGGCCTTGGTGCGCGGGTCGCGACCGAAGAAGTGGTCGCGCACGTAGGCGCCGTCGTTGGCCTTGTAGGTCTGGTAGTCGCCGTCGGGGGTGACGTTCATCAGATTGACCAGCGCGCCGTCCTTGTCGGCATGCAGCAAGGCATCCCATTCGCGGCCCCACACCACCTTGATGACGTTCCAGCCCGCACCGCGGAAGAACGACTCCAGTTCCTGGATGATCTTGCCGTTACCGCGCACCGGCCCATCGAGGCGCTGCAGGTTGCAGTTGATCACGAAGGTCAGGTTGTCCAGTGCCTCGTTGGCGGCGACCTGGATCAAGCCGCGGCTTTCGGGCTCGTCCATCTCACCGTCGCCGAGGAACGCCCACACGTGCTGATCGGAGGTGTCCTTGATGCCCCGGTCATGCAGGTAGTGGTTGAACCGGGCCTGATAAATCGCATTCATCGGGCCAAGGCCCATCGACACCGTGGGGAATTCCCAGAAGTCGGGCATCAGCCGGGGGTGCGGGTAGGAGGGCAGCCCACCGCCGCGATGGCTGTGTTCCTGACGGAAACCATCCAGTTGGTCGGTTGTGAGCCGACCTTCCAGGAACGCACGGGCGTAGATGCCCGGCGAGGCGTGACCCTGGATGAAGACCTGATCGCCACCACCCGGATGAGATTTGCCGCGGAAGAAGTGGTTGAACCCCACCTCATACAGCGACGCAGACGACGCGTACGTCGAAATATGGCCGCCCACACCGACTCCCGGGCGCTGGGCCCGGTGCACCATGATGGCCGCGTTCCACCGGATCCAGGCGCGGTAGCGTCGCTCGACATCCTCGTCGCCGGGGAACCACGGCTCCAGGTCGGTCGGGATCGTGTTGACGTAGTCGGTCGACGTCAGTGCCGGGATCGCCACGCGCTTCTCCCGCGAGCGTTCCAGCAGGCGCAGCATCAGATATCGGGCCCGGGCAGGACCGGAGCGCTCCAGCAACTCATCGAACGACTCCAACCACTCCGTCGTCTCATCGGTGTCGATGTCCGGAAGATAGGAGGCAACCCCCTCCCGGATGACCCGAACCCGGTCGTGTTCGGCTGCGGTGGTGGAGTTTTGAGCCAGATCCTGGCGCGCGAACTCGGTGGTCAACTTCCGCTCCTTGTTAGGCGGTTAACAACTGATGGGTGCTTGTGGCGTCCTCTATCGTCCACCTATCGTGCCGTATTCGTGCCGCTGGGGTGTCGAGTGCAATGAACCCATCGGAATCGCTTCCAGCCGGTAACGTCTGCAGACCGTGCTGGTGGGTGGACAGTGTCGAACGCGGGTGCGTGTTGCCGCGTTCGCGGTGGGGAGTGCGGCATCGATCGCCATGGTGATCGTCGGCTGCACGCGCATGACCGACGGCGCCGCTGTCGCCGACCAACAGGACGCCCAGCTGTACCGGGCTTCGATCTCGGCTTCGATCGACGCCTCCAAGTCGAGTTCCGCGACCCGCGAGTCGGAACGGCAGGCCTCGCTGACCACCCAGGCCATCCACGCGGTGTGCGAGGACATGAGCACCTCGTCGGTGGACGCGGTCAACGCCGTCAACGCCTATGTCACTGCCGCCAACAACCACGGTGACGTGCAGTCGAAGGTCGGCCCCGCCGCCGACGCCCTCAACCACAGCGCTGACCTGGTCAGTTCCGGCTCCGTCGACGCGCTCGCGCCGGATCTTCGCGCTGCGCTGAACGAATGGGTGGACGCTGCGCGGGCGCTCGCGGCCGCGATTTCGAGCAACGCGGCGGTCGACACGATCAACGCCGCGACCGACAGATCCAACACCGCCAAGACCAACGCGCTGGACCGCTGTGACAAGGCGTATCGATGAACTGCCCGGCATGCGCCCGTACTCGGACACCGACGTGCGACGATTAGGACGAAAACGCATCAAGAGTGCACTTGGAGCTTGAAGGAGGATCGACGGTGGTCGCGGCGGGGAAGGACTCTGACCCGAACTACGCCCAAAGTCTGGGCATCAATAAGGATCAGATAGTCCAGGAATTGGGCTGGGATGAGGACACCGACGACGACATCCGGGCCGACATCGAGGATGCGTGCGGCGCTGAGCTGCTCGACGAAGATGCGGACGAAGTGGTCGACGTCGTCTTGCTGTGGTGGCGGGAAGGCGACGGTGACCTCGTGGACCGGCTGATGGACGCCATCACCCCGCTGGCCGAGGATGGGGTCATCTGGGTGGTGACGCCCATGACCGGCAAGCCCGGACACGTGCAGCCCGCCGAGATCGCCGAATCGGCTCCGACCGCCGGGTTGATGCAGACCTCGTCGGCGAAGCTGGGGGACTGGACGGCGAGCAGGCTCGTGCAGCCGAAGTCCAAGGCGGCAGGCAGGCGCTAGCCAGTGCTCGAGGTGGGAACCGCAGCGCCCGATTTCACGCTGCGGGACCAGAACGGCCGCCCGGTGACCCTGAGCGGCTTCCGCAACACCAAAGATGTGCTGCTGGTGTTCTTCCCGTTGGCGTTCACCGCTGTCTGCCAAGGCGAGCTCGATGAGATCCGGGACAATCTCGCCGCCTACCAAAACGACGACACCGCGACGCTGACGATCTCCGTCGGACCCCCACCCACCCATAAGATCTGGTCTGGCCAAAGCGGTTTCACCTTCCCGGTGCTGTCCGACTTCTGGCCGCACGGCGCCGTATCGCAGGCCTACGGCGTCTTCAACGACGATGCCGGCTACCCGAACCGGGGCACCTTCGTCATCGACCGATCCGGTGTCATCCGCTTCGCCGAGGTAATGGAACCCGGCCAGCCACGCGACCAGTCCGTGTGGCGGCAGGCTCTGGCGGCCCTGCGCGCGTAGCGGATTTCCGGTCAGGGTGCCCCGCCGTGTACCGTGCCTGCGACGGGGCGCGTAGCTCAGTGGTAGAGCTCTGGTTTTACACACCAGCGGTCGGCGGTTCGATACCGTCCGCGCCCACCGGTATTTGCGCAGATCAGCGAATTGTGGGCAACTTGGATTCGTTGCCGAACCCCCGGTTGTGCCAGGAATGTGTGATGGTCGGGCAAGCTCCCTGCTCGCGGTGCGGCCCGTTATCGAGCGCCGATCAGGCGTCGTTCATCCGAACAGCCGCCGTGCGTTTTCGGAGGTGACTTGTCGCCAGTCGACGTCGGGATCGGCGTCCAGGGCGGCGATCTGCTTGCCGACCGCGAACTCCGGTGTCCAGCAGGAGTCGCTGCTATAGAGGATGCGTCCGTCCCCGACCACGTCACGCAGGACGGCGGCGTGGGTGGGTAGTGGATGGCCGGCGAGATCGAACCACATGCGCCGCAATTGGTCGTCGGTCGTCAGCGGTCCGGGTGGATCGCCATTGGGGGCCGGCCATACGCTGCGGAACAGTTCGATGCGTGCGGCCAGCAGCGGCAGGGTGGCTCCGCAGTGCGGTATCACGAAGCGGATGTCGGGATAGCGGCCGACGACACCCGCGAAGATGAGATCGGTGATCGTGCGCGTCGTCTCGAACATGAACTCGATGATGGGACGAGGTCGACCGAGCGACACGAAATCGGCATCGGGCGGTGAGGTCGGATGCACGAAGACGATTGAGCGCCGCGCATTCAGGCGTTCCCACAGCGGGTCCAGAGCGGCGTCACCGAGGTACTGCCCGCTGGCGTTGCTCATGACGATGATGCCGGCCGCTCCGCTGTCCGTCGTGCGGATGGCTTCGCGCACGGCGGCTTCGACGTCGGGTAGCGGGAGGGTGGCGAAGTACGAGAAGCGCGCAGGGTGTTCGGCGACGGCCGCGGCGGCGAAGTCGTTGACGTGGCGGGCCAGAGCAGGCGCATCCGTCCCGGCGAAGCTCACGCCGGGGGAGGACAACGATAGGACCGCGTGGCGAATTGCGTTGTCCCGCATCGATGAAATCTGTTGGTCGACGGTCCACGACGGCCACGCGGGCATGCCGTCGGGTTGGTCGATGCCGGCGGCGATGGCGGCGCCGACGTACTCGTCGGTCACGAAGTGCGCGTGGACGTCGAGCAGCTCGGGGCCGTTTGCTTCGGCCATCAGGCACCGCTTCCGTTGGGCACCAGGGTGACGGGCAGTTGTTCGAGGCGGTGAATGACGTTGTTGACTGCCCACGTCGGCTGTCCCTGGAGGTCGAAACGTTCGACGTGTTCGAGTAGCGCTGTGAGTAGGGCGGCTGTTTCCATCCTGGCCAGACCCTGGCCCGCGCAGGCGTGTGCGCCGTTGCCGAAGCCGATGTGTCGTCCGGCGTCGCGGCGGATGTCGAACACGTCGGGGTTGTCCCACTCCAGTTCGTCACGGTTGGCCGAGGCGTACATGACAAGCAGGCGCGTGCCGGCGGGAATGGGCGTTCCCGCGATCTCGGTGTCGCGCGCCGTCTTGCGGGTGAAGGCCCGCAGCGGTGATTCGATGCGCACCACTTCGTTGATCGCGTTCGGCAGCAGTGTTGGCGCGGCTCGCAGCAGTTCCCACTGCTCGGGGTGCGTCGCGAACAGATAGATCGCACTGGAAATAGCGCTGATGGTGGTGTCCAACGACGGCGCAATGTAGTCGATCATCAGGGGTGGTACGTCATCGAGTGTCAGCGCGCCGTCATCGACGGCGTTCAACAGTTCGTCGGCCATACTGCCCGGCAGAACGTTGCGGTCGCGGACGACGGTGCGGGTGTGGCGCAACATGTGGGTGCTGCGCGGAATGGCGCGCAACGCGTGCCGGTTCAAGGGTCCGAGGATGTCGAATGTCGCTGCGGCCCAGGCGATCAGATGGTTGCGCTGGTCCTTCGGCCAGCCGACGAGATCGGGCACCACAGCGAGCGGTAGGGCGGTGGCCAGGTCGGCGACGGCGTCGACTCGGCCCTTGGCGAGTGCGGCGTCGACGATGGAACGAGCGGTGTCCTCGACGGAGGCGTTGACTCCGCGCAGCGCTCGCGGCATGAGGCGGTGGGCGACGAGCTTTCGGCGCCTGTCGTGGTCGACGCCGTCGCTGTTGAGGGTCGTCCCTCGGGAGAGGCGGTTGGCCAGCGCGTTGGCGGCGACTCCGTGACCGGACACGTACAGGTCGTCGGAACGCAGCGTGGCCTTGCATTCGGTGTACCGCGGCAGGGCGACCAGTCGCTGACGCTGCAGCCAGATGACCGGTCCGAGGTCCCGCATCGCGCGGTAGTGCGGATAGGGGTCGAGGATCGCCGGCGTGCTGTAGACATCCGGCCGGTACGACGGGATCCCCGCGGGGCGGCGCGACATGAACGGTGGCGTGGGCAGAAGGGCGCGACGGCCGTTGGTGTGCGAATCATCAATCTCGGTCAGGGCCATCTCCGCTTCCTCCCGTGAGTGACGGAATCGTCACATATGAGTAGATCCTCAGTCAAGGCCGAGCGTGCGACGCCGCCCAGCTGCCGCCTGGTGGCGCCGGCGGCGAATGGTCACTGCTGTGGCGGTGAGGCAGGCCTGCGCTAACCCTCGGCCCTGCGTGCCCGTCGCGATGCCCGCATCAAATGCCGTGGGGCGCATGCAGATCGTGTGACGCCGGGCCGATGACGCATGATCGACACAACGACCATGCGAGAGCCGACAACGCAGCAGTAGGCCATTTAGCGAAGTGACTGAGCATGAAGCCCACGACTTCACGGGCTACGTGGTACTTCCTTGGTCGTGGCGCACACCGAACGCTTCGAGCTGAAATCGGCCACCGGCGGAGATGATCGACCTGCCGGTGACGTCGACAAGGCGGTCCTCGGAGGCCCGCCTCAGCGCGTCGGCAGATTCGAATACCGGTACGACACGGATACGTGGACGTGGTCTGAGGCGGTCGCGCGGATACACGGCTATGAGCCGGGAGAGGTGCAGCCGACGACGGAGTTGATGCTTCGTCACAAGCATCCCGACGACGTCGCGCACGTGAAGACCTTGCTGGCGCATGACGAAGCGCCGTTCAGCAGCCGCCACCGCATCTACACCACCACCGGCGAGATCCGAAAGGTCGTCGTGGTCGGGGAGGCTGTCAGGGATGCAAGCGCGAGGATCGTCGCCACGCGGGGCCTGTATGTCGACGTCACGGATGCGGTTGAGGAGGAGCTTCAACGCGAGGTCGGCGACGAGTTGCGCACGATCGTCGCCGATCGCGCAGTCATCGAACAAGCCAAGGGCATGCTGATGCTGGCCTATGCCATCGATGCCGGCGCCGCATTCGACCTGCTGCGGTGGCGGTCACAAGAAGCAAACATCAAGGTACGCGACATCGCCCGCGAGGTTGTGACGAAAGTGCCTGGGCTGCTGGATCTTCCACCGTCCGAACGTGGTCGGATCGACCACTTTCTGATGACGCTTGCCGACGCTCCGGATTGAAGGCCGGCTCAGCGCCTAACCAGCAGGCGCGAAAAACTCCAATGCGACGCCGTCGGGGTCGCGGAAACTCAGGCCCGAGCCGTACGGCGCGTCGACGATGCCGCCGTGTTCGATACCGAGTTCGTTGAGTTTGGTTTCCCAGGCCTCGAGGTCGGACCGTGCAGCACAACCGAAGCCGACGTGGTCGAGCCCGACCTTGAACTCGCTGAACTGCTCTTCGGTGGCCGGTTGGTCGTGTTGGTGGATGCCGAAGAGCGTTCCACCTTCGAGCAGCCACACGAGGTGGTGGAAGCCGGCGTCGGTGCGTTCGTCGAGCACCGGGTCGGCTCCGATCAGGGCGCGGTACCAGGGCCCGCTGACGGCAAGGTCACGCACGGTCACAGCGACGTGGTTGAGAGCAGGGAATGCCATGCCAGCGTCATACCACACGACGGCCCCGGCGGGCCCGGGAACGCATGTCCCACAGGTAGAGCCGGTACCCGAAAACCCACAGATCGCGGGGGATGACCCGGTCGGCGATCCGCAGACCGGTCAGCAGGAGGTCGAATCGGCGCTGCTGCTCGGCCGTCCACGCCAACCGCATGTGATCGCGAAATACGGGAGGAAGAAACCCGATGGTGGCGAACAGGTTGAACCGGCCCGCCAGCATCCGCACCGGCGCGGGCAGGAACGCCATCGCGGCCACCCCGTGCAGGTGCTCGCGTACCGGCGGGTCGATGTGAAGATCGTCCAGCGACCGCTTCCAGTACTCGTCGAAGGCTTGCCGATCGGCCGGCCACAATCCGGCGCGGACCTGCAGGGTGGTGCCGAGCGTGCGGGCGTCGGCGTAGATCGCGTCCGCCGACGCATCGTCGAGCGGCCCGTAGAGGAACTCGTGCATGTCGACGTAGTACCGGTACAGGCAGGCGGCCACCCACAATTGCAGTTTGGGGTCGAAAGCGTTGTAGGACACCGGACTTGACGCGTTCGAACGCACCAGCGCATGCACCCTGTCGACCTCGGCGCGGATCAGTGCACGGTCGGAGTCGGTGCCGAGGGTGGCTGCGGCCAGGTACGTGCCCGTGGTGCGGGCCCGCTTGAACGGATGCTTGTAGACGTTGCCGCTGTCCACGGGACTCTCCAGCACGCCGTACCCGACGCCTGGCGACGACAGTTGCATGATGACGTTGGCCGCGGGCAGCAGCACCGCGGCGGGGTTGAGCAGATCGACCACCCTGCGCGGCCGTCGCGGGGGACCCAGCCTCATGAGATCGAGTAGACCACTTGTGAGACGCTGCCGACGTGTTTGTTCCGACGTGTCACGGCCGGGCTGCCGGTATCGCCGCCGGGTATCTCGCCGACCGGCTGCTGGGCGACCCGCGGCGTGGCCATCCGGTTGCCGGTTTCGGCACCGCCGCGGCGCGGTTGGAACGGCTGACCTACGCCGACAGTCGCTGGGCCGGGCTGCGGCATACCGCGCTGCTGCTGAGCGGCCTGTGGCTGCTGGGCTTGGTGGCGGGGCGGCGGGGCCGGATGTGGGTGACGGCGGCCGCGACGTTCACCGCGCTGGGCGGCACGTCGCTGAACCGTGTGGGCGGGCAGATGTCCGATCTGCTCACCGCCGGAGACGTCGACGGGGCGCGCCGGCTGCTGCCGTCGCTGTGCGGGCGGGATCCGGCGGCCCTGGACGCGGCGGGCATCGCTCGTGCGACGGTGGAGTCGTTGGCGGAGAACACCTCCGACGCGCAGGTGGCGCCGATGTTCTGGGCTGCCGTCGGCGGAGTGCCCGGTGTGCTCGTGTACCGCGGCGCCAACACGCTCGACGCGATGATCGGGCACCGGTCGCCGCGTTACGAGCGGTTCGGTTGGGCCGCAGCGCGATTCGACGATCTGCTCAATTACGTTCCGGCCCGGCTGACGGGGATGTTGGTGGCGGTGTGCGCACCCGTGGTGGGTGGCTCGGCGGCCGCGGCGCTTCGTGCGTGGCGTAACGACGCCGCGCGTCACCCCAGTCCGAATGCCGGCGTCGCCGAAGCCTCGTTCGCCGGGGCGCTGGGGGTACGTCTCGGTGGTCCGACGCAGTACGCCCATCGCTTGGAGATCCGGCCCACGCTGGGCGACGGGCGGATTCCCGAGGTCGCCGACCTGGAGCGGGCGGTGCGGCTCTCGCGGGCCGTGCAGGCCGGTTCCGCGTTGGTGGCGGTCGTGTTGTCGGCTGCGCTCAGCGCCGCTTGCCGTACCGGTCGGCGAGCTTCTCCTCGGTGGTGAGCGGAGCGGCCGGGGTCGCCGGGCGGTCCGCGCGCTCGGCACGCCGCTGCTTGATCTCGGCAAAGACGAAGTAGCCCAACCCGATCGGGGCGATGATGCCGAATGCGATCCACTGGATGCCGTACGACAGGAACGGTCCGGCGTCGAGGTGGGGGAGCGGAATCACGCCGAGGCCACCGGGCTGGTCCTCGACCAGCTGCAGATACGAGCCGGCCAGCGGTACGCCGGTCACGGTGGCGACCTGGCTGGTGCTGATCGAGTACACCTGCTCTGCGCCGTCGGCGCGGAAGGGCTCCTTGCCGCTGACGACCGCCTCGGAATCGCGCAGCCGTGCGGTGATGGTCACCTGGTTGCGGGGTGCGTCGGGGATCGGCGGCACTGAGGTGCCCTGCTGAGGCCGGACATAGCCACGGTTGACGAGCACGGTAGGCCCGCCGTCGACAGCGAACGGCGTCAGCACCTCATATGCCGGCTCCCCGTCGACGACCCGCAGCCTGGCCAGGACCTGCGCCTCGGGCCGGTAATGCCCGGTCGCGGTGACCCGCTGCCACTGTTGGTCGGGAGCACTCGAATCCTGATGCGGCAGAACGCCTGTCACCGGCACCGGATCGGCTTTCAGGGAGGACGCGATCTGGTTGTTCTCCCGCGACGTCCTGGTGTTCTTGCCCAGTTGCCACGGCGCCAGCACGGTGAAACACAGGTAGGCGAACGCCATCACCACGACGAACAGCGCCAGCCACTGTGGCTTGAGCAGGAACCCCAGTCTGCGCATCAGCGCGGGCTTTCCCGCTCGGCCAGGGTGGCGTCGACCCAGTCGTGCAGCCCGGGAAGCGATGCCTCGATGACGGCCAGCACCTCTTCGAAGTCGGCCTGGGACCCGTAGTAGGGGTCCTCGACATCGGGCGTGTGAGCCGCCGAGCGCGGGTCGAACGACCGCAGCATCCGCAGCCGGTGGGCGTCGACGCCGTGCTCGGTCAGGATCCGGGCATGGTTGCGGCCCAGCGCGACGACCAGGTCGGCGCCGAGATGATCGGCGTTCATCTGCGCGGCGCGGTGGTCGGTCGGATATCCGTGCGCACGCAGCACCCGGCAGGCGCGGTCGTCCGCCCCGTCGCCGACATGCCAGCTGCCGGTGCCTGCGCTGCTCACCCGGACCCGGTCGGCCAGGCCACGTTGGCTGATCTGGTGGGCGAACATCTTCTCCGCCATCGGCGAGCGGCAGATATTGCCCGAGCACACGAACGTGACATGCAGGACGTCAGACACCGAGCACCTCACGCAGCGACTCGACAGTCTCGACATGGGCGTGCGCGGTCAACGCGGCGGGCCCGGTGAAGTCGTCGCGCCCGTAACCCCACGCGACCACCACGGTGTCGATGCCGTGTTCGGCGGCGCCCTCGACATCGTGGGCGCGGTCGCCGACCATGAGCACGCGCTGCGGCAGCGGCTGCAGTTGAGCCAGAGCATGGGCCACCACGTCGGCCTTGGCCGCCCGGGTGCCGTCCGGGCTGGCCCCGGCGATCACCTCGAAGTACCCGTCGAGACCGAAGTGTTCGAGGATGTGCCGCGCGGTCGGCTCGGCCTTCGAGGTGGCCACAGCCAGCCGGATCCCGGCTTTCCGCAGATCGGCGAGCAGCGGCTCGATGCCGTCGAACAGCCGGTTCATGGCCCAGCCGCGGCTCGTGTAATCGGCGCGGTAGGCGGCGATCGCGGCATCGGCGTCGGCGCCGAGACCCATACCGCCAAGCGTGTAGTGCATGGGTGCCCCGACCACAAGGCTGGCGAGGTCACCGTCGGGGACGGGGGCACCGACCTGGGCCAGCGCGTGGCGGAAGCTGGACACGACTCCGTCGGCAGAATCGGTCAGGGTGCCGTCGAGGTCGAAGAGCACCAGCTCGGGCCGCACAGCGGCCGACGTGTCAGTTACGGGACCAGTCACAGACCCATTCTCCCCGATGCCCGAGACAGGGCCCCGCCCACTACTGTCGTGCTGTGGCAAGTCCAACCCGCGCGGCCGCCCGCTACCACGGTGACCAGGCCGCTTTACCGGGGCAGCTGGACTTCGCTGTCAACGTTCGCGCCGGGGCGCCGCCGGATTGGCTGACCGCACGGCTGGCGGCCCGGCTGGCCGATCTGGGCCGCTATCCCAGCGCGGCAGACGAACGACGCGCGGTCTCGGCGGTCGCGGACCGGCATGGCCGTCGGGAATCCGACGTTGCCCTGCTCGCAGGCGGTGCCGAAGGTTTCGCGCTGCTGGTTCAGCTGCGGCCGCGACTGGCCGCCCTGATCGCGCCGTCGTTCACCGAACCGGAGGCGGTCCTGACCGCCGCCGGGGTGCCTGTTCACCACGTGGTGCTGGCACCGCCGTACAGCCTCTCCACTGCCGCCGTACCGGACGAGGCCGACCTCGTGGTGGTCGGTAACCCCACCAATCCGACCGGGGTGCTGCACTCCCGCGAGGACATCCGCGCGCTGCGGCGGCCCGGGCGCCTGGTGGTGGTCGACGAGGCATTCGCCGACGCCGTCCCCGGCGAGCCTGAGTCGCTGGCCGGCGACGCGCTGCCCGATGTGCTGGTACTGCGGAGCTTGACCAAGACATGGGCGCTGGCCGGCTTGCGCGTCGGATACGCACTCGGCGCGCCCGAGGTGCTCGCCCGCCTCACCGCCCAGCGGGCGCACTGGCCGCTGGGCACGCTGCAACTGGAGGCGATCGCCGCCACCAGCACTCCGGCCGCGGTCGCGGAGGCCGAGGCGGAGGCCCGTAGGCTGGCGGCGCTGCGCGCGGCGATGGTTGCCGCGCTGCGTGCTCTCGGCCTCGACGTGGTGGCCGGGACAGCACCGTTTGTCCTGTTCGGTGTGCCGGATGCGGAGCTGATGCGAAAACATCTGGAAAGCAAGGGTATTGCGGTGCGGCGCTGCGATACGTTCGTGGGTCTGCCGGGGAATTATCTGCGGGCTGCCGTGCGGGCGGAGTGGCCGGTGTTGGTGGACGCGGTGACGGAGGTATTGAGGTGAGCGCGCGGGTGGCCGGCGTCAGACTGGCTGATGTCATCGCGGTGCTGGATGCCGCCTACCCACCGGGGCTCGCGCAGGACTGGGATTCTGTTGGCCTGGTGTGCGGGGACCCCGACGAGGCGGTCGAATCGGTGACTGTCGCGGTCGACGCCACGGCCGCCGTCGTGTCCGAGGTGCCCGAGCGTGGGCTTCTGCTCGCCCACCATCCACTGCTGCTGCGCGGGGTGGACACCGTCGCCGCCAGTACCGCCAAAGGCGCCCTGCTGCACCAGATGATCCGCACCGGCCGGGCCCTGTTCACCGCGCACACCAACGCTGATTCGGCGTCACCCGGCGTGTCCGACGCGCTGGCCGAGTCGCTCGGGCTGCAGGTGGACAGCGTGCTGGAGCCCGCGGCGGCCGGCCCGAATCTGGACAAATGGGTGGTGTTCGTCCCGGTAACCGATGCCGCCGCGGTGCGCGCCGCCCTGTTCGCGGCAGGTGCCGGACGCATCGGTGACTATTCGCACTGCAGCTGGAGCGTGGCCGGTACGGGACAGTTCTTGCCGCACGACGGCGCCACCCCGGCGATCGGCGAGGTGGGCACCGTCGAGCAGGTGGCCGAGGATCGGGTAGAGGTGATCGCGCCGTCACGGCTGCGGGCCGCCGTCCTGGCCGCGATGCGTGCGGCGCATCCGTACGAGGAGCCGGCCTTCGACATCATCGCGTTGGCGCCCATCCCCGGGAGCCTGGGGCTCGGCCGGATCGGCACCCTCGCGAGCCCGGAGCCGTTGTCGGCCTTCGTATCCCGAGTGTGCGCGGCCCTGCCCGCGACGTCGTGGGGCGTGCGGGCGTCGGGCGATTCCGAAGCCATGGTGTCGCGGGTGGCGGTGTGTGGGGGAGCGGGGGATTCCCTGCTCCGTGCGGTCGACGCCGCGGGTGTCGACGCTTATGTCACGGCCGACCTGCGCCATCACCCCGCCGACGAGCATCGCCGAGCCTCGGAGGTGGCACTGGTCGATGTGGCGCACTGGGCCAGCGAGTTCCCGTGGTGCGCCCAGGCCGCCGGGGTGTTGCGTGAGCATTTCGGTGACGCGCTGCCGGTGCGGGTCAGTGCGGTGCGCACCGACCCATGGAATGTCGAGAGTCGAGCGTAGGGAGTCAAGAATATGAAAGCTGCAGTGTCCCAGCAACGTTCGCTTCTAGAGCTGACCGAGGTGGATGCCGAGCTCGGGCGGCTGGCCCATCGCGCCAAGAATCTGGCCGAGCAGACCCGGCTCGCGGAAGTGCAGGCCGAGCACGGTGTCGCCAACGACCGGCTGGCCGCACTCGGTATCGCACTGGAAGACCTGGGCACCCAGGTGGCCAAGTTCGAGACGGAGATCGACTCGGTACGTCAGCGCGAAGACCGTGACCGTGCGCTGCTCGACGGTGGAGCGGTTGCAGCCAAGCAGGTCAGCGAGATTCAGCACGAACTGGAGACCTTGGAGCGCCGCCAGGCCAGCCTGGAGGAATCCCTGCTCGAGGTGATGGAACGCCGGGAGGAGCTGCAGTCGCAGCAGTCCGACGAGTTGGCCCGCATCGATGAACTGCAGATCAGGGTCTCGGAGGCGCAGCGGGAGCGTGACGGTGCCCTGGTGGAGCTCGACCACACGCGTGAGGTGTGCCAGACCCGGCGCAAGGCACTGATCGAGGTGATCGACGCCGAGCTCGTCGAGCTCTACGAGAAGCAGCGGGCCCGCGGCGGGGCCGGGGCCGGGTTGCTGCAGGGCCGGCGCTGCGGGGCCTGCCGAATCGAGATCGACCGGGGCGAGATCGCCCGTATCACCGCGGCCGCCGACGACGAGGTGCTGCGTTGTCCGGAGTGCGGCGCGATCCTGTTGCGGGTCAAACCGTGAAGGTGCTCGTCGAGGCCGACGGTGGATCACGGGGCAATCCCGGACCGGCCGGCTACGGCGCGGTGGTGTACGCCGCCGACCATGTGTCGGTGCTCGCCGAGCGCAACGAGTTCATCGGTGTAAGCACCAACAACGTCGCGGAGTACCGCGGCCTGATCGCAGGACTGGAGGCCGCGGCGGCCACGGGCGCCGACGAGGTCGCGGTGTCGATGGACTCCAAGCTGGTGGTCGAGCAGATGTCGGGCCGGTGGCGCGTCAAGCATCCGGATCTCGTTGTGCTGCAGCAGGAAGCGGCCGCCCTCGCGGCGAGATTCGACCGAGTCACCTACAGCTGGATTCCGCGGGCGCAGAATGCGCATGCCGACCGACTGGCGAACGAGGCCATGGACGCTGCTACCGGGAAACCGGTAGTCGCCGAGAAACCCGCGGCCCCCGGCTGGACCGGTGCCACCGGAGCACCGACGCGGATGCTGTTGCTGCGGCACGGGCAGACCGAATTGTCCATCGAGCGGCGGTATTCCGGCCGGGGCAATCCGGCGCTGACCGAGTTCGGCCGCGGGCAGGCCGAGGCGGCAGCGCGTTATCTCGCTTCGGTCGGCGGGATCTCGGCGGTGGTGGCTTCGCCGCTGCAACGTGCCTACGACACCGCGGCGACTGCCGCCAAGGCGCTCGGTCTGGACGTCACCGTCGACGATGACCTCACCGAAACGGACTTCGGTGCCTGGGAGGGCCTGACATTCGCCGAAGCGGCGCAACGCGATCCCGACGTGCACCGGCAGTGGCTGCGCGACACCAGTGTCGAGCCGCCCGGCGGGGAGAGTTTCGACGCGGTCGCCGACCGGGTGCGCCGGGCCCGCGACAAAATCATCGCCGAGCACGGCGAAACCACGGTGCTGGTGGTGTCGCACGTGACGCCGATCAAGACGCTGCTGCGGCTCGCGCTCGACGCCGGTGAGGGCATCCTCTACCGGTTGCACCTCGACCTGGCGTCGCTGTCGATCGCCGAGTTCTACGGCGACGGTGCGTCGTCGGTGCGCCTGGTGAACCAGACCGCGTACCTGTAGCCCGCTAGGCGTGCAGGTGCAGCTGCTCGCCGTGCGGACCGAGGATCGTGATGGCCTCGACCGGGCCGTCCACCACACCGAACCAATGTGGCGTCCAGGTGGAAAACTCCACTGCTTCACCGGGTTTGACGGTGAAATCCTGGTCGCCCAGGATGAGCCGCAGCTGCCCGGACAGCACGTACATCCAATCGCGGCCCTCGTGGACGGGGAACTCGGTGGGTGGTTTGTTGCGCCGAGCGCTGATCCGGATCTTGAAGGCGTGCAAGCCTCCCGCCGGGCCGTGCCGGGTCAGCGGCCAGTAGGTGATGTCGTGGTAGGTATGCGAGCTGCCTTTGACGCGTGGGTCTTCCGTCTCGGGAGCGCGTAGCAGCTCGTCGGTGGTGACCGACAGCGCCGTCGCCAACCGGGGCAGATGGTCCAGAGCCAACCGGCGCTTGCCCGACTCCAACCGGCTCAGTGTCGATACGTCGATCTGAGCCCGGGTGGCGACATCCTCCAGCGTCAGCCCCCGCTCGCGGCGCAGCTCACGCAGCCGGCGCCGGACCAGCGCGTCGACGTCGTCCTCGGCAGGATTTGCCTGCATGGCAAATCAGCTTGGCAGATATCGCGGGGTTGGGCAAGCTCTGGGTATGGAAAACGTATGGGACTGCGTCATTGTGGGCGGCGGGGCCGCCGGGTTGAGTGCGGCGCTGGTGCTGGGCCGGGCCCGCAGGCGAACGCTACTGATTGATGCTGGGGCACAAAGTAATTCGTCTGCACACGGGATCGGTGGGCTGCTCGGTCACGACGGACGGCCACCCGCCGAGCTGTACGCCGCGGGCCGCGCCGAACTTGCGGCGTACCCGACGGTCGAGCTGCGGACCGGTGAAGTTGTCCGCGGAGAGCCGGGTTTCGTCCTCGAGCTGGCCGACGGAAGCCAGGAGCGGGCCAGGACCGTGCTGCTGGCAACGGGTATGGAATACCGGCCGCCGAAGCTCGCTGGGCTCGAAGAACTCTGGGGCAATTCGGTTTTCCACTGCCCGTTCTGCCACGGCTGGGAGGTGCGTGACCAACCGCTCGCGGTGATCGCACAGGGCGATCGCGCCGTGCATTCGGCCCTGTTGCTGCGCGGCTGGACCGACGATCTCGTAGTTCTCACCGACGGCCCCAGTGGTCTGGATGAGGCCCAGGTCAAGCAACTCGACGCGGCCGGCGTCAGCGTCGACGAGCGCGCGATCGCCCGGCTGGTCGCCGACGGCGACGCGCTGGCGGCCGTGGAGTTCGCCGACGGAACCCGACTGGCCCGCCGCGGAGCTCTGGTCGCCAGCACGTTGCACCAGCGTTCGCCGCTGGCGGCGCAGCTCGGAGCTGTTTCAGCGCCAGGACAGGTAGCGGCCGATGCACTTGTGGTCGACGGGTTCTGCCGTACCTCGGTGCCGGGCCTGTTCGCCGCCGGAGATCTGAGTGCCCAGATGCCGCAGGTGGCTGCGGCGGTGGCTTCGGGCAGCCAGGCCGGCGCGGCCGTCGTGCAGTCCCTGCTCGGCGAGGACGTCGGGTTGCCGGTGCCGCCGTGGCCAACTCGCACGGCCGTCACAGCGCAGTACTGGGAGCGGCACTACGGGCAGCGCGGACGCATCTGGAGCGGACGGGTCAACGCTCAATTGGAGCGGGTCGCCGCCGATCTGCCTGCGGGCCGGGCCCTGGATCTGGGCTGCGGTGAGGGTGGTGATGCCGTTTGGTTGGCCGAGCGTGGCTGGCAGGTCACGGCCGCAGACGTTTCGGAGACCGCACTGCAGCGCGCCGCCGCGGAGGCGGCAACGCGCGGTGTGTCGGACCGCATCGTGTTCGAACGCCACGACTTCTCCGAAAGCCTGCCCGGTGGCGACTTCGACCTGGTATCGGCGCAGTTCCTGCAATCGCCGATCGCCATGGACCGCACCCTCTTCCTGCGCCGCGCGGCCGACGCGGTGACGCCGAGGGGCCTGCTGGTGGTCGTCGATCACGGAGCGGCGCCGCCGTGGGCTCCCGAGCACGTCAGGAATTTCGAGTTCCCCAGCGCTGAAGAGGTTTTGGCGGCACTGGAGCTTCCCGAGGGGCAATGGGAGCGGATCCAGGTCGGGCCTGAGCAACGCGACGCCACAGGGCCCGACGGCCAGCGCGGCACGCTGATCGACAATGTGATCGTGCTGCGTAGGGCGAGCTAGCGCTGATTGAGTTCCTAACAGGGCCAAGTGGTCTACGGCATCGGTGCCGCAGATTTCTGCCACCCCGTGAGATTGATGATTTCTCCGGCGATGTCGGCTACGGTGCGGTCGTCGGTGGGGATGCGGTGAGCCGAGGCGGCAGCGCTGGTTTGCAGGCGGGTACCCATGTCGACGCTGGATGCGAGGTGGCGAGCGAGGGCGGAGCCGATCTCGCGTTGGCTGAGGCGGTGTCGCGCTGTGGCGTCGGTGCAGGTGAGCAGGATTGCGGTGACGTTCGGGTTGGTGCCGATGGCGGTGGTGAGACGTGCGATCTCGTCGGGCAGCACGCTGGCGGTGTTGGTGTAGATCATGCGGTGATAGCCCAATTCCCGATAGTTCGCCCATATGGCTGCGAGGTTGCGCTCGGCCAGGTTGTGCTGCCATGGCGCGGGGTGGGCCATATCGAGGAAGTCGCCGTCGATGAGGCAGTGCGGGACATCGGTTGCGCTGAGCTGGGCGTGCATCTCGAAACCGACGCTGGTCTTACCGGTCCCGGATCGCCCGCCGATGAACACGACGTCGCTCGCCATGGCGCGCAGTATCGCCTGGTGTCAGTCGTGTTGGCGACAGGTTTTCTCGCGGCAGACTCACCACAGGTGCTGGTGTGGTGGTCGCGGGTCGGCCATGGTCGCAGTTATCCACAGCCTGCGACCCTGCCAAAAAGTTTGAGTCAGTAGATGCGAGTATCATCGCACATATGTTCGATACCGCGGGGTTGGCGCAGGTCAGTGAGAGTGCTGACGAGGCTGCGTTGCATCGGCGGATCGAGGAATTGGAGCGGGTGAAGTCGGCGGCGGCCGCCGGGCAGGCC
>NZ_LZTB01000006.1 GCF_001665685.1 Mycobacterium sp. 852013-50091_SCH5140682
GCCCAATCCTCCACAGTGATCACTCTCCAATCAGAAGGGTGCTCACTTTTCGACCGGAACTACCTGCTCACTTTTCGTCCGGAGCCGACACCCCTGAGCGGCCGTGAAAACCCCGCCGTGTGGCCAGCATGCGTCGACGAATCGCGAATAGAAGATCGTCGCACTACTGCGGCGCTGCGCGTCGTCTGGAACCAACCAGCGGTAGATCCGATCATCGAAGAAAGCCCCGCACATCGCATTGACAACCTGCGAACGCTCCTCAAGCGCCGCCGGATGAGGTTGCGCCAGAAAAATGGACATGACCAACCATGTATCCGATGTCGTGATTCGACATGAGTAAGCCACTACTCGAACTGCCGCACGAATGCGAAAACACCCCCGGCCCAACAGGACCAGGGGTGTTTTCGGAGGCACTCCTCTTCACCCGGCTTGTCCACGACAGCGGTCTCGGTGGCGCCCGATTTCAGCCGTTAGGCATCAGCACCGGGCAGCTCTGCGCTGTATCGCGGATAGATCGAGCGATACCCCCGTGCCCGGGCCAGCGGCGAGACGACCGGTCCTAGACCTCGGAGCGCCAGCCCCGCAAGTCCGGGCATTCCGATCTCGGCACGGAAGTCGTGCATGACCAGAACCGCCTGCAAGAAACTCGGGATTTGCGTGCGCGGGTTGAGTTTTCCGTCCCTGGCGAGGCCGAACCAGGTCTCAAAGAACGTCTCCAGGTTGAGTGCCGGGTTTATCGTGACCACGACGGCAGCGGGATCGTCGAACGGATTTCCCCACACGTGGCCGGCACCGCGTGGAACGATCACGGTCTCGCCTGCCTCCGCGATCCGCTTCTTGCCACTCGTCACGATCTGCACGCGACCGGCAGCAACCTCAAACCGTTCCTCTGCCCGAGGGTGGGTATGTGGCCGAGGCAATGAGCCGCCGGGCGCCATTTCCAGCCTCACCTTCAGGTGTTCGCCTCTGGTCGTTGCGGAGGTCTCAAGGAAGGTGAGGCGTTCGCCGGTGAGCGGGTGATCGATTGTCTTACCTGCGTGTGCCATATGTCCCCGCTTTTCGCAGATGAACACCCTCAAAGGCTGTTTCGATCAGTCTCGCAGACGAATGCACCCCCGGTCGGAAAACCGGGGGTGCATTCGTCGGAAACTACCTAGTGAGCGTGCCCGTGATGATGGCCGTGGTCGGCCTCTTCAGCAGGCTTGTCCACAACAGCGGTTTCGGTGGTCAGGATCATGCGAGCCACCGATGCGGCGTTGAGGACCGCCGAGCGGGTCACCTTGGCCGGGTCGACGATGCCGTCGGCGACCAGGTCGCCGTAGGACAGCGTCGCGGCGTTGAAGCCCTGCCCGTTGCCCAGTTCGCTGACCTTGTTCACCACGACCGAGCCGTCGAGCCCGGCGTTGGTGGCGATCCAGTACAGCGGGGCCGACAGCGCGGAGGAGAACACCTGGACGCCAAGCGCCTCGTCGCCCTTGACCTCACCGCGCAGCTTGTCGAGAGCGGCGCGAGCCTGCACGAGTGCGGCGCCACCACCGGTGACGATGCCCTCTTCGACGGCAGCCTTGGCTGCCGCGACGGCGTCCTCGACCGCTTCCTTGCGCTTCTTGAGATCGGTCTCGGTGGCCGCGCCGACCTTGATGACCGCGACGCCGCCGGCCAGCTTGGCCAGCCGCTCCTGCAGCTTCTCGCGATCCCAGTCGGATTCGGTGGTCTCGATCTCGGACTTGAGCTGCTTGACGCGATCGGCCACGGCGTCCTTGGAGCCGCCGCCGTCGACGATCACGGTGCTGTCCTTGCTGACCACGACGCGCCGTGCCGAACCCAGCACGTCGAGACCGGCCTCGCGCAGCACCAGGCCCACGTCGGGGTTGACCACCTGGGCACCGGTCACGATGGCGAGGTCCTCCAGGAACGCCTTGCGGCGGTCACCGAAGAACGGCGCCTTGACCGCGACGGCCTTGAGGGTCTTGCGGATGGCGTTGACGACCAGCGTCGACAGCGCCTCGCCTTCGACGTCCTCGGCGACGATCAGCAGGGGCTTGCCTGCTTCGGCGACCTTCTCAAGCAGCGGCAGGAGGTCGGGCAGGGAGCTGATCTTGTCGCGGTGCAGCAGCACCACGGCGTCTTCGAGCACTGCTTCCTGCAGGTCGAAGTCGGTGACGAAGTAGGCCGAGATGAAGCCCTTGTCGAAGCCGACGCCTTCGGTGATCTCCAGCTCGGTGTTGAGCGTCGAGGACTCCTCGACGGTCACCACGCCGTCGTGGCCGACCTTGGTCATGGCCTCCCCGACCAGCTCGCCGATCTGCTCGTCACGCGAGGAAACCGTGGCGACCTGGGCGATGGCGGTCTTGTCGGACACCGGCTTGGCGGCGGCCAGCAGGGCTTCGGACACCGCGTCGGCGGCCTTGCCGATACCCAGTCCCAGGGCGATCGGGTTGGCACCGGCGGCGACATACCGCAGCCCGGCCTTGACCAGGGCCTGCGCCAACACGGTCGCGGTGGTGGTGCCGTCACCGGCAACGTCGTTGGTCTTGGTGGCGACGGACTTGACCAGCTGGGCACCGAGGTTCTCGAACGGATCCTCGAGATCGATCTCACGGGCGACGGTGACACCGTCGTTGGTCACCTGCGGGCCACCGAACGCCTTGGCCAGCACCACGTAGCGGCCGCGGGGACCCAGGGTCACCTTGACAGCGTCGGCGAGCTTGTCGACACCGGCCTCCATGGCACGGCGCGCAGTTTCGTTGAACTCAATCTGCTTGCTCATAGATGTCTTTCCTTATCACGCATACCGCCCCGGACATCGCCCGTACGCGTACGGGGATCTCCGGGGCGGGACACGAGTGCTTTTACTTGGAGACGACAGCCAGCACGTCGCGGGCCGACAGGATCAGGTACTCCTCGCCGTTGTACTTGATCTCGGTGCCGCCGTACTTGCTGTAGATGACGGTGTCGCCCTCGGCAACGTCCAGGGGGATCCGCTTCTCGCCATCCTCATCCCAGCGGCCGGGGCCAACTGCGACGACGGTGCCTTCCTGCGGCTTTTCCTTGGCGGTGTCAGGGATGACCAGACCGGAAGCGGTCGTGGTCTCGGCCTCGTTGGCCTGAACGAGGATCTTGTCCTCGAGTGGCTTGATGTTGACTGCCACGATGGAAGCCCTCCACTTGTCGGGGTGTGGATCCGGGGGGATCCCCAGATGCCGGTTACCAGGTGTTCGTGGCATACGTCCGTGCCCTCGCTCCGTCGTCGCGGGTGCCGGCGCTGGGGTTGGCCGCGTGCCACCTAGCACTCTATACATGCGAGTGCTAGCACTCAAGGTTGGACCGTGATTGTTCGGCCGACTGTTCGTCCACGGCGAACACGGGGGCAGCCACCCCGCCCGCGATCACCTCTGATAGACGCTCGGATCGATCATGAGGTGCGCTGACACATCGCCAACCATCTCCACGTCGACCGTGCGTTGGGTGAAGTGCCAGCCCTGGTCATCGCGGGCGAACGCGTCGAGGTAGCGCCCGACCACGATCGGTTGCACCGCAACCGTCTCGGTGGCCTGCACGACGACGAAGGTCGACCGCGCACTCGCCTGCCCGCCGTCGATCTCCACGATCGGGTTGAGCACGAGATGGCGGGTCCGCGGGGTGTTGCCGTGTTCGGGATAGCGGCGGGTGCTCGATGCGAAGAGCTTCGCGATGTTCTCGGCGCCGGACGTGGCCGGCGACGCGGTACCGCCGAACGTCGCCCGCGCGAGCAGGTGCCCGACGCCGTCGAAGTCACCCGCGTCGATGAGCTCGGCATAGCGGTAGAGCAGTTCGGTGATCTCCAGCTTGTCCGCCGGGCTCACGCCACCTGCCCCCGTACCACCGGCAGTCCGGGATCGCTCGCGGCATCCAGGGGTGAGGGCTGAGCTCCGGCGGCGATCAGATGCGCGGCGAACGACGCGATCATCGCGCCGTTGTCGGTGCACAACCGCGGACGCGGCACGCGTAGCGTCAAACCCGCTGCAGCGCAACGTTCTTCGGCGAGCTCGCGAAGGCGTGAGTTGGCGGCCACGCCGCCGGCGATCAACAGTGTGGAGACGCCGAGGTCGGTGGCCGCACGCACGGCCTTACGCGTCAGCACGTCGGCAACCGCCTCCTGGAAGCCGGCGGCGATGTCGGCCTGCGACGCATCGGGATGTGCCTCCCAATGACGTGCCACCGCGGTCTTCAGCCCCGAGAAACTGAACACGTACGGGTCGTCGCGCGGCCCCGTCATCCCCCGCGGGAAGACGATGGCGTCGCGGTTGCCGGTGCGGGCGAGATCGTCGAGCACCTTGCCGCCGGGATAGCCGAGCCCGAGCAGCCGGGCCACCTTGTCGTAGGCCTCACCGGCCGCGTCGTCGACGGTGCTGCCCAGCTCGACGATCGGCTCGCCCAGTGACCGGACATGCAGCAGGTGCGTGTGTCCGCCGGAGACCAGCAGCCCGACACTTTCCGGCAGCGGGCCGTGGTCGTAGACGTCGGCGGCCAGGTGTCCGCCGAGGTGGTTGACGGCATAGAATGGCACGTTCCAGCCGGCCGCGTAGGCCTTGGCGGCGGCCACGCCGACCAGTAGCGCCCCGGCCAGTCCGGGACCGATGGTCGCGGCGACGACGTCGGGCCGCTCGATGCCCGCGGTGTCCAGGGCGCGCCGCATGGTCGGGCCGAGCGCTTCGAGATGCGCGCGCGACGCGATCTCGGGGACGACGCCACCGAAGCGGGCGTGCTCGTCGACACTGGACGCGACTTCGTCGGCCAACAGCGTGATGGTTCCGTCGTCGGCAAGCTCGGCGATGCCGACTCCGGTTTCGTCGCAGGAGCTTTCGATGGCCAGGATGATCATGATGGGCTCCCCGCGGGAAGGCGTTGCATGGTGTACGCGTCGGCGCCGCTGGCTCGGTAATACCGTTTGCGCAGACCGATGTTGACGAATCCGACGCTCTCATAGAGCTTGATCGCCGGCACGTTGTCGGTCCGCACCTCCAGGAAAACTGTTCCCCCCGAGGCGAATTCGAGCATCTCCTCAAGGAGCCTGCGGCCGATGCCCTGGCCTTGAAACTCGAGGTCGACACCGATGGTGTGCACTTCGTATTCGTAGGGACGGACCCGGCCAAGGCGGGAGATCCCGGCATAGCCGACCAGGCGCCCTTCACTGCGCGCAGCGATGTAGTGATTGTGTTTGGCGGCCAACTCGGCGAGGAAGGCCCGTGCCGGCCAGGGATCGTCCCCGGGGAACAGCTGGGATTCCAACTCGGCGCAGCGGTCCGCGTCGCCCTTGGTCAACGCGTCGTACGTGATGGTCATTTGCGCGCCGCCACAGAGGGTTTGGCATCAGGCCGGCGCAGGTACAGCGGAATCAGCGGAGCCGGTTCGGCCCAGTCCCCCACCGCAGCGACGAGACCGTCGGGCGTCGGGTACACCGGTTCCAGCCGCGGCAGGTCGAACAACGCGGCGTGCTCGGGCGATCCCGCCACCTGGTCCGCCCCGGCGGGTACATCGGCGGGTGCGTTGACGGCGGGGCCGTCCACCCGCACCCCGTCGCGGTAGCGCGCCCAGTACACCTCGCGGCGACGGGCATCGGTGACCACCAGAACCTCACCAGAGGTGCGGATCCCGATGGCGTCGAGGCTGCACACGCCGTACACCGGGACACCGAGGGCGTGCCCGAACGCCGCGGCGCTGGCCATCCCGACCCGCAGCCCGGTGAACGGTCCGGGTCCGCAGCCGACGACGACGCCGTCGAGGTCGGCCACCGTGAGCCCGGCATCGCTCAGCGCGCCGAGAACATTCGGGGTGAGCTGCTCGGCATGCGCCCGGGGGTCGATGGTGACCCGTTCCGCCAGCATCGTCGCGGTGCCGTCGTCGGCACGCCGGACCACCCCGGCGCTGACCGCCGGGGTGGCGGTGTCGATCGTCAGCAGGTTCATGGCGCGTTCCACTGCCACGTCACGGTACGGACCTCACTGTCGGGATCCCGGTCGATCCGGATGTCGAGATGATGATCGGACAGTCGCTCGGCCAGGCCCTCGCCCCACTCGACGACCACGACCGCGTCCTGGAGATCGGTGTCCAGATCCAGCGCGTCGAGTTCGCCCAGCAGGTCGGCCCCGGCATGGTCGAGCAGCCGGTACATGTCGACGTGGATCATCGCGGGCCGGTCGGCTTGGCGGGCCCGGTGCACCCGGGCCAGCACGAAAGTCGGTGACACCACGGGTCCTTCGACATTCATCGCCTGGGCAATCCCCTTGGCCAGCACTGTCTTTCCCGCGCCCAACGGTCCGGACAGCACCACGACGTCCCCGGCGCGCAAACCGGCACCGAGAGTCGCGCCGAGGGCGATGGTGTCGTCGGCGGTGCTCGGTTGCGCGGTGCCCGCGGTGCGCTCAGTCATGGGGCCGAACCCGGTCGCGCACCCGCCGCGACAGCGTGACCAGTTTGGACGGGGTGGCCCGCTGGACCAGGCCGACCAGTGCGTCGTCGATCACCTCGGGCTCCTCCAGTTGCACCAGGTGGCCCGCGCCTCCGACGATCACCAACTCGGATTTGGGTAGCTGCGCGGCCATGGCCTCTGAGTATTCCATCGGGGTGAGCAGGTCCCGGTCACCGCACGCGATCAACGTCGGCACCTTGGCCAGCACGGGCAGTGCCGCGGACTCGTCGTGCACCTCGAGTGCGTGCAGGAACTCCACCAGCGTGGCGATCGGCGTGCTGTGCATCATCTGCTCGGAGAACTCCACCACGCTCGGGCTGATCTTCTCGTCGCCGTAGGACGCGGCACGCAGGATCGGACCGATGACCGACCGCGCGGCACCACGGGTGCGATGCACCGTCTTCGGGGCGTATCGCGCGGCGAACCGCACGGCCTCCAACGCCGGGTTGCGCAGGATCTCGCCGAGCGGGGACCGCGTCACCCCTTCGGCAGCCGAGGCGATCAGCGCGGCACCGACCACCCGCGACGGGTAGCGCTTGGGGAACTGCCGGGCATGCGACAGCACGGTCATGCCACCCATCGAGTGGCCGACCAATACCACCGGGCCGCGCGGAACCGTCACCGCCAGTACGGATTCCAGGTCTTTGCCGAGCTGCTCGACGGTGTAGGTGTCGGGGTCCGACGTTCCCGATTGGCCGTGGCCACGCTGGTCGTAGAACACCATGCGCACCTGCGGGCCCCACTGTTCGGCCAGCCGGGCCCGCTGAAAGTGGAAGGCGCCCATCTGAAGACAGAACCCGTGCGCGAACACCACGGTCAGCGGCGCGTCGAGCGGCCCGACCTCCCGCACCGCGAGCGGCACCCCGTCGGCGGTGGTGACGACCGAACTGCGGTCGGCGTCGAGAAGGCGGAAATTCTCACCGGCGTACGGGTCCTCTTTGAGCACCCGACGCCCCAGCGACCGCGCCACCGAGGCACCGGCGACGGTGCCGACCGCGGTCAGCCCCGCTGCACCCGCCAGCCAGCGGGCCCGGTGATGATGCTCATCGGAGGCGCGTTCGCTCAATGGCTCTGGCCCGAAACGTAGCTGCGGACCACCCGGCCGCGTGGGCTGGTGACGATCTCGTAGTGGATGGTGTCGAGCAGATCCGCCCAGTCCTGCGCGGTGGATTCGCCCTGCGTACCCGGCCCGAACAGGATCGCGTCGTCGCCCTCGGTGACATCGGACGCATCAGGCCCGAGGTCGACGACGAACTGGTCCATGCAGACCCGCCCGACGCCGCGCCGCAGTTTGCCCTTGATCAGCACGTCGATCCGGCCACTGAGGGCACGGAAGACACCGTCGGCATAACCGAGCGGCAGCAGCGCCAGCGTGGTGTCACGGTCGGCGACCCACAGGTGACCGTAGGACACCCCGTCCCCGGCATGGACCGAACGCACCAGGGCCACTGGGCATTTCAGGGTCATCGCGGGACGAAGGCCCATATCGCCGCGGTCGGGGACCGGGTTCAGGCCGTAGACCGCGACGCCGGGCCGCACCATGTCGAACGCCAGGTCCGGCCGGGTCAGCACGGCCGGTGAGTTGCTCAGATGGGCGATCTCGACGGGGACCCCGTGCTCGCGCGCCTGGTCGCGCATCTCGGTCAACCGCTGCGCCTGCAGGCCGTTGAACGGGTGCTCGGGTACGTCGCCGTGCGCCAGGTGGCTCATGATCCCGCGCACCCGGATCGCACCGTCGGTGTGAGCACGGTGCAGGGCCGTCAGCATCGCGGGATAGTCGGCGGGACTCACCCCGTTGCGGCTGAGCCCCGTGTCGACCTTCACCGTCACGGTGGCGGGTGACCCGACTTCAGCGACCGCCGCGAGCACCTCGCCGAGTTGGCGCACCGATGACACCGCGACCTGGACATCGGCCGCGACGGCCGGGGCGAAGTCGGTGCCCGGTGGATGCAGCCACGCCAGCACCGGCGCCGTGATCCCGCCGGCCCGCAGCGCCATCGCCTCGCCGACGGTGGCGACGCCGAGTTCGGCAGCCCCGGCGGCCAGCGCGGCGCGGCCGACCTGGACAGCTCCGTGCCCGTAGCCGTCGGCCTTGACCACCGCCATCACCTGCGCCGGCCCGGCCAGCTCGCGCAACACCGTTACGTTGTGCTCGACGGCGCCAAGATCCACCACTGCCTGCGGCGTGGTGTGCGGAGTCAGAGGGGTCGTGAGTTCGGTCGTCTGCATCGTCATAATCACCGCCCGCCATTGTCCCAGAAACGGCGAGCGGCCCCGCACCGGAGCGGGCGCGGTCAGTGCGTGAAGGGCTGCACCCGGTCGAAGAAACCACCCGGCTTGAGCTTGTCGAGGTGCCCCAGGGCCGTGATCATGTCCTCTTTGAGGGCCCGGGCCAGATCGGCCGAGAAACCCTCCCGGACCACGATCCGCAGCACGACGACGTCGGATGCGTCGTCAGGCATGGTGTAGGCGGGAACCTGCCAGCCGAACGCGCGCAGCGCCTGCGACACGTCGAACTCGGTGTACCCGGGTTCGCCGCTGAGCCGGAAGCTGATCACCGGGATGGCCGATCCGTCGGAGATGATCTCGAAGTGCTCGCTGGCGCGCAGCTCGTCGCCCAGCCAGCGGGCGGTCTGTGACAGGCACTGCATGACCTGGGTGTATCCGGCCCGGCCCAGGCGCAGGAAGTTGTAGTACTGGCCCACCACCTGGTTACCGGGCCGGGAGAAGTTCAGAGTGAACGTCGGCATGTCCCCGCCCAGGTAGTTCACCCGGAACACCAGGTCTTCGGGCAGGTGGTCTTTGCTGCGCCACACCACGAACCCGATGCCCGGGTAGGTCAGGCCGTACTTGTGCCCGCTGACGTTGATCGACACCACCCGGGGCAGCCGGAAGTCCCACTCCAGGTCGGGGTGCAGGAACGGCACCACGAAGCCACCGCTGGCCGCGTCGACATGCACCGGGACGTCGACGCCTCCGCCGGCAGCCAACTCGTCGAGCGCCGCGCAGATCTCGGCGATGGGTTCGAGCTCACCGGTGAACGTGGTGCCCAGGATCCCCACGACACCGATGGTGTCCTCGTCGACCGCACCGAGCACCTGTTCGGGAGTGATGACATAGCGCCCCTCGGCCATCGGCAGATACCGCGGTTCCACGTCGAAGTAGCGGCAGAACTTCTCCCACACCACCTGAACGTTGGACCCCATCACCAGGTTGGGGGTGCGACCCTTCCACCCGTCGCCCACCTTCTCGCGCCAGCGCCATTTCAGGGCCAGGCCGGCCAGCATCACGGCTTCACTGGATCCGATCGTGGATACCCCGGTGGCGGTCGACGGGTCGTCGTCGCGCAGGTCTTCGGCATGGAAGAGGTCGGCGACCATGTTCACGCATCGCGTCTCGATCGCCGCGGTCGCCGGGTACTCGTCCTTGTCGATCATGTTCTTGTCGAACGTCTCGGCCATCAGCTTTCCGGCCTCGTCGTCCATCCAGGTGGTGACGAACGTCGCGAGGTTCAGCCGCGAGCTGCCGTCGAGCATGAGTTCGTCGTGGATGAACCGGTAGGCCGCGGCGGGTTCCATCGCGTCGTCGGGCAGGCGCAGCGCCGGCACCGGCGCCATGTCCAGCCGTCCGGTGTAGGCCGGGGCGACTTGGGCGTGGGAATGCTTGCGGGACATGGTGTTCCTTCCGGTTACAACGACGCGATCGCGGTGCGGATGTGAGCGAGAATGCGGGAGGCCGATGTGGGCGCGGGTCGTGGGCCCGGGTCGGCCGCGGAGAGGTTGGCCGCACGGGCATGCACGAATGCCCCGGCCGCGGCGGCCTGTGCGGGCTTCAGCCCGGCCGCCAGCAGCGAGCCGATGACACCGGAGAGCACGTCGCCCGAACCGGCGGTGGCGGCCCACGATTGGCCTGCCGGGTTGAGGTAGGTGCTGCCGTCGGCGCCTGCGATGACGGTGACGTTGCCCTTGAGCAGGACGGTGGCACCGAGCCGGTCGGCGAGCCTGCGGGCCGCGCCGACGCGGTCGTCGCCGACGGGTTCGCCGGCCAGCCGCTGGTACTCCCCCGCGTGGGGCGTCAGCACGGTCGCGGCGTTGCGTCCGGCCAGCAGCCCGGGGTTCTGGGACAGCAGCGTGAGCCCGTCGGCGTCGACCAGTACCGGCAGGTCGGTGTCGAGGGCGAACCGCAGCGCGGCCTTCGCATCGTCGTCGGTGCCCATACCGGGGCCGGCCACCCAGGCCTGCACCCGCCCGGCTTCCCGCGGGCCTGCCGCGGCGATCACTTCCGGCCAGTGGGAAAGCACCTGTTGTGCAGCGCTTCCCGCGTACCGCACCATCCCGGAGGTGGCGGCCACGGCAGCCCCGACACTCAGCACCGCGGCCCCGGGATAGGTCGCCGAACCGGACAGCAGGCCCGTCACGCCCTGGGTGTACTTGTCATCGTCGGGACCGGGGACCGGCCATAGCGTTCTGACGTCGTCGGCGTCGAACCCGAGCACGTCCGTGGCGGGCAGGTCCAGGCCGATGTCGACGAGTTCGACGCGTCCGCAATCGGCCAGTGCGTGTACGGGTTTGAGCCCGCCGAAGGTCACGGTGAGCGCAGCCCGTACATGCGGGCCGTCGGTGGCCCCGGTCTGCACATCGATGCCGCTGGGGATGTCGACGGCGACCACCGGCGCGGTGGTGGCGGCGAACACCTCGGCGGCGGCGGGCCGCAGCGGACCCCGGCCGGAGATGCCGACGACCCCGTCGATCACCAGATCCGTTGCGGCAGAGACCGTTTGCACCACGCGCCCGCCTGCAGCACGAAACGCGGCCAGCGCCGCGGGGTGGGTGCGGTCCACGTTGAGCAAGACGGCGTCTGCTGCGGCGCCGCGGCGGCGCAGAAACGTCGCCGCCCACAGCGCGTCACCGCCGTTGTCGCCGGAACCCACGACGGCGCACACCCGGCGACCAGCTACCCCACCGGTGCGGGCGACCAACTCGCGGGCGATGGCTTTCGCCAATCCGTAGGCGGCGCGGCGCATCAGGGCGCCATCGGGCAGCGAAGCCAGCAGCGGGACCTCAGCGGCTCGGATCGCATCGGCGGTGTAGTAGTGCCGCATCAGCTCCCGCCCCGATCGATGACTCTCGACATGCCCGCGCGCCAACAGGTTACGCGCGATCACCCAGCGGAGTCATGGATTCACCGGTCAAACGGCGTCGACACCCACCAAAATCACCGCCCACGACCAGGTCAACGTGCACCTCAGACAGCGATGCGCTCGCGCTCGCGGCGGGCATCACCGGTCTCGGCGTCGAAGAAGTAGGTCCGTTCGGGAGGCAACACGAGGCCGATCGGGGTGCCCGAGGCCAACGAGGTATCCGCCGGCGCCTGGACGATGACCCGCGTCTGGGTATCGCCGACACCGACGAGGGCAGTCACCAACACATGGCTGCCGAGCGGTTCGACGAAGTCGACGCGGGCCGGCACCGTGCCCTCGCCGCAGTGGACGTTCAGCTGCAGATGCTCTGGGCGTGCCCCGACGATCACCGGGCCGGCCGCGCTGCGAGCCGCTGTCACCGCGGCGCCGCCCACGTGCAGGATGCCGGAGTGGATGGTGGCGGGGATCAGGTTCATCGGCGGGCTGCCCATGAACGCGGCCACGAACGTGTTGGCCGGGCGGTTGTAGATGTCGTCGGTGGTGCCGATCTGTTGCACCTCACCGTCGGACATCACACACAGCCGGTCCCCGAGCGTCATCGCCTCCACTTGGTCATGGGTCACGTAGATCGAGGTGACCGGGACCTCTCGGTGCAGGCGTTTGAGATCACCGCGGACCTGGTTGCGCAGCTTGGCATCCAGATTCGACAACGGCTCGTCGAGCAGGAAGGCCTGCGGTTCGCGGACCAGCGCGCGGCCCATCGCGACCCGTTGGCGCTGTCCACCGGACAGCTGACCGGGCTTGCGGTCCAGCAGTTCGGTGATCTGCAGTAGCTCAGCGGTTTCGCGGACCCGGCGCTCGATCTCGTGGCGCGGTGTCCGCCGCTGCCGCAGGCCATACGCAAGGTTGCGGTAGACGGACATGTGCGGGTACAGCGCATAGTTCTGGAACACCATCGCGATGTCGCGTTGACCTGGCCCGAGGTCGTTGACGACGGTGCCACCGATCCGGATTTCCCCGGATGTCGGCTTGTCGAGTCCTGCCAGCATCCGCAGGGCGGTGCTTTTCCCGCACCCGGACGGTCCGACGAGGATCAGGAATTCCCCGTCCGCCACGGTCAGATTCAGTCCCTTGAGTGCGAGTACTCCGCCGGCAAACCGGCGGGTGACATCACGAAATTCCACTTCTGCCAACGTTCAGCCCTTCAGTCCGGTACTGGCCACCGATTGCACGAAATAACGCTGCGCTCCGACGAACACCAACAGCATCGGCAACAGGCTCATGACGTTCGCCGCCATCAACAGCGGCCACTTGACCCGATGCGCGCCCTGGAAGTAGCTGAGCCCCAACGGAATCGTCATCTGGTCCTGTGAGGTGATCACGATCAGCGGCCACAGGAAGTCGTTCCAGGAGGTCAGCACCGTCAATGCCGCCAGAGTCGACAACGCGGGCAGCGACAGCGGCAGCACGATCTTGAACAACACGCCCAGCCGGGACGTCCCGTCCACCCGGGCCGCCTCTTCGAGCTCGACCGGAACCGTCTGAAAGAACTGGCGCAGGAAGAAGATGCCGAAGGCCGTGGCCAGGTTGGGCAGCATCAACGCACCGATGTGGTCGATACCCAGACCTGCCCACACGTTGTCACCGAACCATTTGACGATCAGGAACACCGGGATCATCGTGACCTGGAACGGCACCATGAGGGTGGCCATCAGCGTGACGAAAAGCGCTCCCCTGCCGAGAAATCGGATGCGGGCGAAGGCGTAGCCGGCGAGGCTGCAGACTATCAGGTTGCTGATCAACACCACCGAGGTCACCAGCAGGCTGTTGAGGAAGAAGTGACCGAACGGCGCGGCGTTCCAGGCTTCCGCGTAGTTCTCGAACCTCGGTCGCTCGGGCAGCAGCACCGGCGGAAAGCGGTTGGCCTCCCCCTCGCTCTCCAGTGAGGTGACGAGCATCCACAGCAGGGGGACGATCAACAGGAAGGTCAGCGGGATGAGGACCAGATGCCACGGGCTGAACGGCAGGCGCAGCTTACGCCGCTGCGGTGGGTGTGACTGTGCCTGCGGCGCAGTGATTTCGGTGTCGAGTGCCGGTGTGGTGGTCATGAGATGTGCACGTGCTTACGGGCTAGCCGGAACTGGACCGCCGTGATGGCGAGGATGACCACGAACAGCGCATAGGCCATCGCCGCGGCGTAGCCGGCATCGAACTGCACGAACGCGCGGTCCCACAGGTAATAGACGATGACAGTGGTCGCGCGCAGCGGTCCGCCACGGGTCGTTGCGTACACCTCGTCGAACAGTTGCAGCGCGTTGATGGTCAGCCAGACCACGAGGAACAGATTCGCCGGCCCCAGCAGCGGCACGGTGATGGTGCGGAAGCGGGTGAAGGGACTCGCCCCGTCAATCGCCGCGGCCTCGTGCAACTCGGCGGGAACACCTTGTAGGGCAGCGAGATACACGATGACCGAGAACCCTGTCCAGCCCCAGACCGTCATGGCGACGATCACGTAGAGGGCTTGCGACGGGGAGGCCAGAAAGGGCTGTGCGGGCACGCCGACGGAACCGAGTGCCGCGTTCACCAGTCCGTAGTCACGGTCGGTCAGCCACAGGAAGATGATGCCCTGCGAGATGGTCGACACCGCCATGGTGATGTACGCGGCCGTCCGGTACACCGAGATGAAGCGCACCGAGCGGTTCAACGCCGCAGCGACGAACAGACCCACCAGCATCGTGCCGGGCACGAACAGCGCGGTGTAGATGATGGTGTGTTTGATCGCCTCGACCACAACCGGGTCGTCGGCCAGCTTGCGGTAGTTGTCCATACCCACCCACGGGGTTTCGGGTGTGAGCAGATCCGATTGCTGGAACGACAGCAGCAGCGACATCAACACCGGCAGCAGACCGAAGGCACCGATCAGCACCATCGCCGGACTCACCAAGGCCCATCCGGCCACGGTCTCCGACCGGCCGAGCCAATTGAGGCGGGCCATAAGCCCTCGCATCGCCACCGCGGCTATTTCCCGGCCAGCGCGGCATCGGCGGCCCGCGCAGCGGAGTTCAGCGCGTCCACGGGCTGTTCCTTGCCGAGCATGACCGCGACGATCGCCTGTCCCAGCGCCTCGGAGATCGCCGGATACTGCTCGACGGTCGGCCGCACCTTTTTCACATTGGCCAGATTCTCCACGAATGTGGCACTGCCGGGCAGCTTTTCGTTCAGCTTGTCGCGGAACGCCGGATCTTGACCGACGGACACCCGGGTCGGCAGATCACCGGTGCCCAACGAGAACGCCCTGACCTGCTCAGGCGCGGTCAGCCATTTCACGAAGTCGATCGCCGCCTGCTTGCGCTTGTCCCCGTTGTTGAATACGACCCAGTTGTCGGGACCCGAGATGGTCTGATGCGCACCGCCGGCGAACGTGGGCATCACCTGCACCCCGTATTCGATGTCCGACAGCTGGCTCAGGTCCCAGGGGCCGGTGACCAACATCGCGACCTTGCCGCTGTTCATCAGCTTCGGGCCGTTCTCGTTGGTGGTGTCGAGGTAGAGCGATTTGTCGGTGACCGCCATCTGTTGCAGCGCAGTGAGTGCCTTCACCCCGGCCTCCGAATTGAACGCCGCCCGATCACCGCCGGGTGTCAGGACGTCACCGCCGGCCTCCCAGAGCATCGGAACGTAGTGCCACACCGTGTCTTCACTGCCGTCGGCAGGGATGAGCCAGCCGTACTGTCCCTTCGCAGGGTCGGTGAGTTTGGCAGCAGCACTGCGGAAATCGTCCCAGGTCCAGCTCGCTGTCGGTGGCGCAACCCCGGCGTCGGCGAACAGTTTCTTGTTGTAGACGACCGCGAGGTTGTCCACCAGAGCGGGCACCCCGACGATCTTGTCCCCGACGGTCGCCGCCTGTCGCTCGGCGGGATAGAAGTCGTCCCAGTTCCAGTCAGGCGCCGAGACCACCTTGGACATGTCGACCACGGACGGGATCTTGGCGATGTTCGGGGACCACGACCCGAACATGTACGCCACATCGGGGGCACTGCCGCCACGCACCGCGGTCAAGACCTTCTGCAGCACCAGGTCGTTGCTGGAGTACAGCTCTTTGACCCTGACATCGGGATGCGCCTTGTTGTACTGCTCGATGAGCCCCTTGAACACCTCGCCTTCGGTGTCCTGATAGCCGTGCCACACGGCGATCTCGACGGGGCCCGATGACGAGCCGCCCCCGCATGCGGCGAGCACGAAGGCCAGGACGGCAACCACTGCGATACACAACCGGTGTCGAATCACGGTAGACACTCCTTTGTTGACGACGTCTGCGCGTGGGTGTGGTGTACGGCCGGCGGTTTTCACAGCGCCACCCTCGAGCGCAGCCCCTCGGGTAGCAGGTCGCCGTGCGCGGCAGTGAGCTCGTTGCACAGCTCCCATATCTGGTCGACGGTAAGCGTGGCCGCGGTATTGGGATCGACCATCGCCGCCGCCCGCACCAACCTCGGATCTTCGTCAACCGCGGCGCGCACCGCCAGGTCCACAGGCCCGAGAAAATTCCGGTTGAGCGCGGCGCATTGCGGTGGCAGGTCACCAACCTTCATCGGATGGGCCCCGAGCGCATCGAGCACGGTGGGCACCTCCACGGCAACGCCGTCCGGCAGATTGGTGATCAGCCCCTGGTTGACGACGTTGGCCGAGATGACCCGGCGCCTCCCGGTCTCCAACGAGTGGATGACCTGCGGTGCATACTCGGTGGAACCGGTGTCGATGGGCAGTACCTCGGCGTCGGCCAGTTGTGCTCTGACGCGGCCGTATTCGGCCAGATTCGCCTCGCTGATGGACACGTATTCGCCGACGTTGATCCGAAGCCGGTCGATCTCGTCCGGATGGCGCACATACCAGGGCACGTACTCGCTGGAATGCTCACTGGTCTCGGTCGGGTAATAGCCAAGGCGCCGGTACATGTCCACCCGCACCCGCCGCCGCAGTTCCGGATCGGTGCGAATGCGCTCGTCCAACAGCGGATACAGGTTCTGCCCGCCACGTTCCCACCTCAACACCCACGCCTGGTGGTTGACGCCCGCAGACCAGTAGGACACGTCGTCATACGGCACGTCGATCAGTTCGCACAGGCCGACCATCGTCCAGTACACCGAATGGCACAGTCCGAGTACCTTCAGCCCCGGCGCGACGTGATGCAGGTAGCTGACATTCATCGCCATCGGGTTGGTGTAATTGAGCAGCCAGGCCTGCGGGCACAGCTGCTGCATATCCCGGGCGATACCGGCGAGCACGGGAAATGTCCTGAGACCGCGGAAGATTCCGCCGATACCGATGGTGTCGCCGATGGTCTGATTGAGCCCGTAGCGCGCGGGGATCTCGAAATCGCGCAGTGTCGCCTCGTGCATACCGACCTGGATGACGTTGATGACATAGTCCGCGCCTTCGAGAGCACGGCGCCGATCGGTGGTGGCGGTCACCTCCGGGCTGGCCCCCGCCGCGCGAGCGGTGGCGCGCGCAATAGCCTCGGCGGTGTCCAGACGCTCGGAGTCGATGTCGTGCAACATGATCCGAATCGACTGCAGTTCGGGGAACGACAGGATGTCCCCGAGCAGCTCGCGGGTGAACTCGACGCTGCCCGCTCCGATGATGACAACGGTGGGTTTCATGTAAGGCTCCTTGTCCGGGCGCTTCCGGCGGCAGTGGTGGCCGGTGCTTCACCGCGCTTCTCGTCGCTGTAGACCATCAGGGTGGAGCCCAGCAGCGCCAGCACGATACCGACGGCTCCGTAGGGGGTGGGCAGGGTGTGATAGGCGACCAGTGACACCACGATGGTGAGCGCGGGCGCCAGCGCGTTGGTCGTGGGTGCGACGATACTGGCCTTGCCGCGGCTGAGCGCCATCACCAGGAACAGGGCGCCGACCGCGTTGAGCAACTGTGTCGCCGCCGTCAGAACCGGTGCCTGCCAGGGAAATCCGGTCGGGATACCACCCATCGACAGCACCGCGGCCGGGACGAGAAGGATAGCGCTGATCGCCATCCAGCCGAACGTGGTGGCTTCGTTGACGCCGATCGTCGCGGTCTTTCGCATGAAATAGGCCTGCACTCCCCAGGCCACGCAGATCAGGACGGCCAACGGAAGCCACGGCCCGGATGAGCCTACAGAGTCCGAGCTGGTGATGCTGAACAGGATGATGGCGGCCAGCGCGGCGATGAGGCCGACAACCGCGAGGCCGCTGACCCGTTCGCGCAGCAGAACCATCGCCATCACCACGGTGATGGCCGGCGAGATCGAGACGATCGGGAAGATCAGATACGCCGGGCCCATGGTGAGCGCCTGGAACAACAGCAATTGCCCACCGGCGCCGGTGATTCCGATGAGCAGGCCGTAAACCGCTGCGCGTGGCCGCCGGTCGAATCTTTGGCGCCGCAAGGCGAAGACAGCCGGAATCAGCATGGTCAGCGCCCAGATGCTGTAGATCATTTCGTCGGGGTAGCCGTATATCGTTGCGGGTAGAGCAGAGCAGGCGCCCCAGATCCCCCAGAACACGATCAGGAGCGTGGCGTAGAAGATCCAGCCACGGCGGTGGCCGGTCGAGGTGGCGGTTGTCGCATCGGTCATGTCGGAGTCACTTTGTTCGGATCATGCCTGGGTGGCGGTGAGTTGGTGCAGCGCAGGTGAACTCAGCGGATGTCCGCTGCGCTTGGCGGCGTAGAGGGCCGCACCGACCGCAGGATCCAGGAGCGGAAGCTGCAGATCGTACTTGGCGGGGAGCTCTTCGAGCGCGGCGACGAACAGCTCCCGAAAGCCGTCGTCGGAGAACATTCCACCTGAGTAGGACACGGGGACCGGTTCCTGCTCGGTGAATCCGATGAGCGTCCGGGTGGTTTCGACCAGTGCGGCAAGTTCCGCGGCCGCAGCCACCAAGATCTGTCGAGCAGCCTGGTCTCCCGTACGGGCCGCCAGACACACGGTAGTCGCCAGGGCCGCAATGGAACTGCGGCTTCCGGACCACTTCTCGATCACCAGACTCACGGCGTCGAGGTCGCTGCCGAGATCCAGGCGCTCCCTGAGAAGCGCGTGCAGCGGACCGGGCTTCAACCTTCCGTCGCTCATCCGGCTGAAGGCGTTGAGCCCTTGTGTGGCAACCCAGTACGCGGACCCTTCGTCGCCGAACAGCTCGCCCCAGCCGCCGACCCGGCGTCCGACGCCGCGACGCTCGCCGTATGTCATCGAACCCGTACCGCAGATCACGTTGATGCCATCCGCGCACGCCAGCGAGCCGGCCCAGCCGCACACCATGTCGTTGTCGCAGCGGTAGCGGTCGTGCCCGAGCACTCGCGCGGGGACGGCATCGAGTCGGTCGATGTCGCTGCTGGACTCACCGTATCCGGGCATGCCGAAGAAGGCGGCGTCGATGCTCGCGGTGTCGATGCCCGCTCGTCCGCAGATCTCGGTAATCCCCTGCGCCAGCACACGTTCTACGATCTCGAAACCGTCGTTGAAGTAGTACGAGGTCGGCGCCGTGGCCCGGGCCACGAGGTGCCCGGCGTCGTCGATCAACGCGAACGCGGTCTTCGAACCGCCGCCGTCAACTCCGAGATAATGCGCCATCGACGATCACCGCGCTTCCAGGTCGAGTGACGGCATCGGATGGATCGTGACACCCTGCACTACTCGGCTGACCTCACCGGACGGGAACGGATTGTCCGGCGTCTTACCGTGTTCCAGCGCGGTGAACAGCGCGAGGTACTGCGCGAACACCAGATAGGGCAATGCGGCCTGCTCGTCGTCCAGATGAGCGAGTCCCGGCAGCACGGTCGCCGTGCCCAACTCCTGCGGGATCGGTTCGCAACTGAGCACTCTCACGGCGTCCTGGCCCAACTGAGCACGCAGTTCGGCGACGATGTCCAGGTCGTAACGGCGGGTGTACGGATCGTTCGAAACGTACACCACCACAAGGGTGCAACCGTCGAGGACCGACTTGGGTCCGTGCCGAAAACCCAGCGGGGAATCGAAATAGGTGACAACCACGCCCGCAGTGAGTTCGAGCAGTTTCAGCGCGGACTCCTGTGCCAGCCCCGCCAACGATCCGCTGCCGAGGTAGACGATGCGCTGCGGGGCCGTCCGCGCCAAGGCCCGGATATCGGGCTGCAGACTTGCCACATGCTCGGCGGCCTGCGCCAAGGCCTCGACGTTCCCGCGTCGCGCCGGCCCGAGAGTCAACAGGCACGACAGCAGCATCGACGTCAGGCTGGAGGTCATCGCAAAGCCGGTGTCATTGGTGCGTTCCGGCAGGTAGACGACGCGGGAGTTCGCGCGGTTGCTGTGTGCCCGGCCCAACTCCCCCGTGCGGTCGCACGTGTAGATCAGGTGCCAGATGTCGGTGACGAGTTCGTCGGCCAGCGCCGTCGTCGCCAGGCTCTCCGGGCTGTTGCCGGACCGGCCGAACGACACCATCAACGTCGGGGTGTCCGGCTCCAGGTGAACCCGTGGGGTGGCGACGATGTCGGTCGTGGCGATGGCCTCGACGCGACAGCCGAGATGTCGCCGCAGCGCCGGAGCCACGATCTGACCGATGAACGCCGAGCTGCCCGCTCCGGTCAGGATTACCCGCAGGCCGGGGCGTGCGGTGATCCCGTGGATGAAGCGTGCCAGACCCTCATCGGTTTCGCCTGCGATCTCGCGCCAAGCGTCCGGCTGCTGACCGATCTCGAGAATGGTTGCGCCGCCTTGTTCTTGGGCGGGAATTTGAGCTTGTGAGCTAGTCATCGGCATCTCCGGTGGTCAAGGGGTGTGCGGTCCGGCAGGCGTCGGCATAGGGCCGCAATGCGTCGCGTATTCGGTCGATCACCAACGCCTGCGCGGTGGGTGTCAGTTCGCCGGTTCTGATTCGTTCGTACTGGGCCGGCAGGAATTGGCTGATGAGGGGCATGGGGATACCGCTGCGATCGAGGTTGGCCAGCAATGTGCGTCGGGCGGTATCCACCTCGTCGTCGGCCCAGTAGTAGCGGAGGCGATCGCTGTAGCTGTACCGGCGAGCGGTGCGCTGGGTGACGGGGTCACCTTCGTAATAGGCCTGCCAGTGCGCGGGCTCGGCGAGCATCCGGCGTTCGACGACGTCGACGAGGTTTGACCGGTTCGGCGGCGCGACGAGTTCCTCTTCGACGTGCGCCAGCGCGAAAAGCGCCTCGCGCATGGCGAAGGTGAGAGCAGGTCCGACTTTGAGGATCGCCCAATGATCCTCCACCAATTCCCGCAGCTGCGCCGGGCGCTGATAGTCGGTGGAATGGGCCTCAAAGACGAGGTGGTCTTCGGCATCGAGGACGTGGCGCAGTTCAGCGGTCGCGTCGTGTTGGTAGTCGATGACGTTCAGGTGGTCGAATTCCACACCGGGTTGCACCACGAGGGCAACAACTCGCGGCCACACATGTTCCAGTGCCATTTCCGCGAAGGCCGCCCGATGCGCCGCGATGGTGCGCCGGGCTCGTTCGGCAGGCGTCGGGGTGAGTCGGCTGAGGGTTTCGTGAGCTCCGCCGGGTACCGGTACCTCGGTGCCGATGACGTACACCGGGCCGTCGCGGCCCGCGCGCTGCGCCGCGTCCTCGGCGACCCGCATCAGCCGCGCGGTGCGGCCGGCCACCACCTCATCGGCGAGCACCGCCGGGTCGTCCGCACAGGACATACTGCAGTCGAGGTGGATCTTGCGGTATCCCGCCTCGACATACGCGGCGATCAGGATGTCCGCCTTTTCCATTGCCGTGCAGGCATTTTCATGCTGCCACCGGTTGGGTCCCAGGTGATCTCCCCCGAGCACGACGCGGTCGCGCGGAAACCCGTACTCATCGGCGATGCCCAACACGAGGTCACGGAACCCGGCCGGGCGCAGACCGGTGTAGCCACCGTACTGGTCGACCTGATTCGACGTGGCTTCGATGAGCACATAGGTATCGTCGGCCGCGGCCTGGGTCAGGGCCGCCGCCACCACGGTGGGGTGCGCCGAGCACACGGAGTAGACGCCGACGGACTCACCGCCCTTGTGCCGTTGGATCGTTTGAGCGATCCTGTTGTCCGGCAACGTGTTCGGTTGGATGTTGGTCATCGCGCCTGCGCTTCCCCTGCGATCACGGCCTGCCGCGGCGATCCGACAGCACGACACAGTTCGGCCACCGTGTCGCCGATCGCCTGGCGACCGGCCTTCAGGTAACTGCGCGGGTCGGTCACCACAGCGTCCGCGGCGAGCACGTCCCGTACCGCGCCAGTCAAGGCGACATTGAGCGCGGTTCCGATGTTGATCTTGCGGATGCCCGTGTTCACGGCCTGCCGAAGCTGGCTGTCGGGAACTCCGGAAGAGCCATGCAGGACAAGAGGAATCGGCACCCGCTGCGCCAGCTCATGGATCAGGGCCAGGTCGAGACTGGCATCGCGGACCGTCATCGCGTGCGTGCTGCCCACGGCCACCGCGAGACCGTCGACGCCGGTCTGCTCGGCGAAGACCGCCGCCTCCTCCGGGTCCGTCCGAGCCCCCGAAGCGTGCGCATCGCCTTTGCCGCCGATCTCGCCGAGCTCGGCTTCGACCCATAAGCCGGCCTGGTGCGCAGCCGTGGCGAAGGACCGGGTCCGATCGACATTGTCCTGATAGGGCAGCTGGGCGGCGTCGACCATGATCGATGTAACGCCCAGTGCGGCCGCGCTCGCGATTGCCTCACCGAGCAGCGCCGTATCCCGAAAATGGTCGAGGTGCAGGGCGATCGGCACCACGCTGCCCTCGGCGATGCGTGCGCACGCCATCGCCACCGGCGCGATCCGGCCACCGTGGAAGCGCACGGTGTTCTCGCTGATCTGCATGATGACGGCCGTGCCTGCGTGTTCGGCTCCCGCCGCGATGCCCTCGGCATGTTCGATGGTGATGACATTGAACGCCAGGACGGCAGAGCGCGCGGCGGTCGCGGATGCGATGAGATCGGTTGTGGCGGCCAGGGTCACGAGGCCACCCGGGATGGGGCGAGGGCGCTGTGGAACATTCGTCGATAATGAAAAGCTCGCTCAAAACGCGCAATACTGATCCACAAAACGATCAGTAAAACTGATTGTCTCTATCGTCAGCCCAGGGAGTCACGCCGATGTCGATCAAACGCACCGACCGAATGCGGGAAGTGCTCTCGCTTTTGCGGGACCGTGGCGAAGTGGCCTCGCACGTGCTGTGCACCGAATTGGGAGTGTCTGCTGCGACGCTTCGCCGCGATCTCACCGAGCTCGAGGATCAAGGCCTTCTGGTGCGTACTCATGGCGGAGCGCGCGCGCTCGACCCCAGCGGCAGCGAGATCCCGGTGCGACTTCGTGATCATCGGATGGTCGCGATCAAGCGCCGGATCGCCCAGCATGCGGCCGCGCTTGTGCCGGCGGGCCAGCAGTCGGTCGCCTTGACCGGTGGCATCACCACCGGTGAGGTGGCCCGCGCGCTGAAGGGACGCCCGCAGATGACGGTGGTCACCAACTCGCTGACGATCGCCGCCGACTGCGCCGTAGACGCGCACATGAAGGTCATCATGACGGGCGGTCTGGTGCGGTCGAATTCCCTTGAGGCCGTTGGCCCTATGTCGGAGCACGCGTTTCAGGTCATCACCGTGGGCACGGCAGTTCTCGGCGCCGACGGCATGTCGGCCGAGGTGGGTGCTACGACGTTCGACGAGGCGGAGGCCCGCACGGCCATCGCGATGGCGACCAATGCGCAACGCGTCGTGGTAGCCGTCGACGGTTCGAAGATCGGCAAGGTGACTCTGGCAAAGATGGTGGCGCTCAACCAGATCGATCACCTGGTAACCGATTCCACTGCCGATGCCGAACAGCTGCGGCTCATCGCGGCTGCGGGTGTGGGCGTGCACGTCGTGGAAGTCGGCGACAGCTTCTGACGCTGTCATGCCAGGATGCGAGCGATGGTAGCCGCTGCGGCACGTAACCGGTCAGGGGTCTGCGAGGCGTAGCCCAGCACCAGCCCGGGTGGGCCGGGCAGCCGCCGATGCCAGGACAACGGGTGCACCAGAACGCCTGCTGCCCGCAACTCGTCGGCCAACGCCACATCGTCGACCCCGGCGGGCAGCGTGACCAACAGGTGCAGACCCGCCGCCACGCCGGTGACCGTCGCCGCGGGCAATGCGCCGGATAGGCTCTGCAGCAACGCATCACGCCTGCTCCGGTGCCTCGCCCGGACCAGCCGGACATGGCGGTCGTACTCACCGGACTCGAGCAAGCGCGCCAACACCAGCTGCGGCACCGTGGGGCTCCCCAGGTCCGTGGCGTGCTTGGCCGCCACCAGCTCGGGGAAGCGGCTGCGCGGCGGCACCAGCCAACCCAGCCGCAGCGCAGGCGCGAGGCTCTTGGAGGTGCTGCCGGTGTAGGCGATGCGGTCCGGCGCGGCCGGGTGCAACGCCGGGACGGGCGCTCGGTCATAGCGGTATTCGGCGTCGTAGTCGTCCTCGATGATCAGTTCGGCGTCCCACGACAGCAGTTCGCGCCGCCGCGCTGGGCCCAGCACGACCCCCGTCGGGAACTGGTGCGCGGGCGTCAGGAACGCCGCCCCGGTGCCGGACGCGGCGAGCGCGTCGACGCGGATGCCGTCTTCGTCGACCGGTACCGGGACCGCTCGCAGGCCCCAGTATTCGAGATTTTCGACGGCACCGCGCGAGCCGGGATCCTCGACCGCGACCGCCTCGGTACCCTCGCGGCGCAGCTGCTGGGCAAGCAGGGCCATGGCCTGCGCCACCCCGGCGACGATGAGGATGTCGTCGGGCCCCACCCGCAGTCCGCGGGTACGTGCCAGCCACGGCGCCAGGGCGGCGCGCAGCCGCGGATGCCCACGCGGATCGCCGTAGCCGAGGTCGTCCGGCGAGGTCTCGGTCAGCACGGCCCGCTCGGTACGCAGCCAGGTGCTGCGCGGGAACGCCGAGAGATCCGGCACACCGGGCGACAGGTCGATGCCCTCGGCGACGGCCAACCGCGGGCGCGGGAGCCGATGCGTATCGACGAGCGGTGCGGGGCGCGATGACACCCGCGCCGGCCGGGCGAGAACCACCGTCCCGCCGCCCGAGCGCCCGGCGACGAGGCCTTCGTCGGTGATCCGGCGGTAGGCCTCCACCACCACGCCACGCGATACCCCGAGTTCACCGGCGAGGACCCGCGTGGCAGGCAACCGGGTGCCGGGGACGAGGCGACCATCGGCGATCGCGACGCGGAAGGCATCCGTGAGCCACGCGGTGAGACCGCGGCCCGGCGCGGCTGCCGGGTCGAGCTGGAGAAAGTCGGCTCCGAACGAGATTTGGTCCACCCGATAGGTCGGTATTTGGTGCTGTTTGTTGGACCATGATCCAACCACTATCAACTCATGTCCAGCACCACCCGCGCCGCACTTTGCGGCGCTCTCGGTATGACGTTCGTCGGCGGCAGCGTCGCGGTGTCGGGGGTGCTCGCCGGTGCCCCCTTGCTCACCGCCCAAGCCTGCCGGTACGCGCTCGCGTGCGCCTTGCTGCTCGGGTGGGTGCGGCTGACCGGCCAGAGCGTGCGGCGCCCGCACGGCAGCGAATGGCTCTGGCTCGCAGGCGTCACTGCGAGCGGCCTGGTGCTGTTCAACATCGCGCTCGTACACGGCTCGCGCCATGCCGAACCGGCCGTCCTCGCGGTCGCGGTGGCCTGTGTACCGGTGGCGTTGGCGACGATCGGGCCCGCGCTGGAGGGACGACGACCGACTACCCGCCTGCTCGCGGCGGCCCTGGTGGTCAGCGCGGGCGCGGTCATCGTCGAAGGCCTCGGCAAGGCGGACACCGTGGGCCTGCTGTGGACGCTTGTGGTGTTCGCTTGCGAGGCGGGGTTCACCCTGCTCGCGGTGCCGGTCCTGGGTTCACACGGCGCGGCCGGGGTGTCGGTGCACACCACCTGGATGGCTGCGGCCATGTTCGGCATTCTCGGGCTGAGTACCGAAGGGTGGCGCGCGGCAACGGCTTTCGATGCCGGAGAGCTCATGGCCATCGGCTATCTTGCGGTCGGCGTCACCGCGCTCGCGTTCATCCTCTGGTACACGTGCGTGGGCCGGTTGGGCGCCGGGCGCGCGGGCCTGCTGACCGGGGTGGCCCCGGTCGCCGCGGCGGTGATCGGCATCCCTGTCACCGGATCGTGGCCGACCGCCCCGGTGTTGGCCGGCGTCGCGTTGATCGCGTGCGGGCTGGCCGCGGGGCTGGGCGCTACGCCTCGGCCTGATCGCGGAACGTCGCGCGATAGCTCTGCGGCGACACGCAGGCAACCCGCTTGAACTGCTCGCGAAAATTCGTCGGCGACTCGAAACCCACTCGGTAACCGATCTTTTCGATGCTCTCAGACGTCCGCTCCAGCAGCTCCTGCGCATGGCGCACCCGTACGCCGGTCAGCCACTGGATCGGGGTCTGCCCGGTCTCGGCCTGAAACCGGCGGTTCAGGGTTCGGACGCTGATGGCCGCTTGCGCGGCGATATCGTCGAGCGTCAGTCGCTGGTGCGCATGGATTTCGATCCACGCGAGTACATGGTCGAGTTCTGTGTTGGCCGGCTGCCGGTTGCGCACGATGAACTGAGCCTGCCCGCCGGCGCGGTGCAGCGGCGCGACAGCCAGCCGGGCGGTCTCCGCGGCAACCGCTGCCCCGTGGTCGCGGGCCACCATGTGCAGGCACAGATCCAGCCCTGCCGACGCGCCGGCGGACGTCAGGATCTGCCCCTCGTCGACATAGAGCACATCGGGGTCCAGCTCGACGGCGGGATAGCCGGTCCGAAAGTGTGACGCCGCGAGCCAATGTGTGGTTGCGCGCTTGCCGTCGAGCATGCCGGTGGCGGCCAGCACGAATGCCCCGGTGCAGATGGAAGCGATACGAATACCGTTGGCATAGGCCGCTTTCAGTGCGGCAATCAGGTCGTCGGACGCCGGTGCGAGCGGGTCATGACAGCCCGGCACCACGATGGTGTCCACGTTCGGGAACACGTCGAGCCCGTGGTCGGTCGCGATCCGCATCGGACCTGCGCGGACTTCCGGCGTGGCGCTGCACACCGTCACGTCGTAGCCGGCCGTACCGTCCGGCAACCGGACACGACCGAACAGGTCGACAGGAGTGGCCACGTCCGACGGGACACTGTCGGGCAGGACGACCACGGCGATCCGATGCACAGCTTGGCAATATACCGGCGGAATATGGCTATCCAGCCACTGGTTCGAGCGTGCGGGCTCGGCCAGCATTGCCCGTTGTGTACGCGCAAATCGTTCTCTACGACAAATTCGACCCGCTCGACGTCATCGCACCGTTCGAGGTTCTGGCCGCAGGCGCCCTGACGGTGGGGGGCGACCTGACCATCGAGCTGGTGTCCGCCGAGGGACCTCGCCCGGTGGTCAGCGGCACACAGGATCTGGTGCTCAGCGCCGGGGCCGCACTGGACCCCGCCAAGCCGGGCTACGTCATCATCCCCGGCGCCAGCGGTCCGATCGCCGGTGATCCCGATGCAGGGGTGCAGACCATACCGGTACGGCTCGCCAGCGTGCTCGATACTGGGCTGATCCCGTTGCTGCGGAGCGCTTTTGACAATCCAGAGGTCACGATTGCCACGGTGTGCGGCGGTTCGACCTTGTTGGCGATGGCGGGACTGATCGAGAACCGTTATGCGACGACACATCACTTGGGTATCGACGTGCTCGACGCGGCGGGCGCGCATGCCGTGACGGCGCGCGTGGTCGATGACGGAGACCTGATCAGCGCGGGCGGCGTCACGTCCGGTCTCGACCTGGGGCTGTACCTGTTGGAGCTCTCGTACGGACCGCGGGTCGCGCACGCCGTGGAGGAACTCTTCGAATACGAACGCCGCGGCACGGTATGGAAGCCGTCGGGAACCGAACCTCGGGAGCTGTGACATGACCATCGACGGAGACTGGGACATGACGATCAAGACGCCGATCGGCTCATTGTCGGTCGCCTACACGTTCACAACCGGGCCGGACGGGCTTGCCGGATGCGCCACACTGAAGGGCGAAACAGTTGAGCTGCAGCAGATTTCACTCGATGGCGACCGAGTTACCTGGCGGCAGTCGATCACCAGGCCCATTCGGTTGAACCTCGATTTCGACGTCGTGGTGACCGGCGACGAGTTGACCGGCTACTCCCGCGCCGGCAGGTTGCCCCGCTCGACCGTCACGGGCATCCGACGTCGCCGGTGATCACTGAGCAGGCCACGCATCGGTGCTTCCGGGCTGCAGAACCTCCAGTGCCGCAGCGATGTTCGGCACAATGTTCTCGCCGTACCCGCCGACCAGCTGCCCCAGCGCACGGGCGATGTGCGGCCCGACCGCCGCCGCTGCCAGTGCTTCCTCGGCGATGACGATGCCGTTGACGACGTGGGCGGTGTGCAGCCGCCCGTCGCGTCCGAGTTCGTAACGCCAGTCGGCGATCTGGATGCGCTCAGGGGCCGACCGGAACATGCCCCGCTGCGCCGGCGTGTGAACCACGCCGGGCACCCCGGCGAACACGGCGACGACGAGCCCGACCCCGCCCGGCCCATCGAGCGCGGCGGCGACCGTCCGGCTGACCCGCTCGGGATCGAACGCGCTCACTACCCGCTCATCGGCAGGACGAACGACGGCTCGATGGCTTCGCCGGATCCGGTCTGGCGCACTGCGGTGCCTGCGGCATAGAACTCGAGCGTGTGATAGCCCCAGCAGTAGTTGTCCACCGCGGTGTACACACCGACCACCCCTTTCGCACCGTCGCGTTCAGCCTCGGCCTGCATGCGCGACATCGCCAGTTCCCTGGCCTGATAGTTGCCGTGAGTCCACTGCGGCATCTCCACGTTCTGCCCGATCTGGCGCATGGTCTGCAGAAAGCCCTGGGCCGCTACGTGGAAGACACAGTTGCCCATGACGAACGCGACCGGCGCCCACCCGGCCCGCAGCAGCGTGATCAGGTCCTGGCCCGAGAGATGACTGCTGAAGGCCTGGCCGTTGGGACGGCGGTACGCGCCCGGCTGCGCGGCGTAGCGCACGGCGGTCCCGACGGCGATGAACTCGAGGTGCTCCCCCGATTCACCGTGTGCGCGCCAGTACAGTTCGACGCCGACCACCCCGTCGGCGCCGACATTGTCGGCCTCAGCTTGCATGCGCGCCATGGCATTCCAGCGGGCCCGGTAGGTCGCCTCGGTGAGCACGGTCAGCTCCATCTGCTGGCGCAGCCCGCTGAACTGGAAGCCCACGTGATAGACCGACACACCCATCACGAGGTCGATGGGTTCGAATCCGGCCCCGTGCAGCAGGACGAATTCGTTGACCGTCAGATCAGAGGTGAAGATGCGGTCGGCGTGCGACAGCCGCTCACCGGCGACGGGGTCGAGAGGGTTGGGTTGCATGCCCCAATCGTCGTGCGCCTCCGCGTCGCGCGCACGCGGATTGCCCCAGCCGGAACCGACGTACAGCTAACTCACAGAAGAGGTCAGCGGAAGACGACGGTGCTGTGTCCGTTGAGCAGGACGCGGCTTTGGCAGTGCCAGCGCACAGCCCGGGCCAGCGCGAGCGCCTCGGCGTCGCGTCCCACGGTGGCCAGGGCGCGCTCGTCGTAGGTGTGATCGATGCGGATCACTTCCTGCTCGATGATCGGCCCTTCGTCGAGTTCGGGCGTCACGTAATGCGCGGTGGCGCCCACCAGCTTGACGCCGCGCTGGAACGCCTGCTGGTAGGGGCGGGCACCCTTGAAGCCCGGCAGGAACGAATGGTGGATGTTGATGGCGCGCCCGTAGAGCGCGGTGCACGCCTCATCGGAGAGCACCTGCATATAGCGGGCCAGCACCACCAGGTCGATGTCCAGATCGTCGACGAGCTTGAGCATTTGGGCCTCGGCCTGCGGCTTGTTCTCCGCGGTGACGGGGATGCGGTAGAACGGCAGCCCCGCCGCCTCGGCCATGGACCGCAAGTCGTCGTGGTTGGACACTACGGCCGCCAGCTCACCGTCGAGTGTGCCTGAGCGCCAACGGAACACCAGGTCGTTGAGACAGTGCCCCTGCTTGGACACCATGACCAGCACTCGGGGCACCCGGTCACCGCGGATCGTGAATGACATGCCGAATTCGTCTGCAGTGGCGGCGAACTCGTCTATCAGCTGGTCCTCGGTGCACTCGCCGTCGACCTGAAAGGCCGTCCGCAGGTAGAGCTGACCGCGCCCGGCGTCGTCGAATTGCTGATGCTCGACGATGTCGCCCTTGTGCTGGAACAGGAATCGGGTGATGGCGTGGACGATGCCGGGCCGCTGCGGGCAGGTCAGGGTCAGGGTGAAGGTGTTCACTGCTTGCCTCTCAGCACTCGACCACGTTGAGCGGCAACTCGACGACGTTGAGCGCCAAGCCGCCACGGGCGGTCTCCTTGTACTTGACGCTCATGTCGGCGCCGGTTTCACGCATGGTCTTGATCGCCTTGTCCAACGACACGTGATGCGTGCCGTCGCCGTGCAGGGCCATGCGGGCGGCGCTGATCGCCTTGATCGAGCCAACGGCGTTGCGCTCGATGCACGGGATCTGCACCAAGCCGCCGACCGGGTCGCAGGTGAGGCCGAGGTTGTGTTCGATGCCGATCTCGGCGGCGTTCTCCACTTGGGCCGGCGTGGCGCCCAGCACCTCGGCGAGCCCTGCGGCCGCCATCGAGCACGCAGAGCCCACCTCACCCTGGCAGCCCACCTCGGCGCCGGATATCGAGGCATTCTCCTTGAACAGCAACCCGATTGCGCCTGCGGTCAGCAGGAACCGCACCACGCCGTCCTCGCTGAAGCTGTCGATGAACTGGCGGTAGTAGTGCAGGACGGCGGGAATGATGCCTGCCGCGCCGTTGGTCGGTGCGGTGACGACGCGACCACCGGCGGCGTTCTCCTCGTTGACCGCCAGCGCGTACATCGTCACCCATTCCATCGCCCGCAGCGCGTCGTGCTCGTCGCCGCCGTTCTCCAGCCGCTCGCGCAGTTCGGCGGCGCGGCGGCGGACTTTGAGGCCGCCGGGCAGCACGCCGGTCACGTGGGTTCCGCGGTCGACGCATTGCTGCATGACGTCCCAGATGTGCAGCAGACCCGCCCTGATCTCGGCTTCGCTGCGCCACACCTTCTCGTTGGCCATCATCAGATCGCTGATGCTCATGCCGGTTTCGGCGGTGAGCCGCAGCATCTCGGCTCCGCTACTGAACGGGTACGGCACCGGGGTGGGGTCGACCACGAGGATCCGGGTGCCGGTTTCATCCTCGTCGAGAACGAAACCGCCACCGACGGAGTAGTACTCGCGACGTTCCAGCTGATTGCCCGCCACGTCGAACGCGTGGAACACCATGCCGTTGCTGTGGAAGTCGAGGCGTTGCCGGCGGTGCAACACGATGTCCTGGTCGACGTCGAACCGGATCGGGCGGGTGCCCGCGAGCCTCAGCTGGCCTTCGGAGCGGATGGCGTCGACACGCGGGTCGGCCGCGACCGGGTCGACCAGTTGCGGCTGTTCGCCCTCCAGGCCCAGGACAACGGCCTTGACGCTGCCGTGGCCGTGGCCGGTGGCGCCGAGCGATCCGTAGAGGTCGCAGCGCACCGCGGCGGTGTCGTCGATGAGGCCCTCGGCCGCGAGCCGCGACACGAACAGATACGCAGCCTTCATGGGCCCGACCGTGTGAGAGCTGGACGGGCCGATACCCACCTTGAACAGCTCGAAAACGCTGACAGTCACGCCGTTGACCTTTGTGTTAGGTGACGACCCCTGGAAGCTCACACGCCACTCGCGGTTAGATACTCGATTAATATATCAACTGCGTTTTAATCTGCATAGGTGCGTTCGCACGCAATAACTGTTGGATATCACTGCTAAGATCGGGCCGTGGCGATCATCCCCATCGGCTCAGAATCCGCACCGGCCTCGTTGGCCGACCGTGCGTATCTAGCCCTGCGGGACCAGCTGACGACGCTGCAGATCCGGCCGGGCGAGCCCATCGACGACATTCGGGTGGCCAGCGAACTCGATGTCGGTCGCACGCCGGTCCGCGAGGCTCTCAAGCGCCTCGAAGACGATCGCCTCGTCATCTCCTACCCCCGCCGCGGGACGTTCGCCACGGGCGTGGAGATCACCGATCTGGCCTATATCAACGAGATTCGCCTGCAGCTCGAACCCCTGGCCGCCCGGCGCGCGGCCGAGCGTGCCAGCGCCGCGCAGCGTGACGAGTTGCAGCAATTGCTGGACGCGTACAAGACCATCGACGATCTGCCCACCGATCCCACCGAATTGATGCGGCTGGACATCACCATCCACCGCAGCATCTACCGTGCCGCGGGCAACCCGCATCTGGAAGACGTGCTGGTCCGCTACCACAATCTGGTGACCCGCATCTTCTGCCTGTTCCTCGAGCGGCTCACCGACGTCGCCGAGCACATCAACGAGCACTCGGCCATCCTGACGGCCATCATCAGCGGCGACGCTGACGCGGCAGCCGAACTCACGCTGCAGCACGTCACGGGCTTCGAGGTCGGAGTGCGCGCCGTCATCTGACGCGTCGCCATCGCAAAACCATCGCGAGTTCGTCTGTTCCGGCGACTCCGCACCCGCCTTCGACGCCCTGCGCCCAGGCGTCGAGTGCTGCGATGACCGGCCGCAGCAAGCCGTTCTCCTGCCGCAGCGGCTGGTGCGCCGCGCTATCGGCAAACCCGTGTCGACCAAACCCAACAGACCCCTTGACCTGGCTCGAACCCGGCCGCTAAGGTGATCGCCAACTGATATATCAATCGTCTGGATCAGAGGAGTCAGTATGGGTGTTCAAACAGAGGCCGCGCACGGCACCGTCTTGGGCCAGTCCCTCGCCGATGCCGACCCGGAGATCTACGCCGCCGTCACCGACGAGCAGCGCCGCCAGGAAAGCACCCTGGAGATGATCGCCAGCGAGAACTTCGCACCGCTGTCGGTGATGGAAGCGCAGGGCAGTGTGCTGACCAACAAGTACGCCGAGGGCTACCCCGGCCGGCGCTACTACGGCGGTTGCGAGCACGTCGACGTCGTCGAGCAGTTGGCGATCGACCGGATCAAGGCCCTGTTCGGCGCCGAGTACGCCAATGTCCAGCCCCACTCGGGCGCGCAGGCCAACGCGGCCGCCATGGCCGCCCTGCTGCAGCCCGGCGACACGATCCTCGGCTTGGCGCTGGCCCACGGTGGTCACCTGACCCACGGCATGCACCTGAACTTCTCCGGCAAGCTGTACAACGTCGCCGCCTACCACGTGCGAGAAGACGACCACCGCGTCGACATGGCCCAGGTGGCAGAGCTGGCCCGCGAGCACCGCCCGAAGGTGATCATCGCCGGATGGTCGGCCTACCCACGGCAGCTGGACTTCGCCGAGTTCCGCCGGATCGCCGACGAGGTGGGCGCCTACCTCATGGTCGACATGGCGCACTTCGCCGGTCTGGTCGCCGCAGGGCTTCACCCGTCGCCCGTGCCACATGCACACGTCGTCACCTCGACGACCCACAAGACTCTCGGCGGCCCGCGCGGCGGCATCATCCTGACCAACGATGCCGCGCTGGCCAAGAAGTTCAACTCCTCGGTGTTCCCCGGCCAGCAGGGCGGCCCGCTGGAGCACGTCATCGCCGCCAAGGCCGTGTCGTTCAAGCTGGCAGGCGAGCCCGCGTTCCGTGAGCGCCAGCAGCGCACCCTCGAAGGCGCGAAGATCCTGGCCGACCGTCTGCTGCAAGAGGATTCACGCAAGGCGGGCATCAACGTGGTGTCCGGCGGCACCGACGTGCACCTGGTTCTGGTGGATCTGCGGGAATCCGAACTCGACGGCAAGCAGGCCGAGGACCGGCTGCACCGCGTCGGAATCACCGTGAACCGCAACGCCGTTCCGTTCGACCCCCGCCCCCCGATGGTCAGCTCGGGCGTCCGGATCGGCACCCCCGCACTGGCTACGCGCGGATTCGACCTCGACGCGTTCCGTGAGGTCGCCGACATCATCAGCCTGGCCCTGCGCCCCGACACCGACGACGCCGGCCTGGCCGCTCTGCGCGACCGCGTCGACGCTCTGGCAGCCCGTTTCCCGCTCTACCCCTCCCTGACGAAGGCCGCACAGTGACAACAGCTTCCACGACCCCGCCCGGCGCCCACCTGCCGGAGCACCCCGATTTCCTCTGGCGCACACCCGAACCCAAGAAGTCCTACGACGTCGTGATCGTCGGCGGCGGCGGGCACGGCCTGTCCACCGCCCACTACCTGGCGAAGAATCACGGCATCACCAACGTCGCGGTGCTGGAGCGCGGCTGGCTGGCCGGCGGCAACATGGCCCGCAACACCACGCTCATCCGGTCGAACTACCTGTGGGACGAGAGCGCCCGCATCTACGAGCACGCCCTGAAGCTGTGGGAAGGGCTCGAGGACGATCTCGACTACCCGATCCTGTTCAGCCAGCGCGGCGTACTCAACCTCGCGCACAGCCTGCAGGACGTCCGCGACAGCGTGCGGCGCGTTGAGGCCAACAAGCTCAACGGGATCGACGCCGAGTGGGTGGACCCCAAGCAGGTCAAAGAGCTGTGCCCGATCGTCAACATCTCCGACGACATCCGGTACCCGGTGCTCGGCGCGACGTATCAGCCGCGGGCCGGTATCGCCAAACACGATTACGTGGCATGGGGATTCGCGCGGCGGGCCGACGAGGCCGGCATCGACATCGTCCAGAACTGCGAAGTCACCGGGTTCTCCACCGACGGCGACCGGGTCACCGGGGTGCGCACCACCCGCGGTGACATCGCCGCCGGGCAGGTCCTGTTGTGCGCGGCCGGGCACACCTCGACGCTGACCGACATGCTCGGCATCCGCACGCCGCTGCAGAGCCATCCGCTGCAGGCGCTCGTCTCCGAGCTCTTGGAGCCGGTGCATCCGACGATCGTGATGTCGAATGCCGTGCACGTCTACGTGTCTCAGGCGCACAAGGGCGAGCTGGTCATGGGCGCGGGTGTCGACTCCTACAACGGGTACGGCCAGCGCGGTGCGTTCCACATCATCGAACGCCAGATGGCCGCCGCGGTGGAGTTGTTCCCGGTCTTCGCCAGGGCGCATCTGCTGCGCACCTGGGCGGGCATCGTCGACGTCTGCCCGGACGCGTCCCCGATCGTGGGCCGCGCAGGCTACGAGAACCTCTACATCAATGCTGGTTGGGGCACAGGAGGTTTCAAGGTGACCCCGGGCATCGGCTGGTGCCTGGCGGACACGATCGCCAACGGCCGCGAGCACGAGTACGTCGCCCCGTTCAGCCTCGACCGATTCATCACCGGCGCGCTGGTCGATGAGCACGGCGCCGCCGGCGTCGCCCACTAGATCTCAGGAGTCACCATGCAACTCATCGAATGCCCGTGGTGCGGGCCGCGCGAGGAGACCGAGTTCCATTACGGCGGGCAGGCGCACGTCGCCTACCCCGAGGATCCCCAGGCTCTCACCGACGAGGAGTGGGGCCACTACGTGTTCTTCCGCAACAATCCCAAGGGATTGTTCGCCGAGCGCTGGACCCACAGCGCAGGCTGCAGGCGCTGGTTCAACGCGCTGCGCGACACCGCCACCTACCGATTCCACCGCGTGTACCGCACCGACGAGCAGAAGCCGACAATCTGATGACCGCATCATTGCGCACCCCCGACGGTGGCCGTATCGACCGGAACACCGTGCACACCTTCACTTTCAACGATCGTGAACTGACCGGGCACGCCGGCGACACGCTCGCCTCGGCCCTGCTGGCCAACGGCGTGCACCAGGTGGCCACCAGCATCAAGCTGGGCCGGCCCCGCGGCTTCACCTCGGCGTGGGCCGAAGACACCGGCGGTCTGGTGCAGATCGAACACCCCTTCCCCGAGCCGATGCTGCTGGCGACCACCGTCGAACTGTTCGACGGGCTCGTCGCCCGCGGCCTGCCCGGTCAGGGACGTCTTGCCGAAACCGCCGACCCGGCGCGGTACGACGCCACCCACGTCCACACCGACGTGCTGGTCGCCGGTGCCGGGCCTGCCGGCCTTGCCGCCGCGCTGACCGCGGCCCGCGCAGGCGCCCGGGTGGTACTGCTCGACGAGCAGAGCGAAGCCGGTGGCGCCCTGCTGGGCAGCACCGACACCATCGACGGCAAGCCCGCCCTGGACTGGGTCGCCGATGCCACCGCTGAATTGGCCACCCACCCCGAGGTGTTGCACCTGCAGCGCACCACCGCATTCGGTCACTACGACGACGGCTTCGTGCTTGCGGTGCAGCGCCGCACCGACCACCTGGGTGCCGCGGCCCCCGCGGAGATCAGCCGCCAGCGGGTGTGGCGCATCCGCGCCCGGCAGGTCATCGTCGCTGCCGGTGCCCACGAGCGTCCGGTGGTCTTCACGGACAACGACCGGCCCGGCATCATGCTGGCCGGCGGTGCCCGGACCTTCCTGAACCGCTACGGCGTCAAGGTCGGCGAGCAGGCCGTCGTGTTCACCACCAACGACAGTGCGTATCCCGCGGCCTTCGAATTGCACGATGCCGGCGTGACGGTCAACGCGATCGTCGACGCGCGTGCCGACGTCCCGGCGCGGCTGCGCGACGAATGCGCCGCCCGCGGCATCGACCTGCAGACCGACTCCGTGGTGCGCGGAACGCGCGGCGAGGACCGCGTGAGCCACGCGCTCGTCGCCCGGTCCGGCAGCACCGACGCCACCGCGGTGGCCTGTGACGCGCTGCTCGTCAGCGGCGGCTGGAACCCGGCGGTGCACCTGTTCAGCCAGGCCCGCGGCGTCCTGCGCTACGACGAGGCGCTCGGCGCGTTCGTGCCCGGTGAGCCGCTGGCCGGCGTGCACGTCGTCGGCTCCGCCAACGGGGTGTTCAACCTGCCCGGCTGCCTGCGCAGCGGGCGCGAGGCAGCGACCACGGCACTCGACGCGCTCGGCATCGCCACCGCCGCCGAACCGTTTGCGGGCGAAGCCGATTCGACGCCGGACAGCGATGCAGGCATGGTGCTGTGGCAGGTCGCCGACCCGGCGGGCACGGCCAGCCAGTTCGTCGACGTCCAGCGCGACGCCACGGTGGCGGACATCCAGCGCGCACTCGGCGCGGGCATGCGTTCGATGGAGCACATCAAGCGCTACACCACCATCGGCACCGCACACGATCAGGGCAAGACATCCGGTGTGGTGGCCTCGGGTATCACCTCCGACCTGCTCGGCGTCCCGGTCGCCGAACTGGGTGTCACCACCTTCCGCGCGCCATACACCCCGGTGGCCTTCGCAGCCCTCGCGGGCCGCAACCGGGGTCACATGTTCGACCCGGAACGTGTTACCGCCGTGCATGATTGGCACGTCGCCCGCGGAGCGGTGTTCGAAGACGTGGGCCAGTGGAAGCGGCCGCGCTACTACCCGGTGAACGGCGAGAGCATGGAAACCGCGGTGCTGCGCGAGTGCGCGGCGACCCGCGGCGGGGTCGGCATCCTGGACGGCTCCACCCTGGGCAAGATCGACGTGCAGGGCCGCGACGCGGGCGTCTTCCTCGACATGCTCTACACGAACATGATGAGCACGCTCAAGGTCGGCATGCTCCGGTACGGCGTGATGTGCGGTGTCGACGGCATGGTGATCGACGACGGCACCGTGATGCGGTTGGCGGACGACCGATTCCAGGTGTTCACCACCACCGGTGGCGCCGCCCACATCCTGGAGTGGATGGAGGAATGGCTGCAGACCGAGTGGCCGCACCTGAAGGTGCGGATGACCTCGGTCACCGAGCAGTGGCACACCTTCCCGGTCGTCGGCCCCAAGTCCCGCGACGTGATCGGCGCCGTCTTCAGCGATGTGGACGTCAGCAACGAGGCGTTCCCGTTCATGGCCTGGCGCGACACCACTCTCGACGGCGGACGCGAGGAGCAAGACGGGCACGGCGTGCACGTCCGGATCGGGCGGGTGAGCTTCTCCGGTGAACTGGCCTACGAGGTCAACGTCACCGGCTGGCATGCGACCGCGGTGTGGGAGCGTCTGATCGCCGCGGGTGAGCCGTACGGGATCACGCCGTACGGCACCGAGACCATGCACGTGCTGCGTGCCGAGAAGGGCTACCCGATCATCGGGCAGGACACCGACGGCACCGTGACACCACAGGATCTCGGCATGAACTGGGTGGTGTCGAAGAAGAAGCCGGACTTCATCGGCAAGCGGTCGTTCACCCGCGCCGAGAACCTCAACCCGCTGCGCAAACAGTTCGTCGGGCTGCTGCCCGTCGACGCGCAGACCGTGCTTCCCGAGGGCGCCCAGATCATCGAGACCTGCGCCGACGGCGTCCTTCCCCCGCCGCCGGTGCCGATGCTCGGGCAGGTCACGTCCAGTTACCGCAGCGCGGAGCTGGGCCGGCCGTTCGCCCTTGCCCTGGTCAAGGGCGGGCACGCCCGCATCGGAGAAACCCTGCACGTTCCCGTGGACGGCAGGCTGGTGTCCGTCGAGGTCACCAGCAGCGTCCTGGTCGATCCCGAAGGAGCACGCCGCGATGGCTGACACCCTGTACCGCCAAAGCCCTCTGCAGGACTGGCAATCTCGGTTCGCCGACCTGCCGCCCTCGGCACAGCTCGAGGAGGAGCCTTTCGTCACCATGGTCGATCTGTGGGTCGACCCCAGTGGGGCGGGCGCCGCCGCGGCGGCCGGGGTCCTCGGTGTCGATGCGCTGCCCACCAACCCGTCGACGGCGGTGGACGGCGCGGACACCACGGTGATCTGGTTCGGGCCCGATGAGTGGCTCGTGACCTCCACCGGCCGGGCCGGCGAGGATCTCGAAGCACAGCTGCGGGACGCGGTCGCCGAGCACGACGGCGCGGCCGTCGACGTCTCGGCGCAGCGCACCACGCTGCGGTTGCGCGGAGAGCATGCCCGTGACGTCCTGGCCAAGGGCTGCTCACTGGACCTGCATCCGTCGGCCTTCGCGCCGGGTGCCGCCGCGCAGACCATGCTCGGGCTAGCCGCGGTCGTCCTGATTCCCTTGGCCGACAACGGAACCGACTACCGCATCCTGGTGCGGTCGTCGTTCGCCCGCTACCTCGCCGAGTGGCTCGTCGACGCCGCCGGGGAGTACGCGATCACCTGGTAGTCGATTCCATCGGCTCCTAGACCCGCACACCGGGGTCATCGCTGATCTGGCGACCCCGGTGTGCGGGTCTTGACCGGCCCCGCCGTCTGCCGTACCGTTTAAAACGAACTTGATATATCAGATGGCGATCAATAGTCGATCTTGAGGTCGCCAACCTGACAACACGTGAACTCTGCAGACGGGAGACCTGAGATGCATCTCGATTGGTATGACCGACGCATTGTGAGCTTCGTGTTGGATTCCGACCTGCTCTCCCAGCCGAACGAGAGCACGCGCGTGCAGTTCGGCATGGATGCCCGCAGGATCATGAAGCGGTTCGACGCGGTCCTCGACGTGTCCATGTCACAACAGCTGCCCCTCGACGCGGCGGACATGGACCTGGTGAACCGGGCCCGGCAGTACCGGGCGACCACTCGCCCGACCTGCGCCGTCTGACGGGTGCGGTCAGGACGACGCGTCCACCTCGTCCCAGAACCGGCCCGCGCGCAGTGCGATCTCGTCCGGGTACTCGCCGTTGATGGCATGTGACGCCTGCGCCCACATCTCGACCTGCCCGTGCGGCAGCAGCGCACGCGCCCGCGCCGCCGCCCGATCCGGATCGAGCATGACGCTGCGACCTGCGATCAACGCCAACACGGGAACCGCCAGTGAGCGTAGCTGCGCATCGGTGAACAGCGTGGGCATCGGCGTGCGCAACGCGAAATCTCTTGATCCGGCGGCGATCAGCTCAGTTTCGGCCAGCGCTTCGATATCGGCGCCGCCGGATATCCAACTGAGCACCCGGCGCCGCAAGGCCCCGGGCACCCCGGGTGCATACATGAGCACCGAGGCCAGCATCGTCTTGACGGGTATCCGGGCAAAGGTGAACACGGGGTCCAGCAGCGTCAGCGAGGCGATCCGATCCTGGTGGTGCACCGCACAATTCGTCGCAGTCCAGCCGCCGATCGACACGCCGAGCAGGTGAGCGCGCGGCAAGCCGAGGCCTGCCAGGGCATCGTCGAGCCAACGCGCCTGGTCGGCCGCCGTCCGGATCTCTTTGTGCTGCACCGATAACCCGGCCTCGCCGAGCAGGTCGATGCCGTAGACCGTGCGATGCGCGCGCAGCGACGTCAGATTGATCCGGTACATCGGCGTCGCAGCGTTGCGCCCCGGCAACAGCACAACCGGAGCGCCATCGTCCGGGCCGGCGAACCGGTAGGCTCGCACCGTGCCGAATGTCGTTGAGACATCGACTATCTCGCAGTCGGGCAGCTGCTCCATGCCGGCGCGGTAGGCCCGCAGATAGTCGTCGAACGCCTCGTCGTCGATGAACCCGCCGAGGCCACCGCGGGCCCAGCGTGCCGTGAAGTTGACCTCCGGTACCGCTAGATCCATGTCTTCAGCGTAGGTCGACGTTCGTCCCGTCGGCGGTCCAGCCTTCGGCGGGGCGCAGTGCACAAGTCTCGGGGATCGCACCGGCGCGGTAGAAATCGGTGAACAGCGCCGCCGCCTCGTCGGCATCGAAAACCTCTGCCGCACTGACCATTTGAGTGCTGTTGGGCAGCTCGATCGGCTGGTCCAGTGCGGCACCGTCGGAGCCAGGGCGTCCGATGACGTAGCGCACCGACTCGACACCCCACTGCTGCCCGCCAGGTTTCCGGATCTCGACGGTGATCCGGTCCGGCCCGGAACCCGCTGCCTGCAGATAGGTGTCCTCGTCGCCGATCGGCGTGAGGATCAGCGCGAAGTCGTCGCGGCCGTTGAACTTGCGCAGGCGACGATCGAAGGAGCCGCTGCGTTCACGCCCGGCCGCGAGCGTGACAGTGAACTGTCCACTCGTACCGGAGACCACCGTCAACCGGTGGGTGGGCTTGACCTTTTCCCAGTACTCGGCCTGTACCTCGGCAGGCTTGCAGAACACCGACAGCAGTTCGAAGACGCTGCCCCGCGGTCCCGACATGGGTCCGTGCTCTCCCCCGGCGAGCTCCGCGTCGGCCAGCGCGCCTGCCGCGTCCCGGTCTCCGACCGCGATCAGCGTCAGGATCTCGCGCAACCGGTTGCGCGGCCAGCCGGCCTGCTCGGCGGGCAACGACTGTGCGGCCTTCAGATATGTGGCGACGTCGGGATGCGCAGCGACGAATTCGGCTCGCGCTCGCTCGAACTCGTCGAGCATCGCTGCCACGGCGGTGCCGGGCTGCGCCGGGTCGGGCACCTCGACGAAGCCTGATCCGACCTCCAGTCCGTCAACGGCGAACCAACCGTTCACCCGCAGGTTCAGCCGCTTGAGCGGACCGCCGAGATCCTCGTCGGGCATGAACGCGGCCCACAGGATCTCGTCGAGCACCAGCGGCTTGATGGTCGCCGTCCACCGCCAGCGGGGCACTGCCTCGCCTTTGGTCGCCCACCGGCTCGCGGAGAAAACACTCAGGTACACCGCGTCGGCCTGAAACCCGCTCCCACCGACGAATCGCAGACCCCGCGCCTTGCACTCGTCTTTGATCCGTTGGTCCCAAAGCTTGCGCAGTTCCTTGGCGGTGGGCACGCGGCGTTACTCGACGGTGACGGACTTGGCCAGGTTGCGCGGTTTGTCGACGTCGTAACCGCGGGCCCGGGCCACCCCGGCAGCGAACACCTGCAACGGAATGGTCGACAGCAACGGCTGGAAAAGCGTTGACACCGACGGTATTTCGATCAGGTGATCGGCATACGGCCGTACCGTGTCGTCGCCCTCCTCGGCGATGACGATGGTGATCGCACCGCGGGCCTGGATCTCCCGGATGTTGCTGAGCAGCTTGGCGTGCAACATCTGCGCGTTCTTGGGCGACGGCATCACCACGATCACCGGGAGGTCTTCCTCGATGAGTGCGATGGGGCCGTGTTTGAGCTCACCGGCCGCGAAGCCTTCGGCGTGCATGTAGGCCAGCTCCTTGAGCTTGAGCGCACCCTCCAACGCGACCGGGTAACCGACATGGCGCCCCAGGAACAGCACCGCCGACGACAGCGCGAACTGCTGCGCCAACTGGCTCACAGGCTCGATTCCGGCCAGCACCCGCTTCACCAGCGCCGGCATGGACTCCAGCACGTGGTACTCGCGCCGCACCTCGTCGGGGTACTTGGTGCCCCTCGCCTGCGCGAGCGCCAGCCCGACCAGGTAGTTCGCGGCGATCTGCGCCAAGAAGGTCTTGGTGGCCGCCACGCCGATCTCCGGCCCGGCACGCGTGTAGAGCACAGCGTCGGCCTCGCGCGGAATCTGGCTGCCGTTGGTGTTGCAGATGGCCAGCACCTTGGCCTTCTGCGTCTTGGCGTGTCGCACCGCCTCCAGCGTGTCGGCGGTCTCGCCGGACTGCGAGATCGCGATCACGAGCGTGCTGCGGTCCAGAACCGGATCGCGGTAGCGGAACTCGCTGGCGAGCTCGACCTCGACGGGCAGCCGGGTCCAGTGCTCGATGGCGTACTTGGCCAGCAGGCCCGAGTGGTATGCGGTACCGCAGGCGACGATGAACACCTTGTCGATCTCGCGGAGTTCCTGATCGCTCAGACGCTGCTCGTCGAGCACGATGCGGTCGTCGACGAAGTGACCCAGCAGAGTGTCCGCCACGGCCGCAGGCTGCTCGGCGATCTCCTTGAGCATGAAGTAGTCGTAGCCACCCTTCTCGGCGGCATCGAGATCCCAGTCGATGTGAAATTCCCGGTAGTCGACATCGGTGTTGCCGTAGAAGTCGGTGATGCGGTAGCTGTCGGCGGTGATCACGACGGCCTGATCCTGACCCAGTTCGACAGCGTCACGGGTGTGTTCGATGAAGGCCGCGACGTCGGACCCGACGAACATCTCCCCCTTGCCGACACCGACCACCAGCGGCGTGGACCGGCGTGCCGCCACGATGGTGCCCGGATCGTCCGCGTTGGCGAACACCAGCGTGAAGTGGCCTTCCAGGCGCTGCAGCACCGCGAGAACCGACGCCGGGAAATCACCCGCGGTGTCGCCGTGAGCGTACTGCCGAGCCACCAGATGCACGGCCACCTCGGTGTCGGTGTCGCTGGCGAACTCGACCCCGGCTGCTTCCAACTCGGCACGCAGGCCGGCAAAGTTTTCGATGATGCCGTTGTGGACCACGGCGATCTTGCCCGCGGCGTCGCGGTGCGGGTGCGCGTTGCGGTCGGTGGGCCTGCCGTGGGTCGCCCAGCGGGTGTGGCCGAGGCCGGTGCTGCCCGTGAGCAGATCATCGTCGGTCTCGGCGAGCGCGGTCTCCAGGTTGACCAACCGCCCGGCGCGCCGACGTACCGTCAGCCCGCCCTCGCCGTCGACCAGCGCGATCCCTGCTGAGTCGTAGCCCCGGTACTCCATGCGGCGCAGCGCGTCGACCACGATGTCGCGAGCCGGGCGCACCCCGACATAGCCGACGATTCCACACATAGGGACCCAGGGTAGTGCAGCCGACGCCCCGCACCCGCTTCCGCGCCGACGGCCTTGACGCAGATCACTCGTCAGCACCTCTCTGGCAACCGCTCAATGCCGGTGGCCGGACACCGCCGTGGGCTACGGTCATCGGGTGGCCAGCACCAAGAAGCTCCTCAGCGCGTTGACCCGCCGCGGACCGCACCGCGTACTGCGCGGTGACCTGGCATTCGCCGGCGTACCCGGTGTCGTGTACACGCCCGAAGCCGGTCTGAATCTGCCCGGCGTGGCGTTCGGACACGACTGGCTGGCGAAAGCCGAGAACTACACCCGCACCCTGGAGCATCTGGCGTCCTGGGGCATCGTCGCCGCGGCGCCCAGCACTGAAGCCGGGGTGGCGCCGTCGGTGCTCAACTTCGCCTTCGACCTGGGCGCCACGCTGGACATTGTCAGCGGCGTGCGGCTCGGTCCCGGCAAGATCAGCGTTCACCCGGGCAAACGGGGCCTGGCGGGCCACGGTTTCGGCGGTTCGGCCGCGGTGTTCGCGGCGGCCGGGCTGGCGTCCGGACCGCACGCCCCGAAGGCGGTGGCCGCGCTGTTCCCCACGGTCACCAAGCCGGAGGCAGAACAGCCGGCGGCGTCGCTCAAGGTGCCCGGCCTGATCCTCGCCTCGACGGGCGATCCCCTCAACATCCGCTCCAACGCTGCCGAGCTGGCCGCGGCGTGGCATGGCTCGACGCTGCGCACCGTCGACAAGGCCGAGTCTGCCGGTCTGGTCGAAGGCCGCAAACTCGGCCGGTTCATCGGTCTGCCCGGCCCGGACCGCGGCACGCAGAAGGTGGTCCGCGCGCTGCTCACCGGGTACCTGCTGGCCACGCTGGCCGGCGACAAGACCTACCGGGACTTCGCCGACCCGGAGGTGGCGCTGCCGCGCACCGGGTTCGCCGACCCCGACGCCCCGCCGGTCCAGTTGGAGGACAAGGTGGCCGCCCTACTGAAGGGCTGATGCGCCCGGGCCATGACGCGCCGAGCCCCCCGCATGACCCGCCCAGCCCACGCGAGATTGACGAAAATGCAGCTTCGAGCCGCATGGAACAACACTTCCGTCGATGTCGCGGTACGAGCCCATCCGACAGCAGCGCCCATTTGGCCGGTCTGCGCATCGCCCAACCAACCAGTTGATGGTGTATAACTCCACCATGCGGACGGGCATCTTTCTCAACTACGCGGGCGGATTCAAAGAGGCTGCCGATCAGGTGGTCGAACTGGAGAAGGTGGGCATCGACATCGCCCTGGTGCCCGAGGCCTATTCGTACGACGCGATCAGTCAGCTGGGCTACCTCGCCGCCAAGACCTCGACCATCGAACTCGGTACAGGCGTGGTGCCGATCTACACCCGCACCCCATCACTGCTGGCGATGACGGCAGCAGGGGTGGACTACGTCTCCGACGGCCGCTTCCGGCTCGGTATCGGCACGTCCGGCCCCCAGGTCGTGGAGGGCTTCCACGGCGTCCCCTTCGACGCGCCGCTGGGCCGCACGCGCGAGGTGGTCGAGATCTGCCGCCAGGTGTGGCGGCGCGAGGACGTCAACTACACCGGCAAGCACTATCAGCTGCCACTGCCCGCCGACCTCGGCACCGGCCTCGGCAAATCGCTTCACCTGATCAATCACCCTGTGCGCGAACGCATCCCGATTACCATCGCAGCCTTGGGGCCGAAGAACGTGGAACTGACCGCCGAAATCGCCGAGGGTTGGCAGCCCGTCTTCTACTACCCCGAGAAGGCCGACGCCGTCTGGGGTGACGCGCTGCGCGCAGGTGCCTCCAAACGCGATCCGGAACTGGGGCCGCTTGACGTGATGGTCAGCGCGAGCCTGGCCATCGGCGACGACGTCGATGACCGGCTGGCATGGGCGAAACCCCAACTGGCCCTGTACATCGGCGGCATGGGCGCCCGCGGCAAGAACTTCTACCACAATCTCGCCACCCGCTACGGATTCGGCGAAGTTGCCGATCACATCCAGGATCTCTACCTGGCAGGCAACAAGGCCGAGGCCGTCGCGGCCGTACCCGACGAGCTGGTGCGCAACGTATCCCTGGTCGGGCCAACGGAATTCGTGAAAGAACGACTCGCCGCCTATGCCGAGGCGGGCGTGACCACGATGCTGGTGCATCCGCTGGCCACCTCCGACGCCGAGACTGTGCGGTTCTGCGAAGAACTGGTGTCACTGACGCGGTAGTCTGCGCAGCTCATCGGCCGAAGCCGCCCCTGAACCGCCGCGGCGAACCTAAGCTCCTTTCGTGCGATTGACGTGGCCGTTAACCGGTCGCATGAAGGAGATGAGCTTCGTCGAAGCCGCGCTGTCGGCTTCCGATGCCTCCGGAATCCTCATGTGCGGGGCCGCGGGTGTGGGCAAGAGCCGGATTGCTCGCGAAGCGCTGGCGGTCGCCGAGTCACGGGGATACGAATGCCGGTGGGTGGTGGGCACCACCGCCGCCCAGTCCGTCCCCCTTGGTGCGTTCACCGCATGGGCCACGTCGGGTGCCAACGACACACTTCAGCTACTGCGTGCGGTGATCGAGACCCTCACATCCACCCCCGACGGTGCCCCGGTGGTACTGGGCGTCGACGACGTGCAGCTGCTTGACGAACTGTCGATGTTCGTGGTGCATCAGCTCGTACAACGCGGCGCGGCGAAGGTCATCCTGACGGTTCGTGACGAGCCGAGCTCCGCAGCGCTCGGGGAGATATTGAAGGTCGGCGAGTTCACCAGGCTCGACCTTCAGCCGCTGACCGCTGACGAAACCGCGGCGCTCCTCTCGGCCACCCTTGGCGGATCGATAGACGCCCATGCCGCCCAACGCCTTTGGGCATTGACCCAGGGCAACGCGTTGTACCTGCGCAACATCGTCGAGCAGGAGATCGTCGACGGCCGGTTGGTGCAGCGACATGGGTTCTGGCAGTGGACCGGCGATCCGGTGATGCCACCCAACCTCGTGGAACTGATCGAATCCCGCATCGGAGTCCTGCCGGGCGCGGTCGGTGATGTGGTCGACGCGCTGGCGGTCGGCGAGCCCATCGAACTCGGGGCCCTGCGACGCATCGCCGGTGCCGCCGCCGTCGAAGAGGCAGACACTCGCGGCCTCATCACCCTGGAGACCGCGGCGGGTGGCGTGGAGGTCCGAGTCGCCCATCCGCTCTACGGCGAGGTCCGCCGCCGACGTGCGCCCGCCACCCGGCTCCGGCGGCTGTGCGGGCTGGTCGCCACCGAGTTGGCCGCAGTCGATGACGGCCACGACATCCGAGCCGCGGTGCGGCGTGCCACGTTGAGCCTGGATTCGGACCTCCCACCCGACGCGGAGCTGCTCGTCAGGGCGGCCCGCGGCGCCGTCTGGCTGGCAGACCTGCCACTGGCGGACCGGCTCGCGGACGCTGCAGCCCGCGCCGGAGCCGGACCCGAGCCGGCTTTCATCCGGGCACATGCGCTGTCGTGGCTGGGCCGCGGCGAGCAAGCCGACGCCGTCCTCACCGAGATCCCCACCGCATCACTGTCCGAATCCGACCGTGCGCGACTGGCTTTCCTGCGGGCCAGCAACATGCTGTGGGTGCTCGGGACCCCCGCGGACGCCAAGCGCCTCATCGAAGAGGCCTCCCACACCGGGTCACGCCAGGTACGCAGCTATACCGACGCGTTCCTGGCCGTGTATTCGTTCGCCATGGATGACCCGGTTGCAGCCGCGGGCTATACGGAACACCTTGTGCTCGAGCACCTTCCCGCCATCGTCGGCGCCGAGGCCGCCTGGGTGCACGCCGCGGTATCGGCCGACGCCGGACAGACCACCGCCGCCATCGCCGCCGCGGAGGCCGGCTACTCCATTGCGATCCGGTCTTACGACGCACCGCAGATGACGTTCAACATCGCCGACGCTCACATCAGTGCACTGCTGCTGTCCGGCCGGATCGGCGAAGCGGTGCAGGTGGCCGACCACGTGCGCGAGCAGGCCGCCGATCTCCCCGGTACCGCCCAACTGCTCGGAGCGGCCCTGGCAGGGCGCGCGGCCCTGGGTGCGGGCCGGTTGAAAACCGCATGTGCGCTGCTCGATCAAGCGACGATGGGCCTGTCACACGCGGGCTACGCCACCGGCTGGGGATACCGCTATCAGGTCATCCATGCGACAGGGCTTGCCATACGCGGCGCAACCACTGAGGCTGCGTCCGCACTGTCCGCGCTGGAGGAGCTGCCGCGCAGATTCCGGAAGCTGGAGTACGAACGCGCCATCGCCCAGGCATGGGTGGCCGCGGGCCTGGGTGCCGTCAGCGAGGCGATCGCCCTGTTGCTGTCAGCCTCCGAAACTGCCTGTAAAAAACGGCAATTCGCCGCGGAGGTGGCTTGTCTGCAGACCGCAACCCAATTCGGCGATCGTTCCGGCGCGGCGCGGTTGCGAGAGCTCGAGTCGATCGTCGAGGGGCCACGCGCCGGTCTTGCCGCCCGCTTCGCCGAGGCCTTGGGCACGGGCGATGCCGTCGAGTTGGCCGGCCTGTCGGTGGAATTCGAGAACATGGGCGACGTCGTCGCCGCAGTCGACTGTGCCGCCCACGCCGCAGGCGTGTACCGCGGCCAGGGTCTGCGCGGTTCGGCGCTGACCTGCTCGTCACGCGCGAGTGCCCTCGCCGAGCAGTGTGGCGGCGTCAGCTCCCCCGCGCTCAGCGCGGCGGCCGGAGCTTTGCCGTTGACCAATCGGGAACGTGAGATCGTCATGCTGGTCGCCGCGGGGTTGTCCAATCAAGCCGTCGCCGAACGTCTCACGCTGTCGGTTCGTACCGTCGAGAGTCATCTGTACCGCGCGATGCTCAAGACCGAGACCACCAGCCGTGACGAACTCGGCGGCCTGCTGCCCCCACGACAACCACCCGACGATGACAACCCTTGACCGCTTCGCGGATTCGGCGGTGATCGAATGACGGCGGATGTGGCATGCGGGTCGTGTGGCACTGTCCTGCGGGCGAGGGCCAAGTTCTGCGACGAATGCGGCACACCAGTGGTTGTTTCCGGTGATGCGGCGGAGTACAAGCAGGTGACCGTGCTGTTCGCCGACGTGGTGCGCTCGATGGACATCGCGGCCGCGCTGGATATCGAGCGACTGCGCGACATCATGACCCAAGTGGCGGAGCGTTCGGCGGCGGTCGTGCGCCGGTACGGTGGGGGCACCGTGGATTTCACCGGCGACGGGGTCATGGCGGTCTTCGGAGCGCCGGTGGCGTTGGAGGATCACGCTTTTCGGGCATGCTTGGCGGCGTTGGCCATCCAAGACGAGGCGAGGCGGTTGGCAGACGAGGTCGGGCAACGCGACGGGGTGGGACTGCGGCTGCGGGTGGGTCTGAATTCCGGTCGGGTGATCGCCGGGGAGATCGGATCGGGAACGTTGGGCTACCGAACTATCGGGCGACAGGTCGGGATGGCGCAGCGCATGGAATCCGCCGCCCCGCCGGGTGGCGTACTTCTCTCGGAGTCGACGGCCCGGCTCGTCGAGCAGCTTGCTGTGCTCGCAGAGCCAGAGTGGGTGCGCATCAAGGGATCCGACGCACCGGTGGCTGCGCGCCGGCTCGTCGGCGTCGAACCACGGGACGGCTTGGCCGGACGTGCCGAGGCGCGGCTGGTCGGGCGGCGGGGGGAGATGGCGACGCTTGCCGCAGCGGTGGACGATGCGGTGGCCGGCCGCGGTGTCGTGGTGAACGTGGTGGGGCCACCGGGTATCGGCAAGAGCCGCGTCGCGCGCGAGGCCGCCGCACTCGCGTCGATGTGCGGCGTGCAGGTGTTCTGCACGTTCTGCGAATCGCATGCTCGCGATGTTTCGTTCCACGCGGTGACACGACTGCTCCGGGCGGGCATCGGCATCGCGGAGCTTCACGGCGAAGCAGCGCGAACCCATCTCCGACAACGGATTCCAGACGCCGATCCGCAAGACCTGCTGCTGCTCGACGACCTGCTGGGCGTGGCAGACCCCGATGTGGCGCTACCCCAGATCGATCCGGATGCGCGTCGTCGCCGGCTGACCGCGCTGGTCAACACCGTGTCACTGGCACGTGCGGAGCCTGCCCTGTTCATCATCGAAGACGTCCACTGGATCGACGCGGCCAGCGAGGCGATGCTGGCCGCATTTCTCACCGTGATCCCTGGCACTCCCACGCTGGTCCTGATGACCGCCCGCCCCGAGTACTGCGGAACGCTCGACCACATACCCGGCTCCCGGGCGATACCCCTTTCCCCGCTGGGCGATTCGGACACCGCGACACTGATCGACGACCTGCTTGGCACAGACCCGACGGTCGCGGAGGTGGCGGCAGTCATCGTCGACAGGGCTGCGGGAAATCCGTTCTTCACCGAGGAGATGGTGCGCGAGTTGGTGCAGCGCGGCGTGTTGACGGGTGAACGAGGCGGCTATGTCTGCCGAGTCGACGTCGCCGAAGTGACTGTGCCCGCCACGGTGCAGGCCGCCATCGAGGCGCGCATCGACCGACTGACCGCCGAAGGCAAACGGACGGTGTACGCGGCATCGGTGATCGGGGCCCGCTTCGAGGCCGATCTGCTCGACGCTCTGGACGTCGACGGGGTCGTCGACGAACTGCTGAGAGCGGAGCTGATCGATCAGGTTCAGATCGCCGCGAACCCGGAATATGCCTTCCGCCATCCGCTGATCCGCGCGGTCGCCTACGAATCGCAGTTGAAGTCCGACCGGGCCGACCTCCACCGCCGGGTAGCCGCCGCGATCGAGACGAGTAGCGCCGAGTCGGCAGACCAGAATGCGGCATTGATAGCCGAACACTTCGAGTCCGCGGGCGATCTGCACCCCGCGTACGACTGGCACATGCGTGCCGGCGCGTGGTCGGCCAACCGTGACATCGGAGCGGCCCGGGTCAGCTGGGAGCGGGCGCGGCGGATCGCTGACCGGCTGCCCGATGGCGACGACGACCGACTGCCGATGCGCATCGCGCCCCGCGCGTTACTGTGTGCGACCGGTTGGCAGGCGATCCGGGGTACTCGCGACCGGTTCGACGAGCTGCGCGCGTTGTGCGAGGCGGCCGGGGACAAGGTCTCGCTGGCGATCGGCATGAACGGCCTGGAGACCGAGCTGATGTTCGCCGGGCGCACACGGGAGGGCTCGCGGTTGGCGTCCGAACAGATGACGCTGCTCGAGTCGCTCGAAGATCCCGCGCCGATGGTGGGTACGTCGTTCATCGCGTTCAACAACTGGTTCGACGCGGGCGAGTTCGGTGAGATCGTGCGGTGGTCGCAGACCGTGATCGAGCGTGCTGACGGTGATGCCGCCATGGGCGCCGAGTTCGGATTCGGTTCGCCACTGGCGGCCGCTCTGGCGTGGCGGGGCATCGCACAGTGGTGGCTCGGCCAATCCGGGTGGCGCCAGAACATGGCTGACGCCGTCGTGATGGCTCAAGGCAGTGACCCGACGACGCTGGCCATGGTGGTGGGCTGGACCTACGGTCTGCCGATCGCGTTCGGTGTGCTTCGGGCCGACGACACCGCGTTGCACGCGATCGAGCAGGCGGCGCAGATCGCCGAGGGTTCCAGCGATACCGCGTTCAGCATCGTCCAGTACGCGCTGGCCACTGCACTGCTGCACCGGGATTCGGAGAGCGATCGGGACCGCGGACTGGAACTGATGATGCAGGCCCGCGATGCGTGGTCCCACGAGTCCGTTGACTTCCTGGTCCCCGTCGGCGAACTGGCCATCGCCGGCGAGCGGGCGAGGCGCGGCGACCACGATGCCGCGGTGGACGTGATGCGCACCGCGCTGGACGATCTGTACGACGCCGGGCGGCCCTTCTTCGCAGTGCTGGGTGCCGGGCTTCTGGTGGAGGCGCTGCTGGAGCGTGGCGACGCCGAAGACGTCACTGAAGCTCAGGCGGTGATCGACCGGTTGGACACCGCCACCGCACACCACAATTGGGCGATCGTCGGGGTCACCCTGTTGTGGTTGCGCGCACTGCTGGCCCGAGCAGAGGGCGATGCTGGGGTCTACCGAGACGTGGTGCGGCGCTACCGCGAACTGTCCGAGTCTCTCGGGTTCGAGGGCCACAGTGCCCGGGCCTCGGCGATGGTTCCCGACCGGCGCTGAATCCTATTCCGCGCCTTCGCATATGGCGTTGGCCTGCGCGATATGAACTTCGAAGCCAAGGGATTCCGCCATCTCGCGGTACTGAAACGCCCAGTCCCGGAAGGCTACGTCGGTGCCCCTGGCACGCGCGAGTAACGCGCGCAGCCGAAGCATCATCAGGGTGCACATCGCCGAATCCTGTTCGGCCCGAAGGTCTCCCAATCGCATGATCGCTTCTTCGGCTTCGGCCAGGTCATGGTCGGTGCCGCGCTCGAGCAGCGTCTCCACCATAGCCCCGATGCCGTATACGGCATACCCGTACCACCCGATCCGGCATAGATCGTCCACGGCTTGGCGCATCACCGGTATGACAGCATCATGGTCGCCGCGCACGGCCTTCTCCCGGCCGAGAGCCAACTCGGTGGAAGGAACCAGGGACGGCATCCGCTCCCGCTGCCATTCGAGGGCCTGCACAATGAGCTCCAGCCCACGGTCACGGTCAGCCAAGGAATCCCGACAGAGCAGCGCACCACCCAATGCGAATTCGGCGAAGATCAGTGCGATGTCGCTACTCGCCCATTCCGCCGTCTGCACCGCCTCCGTCATCGCGTCGAGCGTTGAGTCGTCGGCCCGAAGCACCCCGTATACAAGCCCGAGCCCGTACGTCCACGTGACGACCACACTGAGCGTGATGGGGTCGCTGTCTCGGGCCAACGTGACAGCGCCGTCAAGGTCCTGACGCCACCCGGGACGGCCCAACCACCACCGCGCGATTCCCCGAAATGCCACCGCTACGGCAAGTGGCGAGCCGAAACCGAAGCCGGCTCCCTTGGCGGGATCGCCCGCAGCCAGATCGATGATGGTCTGCGACCATCGCAGGATCTCGCCGAACTCACCAACGCTGAACCAGTTGGCGAATGCGATGAACGCCAGCCCCATCATCAAGGAGGGATCGCCGATCGCGTCGAGCAGCGCCATCTGCTCCGACGCCAGCCGCGAGCCCTCGCGCCGCCCCGCGAACACGTGCTCGGTGGCCAGCCCGGTCATGCCGATGGCCAACGAGACCTTGTCACCCGCTGCACCGCACAGCTCGCGCAGTTCGTCGAAGCGCCCCTGGCTTTCCTGTGGTGCCCGCGCTTGCCAATCAGTGGCACACAGCATGGTCCGGGGTGCGACACGCATCGCCAGCCGGGTGGGACTCTCGACGGGCAGCGAGTCGGCGATCACACGGGCCCGCTCCCAGCTGAGGCGGGCTGCGCGGACATCGCGGGTCGCCGACCAACCGCCGGCACGCATGTGCCAGCCGTATGCGGCGTGCGATTCGCCTGCCGACTCGAGGTGCTCGGCTATGAGTGCGGCATTCGAATCGGAGGCCTCAGGGTTGCCTTCTTCGATGATCGATGCCAGCCGGCGATGCCAATTGGCACGATCGGATTTCAGCTGCGATTCGTAGGCGACCGCGCGGATCAGCGGATGGCGGAAGGCGTACTGGCCGGAGTCCACGCTCACCCGATCGATCAACTCGGTGTTCAGCAGCTCGTCGAGGTCGACATCGATTCCCAACGCACCCAACAACTTACGCTCGAAGCGGGCACCGATCACCGATGCCGCGTACACGCTGCGTTTCCCCGTGGCGCTCAATCGGTCGATGCGGGCCTCGATCGCCGCCTGCACTGTCGCGGGCACGCTCACCTCGGCGACGTCGACCCGACAAACATAGCCGCCACCCTCGCCGGTCAATGTTCCGCGCTGAGCCAACTCACGCACCATCTCTTCGGCGAAGAACGGATTGCCCGCTGCTCGGTCGGCGATGACCTCCGCCAGCTCACCAACAGAGGGCGCTGAACCCAGCAGCTCGCCCAACAGCGTGGCAGCATCCGAATCGCCCAGGGGCGCAAGCGCTATCGTCTGCCTATTCGGTACCGCCTGCAGCACGCCGTCGTATTCAGGTCGGAAAGTGATCAGCACCAGTGACGGAGTGTCTGCGACGGCGGCGAGGAGATCGGCCAGCATCGACTCACTGACCTCGTCGATCCAGTGGGCATCCTCGATGATGACGAGCGCCGGTTCGGCACGCGTCTGAGTGGCCGCGTTGAGCAATGCCGTCAGGCGGCGGCGCCGGGCATCGGAGTCGATCTGGGGCAGCGGCGCCGCGGGGTCGGCAATCCCGAGCAGATCGTCGAGCAGCAGCAGATCCGCGGCGTCCGCGTTCGGCAGACGTTCGCGGACCCGGGCGCGCGCTGCTTCCCCGTCGAGGGCAGCCACGCCGAGTCCCTCGCGCAGCAACCGCGTCACGGCATGGAATGGCACGTCGCGGGCATGGGATTCGCAGTAGGACCAGAACACGGCAACCCCCCGATCCCCCGCGAGCGCCGCAGCCTCCCGGGCCACGCGGCTCTTGCCGATGCCCGCCGGGCCCACCACGTTCACGACCCCACCGCGGCCCGAAGCTGCCCGATCCACCAGCGCGCCGATCACCGCCATCTCCGCATCCCGACCAACCAGGCGTGCCTCTCTGCGGGGCATGGCACCGTGGCGCGGCCTCAGTCCGAGCAACCGGCGTGCGGGTACGGGTACGTCGCCGCCTTTGATGCGGACCATTTCCGGCGCACCCAGGACCGCGGCAGATTCGACCAACCGCGCCGTCGATTCCGAGAGCATCACACCGCCGGGCGGCGCCACCGATTCCATCCGCTGCGCGAACCCGACAGCCTCACCGGTCGCGGTATAGCCCAGCGCCCCCGACCCGATCTCGCCGACAATCACCCGACCCGAATTCAGCCCCACCCGCAGCCGCAGTCCCACCCCGTCGCGTTGCCGGACCTCGTCGGCCAACCGGTTCGCCTCGTCCTGGATGGCCAACGCTGCCAGGCAGGCCCGAAAAGCATGGTCCTCCAACGCCACCGGCGCTCCGAACACCGCCATGACACCATCGCCGGTGAAGTCCACCATGCCGCCGCCGTACCGGCGGACCACCGCGGCACAACGCTCCGCCACCTGGGTCATGATGTCACGCAATCGTTCGATATCCAGGGTGGCCGCGATGTCCATCGACCGCACCACATCAGCGAACAGCACGGTCACCTGCTTGTACTCCGTGATATCGGCGCGGCGCGCAGTACGGGAACCGCACTCATCACAAAACTTGGCATTCGCGCGCAACGGGGTGCCGCACGACCCGCATGCCACGTCCGTCGTCATCTCGGTACCGCCCATCCAGGGCGCGTCGACCCTCGATCGCCCAAGGATAAGACGCACAGCACCGCGAGAGGACGATATTGACGGCGACGTCACAGATGGGCTCAGTAGTCGTGTGCCGGTCCCGTCCCGCAGTGCAGTGCCGCGGTACTGAGGTCGGAGCCGCCAGCATGCGCGACGATGACTCGGGCACACCGTCCCGAGGGAGAAGGCATGGCGCCCGTACTGCAGCTCGTGGACATCGTCAAGACCTACCGCACCGGCGATGAGCAGGTGCGGGTGGTCGACGGTCTCGACTTTACTTTGGAGGCAGGAGAATTCGTCGTTGTGACAGGACCGTCGGGGTCCGGCAAGTCGACCCTCCTGCACATCGCCGGCGGGCTGGACGCGCCGGATGAGGGCATGGTGACCGTGGCCGGTCAAGACATGTGGGAGATGAGCACCGGCGCTCGCGCCGCCTTCCGGCGCCGACATCTCGGATTCGTATTCCAGTTCTTCAACCTGCTGCCGGCGCTGAGCGCGGTCGAGAACGTGTCGCTGCCGCTGGTGCTCGACGGAGTCCCGGCCCGCTCGGCAGACGCGCGTGCGCTGGAACTGCTGCTGCGGGTCGGCCTGGGTGACCGGGCACGGCACCGGCCCGCCGAACTGTCCGGCGGGCAGATGCAGCGAGTCGCGGTGGCGCGCGCGCTGGTCGCCCAGCCGTCCATCATCCTCGCCGACGAGCCGACCGGAAACCTCGACAGTCATTCGTCGACAGCGGTTTTGGACCTTCTGCGCGAACTCTCCGATGAAGACGGCGCGGCGGTTGTCCTGGTCACCCACGATCAGACCGCAGCCGGCTACGGAACCCGCGAGGTGCACCTGGTCGACGGACGGGTGTGCTCGGAGGATGCCCCGACGGTCGAAGCACGATGATGCGCAAGCTGCGGGCCGGGTGGTTGTCGTTCCGGCGTATCCACCTGGGCGCCTTGATCGCGGACTGGCGGCGGACCCTGCTCAGCATCATCGGCGTCGCGGTCGGGGTGGCGATCGTGCTGGGCACTCTGATCCTCAAAGCCGAACTCAACCGCCCATTCGATGCGTTCGGTCCGTCGCTCACCCACGCCGCCGACCGGCGAGTAGTCGAGGTCGTCCCGAATATCAGCGGCCGGCTACCGATCGAGACTGTGGATGCATTGCGCGACAAGGTAACCGGGGCAGCGGCGGTCGTCCCGATCGTGGCGGGCCTGACACCGGTCACAGTTTCTGGGCTCGGAGCCGACACCACCCACGGGTTCTTTCTGCTCGGCGGGTCATGCCAGATCCAGTTGCTCGTCGGATCGTTCAACTGCGAGCAGCGCGTGCAAGAGAGCAAGGCCGCGGACGGCCCGGGCGTCCCGATGCAGATCCCGGCGGTCATCGCGGATCGGCATGGCCTCGGGCTCGGCGACGAACTGCACATCCCGGGCTTGCCCGCCGGCTCGGCCCACGTCGGTTGGACGTTTCCCGAGTTCGACCGCGTCGAGTCGATCAACAACGGCTACGTCATGTTCGCACCGTCGGCGGAGGTCGCCGCAGGCCTGCTCGGAATACCCGGGTACGTCACGGCGGCGTTCGCCATACCGAGAGACGACACTGACATCACAGCGGAGGTCGATCGCGTCATCGCCGACGTCGCCACGGCGGGACCACCTCGGCCACACCAGCCTGCGATACTCGAAAACGGCACGCAGAGCTTCAATCTCACCGTGCTGGCCGGTGTGTTGATCGGTTGCCTCATCGCGGTGAACACCATTCTGTTGGCCATCGAGGACCGCCGGGCGGTGATGGGGACCATCGGCGCCATCGGCGCCAAACCCGCCGGATTGTTCAGCGGGATGCTCAGCGAGGGTGCGGTTGTCGGCCTGTTGGGCGGACTGCTGGGTGTGCCCGGCGGCTTCGCGCTCGGCACGTATCTGGTGAACATGTTCGGACGATCCATGTTGGCCGGTTCCGGTGGCACCATCACGGCGCATTTCACTCCGAGCCTGATCGTGATCGGCGCTTCCGCCGGAGTCTGCGCGGGTGTACTCGCGATGGTCGGTCCGGCGCTGCGGCTGGTTCGGGAGGGGCCGCTGGCGTCGATGGCAAGCGCGGGAGGTGTGCAGCGGCTCAGGACGATTCCGCTGTGGCCGCTGCCGGTGGGGGTGGCAATCGCGGGCGGCGCCGTGGTGCTGATGAAGTTCTTCGAACGGGGATCGTTGCCGTTGAACGTCGGCATCAACGGAATGACCGCCGGACTGTTCGGCGTGATCCTGGTGACGGTGTGGTTCGCCCCCCGGGGTGCCGAGCGAGTCATCGACATACTGACCGTGGCGCGGCCGGACCTCGGGCGCCTGCTGCGGGCCGATGTGCGCCGCTACGCAGTGCTGTTCGCACTGTCGGCCGCGCTGCTCGTGGATGGCACCGGGCTGGCCATCGGCTCGCAGAGCATGCAACTGCTCGGCACCGCGCAGGTCGCCGAACAAAAGACTGCCCTGCTGCCCTCGTCGTTGCTCGTCACCGCTCAATCGGTGCTCGATCAGCGGGACGGCCATATTGCCGACCCGACGTTCGACCTGATCGCCAAGGCCGCCGATGGGCATGAGGTGTCGTCGCGCTGGCGTTCGACCATTTCGTCGGGAACGTTGTCGCGTCTCGTCATCGGCGTCACCCCGGGTAGCTGGTACAGCCAGGCGCTGTACCAACCGATCCGGGACGGCGACACGATGTGGAAGGGACTGCGGGACGGGCAGATCGCCCTCAGTGAGATTGCTGCAAGCCGGCTCGGCGTGACCACGGGCGACACCGTCGAGCTGCCGACCATCCACGGCCGCAAGCAATTCCAGGTAGCCGGTGTCTTCCATCCGCAGATGGTCGATGACACCGCGGTGGGCGATGTCGTCCTGGCATCAGACGGCGTGGCACGTTCGAGCTGGGCCGCCGTGCGCGATCAGGTTGCGGTCCAATATTCTTCGCCCGCCGAGGCGTCCGCGCACCGCGATGCTTTTCTCGCCCTCGACGCCGGACTGTCGGTGTACGACAACGAGCAGTGGCGCACCGCCGCCAGCTCTGGGATCACCCGCTTCTTGAAGCCGTTCACGATCGCGGGGTACGTGGTGATGGCAGCCGCGGGACTGAGTGTGCTGAATGTCTTTGTGCTGGGTCTGCTCCAGCGCAAACGCGAACGGGCGGTGCTGCGGTCCATCGGCGTCACCCGGCGCCAGGAGCAGGCCGTCATCATCGCGTATGCCGTTCTTCTCGGGTTACTGGTCGCTGTTTCCGGCGGGCTCGGCGGCATCGGGCTGACCTATCTGTGGTCATTGGGATCGCCGGTGTACTACGGCATCAAGGTCGGCTGGGCGGTGCTGGGGCTACCGCTGCTCACCGCGGTGACAGCGGTGATGATGCTCGTTCTGGCTGCCGCGGCATATCCGGTGTTCTATACGCGACGACTGGAACCCACAGAGGTGCTGAGGACCGGTTAGCTCAGCCGCGCTCACTGTGTGTACGCCGGGACGTCGTCACCCGCACGCCGGAACCGGTGCACGTGGTCCCGAACCGCCGGACTGGACAACGTCGCGAATTCCTTGGGCGGCAATGCCATCTGAAAGACCAAGCCGCGACCCCCTGCACCTTCCACCAGCGCACCGAGTCCCGCTACGGGCACTTTCAGCAACGGCGTGTAGTAGGACAGGAAGGTGTCTTGGAACTGGAGACGGTAGGCGCCGAAGCCGCTCCAGTTCGAGATGACGGGGTTCCACCGGCCTGCTTCGAAGGCGGCGGATACACACCGGGCCGCTCGCCACGCACCGACACTGTCGAAAAACGTCTGGTTGATCCGCATGTCGCAGTACTCGTCGGCGAAGTGGTCCACGCGGTGACGGATGCGTTCGGCGATCGTGCCTGCCGACTCGCCGTGCCGCACGTCGATATTCAGTGTGGTGATGATGTTGCCGACGAGCATCGGGTCGAGGCGACACCGATTCCGCGCATTCACCGCAATTGCGAGGGTACGGCGATCCACCACCGGATCGGCGGTCATGATCACTTCGGAAACATGGCCGCACACAACGTCGTTCGCGGTGAGCCGGAGCTGTTTCCCATACGCGTCGCGCATGCGGGCGATTTCGCCTTCTCCGAAGTGGAAGCTCAGGGTCCGCTGCTTGCGCGCATCCTTGGCCAAGTACAGCGCGCTGCGGGCGAGTTCGGCGAGCCGGGCGCAACGCACCCCGGGTTCCTGCGCGCCATCGGCAGGGAGGTGCTCGTCGAGGTAGGCGGCGCGATCTTCGACGATCAACGGCTGCGCCAGTGGCTTTCCCGCGGCAGCAGCGGCCCACGCATTCATGAGGTGCATCAACGTCTGCATGTCGCCGAGCACGTGGTGCCACGAGACTCCGATCGCGGTCGCACCGTCGGCGAGATGCGTGACACGCACCTTGCACAACGGGCCCAATCCCCATCGCGCGGTGGGCCCGTTCACCGTGTCGACGAGCCATCCCCCGTCGTCCGTCGAGGTTGCACGGACGGCGTCGGACAACGTGCGGCCGTCCGAGGCGACGGTGAAGGGTACACCTTGCCCGGCGCAGCGGATTCGCATCGCGCCGGCACCGATCGCCATGCGTCCGGCGAAGATCGGCAGAGCCGTGAGCGCGCGCGCAAACGCCCGGCTGAGTGTCGCCGCCTCAAGGTGCCGCTCGAAGAAGAAGACGATGTGAACCGCGAGGTTCGCGACGATAGCGTCGCCGACAGTGCAGCAGATGTCGCGCCGCTCGATGCGCGATGGCCTGATCAGTCGAGTCGTCATCGTCGTCTACCTTCGGTTCATTGTCACGCGGCCGCCGAGTCTCGGGATATGGGCAACGCCGCGGAAATGCGACTTCTCGTCGGCGGCGGTATCGGTGTGGATCTGGAAGTCCCGCAGCACCGTTCGCAGCACGACATCCATCTCGGCGATCGCGAAATCGGCGCCGATACACCGCCGCGCCCCGCCGCCGAACGCCAGCCAGTTCGGTGCCGCCGGCCGGGCATCGCGGAAGCGGTTCGGGTCGAATCGTTCGGGATGTGCGAAGACGTCCGGATTCTCGTGAACATCGGCGATGCGCACCAGCACTGTGCGGTCTTGTGGAACCCGCCACCGGCCGAGGTGGAAGTTGGGCGAGCTGACCCGTCGGCCGAACACATCGATGACGGTGCGCACCCGTAGAGACTCGGCGATGGTGGCCCGGCGGAATGCGCTGCCGCCCTCGTCAACCTCTCTTACCAATTCAGCCAGCGCGTCCGGGTGGCGCCGCAACCGCTCAAATGTCCAGGCCAGTGCCGACGCGGTGGTTTCGTGGCCGGCACAGACGAGGGTCAGCAGTTCGTCGCAGATGTCCCGATGCGACATTCCGGTGTCGTCGTCGCGATTGCTGCGCAGCAGGAATGCCAGGATGTCGGGCCGCTCGCGCAGATCAGGATCGGCGTAGGCTCGGTCGACCAGCGTGCCTGCGATCCGGTCGAATGCGTCGCGCAATTCGTCGAGCCTGCCCCACGGGTTGTAGCGTCCCGCCCGGAAGGCTGGAGCCGGCACGAATGCCAACAGCTGTCCCAGTTTCATGTAGGGCGGGATGATCGTGCCGAGGTGTGCCAGTTCGTCGCCTCCGGTCCCGTCGACGCCGAAGATGATCCGCAGGATCACCCTCAGGGTGATCCGGTTCATCGGCTCGAGAATCCGGAATTCCTTGCCATCAGGCCAATTCGCGGTCTCCCTCAGGGTCTCGTCCTCGATCACCCGCTCATAGCGCGTCAGGCTGCTCCCGTGAAAAGCCGGTGCCAGTAGCCGGTGCCGATCACGATGACGCTTGCCGTCGAGACCGAATGTGGATCCCGGGCCGAACCAGTTGCTGAGATTCGGTTGCACGTTGACCAACTGGTCCGTGCTCGCGGTACACACCGACCGCACCACGTCCGGGTCGGACACCACGACGGACCGGCCGAAGAAGGGGATGTTGATCTCGAAGACCCGCCCGTGCCGTTTGATCCACTTTCGCATCGCCCTGCGGCGAAATGCTGCGAACTCAACGCCTTGTACGAGCTTGGGTGACCGCTCTGCCGGCAGGTCGGACATCCGGGTCCCCCAATCTCCTGCTCGATGAGCCGAGGGAATCGTCGCCCCCGCACCGCGGCTCGAACTCGGTAGCGCGCTACTGCAATCTCGCCGGCCGGTGCCGGCGCAGTACTTAACGGGCCAGCGATAACACCGATCTTGCTGATACGTATCACCGCAGTTCAGTATGGCCTTACCTGGCCTCATAGTGATACGCTTCACCAGACACTCAGTCCACCACGAAGGGAAACAAACATGGGACAGCTCGACGGGCAAGTTGCCTTCATCACTGGTGTCGCACGCGGCCAGGGCCGCTCGCACGCCCTGACCCTCGCCCGCGAGGGCGCCGACATCATCGGGCTCGACCTGTGCGCCAAACCCTCCACCACCGCCTACGACGGCGCCACCCAGGAAGACCTGCAGGAAACGGTCCGCCTGGTCAAGGAGACCGGCCGCCAGATCGTCGCCGAGGTCGCCGACACCCGGGACTACGAGCAGGTCGACGCCGTCTTCAAGCGGGGCATCGAGCAGTTCGGCCGGGTCGACATCGTGCTGCCGAACGCCGGAATCTGTTCGGGCGCCAAGACCTGGGAGATCACGCCCGACGCCTGGCGCGAAATGGTGGAGATCAACCTCAACGGCGTCTTCCACACCGTCAAGGCCGCGATACCGACGATGATCGCCGCGGGTCGCGGTGGCAGCATCGTCTTCACCGGTTCCACCGAAGCCATCAAGGGCGCCGAGAACATCTCGTCGTACGCGGCCTCCAAGCACGGGGTCACGGGGTTGATGACCTCGCTGGCACGGGAGTTGGGCCAGTACAACATTCGGGTCAACTCGGTGAATCCGACCTGCGTGGACACTCACATGATCAACAACGACTTCGTGTACGGCCTGTTCCGTCCGGACCTGGACAAGCCCACCCGCGAGGACGTCATCGACACCTTCGCAGGCACCCACATCCTTCCGGTGCCGTGGATCCAGCCGCAGGACGTCAGCAATGCGATCCTCTACCTGGTGACCGAGCCGGGCCGCTACATCACGGCGACCCCGCTGGTCATCGACGCCGGTTTCATCGTGAAGTCCTGAAATCCACAGTCGACCCGGCCCCCTCGCATGACGTGATCCGTCCCGCGAGGGGGCTAGTGTCTGTTCGCATGGTGCCCAGATGGTGACGATGAAGGACGTCGCGAAGGCCGCGGGTGTATCCCAGGCCGCGGTGTCCTACGCCTTCAGCGGATCACCGAAAGTCTCTGCCGGACAACGTGATCAAATTCTCGCCGTGGCAGCCGACCTTGGCTACCACGGCCCCAGTATTGCGGGCGCGAGCCTGCGCTCCGGCCGCATGGGCACGGTAGGGGTGATCATCCCCGGTTCACTGGCCCTGGCGGTCGAGGACCCCTCGACCGCGCTGCTGCTCAAAGGCATCGTCGAGGCAGGCGAACGCGCCGACGTCGCACTGACCTTGCTGCCCGCCGACGGTACCGCGACCGACCCCGCCCGCTCGCCGCATTCCGGTGCGCTGCGCGGCCTCGTCGACGGGGTGGTCATGCACTGCCTACCCGATGCCCACCCCGTCGTCGCCGCGATCCTGGCGCGCGGGATCCCGGCGGTCGCCATCGATTCGCCTCAGGTTCCCCACCTGCCTTACGTCACGGTGGATCACCATGCAGCAGGTATCGCTCAGGCCAATCATCTACTCGCACAGGGTCATCGGCGCATCGGCATCATCACCGACCGGCTGGGCCCTGTCCCCCAGCCCGGGTTCCACGTGGCAGCCGCAATCCCCGCGGCCACCGAACACTATCTGCGCGAACGGTTGACGGGCGTACTGAGCGCATGTCGGGCCGCCGCGATACCCGACAGCGATATCGCGATCGTCGAGTCAGCGGGCATCGATCGACAGAGCGGACTGGTGGCCGCAGAGCAACTCATCACCGGGTTCGGGCCGACCGCGGTGCTCGCCACATCGGATGTCCATGCGGCGGCGGCCTTGCGGGTGCTGGCGAACAACGGGATCGCGGTACCGCACCAAGCCTCGGTCATCGGGTTCGACGATGCGCCGATCGCCGACCTGCTCGGGCTGACCACCATCCGGCAACCGTTGGTGGACAAGGGCCGAACGGCGGCGACCATCCTGTTGGACCTGATCGCGGGCCGCGCCCGCAGACGTTCGGTGAAACCGACCGAACTGATAGTGCGTACGACGACCGGTCCGGCACCGGCCTAGACCGTTCGGCTGGCCATACCCGCCCGGAGCTTCTCCGCGACCTCGACGGCATCGCCTTCGGGGGCAGTGGATCTGGCTTCGGGTTTGGCGACGAGCAGGTAGATCAGGCCCGTGACGGCGACGATGAGAAAGCCGATCAGCGCGATCCACCGGTCGACGACGCTCAGGCTCAGATCAGAGCTCGGCTTGGCCAGGATGACCATCGCCGCGACGCCGTATACCAGCGCGGCCACGTTCACCGCATAACCCCAGCGACCCAGTGACCATGGTCCGGCGGGCCGCCACCCCTTGGTACGGGCCCGCAGGGCCGCCAGCACGACCAATTGGAACGCGAAGTACCCGGCGAGCACCTGGAACGCGGCGATGCGGAACAGCGCACCCGGGGAGAAGTAAACGTACACGGTCAACACGACCGGCAGAACGTTGACAGCTAGCAGCGCGTTGACCGGAACCCGGTGCTTCCCACTGGTCTTCGCCAGCTGGTGGCTGCCGGGGAACATGTCGTCGCGGGCGAAGGAGAACACCAGCCGGCTCACCGCGGTCTGCTGTCCCATCACTCCGGCCAGGAACGAGGTGAGCACGGCGACCAGGAACAATTTGGAGCCCACCAGGCCGATGCTGTCCTGCAGGATCGCCGGGATCGGATTCTCCACGTCGCCGCTGACGATGGCTTGCAGGTTCGGCGCCGCCAGCGTGAACCCCATGAACGCCAGGATCGCGGCTGCGGCGCCCACGACCACGGTCATGAGCATCGAGATCGGGATGGCCCGCGCAGGATTCGGGGTTTCCTCGGCGACCTCACCGCACGACTCGAAGCCGTAGAACATGTAGAGACCGACCAGCGACGCCCCGACGAACGCGAATAGGTAAGGCCCGCTGCCGCCCGCACCTAGTGCGTGGAAGAAAACCGAGAATGGCTGATGACGGTTGAAGACCAGCAGCCACAGCCCGACCACGACGATGGCGCCCAATTCGCAGGCCAGCCCGACCTTGGAGATGCGAGCCAGCGTCTTGGTGCCGGTCATGTTGAACAGCAACGCAATTGCGAGCACGGCAAGGGTGATGACGAGTCGCTGCAGCGGGGATGCTGCGACCGAGGGCTGCTCGCTCGTCCCGAAGAGCAGGCTCGCCATGAAATCGGCACTGAACAGTGCGGTGGTGGTGATACCGATGGTGATGCAGGCGATGTAGATCCAGGACATCCACCAGGCGTAGCGCCCACTCCACAGCCGGCGCGCCCATTGATAGAGCCCGCCGGCCAGGGGGAACTGGGACACGATCTCACCGAAGACCAGGGCCACCAAGCCCTGGCCGGCCGCCACGATCAGGATCCAGAACATCGCGGGAGGACCCGCGGCGGTCAAGCCCATCGCGAAGATCGCGACGACGCCGACCATCGGCGACAGATACACGAAGCCCAGCGCGAAGTTCGCGATCAGGCTCATCTTCCGCTCAAGCTGTGGTTCGTAGCCCAGCACCCGCAGGTGGTCGTCATCGTCGGAGAGCTGCGCTCCGCCATTTTTGATGGACATCTGTTCTCCTCGTGATGGTTCCGGTGTCGGCCACCGGAGCCGCGCCCGGTGCGGGGCTCAAAACCGTTGCGGCCGAGGGCGTCCGATCGATGCCTGTGACCACTGACACATTGATTCTCACTTGCGACACGTTCGGGACACATACCCAATACGTGCAACCTGGAGACTCATTATTGCTCGGGGTGCTCGGGGCGACCTGCGGTGATCCGCGAGTGGCGCCTCCCCGCACCGACCGGCACAGCGAAAGCGCCGCCGGCGGACTCGGAAGAATCCGCCGGCGGCGCCTGAGACCGGCCGCTACTCGGTCGCGGTGACCGTCTGCCGATCGGGCTCGGCCAGCGGCACCTGGCCGGCGAACTGTTCCATATCGTGCTTGGCGCGGTGCGCCCTGAGCAGGTCGGCGATCTCGATCGCGTCGCCTTCCGGTGCAGTCGAGTGCCGGTAGGGCTTGGCCACGACCATGTACACCAGACCGACGGCCGTCACGATGAGGAAGCCGATCAAGGCGATCCAGCGGTCGAAGAAGTGCAGGCTCGGGTCACCGTTGGGCCGGGCCAGCACGATCATCGACAGCACACCGTAGATCAGGGCGCCGATGCCCACCGGCCAACCCCACTTGCCCAGCGACCAGTTGCCGCCGGGCTTCCAGCCCTTGGCACGGGCCCGCAGCGAGGCGAACACCACCATCTGGAAGGCGAAGTAGCCGGCCAGCATCTGGAACGCGGCAACCCGGAACAGCGCATCGGGCAGGAAGTACAGCATCACGAACAAGCAGATGCACAGCGAGGCAACAAGCATCGTCGAGTTCACCGGAACCTTGCGGCTCGAGATCTTCTTGAAGATGTTGGCACCGGGGAACATATCGTCACGGGCGAAGGAGAAGATCAACCGGCTGCCTGCAGCCTGCTGGCCCATGACGCAGGCCAAAAACGAGGTGAGCGCGATGACGAGGAAGATCTTGGTGCCGGTCTCGCCGAAAGTACCGGTGAGGATGGCCGTGATGGGGTTGGCAACATTGCCGTCGACGATGTCCTGCAGATTGGGCGCAGCCAGGATGTAGCCGACGAACGCGAACAGCGCGGCGGCCCCGCCGAGGATCACGGTCAGCATCATCGAGCGCGGGATGGTCCGCGACGGATTGGGTGTCTCCTCGGCCACCTCGCCGCAGGCCTCGAAGCCGTAGTAGAGCACCAGGCCGATGATCGCGGCGGTGACGAAGGCACTGAGGTAATCACCGTCGTGGGCAGTGCCCATGGTGTCGAACAGCACCGAGAAGTTGTTCTTGCGAGCGAAGATCAGCAGGTACAGGCCAACCACCACGATGCCTGCCACCTCAGCGGCCAACCCGATCTTGGCGATGGTGGCCAGCGTCTTGGATCCGGTCGAGTTCAGCGCGACGCAGATGAGCACAACAGCGGTGGCGATGATCAGCTTCTGCAGCGGCGTCGACGAGATGTTGGAATCCGAATGGAACAGTGCCAGAACGAAATCCGCACTGAACATGGCGGTGGTGGTGCAGCCGACGACGATGCCCGCGATGTAGATCCACGACATGATCCAGGCGTAGGGGCCGTTCCACAGGCGCCGGGCCCATTGATAGAGACCGCCGGCGATCGGGAACTGCGAGACGATCTCGCCGAACACCATCGCGACCAACAGCTGTCCGCCTGCCGCGATCACGAGCCACAGGATCGACGGCGGGCCCGCCGTGGTGAGCGCCTGGGTGAACATCGACAGCACACCCACCATGGGCGACAGATAGAGGAATCCGAGCGCGAAGTTCGACCACTGCCCGATCTTCCGGTCGAATTTCTCTTCGTAGCCCAACACGCGCAGGTGGGCGTCGTCGCCGCCGAACGACCCACCTCCGCCGTTTGTCACTGTCATGTGCGATCTCCTCGGATTCAGGTTCTTGCTATGGGCTGATCTGGTCAAAGTCGCCGGACGCGCGCGGATGCGGTGGCGTTGGATCCCGGGTCATGTGACTGCGACCACACATGAAGTCTGGTCGCCGTTGGCACGCGCAGGCAGACCCACTTCGTGAAACCAGTAGTGCATGGATTTCCCATTACGTGTACCCGCTGGCGGCGGCAAGATGCCCGAAACGGCGGTTAAACATGCAGGTCAAGGCGCCTCCGCGGGCGTTGGGAGGCGCCGTGCAATACCGCGGGGCGGCGCGGCTATTGCCGCGCCGCCCAGGCGATGCCCTGTTTGGTGAGGCGACGGACGTCGTCACCGGCCAGGTCCTGCGGTGCATGGCCGACGGAGTGGTAGAAGACGCGTCCCTGCCCCCACTGCCGCACCCAGGCCACCGGGCTGGTCAAGCCGTCCAGCCACGGGAAGTGTTCACCGCTGAAGGTGGTCTCGGCGAGCACCGTGTTGTTGGGGTCGACGCTCATGTAGTACTGCTCGGACGCGACGGGAAAGTCGTTGACCCCGTTGGTCACTGCGTGCTCACGGTCGGTGATCGTGACGTCGTACGGCTGGGGATATCCCTCGCCGGCGGGGTGGGCGAGAAAGTCGCCACCGAGCATCAGGTGGTAGCGCAGGCTTGACCGGAACGCGGCGGCCGCGCCATGCCAGGCCGCCACTCCGGTGCCCGCCTCAACCGCCGCCAGCAGGTGATCCTCCTGGGAGTCCGACAGATCCTCGGTGGTCAATGCGTTGTTCCAGCCGAGGATGATCAGGTCGTAGCCCGTGAGATCGCGGTCGAGGGTGAAGATGTCCTGCGACTCCTCCATCTCGAAGCCCAGCTCGTCGACCACCAGTTCGCGGGTCCACTCGGCGATGTTGTACGGGCTGTGGCCGGGCCATCCGCCGTATAGGTACAGAACGTTGGTCACGCTTGCGGCTCCTCTTCCGGTTGAACTGTTGGCTGCGGGTTCAGCAGGGCATGGGGTGCGAGCAGCTGCGCGACGCGCTCGGCCGACATCAGCCCCTGGGCCACCACGAGATCGGGTATGGCGGCCCCAGTGTGCAACGCCCGCTTGGCGATTCGTGCCGACTCCGCATAGCCGAGGTAGGGCGCCAGCGCGGTGATCACCCCGATCGAGTTGGTCACCGATTCGGCGAGCCGCTGCTCATTGGCGGTGATCCCGACGATGCAGCGCTGCACCAGCGTGCGGCACGCAGCGGTCAGGTGCGCAGCCGACGTGAACAAGCAGTGCGCGATGATCGGCTCGAACGCGTTGAGCTGCAACTGCCCGGCCTCGGCGGCCATGCTGATCGTGACGTCGTTGCCGACCACCTCGAAGGCCACCTGGTTGACGACCTCCGGGATCACGGGGTTCACCTTGCCCGGCATGATGCTCGAACCCGCCTGCACCGCAGGCAGATTGATCTCACCCAGGCCCGACCTGGGCCCGGAGGACAGCAGCCGCAGATCGCTGCAGATCTTGGACAGTTTGACCGCTGTGCGTTTGAGTACCCCGGACACCTGCACGAAGGCGCCGACGTCCTGGGTGGCCTCCACCAGGTCGGTCGCGGTGGACAGATCGATCCCGGTGAGTTCACTCAGCGTGGCACACACCCGCTCGGCATACCGAGGATGGGTATTGAGTCCGGTGCCGATGGCCGTGCCACCGAGGTTGATCTCGGTGACCAGGCGCGCCGCCTCCCGTAGCCGCTGGGCGTCCTCGGCGACCATCACCGCATAGGCGCCGAACTCCTGGCCCAGCGTCATCGGCACGGCGTCCTGCAGTTGGGTCCGGCCCATCTTCAACACATCGCGAAATTCATCGGCCTTGGCGCGGAACGCTACCGACACCTCTTGCAGCGCATCGTGCAACTCCGACAGGTACATCTGCAGAGCGACCTTGATCGCAGTCGGATACACGTCATTGGTGCTCTGGCCCCGGTTGACGTGCTCGAGGGGATGCAGCCGGTGGTAGTCGCCACGGGCCGCGCCGAGGTGTTCCAGCGCCCGGTTGGCGATCACCTCGTTGGCGTTCATGTTGCTCGATGTTCCTGCGCCGCCCTGGATGACGTCGACGACGAAGCTGGAATGCAGCCGCCCCGAACGGATCTCGTCACATGCCGCGACGATGGCCGTGCAGCGCGCGGAATCGAGCAGGCCCAGCTCGCAATTGGTCAGCGCGGCAGCCTGTTTGACTGCCGCCAGCGCGTTGACGAATTCGGGATACGCCGACAGCGGGATACCGGAGATGGGAAAGTTCTCCAGCGCCCTGGCCGTGTGCACTCCGTAATACGCCTCGGCGGGGACGGCCCGGTTGCCCATCGAGTCCTCTTCGATGCGCAGTTCTGGATCGGCCGCGAGTGTCACGTCGGTCATCACCGCCACGTTTCGCTCGGTGGGGCGACCCGCGCCCCGGGCAGCCCGTCGTAGAACCCGCCCTCGGCGCAGCTGGTGAGTTCCAGTTGCATGCCCCACGGCGACCGGAAGTAGAACCAGCGTTGCCCCGCCACGGGAGCGGCGGGATCGACCCCGTTGGGGCCCTCCTGCACCACGACACCGGAGATGGCCTTGACGTAGGCGTATCCGGCGTCGATGTCGTCGACGTAGAACGCCAGATGGTGTCCCCCGACATCGCTGTTGGCGGGCGGCACGCGGACCTGGTCCGGTGCGTCGTACTCGAACAGTTCGATGTTGTGGTGCTGCCCGAGCCGAAGCATGGCCAGGGTGCACCGGGCCCGCGGATCGACGCCGAGGCGGCGACGCATGCTGTCGGATTCGGCGTCGGCGAACGGGCCGTCGGTGAAGATCAGTTCAGCACCGAAATGGTCGACGAAGAACGCGACGGCCTCGTCCAGGTCGGGCACCGTGTAGGCGACGTGGTCCACCGACCGCATGGTCGGAACCTTGGGCTGATGGGCGTCGGTCATGTCTCAATTCTCCGACGACGCGGTCGCCGGAACCCGGTCGAATCGGTGCTCGGTCCACGGTAGATCGTCACCGCCGTACTTGGCGGCCCGCACGTCGGCGGATCGGGCGTGCCCTTCGAAGTTCTCCAGCCGGGCGGCGCGTCCGCACAGCCGACCCAGCTCAGCACTCGACCGCGCATCGGTGATCTCTTGGTAGGTCACGGTTTTCAAGAACTTGCCGACCCACAGGCCGCCGGTGTAGCGGGCCGCACCCAGCGTCGGCAGCACGTGGTTGGTGCCGATCGCCTTGTCGCCGAAGGACACACACGTCTTCTCCCCGAGGAACAGGGCCCCGTAGTCCTGCATCTCGGCCAGCGCCCGCCGCGGTTCTTCGGTGAGGATCTGTACGTGTTCGCTGGCGAAGTGGTCTCCCAGCGCGAACGCCTCCTCGATGGTGTTCACCAGATGCACTTCACCGTGCTCGGCCCAGGACACCGCGGCGATCCCGTTGGTGGGCAGGTTGACCAGTTGGCGCTCGACCTCGGCGATGGTCTCCAGCCCCACTCGCTCGGACGTGGTGATCAGCACGACCGGCGAATCCGGGCCGTGCTCGGCCTGGCTCAGCAGATCGGCTGCGACCACGAAGGGGTCCGCGGTGTGATCGGCGATGATGAGAACCTCGGTCGGCCCTGCGAACAGGTCGATGCCGACCTCACCGAACAGCTGCCGCTTGGCTTCGGCCACGTAGGCGTTGCCCGGGCCGGTGAGCAGGTTGACCGGGTCGATGGTCTCGGTACCCAGCGCCAGCGCCCCGATGGCCTGCACCCCACCCAGGACGTAGATTTCGTCGGCGCCGGCCAGGTGCATGGCGGCGACGCTGATGGCAGGCGGGGTGCCCTGGTTGGGCGGTGTGGTGGCTGCGACGCGCGGCACCCCGGCCACTTTGGCGGTCACGACGGTCATGTGCGCCGACGCGGTCAGCGGATAACGCCCGCCGGGAACGTAGGCGCCGGACGCCGACACCGGCACATGTTTGTGGCCGAGGCGCACACCCGGCAGTGTCTCGACCTCGATGTCGAGCATCGAGTCACGTTGTGCCTGAGCGAAATCGCGTACCTGACGCTGCACGAAGGAGAGATCGTCGACGACGGTGCCGGGCAAGTCGGCGACAATCTTGGCAATCTCTGCCTCGCTGAGCCGAAAAGACTGCGGCGCCCACTTGTCGAATTGCTCGGAGTACCTGCGGACCGCGGAATCACCTTCTGCGCGAATGGCGTCGAGCACGCGTCCGACGGTGTCGACGACCTGCGGGTTGCTCTTGTGTGGTGTTCCGCCCTGGGCGGCCGGCGCCTTGAGAATGACCGACACGGTGGTTCTCCCTCGAATTGCTGCACTGAGTGGGTAGCTGGCGCCGATGACCTGGGGCTTCGGCGTAGTTACCAGTCTCTGGGCAGCGAACGCCCGGTTACAGACTCACTATGTGCAAGGATCGACAGCTTCGCTGCGCACATTCGCCGCATCTGATCGCACCGGCGGCCGCCGCACTGCACGCGCACCCAGAGTGCACACCAGGACCGCCAGCAGCGGAACGGCCATCGCCAGTCGCAGAGTCACCACGTCGGCCAGCCAACCGATCACCGCCGGGCCGGCGAGGAAGGCCACGTAGCCGCCGCCGACCACGCGGGAGAACTGAGTGGCCGACCCCAGGTTGCCTGCCGCGCTGAACACTTGCGGTACCGCCCCGGACAATCCGAGCCCGAAGACGACCCAGCCGACCAGAGTGAGCGGTAGGGCACCGGAGAGCAGCACGACCGCCATCCCGACTGCGGCGGCCGCGCAACCGTAGCGGATCACCGCCACCGGTCCGGCCCGGCCGCTGACCCAGTCGGCAGTGAACCGGCCGACCGTCATCGCCGCGACGAACGCCGCGAACGCAAGGGCTCCGACAGCCTTCGACGTACCCAGCGCATCCTGGGCGTGCAGGCTGCTCCAATCCGTTGCCGAACCCTCGGCGAGGTACAGCAGGAACGCGAGAATGCCGAGTAGGACGAAACGCCGACGCGCAGGTGCGGCGGGCGGGGTGTCACCTGCCGGTGCGGCCGTCACCGTGTTGGGTTGGGTCCGTAGCAGATTCGGTGCCGACACCAACGCGGCGACACCGCACACCGCCCCGAGCATCACCGCGGTCGACGGCATCGACCACCCGGCGGCCAAGGTGGCGGCACCGACCAACGAGCCGAGCACGGTACCCACCGAGAACACCGCGTGAAACGCCGACATGATGGGCTTGCCTGCCGACTGCTCGACGACCACGGCGCGCGCGTTCATCGCGACGTCGGTGATGCCGGTACACACTCCGAACGCCAGCAACCCGGCCGCAAGCGCCACCGCCGAACCAGCGTTGAGCGGTAGCGCCAGTGTCACCGCCATCGCCAGCGCACCGGCCAGTGCCACCCGTCCCGCGCCGAACCGGTCGACGAGCGGACCACTGATCTGCATGCCGCCCAGCGCCCCTGCCCCGTTGAGCAGCAGCATGGTGCCCAAGACACCCGCGGATATGCCGGTGCGCTGCTGCACGGTGGGGATATGCACCGCCCAGGTCGAGATGCACACCCCGAACCCGGCGAACAGCAGGAAGACGGCGACCCGCGAAGCCCTGTATCCGGTCACCGCGTCGCGGGCACCCGCCTCGCGGCGCGCTCACCCTCGTGCACAGCCTCCATCATCGTGCGGCTGGCGACGGCGTCGCCGACCCGCTCGACTGTCACGCCTCGGTTCTTCAGCGCGAAGTAGAGCTCGGTCACGGGGCGGTGCCAGCCCGCCAGGATTACGGTGTCGATGCCCTCCAGTGTGCCTAGGGCACCCTTTTCGACGATGCGCAGGGTCGGTCCGTCGACGGCCGTCATCGTGGTGAACGGATGGGTCGACATGCCCGACTTCAGGATTCGAGGCACCGCGAGGTTGGCGCTGAACGGACCCAGCTTCGCCCCGACATAGGGCAGCGGCGTGAGGAACTCGACCTGGTGACCGTCGGCCTGCAGCTGCAACGCGAGCCCGATGCCCTTCCAGCCACCCTCGCCGTCGTCGACGATCGCGACGTGGTGACCGACGGGCTTGTCCGCATCGAGCACATCCCACACCGACAGCACATGAGGCTGGTCCAGCCCGGGGGTGTTCGGGATGCCCTGGGCCAGGTTGCCCACGATGTCGGCGCCGGGCGCCGATCCGGTGGCCACGATGATGTGGTCGGGATCGAGCGCGAGTACCTCGTCGGCCGTCGGTGACCAGCCCAGTCGCAGGTCCACGCCGTACTTGCCGATCATCACGCCCAGATGGTCGATGACGCCTGCGATCTCACCGCGGCCCTTGATCTTCGCCGCGATCCGCAGTTGGCCACCGGTGCGGTTGCGGCGCTCGATGAGGATCACCTCGTGCCCCTGTCGGGCGGCGGTCTCGGCGGCCTTCATACCGGCCGGGCCCGCGCCGATGACGACAACCAAACGCCGGTAGGTGGCCTGCACCAGGGTGCCGATTCCGAGCTCGAGTTCATACCCCGCCGCCGGGTTGTGCACGCACGACGAGTGCGTCACGTTGAACAGCCGATCGATGCAGCCCTGGTTACAGCCGATGCAGCAGCGGATCTCGTCGAGGCGTCCGGCTTTCATCTTGTTGACCGTCTCGGGGTCGGCGATCTGCTGGCGGGTCATGGCCACCATGTCAGCGTGGCCCAGTGACAGGATGTCGGCCGCGTCGAGTGGATCGTTGATCCGCCCGACCGCGATCACCGGGACGTCGACGACCTCTTTCACCGCTGCCGCCAGGTTTTCCCAGATTCGTTTGGGGTGCTGCATGTCCGGCACGTTCTGGTGGGCCTCGTTGTAGGTGGCCGCCTTGACGCAGATGTAGTCGATCTTGCCGGTGGCCGCGATGGCGGTGGCGATCTGCTGGGCGTCGCCGACTTCCAGTCCACCCGGGCTGAAATCGTGTCCCTGCAGGTTCATCCCGACCAGGTAGTCCGGGCCCACTTCGGCACGCACGGCATCGATCACCCGCAGCACGATGCGCATGCGGTTCTCCAGGGAGCCGCCATATTCGTCGGTGCGGTGGTTGGAGAACGGCGACAGGAACGATGCGAGCAGGTAACCGCCGTAGCCGGAATGGATTTCGACACCGTCCATGCCGCCCTGCTTGGCGTGCCTGGCGCCGATGGCGTGGGCTTCGATGATCTCCTCGATATCCTCGGTTTCCATCTCCTTGGGCATTTCGAGGTTGAACGGGCACGGCGTGTTCGACGGACCCCACAGAGCGCGTTCGGTGAATGTCGAATGTCCTTGTCGGCCACCGTGTCCCAGCTGCATGACGATGCGAGCCCCGTGCTCGTGCACGGCATCGGAGATCCGGCGCAGGCCGGGGACGATCTCGGGCAGCCAGGCCCGCGGTTCGCCCGGGACATCCTGCGAGGTCGGGTGGATCTGCGGGAAAGCCATGCCGATCAGGCCCGCTCCGCCGATGGCACGCTCCCGGTAGTACGCCACGTGCTGCTCGGTGGGCAGATAGTCCTTGGCCATGCCGGTGCCGTGCCCGGTCATGACGACGCGGTTGCGGATCTGCACGTTGCCCAGGGTGATGGGCTCGAACAACGGGGCGAGCACGCGCGCGGTGTCGTCGGCCAACTCGTCGAGCATGGTCATGGATCGTCAATTCCTCAGTGGTTCAGTAGGTTTGGGAGTGTCAGGCGGTCAGGGCGCCGGAGCGGCCGAGGCGCAGGGCCAGCGCGGCCACGGTGATGGCCGGGTTGACCGCCGCCGACGACGCGAACACCGAACTGTCGGCGATCCACAGGTTGTCCACGTCGTGGCTGCGCAGGTCGGCGTCGACCACGCTGGTGGCGGCGTCGGTACCCATGCGGGCCGTGCCGCACTGGTGCGAGGTGGCCTCGACCCCGAGGCTGCGGGTCATGACGATCGGGAAGCCGGCCCGGCGGACGACCTTCTTCATGCGGGCGATCAGGTCGTGGTGCGAGGCGAGGTTGGTCGCGCGTCGCGTGACGGTGATCTGGCCGCGGTCGCCCAGCGCGATCCTGTTCTCCGGCAACGGCAGATCCTCTGACTGGATGAACATGTCCAGGGTGTACTTGGTGACCTCGTCGAGAATCGGCATCGGCACCCAGGGCTTGCCCAGTTTGGCCTGCGGGCCGCGCAGCTTGCCGAGGCCCTGGACGTTGCCCAGCGGGTACCGGTTGTCCGGTCCGGCGAGGTACCAGTCGTTGATGCCGATGGTCTTCTGGTAGACGGCCTCGTTCTGCCGACGCGGATCGATGGCCAGGAAGAACGTGGTCACGTGGGCCATGTAGTTGCGCCCGACCTGGTCCGACGAGTTGGCCAGGCCGTGCGGATGCGTGTCGGAGGCCGAGCGCAGCAGCAGCGCAGCCGTGTTGGCGGCGCCGCAGGCGATCACGAACTTCTTGGCCCGTACCTGAATCTGCTTGCCCGCATGCACGATCCGGGCACTGGTGACCTGACGTCCGCTGGCGTCGGTGTCCAGCCGGGTGACCTCGGCATTGGTGAGCAGCCGGACGTTGCGTGACTCTGCGCGCAGTGCGGGCCGCACCGCGGAGACGTCGGCGTCGCCCTTGGCGTCGATCATGCAGGGGAACGAATCGCAGGTGTAACAGCGCACGCAACCGCCGCCGGGCCGGTAATCGATGGACAGCGGCGAGGAGAACGGATGCAGCCCTTGCTTTTTCGCCGACTCGACCAGCCGCGCCATGGCGCCCTCGTGCGGCACGCCGGGGAACGGGTAGTCGGTGGACCGCCAGGGGTCGGTCGGGTCCTCCCCTTTGTTGCTGTGCACCCAGAACATCTGCTCGGCTTCGCCGTAGAACGGTTCCAGGTCGGCGTAGCTGATCGGCCACGCCGGCGATACGCCGTCAGCGTGCTCGACAGCGTCGAAATCGCTCTCCCGGAACCGCGGCAGGGTCGCGCCGTAGAGCTTGGTGCTACCACCGACGTAGTGATAGTTGCCGGGCACGAACTCCTTGGCGGCGACGGTGTCGTACCACGCGGCGGAGTTCTTGTAGCGGCCTTTGGTGTGCACCGCGTCGAACGACCAGTTTTCGCGCTCCACCGGCAGGAAGTCGCCCTGCTCGACGATCAGCACGTCGGCGCCGCAGTCGCGCAGCGCGTAGGCCAGGCTGCCGCCGCCCATGCCGGACCCGATGATCGCGATGTCGGTCTCGACGACATCGGCGGGTGCGGAGAGGACTTGTGTCTGCAGCGCGGCGACCGCGGGTGACATCGAGGGCGTTGCCGCCAATGGCAGGGATTTTTTCGACAACATGTACGGGCTCCTCTGGGCTGAGAGGACGATGGGCTGCCCGCAATGCGGGTTATCCCAAATCTAGGAGCGCCGCCGCGCGGGCACGACCCGCAGAGTGCGCAGCATCCCGCCAGGGACTACACACTGTGTGCAAGCTCAGCGATTCTCCTGCCGCTGCAGCAGGTCGTGGCCCCGCACTGCGAAGATCAGGGCCTGCCGGGTGTCGGGGTCGTCCAGGGACCGGCCGAGCAGGCTGGTGATCCGCTCGAGGCGGTAGTACAGCGTGCGGCGCTGAACATAGAGCTGCTGGGCGGCCTGCGATTTGTTGCCGTCACAGGACAGGTAGGTGCGCAACGTCGGCAACAGCGGGCTGGTCGAGTTGGCATCGTGTTTGAGCAGCGGGCCCAACTCGTCCTCGATGTAGCGGGCCAGCTCCGGGCCACCGGCCAGCGAGGCCAGCAACCGCAGCACGCCGAGGTCGTCGAAGCGGTGCACCGCCTTGTCCGGTCGCGCGGCGGCCACCGACGCCGCGCTGCGGGCCTGGTCGACCGCGGTGTGCAGCTGCCCCGCGCTGACCGGGCGGCTGATTCCCGCCCGCACGTTGGCCGCCGACAACCGTTGCACCACTTGCTTTTCCGAGCTGGTCCGGGACAAACCCATGATCGCCAGCGTGTGCTCGCCGACGTCGGCCACGACGGCAGGCACGTGCAGGGACCGGCAGAGTTCCTCCATGGCCTCGTCACTGGTGGCGCCCGGCGGGGTCTCCTTGCACACGTAGACCGCAAGCAGTGCGCGGTCCCGCAGGTCCCGGCCGATCCTCATGGCCCTGGTCACGAAGGACTCACCGGAGATGTCGCCCAGCAACAACCGGTTCACCAAAGCGTTTTGCCGCTGCGCCGATTTCGCGCCGCTCTCGCGCGCACCGAGCAGGGCGATCGCAATCCCGTCGGTGGCCCGGTCCAGCGCGTAGCCGGCGGTCCCAGCCAGCGGAGTTCCGCCGTGCAGCACGTGCAGCCAGCCCCAGCGTTCACCGCGCAGCACCACCGCTCGCCGGGTGCAGTTGTGAGCGGAGTTGGCGTTGCTGGCGTCGCCGCCGACGGTGTCATGGTCGATGCGCGAATGGTGTTCCCATTCGGCGAGTACGGCGTCACCGTCGATCGACGGGCCGGAGTACGCGATGACCTGGCGGGTCGCGTCCTCCAGCACCACCGGATGACCGACCTCGGCGGCCAGCGCGTCGGTGAACAGCACCGGATCACGGCCGGCCAGCAGCAGCTGCATGAAGGTGGCGTTGAGCCGTTCGTAGGCGCTCAGGTCGAGCACCCGTTGGTCGACGATCGACTCGTGCACCTGCGCCGAAACCTCGACGAAGGGCAGTTCGCCATCGAGCCCGACCAACGGGAAGCCGCGTTCGCGCGCCGCGTCGATCAACGGTTGCGGCATGCTGCCGAAAGCCCGCCCACTCAGCTCGATCACCAGGACAGCGGCTTGCGCGTCGGCGATCTCGGTGAGGTAGCGCCGTTGCCGCTCGGGGGTCGACCCGATGCCCAGCCCGGCGGTCAGCAACATCTCGCCGCCGGTGAGAAACCTTGCGATATCGGGCACTTCGGTCGGATGGACCCAGCGAACCGTGCGGTCGAGGTGTTCCTCGCCGGCGTACACCTGAAGCGGCACCCGGCTGAACACCTCGAGTTGTAGTGCGGCTCGCACCGTCATCGCCATGGCTGTCCTCCGTTTCACGGGGCAATTCGTCCAATGACAACACGCCGAAAGCCGACAACCTGTGCAGTCACTAACTCATCCGCTGCGCAAACTGAGTCTAACGACCGGTGTCGACCAGTGGGCACACTGGCGTCAGGCTGTATCCATCCCGATAGTCACCCGACACGAAGGACACTCATCATGCCCAGGCTCAACGGCGGACAGGTCATCGCCCGCATTCTCAAGGAGTACGGCGTCCCCTACGTCGCAGGCATTCCCGGCCACGGCATCTGGGGTCTGATGGATGCGTTCAACGAGGACGAGTCCAAGATCCCGTTCATCCAGACCTACCACGAGCAGAGTGCGGTCCATCTGGCCGACGGGTTCTACCGGGTGTCCGGCAAGCCGATGGCCGCGGTGACCTCGATCGGTGCGGGCGCGTCCAACACGGTGCTCGGGCTGGCCACCGCCTACAGCGATTCCACCAGCGTGCTGGTGATCACCGGCGGCCCGCCGCGCCACATGCGTGGCCGTGGCGTGCTGCAGGAGCTGGAGCGCCAGAAGGACAACGGCTTTCCTCAAGTGGCAGAAGCGGTTTCGAAGCGCAGCTGGGTGGCCAACAGAATCGAGGACCTGCCGTTCATCATGCACCGCGCGTTTTCCACGATGCTGACCGGCCGGCGCGGTCCGGCCCACATCGAAGTGCCGTGGGACCTGCACGCCGAGACCGCCGAGGTGAACTTCCATGATCTGGCCCGCCGGCTTCCGGTCGGGCTGCAATACCCCGATCCCGAGGCGATCGAACGCGCCGTGGCGCTGCTGGCCACCGCGCAGCGGCCGGTGATCGTGGTCGGGGGCGGGGCGATCAGCGCCTACGCCACCGACGAGGTGCGCGCCCTGGCAGAAGGCCTGGACATCCCCGTCGTGACGACGTGGAACGGCAAGAGCGCGTTCCCCGAGGACCACGACCTGTTCGTCGGGAGCGTCGGCCAGACCGGCACCATCCACGGCAACTACCTCGCGGCCAACGCCGACGTGGTGGTGTCCATCGGTTGTCGGTTCACCGACTGGTCCGCGTCGAGTTACGCCAAGGGACAGTCGTTCTCGTTCCCGCCGGCCAAACTCATCCACATCGACATCGACCCGCACGAGATCGGCAAGATCTACCCCGCCGAGGTCGGCATCCTGGCCGACGCCAAGCCCGCGGTGGCCGCGATCGTGGCATCGCTGCCCGCCAAGCCCGACCGCACCGAGTACCTCGCCGAGGTCGCGCAGCGCAAGGCCGACTGGGAGACCGAGCTGGCCGGCCGCCGCGACACCGACCGGTTCCCGTTCACGCTGCAGCGCCCATTGGCGGCGTTGCGCAACGTGATGGACCGCAGCGGCATCGTGCTGGTGGGCTCGGGCAACACCCAGGGTGCGGTCAAGCAGACGTTCCCGGTGTATGAGCCGCGCACCCACCTCACCACGGGCGGGTTCTCGTCGATGGGCTGGCCGGTGCCCGCCGCGTTGGGCGCCAAACTGGCTGCGCCAGAACGTCAGGTCGCGACCATCACCGGTGACGGCGATTTCCTGATGACCGCCCAGGAGATCGGCGTGGCCATCCAGCACGACATCCCGGTGGTGTTCATCGTGCAGGACAACTCGGGGTACATCTCCATCCGCGGCGGCCAGCGCAACGCCACCGACCGGATCATCGGCACCGAGTTCAACCGGCCCGACGGCACGCCGTACAGCCCGAGCTTCAAGGCGCTCGGCGAATCATTCGGCCTTGAGTCGTTCCGGGTCGATTCGGCGGCCGATCTGGAACCGACGTTCAAGCGCGCGTTCGACGCCAAAGCCCCTGTCCTGGTCGAGATCCCCACTGATCGCGACCTGGCCAGCCCGTTCGTGCCCGGCTGGCTGGACTTCCCACCGCTGCCGCACATCACCGACGAACGCGCCGACGAGTACCGCGAGCGGCGCGCCAGCGAGCAGCACCAGTAGCACCCCCCACAGCTCCGCCACCCGTTGCGACCCACAGTCCACGGGCGGCGGAGCTGTTGTGTATCAACCTCATCCATCGAACAAGGAGCACTGCACATGAACCGTCTCGACGGCAAAGTTGCGTTGATCACCGGAGCGGCACGGGGACAGGGCCGCTCGCACGCGTTGCGGTTGGCCGAAGAGGGGGCCGACATCATCGCGCTCGACATCTGCCGCCAGATCGACTCGGTCCCCTACCCGATGGCCGATCTCGACGACCTGGCCACCACGGTCGACCTGATCAAGAGCCGGGGCAGGCGTATTTTCGCCGCCGAGGTGGACGTGAGGGACCTGCCCGGGATGCAGGAGGCGGTGGCCGCCGGGGTGGCCGAACTGGGCCGCCTGGACATCGTGGTAGCCAACGCGGGCACGCTCAACGACACCGCGCCGCTGTGGGAGCTTTCCGAGCAGCAGTTCGCCGACCAGATCGACGTGAACCTGACCGGGGTGTGGAAGACCATCAAGGCGACGGTGCCAACCCTGTTGCGGCAGAACGACGGTGGGGCCGTGATCCTCATCAGCTCGATCTCCGGGCTCACCGTGGAACTCAACGTCGGCCACTACGCGGCGGCCAAACACGGCGTCAACGGACTCATGCGCACCCTCTCAGGTGAGCTCGCTCCGTACGGGATCCGGGTCAATTCGATCAACCCGACGAACGTGAACACCCTGATGATCAACAACCCGCGTTACAACCGCTTGTTCGCAGGCGGTAAGGAGGGCGCGACCCAGGAGGATGCGCTGCCCGCACTCACCGCGATGCACGCGTTGCCCGTACCGTTCCTGGAGCCCGTCGATGTCAGCAACGCTGTGGTGTACCTGGCCTCCGACGACGGCCGCTACGTCACCGGCACCGCACACGTCATCGACGCCGGCGCCCTGAACCCGTTCAAGGCGCCCCACTTCACCGAGTAGGCCCGCTCACGGGGTGGGCGCGTCGTCGCGGATCAGGCCGGCGTCGCGCAGGTCGGCCCAGACCTGCTGCGGCACCGGCGATTCGAACAGCTCCGCGTTGCTGACCTGCTGGCGGCGGTTGCGCGCGCCCAGGCAGATGCTGGTCACCACCGGGTGCGCATACGCGAACTGCACGGCGACCGCAGGCAATGCCACCCCGTGCCTGCGGCAGATCCTTTCGAGCTCAGCGGCTTTCGCCAAGATCTCCGCCGGCGCAGGGCCGTAGTTGAACCGGGCTCCGTCAACGGGACCGGTGGCCAGCACCCCGCTGTTGTAGACGCCGCCCAGCACGATGCCGATACCGCGTTCGGCGCACAGCGGGAACAATGTGTCGAGGGGTTCCTGCTCCAGCAGCGTGTACCGGCCCGCGAGCAGGCAGATGTCGACGTCGGTGGCCTTGACGGCCTCGACCATCACATCGGTCTCGTTGACCCCGAACCCGATCGCTCGCACCACGCCCTGATCGCGCAGTGACTCCAGCGCCGGGAACGCACTCACCACGGCCTGCCGGAACAACTCGGGCTGCGCGGCCCCGTGGGTGTAGTGGTCGCAGTCGTGAATGAACAGCATGTCGAACCGGTCGGTGAGCATCCGCTGCATACTCTGTTCGACCGCACGCATGACCCCGTCGTAGCTGTAGTCGAATTCGGCCACGAACGGCGGGATGTCGAGGTATTGGCCGTTGGTGCTCGGCGCGTCGATCTCCGGGCGCAGTACCCGGCCGACTTTGGTGGACAGCACGGTATCGGCGCGGTCGCGGTCACGAAGCGCGTGCCCGAGCCGGTATTCACTGAGCCCGTTGCCGTATCCGGGTGCGGTGTCGAAATACCGCATGCCCTGGTCCCAGGCCAGGTCCACGAGGTCACGAGCCTCGGCGTCGGTGAACACCCCGTTGAAGTTGCCGATCGGCGCCCCGCCGTAGCCGATCGCGGTGAATTCCAGGCCCGACCGGGCGTGCATGCGGGTATCCGACAGCTTCATGACGACCTCGCCTTCTGGAGGTCCGGCCGGTACCGGACCTTTCCTTCCGACGCTACGGTCGCCGCCTTCCCCAGAGTCGACACAGAGTGCGAAATACTTTGCCCACCAACTGCACAGCGGTGACTATCGGCCGAGTATCGCCGACGCTCTGGGTCGATCTTCACTGCCTCTCGACAGTCGTAGCGGAACTCGGCGGATGGTCCTCCGTCGTCAGTGACGGATGGCGAAGCCGGAGCGGAAGTATTGAACGAGGTGTGTTTACCGTGCGGGCGGAATGATTTTCTTCTCGGCGAGGTCATCGAGGAGTTCGAGTGTGCGATCGATGGTGTCGTGGCATTCGTCGAATCCGGCCTTGCGCACCTTGATGGTCGAGCTGACGTTGTCCGAAGTCGAGCCCATGATGGCGTCGCCGAATCGCCAATCAACCAGGGTGGACCATGGAGTCGGGGTCAGACCGTGCTCGGCGACGATCTGGTCCCAGAGGTCAGCATAAAATGGCATGTGCTCGTTGAGCGTAAAAGGCTGCGGCTCGGCGACCTCGACGTTGAAGTGTGCACCAATAGCCTCGAAAAGGTGCCGCCAGCGCAGCACGTCGCCGTTGGTCAGATTGAATGCTTGTCCGGCCGCTCGATCATCGGTGGGCGCCCAGGCGGTTGCATGAGCGAGAAGCTGCGCATCGGTCATTTGATAGAACACCTGATCGTACGCGTAATGGGGGCCGGGAAACCTCAACGGAATGCCCAGTTTCTTCGTGATGGTGACGTACGCAGCGAGAACCATCAAAAGATTCATAGGGGTACCTTGCGCGTATCCCATCACCGCTTCAGGCCGGAAAATGGTGAATTCGAACCCGCCCGTGGCTGCATATTCACGCAGAATGTCGTCCTGGTCATAATAGAAATTCGGCACAATCAGACGAGGATCATCTTCGCGTGCAGGGGTTTTCGATCCGCCCAAGTGGATGCCGTAGTACTTCATCCCCTGGTACAAGGTGACGTGCTCGAGCGGAGCCCCCACTTCTTTCAATCCGTCGAGGGTATTACGCAACAGTGATGCGTTGGTCTCGATCTGTTCGATCGGGTCGAGTTTTTCGATGTAGGCGGCGAAAACCAAGCGGGTGGTATCCGCGACGGCACCAAACGAGTCACTGACCGACGCGGCATCGAGAATATCGGCGGAGATATGTTGCCAGCCGGTGTGGTCGATTGGAACGCGGCGACTCACGCCCCTGGTGGTGACGCCCGTACTGACGAAGTGGTCGATGACGTTGCGGCCGATGACACCGCCCGATCCCGCGACAAGGGCGATGGGATGGTTGGTTGTCACACATTTCTCCTTTTCGCTGTATGAGATGTTGCCGGGATGGTCACTGCGCCGTGTAACCGCCGTCAACGGCGATGTTGGCGCCGGTGATGAACGACGATGCCGGGGCCAGCGCAAAGCAGATTGCCTCCGCGATTTCCTGGGGGTCGGCGAGCCGCCCGATGGGGTGAGCGGCGACGATTTGATCCTCGGCAGCGTCGGGGTCGCTTTGACCCTGCAGGTAGTCGGTCAGGACGTTCGTCGTGACTGACCCTGGGCTCACCACGTTGCATCGGATGCCGTCGCGTGCGTAGTCGACGGCAATCTGGCGGCTGAGCTGCAGGACCGCACCCTTGCTCGCGCAATAGGCGGGCTGGCCGGCCAGCCCCACCGACGCCGAGATCGAGCCGGTGTTGACGATCGCGCCTTTGGTTCCGGTACTCAGGAACTGGCGCACGGCCGCCCGGCAGCCGAGAAAGACGCCGCGCGCGTTGACGGCCATGGTGGCCTCCCACACTGCGAGGGAGGTGGAGACAAGGTCACGGGTGACGATCATGCCGGCGTTGTTGACGATTCCGTAGAGGGGTCCGAGTTGATCGACCGTCTGCGCAATCATCTGCTCCACGTCGGACTCATTGCTGATGTCCGCTTGAACCGCAACCGATTTCGCGCCTAGTTCAGCGGCCTCGTAAGCGACCCTTTCAGCCGCATCACTACGCAGGTCGGCCACCGCGACCGCTGCGCCGCGGGCCGCGCAGAGCAGCGCGGTGGCGCGGCCAATTCCGTTGCCTCCACCGGTCACAATGACCACCAGCCCATCCAAGGTCAGGCGACTGTCGGAGTGCGCTGTTGTCGCGGTCATGGCAGCGGGAGTGGCTCGTTGGCCGACTCAAGGAACTCGACGGTCGAGAAGACGAGTTCGGCAACGCCGATGTTCTCCAGGTCGTGCAGGAGGTACTCGCCGCGGCCGAAGTGGAAGTAGCGGGTTTCGCCAGCCTCGTAGGAGACTTCCCGAGTGGTGCCGTCGGAGGTGTGCTGGCGGCTGGATCCGGGGTTGATCGCCGTCCAGAAATAGTCAAGGACGTGGCGGTGGGCACTGACGCGCTCGCCCGGCTGCAGTCGGATCTCCCAGACCCGTGCGCGGGGCGTCTCGGCGAGTAACTTGCCCCCGACCTTGCCGTTGAAGGCGTTGTCGGAGAAGTCGCGTTTGATGTCTTCCGACCAGCCTTCGAAGTTCTCCCCCACAAGATTGCCAGCCAGGGGCTGATCAGTGAGTGCCTCGTTTGCTTGTGTCATGTTGTGTCCTTTCTGGTGGGGTTACTCGGTTATGGCGTGTCGTGGGTGAACAGGATCTTGCAGGTTTCAGGGTCGGCGAGAACTTTGTGCATGGCATGTTCGGCATCGGCCCAGGGATAGGTTGCTGTCACGAAGTCGGCGGTGCAGATATAGCCGGCGGCGATCGCGTCGAGGCCGGCTTGCATGGCGTTGCGCGATGCGAAGCCGCCGAGGATCGTCAGTTCCTTAGATACGAGGGCGTCGCTGTCGACCGGAGTGAGGCCACCTCCGAGTCCGGACATGACGATGCGTGATCCGGGAGCGGCAATCGTGATCGCTTGGGATACAGCGGATTTAGACCCTGTCGCTTCGACGATGAGATCGACGCCGAGCTTGTTGGGGAGCGCGGTGCGGATCGCGTCGGCAAGATCCTGGGTCATCGGGTCGACAACAATGTCCGCGCCGACCGCACTCGCCATTTCTCGACGGTACGTGTGTGGTTCGGACACGATAACCACCTCGGCACCAGCGGATTTCGCCATACATATGCTCAGTAGCCCGATCGGTCCTGCGCCCAGCACCAGAACCGCCTCTCCGGGTTGGAGCTGACCGCGGTGCACAACGAAATTCACCGCACAGGCCAGCGGTTCGGCCAGTGCTGCATCATAGGTGGTGACCCCGTCGGGAAGTTTCGTGGCGCGGCGGGCCGGCACACGGACGAAGTCGGCCCAACTACCGTTCTCAAGAATCCCGAGATGAGACCAGTTGGAGCAGAGGTTGAAACGACCTGCTGCGCATTGGTGGCAGCGCTCGCAGGGAAGCATCGGTTCAACTGCGACCGCATCACCGACACGCAACGGGATGGGTACATCATGGTCGCTTGCGCCTACCTCTACGACGCGACCGACGAACTCGTGGCCCATGACCAGTGGCAGGGCGTCCAATTGTGTGAGAGTGCCGTCGTTGAACATGTGGATGTCGGTGCCGCACAGACCCGAGTAATCTGGCGCGACGATCACATCGCCGGCTCGCGGGGTGGGGTCTTTGAGCCGTTCGCGCCGGCCGATCCCCAGATCACTCATCACGAATCCGTACATCGGTTACTCCCATGCCCTATCCGGTGGGTGAGGCGAATCACCACGAATCACCCTAGGCATCAACAGTGCACGTCCTGGCCATGGCCGACAAGAAGATTAGTTCCGAGGAACCCATAGACGGCCGCTATGTATAGGTCCATCTGTATGGGTATCCCGAGTTTTCGATAGTCGACTCTCGGCATGAAACAGAGCACATTCGGTGGGCACCGTGACCGCGCATACGGTCGCACATCGTGTCACCGCGACTCGTTCACGAGGAGTTGAAATGTCTTCCCCGTCAGACTCGGACAATCCCGCATCGAACAGCAATGCCAAGGAGCCCGTTCCGGAGGGAAAACCTATACCTGAGTCGGTGATTGAGGCTCAGGAACTTGTAAAGACCCATTCGACGATGGGCCGTCGCCGTCTCTTGCAGTATCTGGGGGCTGGCACGGTGGCCCTCGCTGTGGGAGGCACCGCGATCTATGAACTGTCCGGTGAAGATCCCAAAAACGTCACCTCTGCGATGTCATCGTCGGGGAAAAACCTCAAGATGCTCGGCACGAACGGCTCGTTGACGGTCTCGTGGTACTCGCAGGGCAAGGACACCATGCAGCACTGGTGCGATGTCTACGGCATCGACCTGACCTGGATCGACGGGCAAGGCGATAGCAACAAGCAGCGCTCGTCGCTGGACTCCGCCGCCGATCGCCATTGGGATCTCGCCGGTATCACGGCCACAACCGCCGGCACCATCGTCGATCCGGTGAACAAGATCGCATCCAAGGGCACCGGGGTGTTCGAGATGACCTCGAATATCGGTGGCCCCGACGACAAGGTCACGGTGCTGACCTCCGTGACGCAAAGTTCCTACGACATGGGCTATCAGGTGTCGAAGAAGCTGTTCGAATCTGTCAACGGGCGTGGCACCGTCATCAATACGCGCGGAATGCCCGGCGGCAGCGACGAATCGGGCCGCTACCAAGGATTTCACGCTGCACTCAAAGAGTTTCCGAACATGCAGTTGCTCACCGAGGACTTCGCCCGCTGGGACCGATCGCGAGCACAGGATCTCTGGCAGAGCTACCTCACCCGATTCCCCGAGATCTCGGTCGGCTTCTGCCAGAACGACGACATGGCCTTCGGCGCCCTCAACGCCATCGAGAACGCAGGCCGCCAAGGCATCAAAATCGGTGGTGTCGACGGAATGCCCGATGCCATCAAGGCTGTCGACGACGGCCGCCTTTATACCACGTTCCGGCATTCGTCATGTCAGATCCATTCCCTGCCTGTGATTCTCGGACTGGCATGGAAACTTGGAGCCGTTGACAAGCTTCCCGAGCATGTAGCCGTCACCGGGCCGCTGGTCTCCAGGGACAACGCGGCATCGGTGAGCTTTCTGCAGCAGCCGGGTGTGCTCTATGCCTGACATCAATCAACAGGGTTTACCGTCACCCCGAACCGAACAGGGCAAGAGCGGCGAGGTGATCCTGCAGCTGCGCGGAGTCAGCAAGCGTTTCGGCCCTACTCAGGCACTGGCAGACGTCGACCTTGAGGTGCGTCGCGGTGAAGTCCATGCCCTCCTCGGCCATAATGGCGCCGGTAAGAGCACCCTGATCAAGACCCTCGCAGGCGTACACACCCCCGACAGCGGTTCGATTACCTTCGAAGGTAAACGCCTGGAGTGCACCGGCCCCGCTGACGCCATCGCCGCGGGTATCGCCGTGGTCTATCAGGAACTGTCACTGTTTGGTCCACTTTCGGTGGCCGAGAACATGGTTGGCAGCTCCGGCGGTGGCCTCGACCTTGCCGGCGGCATCGTACGCCCCCGCTCTATCGTCGAACGCGCCGCCGAACAACTAGCTCAAATGGGGCTCGATATCGACCCGCGCAGGACTGTCGACACATTGCCGGTCGGCGAGCAGCAGATGGTTGAGATCGGTCGGACATTGTCCTCGGGCGCCCGGGTTATCGTCCTGGACGAACCCACCAGCGCCCTGAGCCCGGCTGAAACGCGAGTGCTGTTCAAACTGGTCCGCTCCATGGCGCAGCAGGGAATTTCGTTCATCCTGATCAGCCACTTCCTCGACGAAATCATGAGCCACACCGACCGGGTCACCATCATGCGTGGAGGCCGGTCCGAAGCGACTGTCGATGTCGCGACCACCACCAAACGCGAACTCCTCAGACTGTCGCTCGGCGACCCGGACAAAGTTCTGTCGACCACGTACGGCGACACCGGCACCATGCTGCCCGCACGCTCCACTGCGCCGTTGGTGCTGCGCAGTCGATCAGTGCACATCGCTCCGCGCGTGCGTCATTTCGACTTCGAGATCCACCAGCACGAGATTGTCAGCATCTACGGCGAAATTGGTTGCGGGCATGAGGAGTTCGCTAACTCTGTGTTCGGCATGGCGCGTATCGATAGTGGCGAGTTGGTTGTCTTGGGCCACATCCGCGACAAGCAGAACTCTGAAATGATGCGCGAGGTTGGCGTGGGATACATTCCGGGTGATCGACGTCGAGCCCTCGCGCTCGAACGCAGCATCTCCGACAACGTCACGTTGCCAGCGCTGCGGCACATCAACAGGCTGTCGCTGACCCCGGCCAAAGAACGAACTCTCACAGGCGACATGATTGCGTGGCTCGGCATCCGCGGTGGACGGCCCTCGGCGCCGATCAACAGTCTGTCCGGCGGCAATCAGCAGAAAACCCTGTTCGCCCGATGGCTCATCCATCCTCCCCGACTCTTGGTTCTCAGCGAACCAACGCGAGGTATGGATCTGCGCGCCAAGAGCGACGTATTACGGACCATCGCCGATCTGCGAGATCGAGGTACCTCAATCCTACTCACCACCAGTGAGCCCGAGACCGCACTCGCCGTCTCCGATCGTGTTCTCGTCGCACGACGCGGGACGTTGGTCGCCGAATTCCACACCTGCACCGTCAATTCCCGAGACCTCGTGGAGGCCACCGTATGATTACCCGCCCGCAAACCCGCGCACGCCGACGGTCGCCGGCCGACTGGACCACCAGCAACGCCCTCATCCTCGGCCCCGCGGCCGCCCTGACCCTGCTCATCGTGGTCTTTACGGCATTGGCGCCCAAGGCCTTTCTCTCCGGTGCCAACCTGAGCAACATCGCCTCGCAGGTGTCCGTGCTGGCCGTCATGGCCGCCGGCCTGACGATGGTATTGCTCCTCGGGCAGATCGATCTGTCCGTGGCCAACATATCCTCGTTTGCCGGCGTCGCGTGTGCGACATTCTTCTCCGGCAACGCTTTTGGCCTCTTCCTCTTTGGCAAAGGCCACTTCCCGGAGGGAACAGCCTGGATAGCGATCCTGATACCGATCGCACTGGCCGGCTTCCTCGGCTGGGTAGCCAGCGTGCTCATCAACCGCGCCTCGATTCCCAGCTTCGTCGCCACGCTGGCGATCTACGAGGTTGCGAGCGGATGGGCGCTTTACTGGAGTCAAGGCAACACCCTGTACTCGGTGCCCCCGCTCATCAAGACACTCGGCGGAGGCAAGATCGGGCCAATCCCGACCGTTTGCCTGGTCGCCGCAGTTACGCTGCTCGCTGGTCATGTTCTGCTGCAGCGCAGCAGATTTGGCCGCCACATCTACATGACCGGTGCGAGCAAGAGCGCAGCAGAACTCTCAGGTGTCCCAGTCAGGGCGATCACTCGCAATGTGTTCATCATGGCGGCCTGCTTATCGGCGTTCGCCGGCATTCTCAACATCGGCCGACTTGGATCGGCGCAGGCCGAACTCGGAAACGACCTTTTGTTGCCCGCGATCGCCGCCGTTGTACTCGGCGGTACCTCCCTGTTCGGTGGCGTCGGCGGTATGGGCCACACCGTGCTCGGTCTGCTCATTTACGGTGTTCTCGACAACGGTCTAGACCAGCTCAACGTGGATATCTTCCTCAAGCCCTACATTCGCGGTCTCTTCTTGATCCTCGCTCTCGTGCTCAACAGCTTCACGATGCGCCTGGCTGTGCGCTCGAGCACCCGCAGCGCCGAGCGGTTCGCCGAGACACACGACAGCGGCGCCGACACACACGCGAACCGCTCCCCAGACGATCCGGGCGGCCCTACAGAACAAAGACATCCTGCAGCACATCCGACAATGGCAACAGGCCATGGCGGGGATTCGTGATCTCCTCGACGAAGCTGCGCACAATCGGGGGCATCGGGCCGCGCGCGTAGGCCGATAGTTTGCGGATCAGCGGACGCTCCGCCGACAACACGACCGCATCGATATCGCCCGGCACTACATTCGACGGCAACAACGCTGGCCCCAGGCCGGCAGCGGCCAGCTGCGCCGCCGTCTGCACCTGTGAGGTTCGAACCGCACCGGTGGGCGAGAACCCGAACGCCGAACACACTGCCGTCACCACCTCCGACAGACCGTGGTTAGCGTCGTACAGCACCCACGGTCTGTCGGCAAGTTCGCGCGGATCGACGGTCTGTTGCCCGCCGAGCGGGTCGCCGGCCGGCAAGACGAATACGAACTCCTCGGCTCCGACATCTACGACCTCACCCATCGGAAGCCGCGGCTGCGGGCCAAAGCCAAAATCACCGACCCCGTTGACCAGTCCCTCCTCAAGTCGGTGCGCGTGGGTGTGTTCGTGCAACCGCAACGCCACCTTCGCATGGCTCGACCGCCAACTGCGCGCGACCGACGGCACGATACCCGCGGCTAGCGACGTGACTGTCGAGATCTCCAATTCCCCTATCACTCCGTCTCCCACAGACTGAACGGCCCGCTTGGCACGTGCCACATCGGCGACGATCCGCTTGGCCTCGATCAGGAACGCCCGCCCCGCCGGAGTCAGCCGCAATCCGCGGGGAAGCCGCTCAAACAACGCACTACCGAGTTCCTTCTCTAGCGTGGTGATCTGGTGTGATAGCGACGGCTGCGCTAGATAGAGATTTGCGGCCGCCTGGGTGATCGACCCTGCCTCCACCACCGCAACGAAATACTCGACTTGTCTCAATCGCATACACACCGCCCAGTCGGTATAGAAGAAAAATTATGGCCGTACCCCAAAAGTCGTCATAGACAACTATGGGTGCGGACGGCAAAAGTAGCACTACCGCTGTGGCACACGCCACAGCTTGGCTGATAGGAAGGACCGACCACGTGGAAACCAATCTCAAAGGCAAGACTGCAATCGTCAGCGGTGCGGCATCTGGAATCGGATACGCCACAGTCCAATTGCTGCTCGCTGAAGGCGCCAACGTCGTCGGCGGCGATCTCGATACCAGCTCCCTGACAGATCTCAACGAACGGGTACTGCCCGTACAAGCCGACCTGTCGACCGAGCAAGGCAACGCCGATCTCGTCACGGCCGCGCTCGACCGATTCGAGGCCGTCGACGTTCTGGTCAACAACGTCGGCACGTTTCCCTACCGCGAGGGCTTTCTCTCGACAACGATCGAGGACTGGCGCAAGGCCATCGAAATCAACTTCCTGTCAGCGGTCCGACTCACCCGCTTGGCACTACCCAGCATGATCGAGGCCGGCTCCGGATCAATCGTCACCGTCGCCAGCGAGTGCGGCCGCCAGCCCGACGTCTTTTTCGTTGACTACTCCGTCACCAAGGCCGCGCTGATCAATCTGTCCAAGTCCTGGGCAAATGAGTTTGGCCCCATGGGAATACGTAGCAACATCGTCTCTCCTGGCCCGACCCGCACAGCCCAATGGGACAAGGCGGGCGGGTTTGGCGACAGCCTCGCCGAGGAATACGGCATGGACAAAGAATCAGCGATCAAGCACTTTGCCACTGAAGTCCGCAAACTGCCCGTTGGCCACATCGGGGCACCCGAAGACGTAGCTGCGGCAATCGTATTCCTGGCCTCCGATATCGCCAAGCAGGTGACCGGTGCCGAGTACACCGTCAACGGCGGCAGCTACACCGCCGCCTGACCGGGCAGACACCACGCTGAAAGAGGAATTCGCTTTGACAACAGCGCAGCAAGACCGGCCCGGCACGGTGACCGCAATCCAATTCACCCAGAACCGCGATATCGAAATCGTCGACCGTTCGTACCCCACGATCTCGGCAGATGAGGTCGTCATCCGCTCGCGCATCGTCGGACTGTGCCGATCCGACATCGAGCTACTCCACGGGCACCTCGATGACCAACTGGGCATCACCGGGCCGGTCACCCCCGGCCACGAATGGTCCGGCGAGATCGTCGAAGTCGGCGCCAACGTGACTCACCTCGCGCCCGGAGACCCCGTCGTTGGCGAATGCGTACTCGCGCCGAACACCTGGTTCGGATTCGACTACCCGGGTGCGGGCGCCCAATATTTCAGAGCCCCCGCCCGTTTGATTCACAAGTTGCCTGAGAGCATCAACTTCCACCAGGGCGCACTCATCGAGCCGTTCACCATCGCCTACAAGGGAATCAAAACCGCGGGCGGATGCGATGCCAGTGACGTCGTCGTCGTGATCGGTGCCGGCATGGTTGGTCTCTCGGCCACGGCAATTGCGGCCGCCAACCGTGCAACCACCGTCATCGTCGAACCCAACCCTCACCGGCGAGAACTCGCCCTCGCTCTCGGAGCAACTCACACCATCGACCCAGTCGCCCTTAGCCGTGAGCCTCAGCACGACATCGAACGTCTCACCGGCTCGGCCGGTGGCTCGCTCGTCATCGAGGCATCCGGCTCATCGCCCGGTCTCGCCTCCACCTTCTCGCTCGCACAATTCGGTGGCCGCGTGCTCAATATCGGTATCTGCACCGATCCGCACGTCTGCGCACCCATCGGATTGATCCAAGCCAAAGATCTGACGATCTACGGGACCACCGGGTCAAGCGAAATCTGGCCACAGGCGCTGACCTTCCTTCAGCGCCACGGCATCCAACTCGACACCGTCATATCGAAGGTCTACCCGATAAACGAGGCACACGACGCAATCGCCGCTGCCGACGATCCCGGCAATGTGAAAATACACGTAGACATGCAACCCGCAGGCAGCCAAACCAGCGTCACCCCACCTGAAAACAGCGGACCGTGAAATTGACCGTGCAGGTGGCATGTTCGGCCACCTGACGCCGTGTCCGGCGTTCGCGTGGCGAACGCCCGGCGCTTGTCTCGGAACGCCCTCAGGACAGCGTGCTGCCACCGTCGACGGTGAGCACCACGCCGGTACCGAACTCCTGCTCCATGAGGTACACGTAGGCCCGCGCGGTGTCCCCGGCCTCGCCGATGCGACCGACGGGTAGTTGACTGGCGAACTGGTCGTAGATGGCCTGTCGGTCCGTCTCACTCAGCGTGTCCCACAGCGGTGTCCGAATCGGCCCCGGCGCAACGGTATTCACCCGCAGCGGGGCCAGCTCGAGGGCAAGCGCCCGCGTCATCGCATTCATCGCACCGCACACCGCGGTCGGGAGAACGCCCAGCCCGGGACGCTCGGCGGCGGTCCCGCTGGTGAGCGTGATCGACCCTCCCGGCGTGATCTGCGGCGCGAAAACCTTGATCGCGGTGAGGGCTCCGACAAAGCGGACGAGCAGGAAACTGTTGATCGACTCCGGCGTCAGAGCGCTCAGCGGGGCCAGTGCCAGTGCATCGCCCGCGGTGTACACCAGATGCTCGATCGCGCCGACCTCGTCGACCATCCGGCCCAGAGCGGTGGTGTCGGTGAGATCGACGGTCATGCCGCGGGCGGTGTCGGGCAGGGTGGCCAGTGCGCGATCGACACTCGCCTGTTGTCGGGACGCCACGATGGGGATGCCACCGCGCTCGGCGACAGCGGAGGCGACACCCAGTCCGATTCCGGAGGTGCCGCCGATGATGAGGACGCGTGCGTTCTTGAGGCTCATGACTCCACCGTCCACGCGAGCAGCGCCCGCGTCCAAGACCCTTTTGGTCGAGTGTCGATACCCTGGAGGTATGACGCTGCCGGACCTCGACATCCGCAAGTTGCGGTACTTCGTCGCGGTCGCCGAGGATCTCAACTTCGGCCGCGCCGCGCGGCGGCTGCATATCGCCCAGCCCGTGTTGTCGCGCCAAATCCGGTCATTCGAAACGGAACTCGGCGTGCAGCTGTTCGTCCGGGATTCGCGTGGCACCCAACTTACCGCGGCCGGTAACCAACTGCTGATCGATGCGAAGCATCTGCTGGACGAGATCTCCGCGGTGCAGTTGCGATTGCGTGCCGCGATGCCCACCACGACGATCACGGTCGGGGTGTCGCCGGGCCTACGGGCTACCGCCGCCGCGGCGGCCTTCGAAGCTGCGGGCCCACACCGGCAGGCAGTGGTGCGTCAGGTGGGCCTGCTCGAACAGGTCGACGTGGTGCGCAGTGGCGCGTTCGACGTGGTTTACGCGCGCGAACCGTTCGATCACGAGGGGCTGGGAACTGCTCCCCTGCTGTCCGAGCCACTCGACGCGGTGCTGCCCGCCGGCGATCCCCTGGCTACCAAGCCTTCTGTGCGGCTCGCAGAACTGCGCACGCACAAGCTGCTCTTCGACCCCCAGGTACTACCCGAGTGGAAATCGTTGGCCCCGCCCGAACAGCACTGGGCGCCACCGCGCAGCGCCATCCGCAGCGTGGAGGACAAACTCGAACATGTCGCCGCGCGTGAAGGTTTCGTGGTGCTCCCACGATCAGCCACCGCCTACTACCGACGCCCCGACGTCCGGGTGGTGCCGATCGAGGACATCGCCCCAAGCCAAGTGAGCCTGATCTGGAATGCCGCGGTGGACAATCCGGTTCGCGACGAGTTCGTTGCGGCGGCCCTGGCGTGCCGCGACGACACGATCTGAACCACGACCTACCTCAGCTTTGAGACCGGTCGGCTGGTTGACTGTCACCGCGACACGGATACAGGGGTGGGCAACTTGGACGGACAGGCAGGCCGCTGGTTACGCAGCACGCTGACCGGCTGGCAGAAGCCCACCTTCCGCCCCGTCGACAACAGTGGCGAAGGCGCAGAAGGCTTGGTGGGCTTCGTACTGGCCGCGGCGATGGTCGGCGCACTGACCGGCCTGGCCGCCGCGAGCTTCCGACTGCTTCTGGATCAGGCAGCGAAGTGGCGTGAATCGCTGTCCGGCTGGGCCCACGGCACCTGGTGGGGCCTCATCGTCGTAGTACTGATCTGCGCGGCCTGCACGGCGGTCGCGGCGGCGTTGGTGGCACGTGTCGAGCCGAACGCCGAAGGCAGCGGCATCCCGCGCGTCGAGGCGGTCGTCGAAGGCCGAGCCGAGCCCGGCCGCTTCCGGATTCTGCCGATCAAGTACGTCGGTGGCCTGCTGTCGCTCGGCTCCGGCCTGGCGCTCGGCCGTGAAGGGCCGTCGGTGCAGATGGGTGGTTCGATAGCGGTGACCGTCGCATCGGTGACCCGCCGGTCCCGTGCCGACCTGCAGATCCTCGCCGCCGGCGGCGCCGCGGCCGGCCTCGCGACCGCCTTCAATGCGCCCATCGCAGGTGGGGTGTTCGTGTTGGAGGAGCTCGTCAAGCGCTTCGACCCCCGGACCACCCTCGCCACCCTGGTGGCTTCGGCGTCGGGGTTCATGGTGGCTTTCCCCCTCGTCCATTCCGGCACCGAGTTCCACATGCCGCAGCTGGCCGCGCCCCGCCTCGCCGACGCAGGCTGGGTCGTGGCCGTCGGTATCGTCACCGGCGTTCTCGCCGTGCTGTACAACAAGGCCCTCATGTTCGGTCTGCACAAGGCCGACACCAGCCGCTGGCCCGTCGAAGCGCGCGCCGCCGCCATCGGTGGCGGAGTCGGCATCCTTCTGTGGTGTGCGCCGGACCTCGTCGGCGGCGGCGACAACCTGACTCAGCAAGCACTCCTGGGCCACGGGACAACGTGGGCCGTCATCGGGGTACTGGCATTGCGGTTCGTCCTCGGTGTCGCGTCTTACGCGGCGGGGACGCCGGGCGGTCTGTTCGCGCCGATGCTCGTGCTCGGCGCCGACGCCGGGCTGATCGTCGCACTCGTGGCCGCCCACCTCATGCCGCATGCGGCGCCCAATCCGGCGGCACTCGCTCTCATCGGGATGGCAGCGTTTTTCACCGCCAGCGTGCACGCACCGGTAACCGGTCTGATCCTCGCCACCGAACTCACCGGCACCACCAATCAATTGCCACCGATGCTCGGTGCGTGTGCCACCGCGCTGCTGGTCGCCATGGTTCTCCGGTCGCGACCCATCTACGGTCTGCTCGCCGACCGTGCTGCTACCCGCAGCTGAGTCAACTTGTCGGGGTTGTGAGTATCATCGCACATATGTTCGATACCGCGGGGTTGGCGCAGGTCAGTGAGGGTGCTGACGAGGCTGCGTTGCATCGGCGGATCGAGGAATTGGAGCGGGTGAAGTCGGCGGCGGCCGCCGGTCAGGCC
>NZ_LZTB01000007.1 GCF_001665685.1 Mycobacterium sp. 852013-50091_SCH5140682
AGTGTCCGCTACGGCTACATCCCCAAACACCTCAACTTCCACCAACTCACCCCCCACGCCTGCCAAGACGCCACCCGGTTGACCATCGCATCGCCGGCGATGGAATGGCCCACTGTGCCGCGTCCGCGGCGGGCCGGGGTGTCTTCGTTCGGGGTCAGCGGCACCAACGCGCACATCATCATCGAGCAGGCACCGTCTCCCGAACCCGCGGTGTGGGAACCGGATTCACCGGTGACGACGTTGGTGGTGTCGGGTAAGTCCTCGCAGCGGATCGCTGCGACCGCGGCCATGCTCGCCCAGTGGATGACCGGCCCCGGCGCTGAAGTCCGACTCGCCGACGTCGCCCACACCCTCAACCACCACCGCACCCACCACCGCACCTTCGCCACCATCTGCGCCCGCGACCACACCCAGGCGGCGCAGGCACTGCAGGCGCTCGCCGACGGACGTCCGGCCCCGGGTCTGGTCCGGCCGCATGAAGGGCTGTGCCGGCCGGGCCGGGTATTCGTCTACTCCGGGCAAGGCTCCCAGTGGGCCGGCATGGGCCGCCGCCTGCTCACCGACGAACCCGCCTTCGCCGCCGCCGTCGACACCCTCGAACCCGCGTTCCGCGCCGAGGTCGGGTTCTCCCTGCGCGAGGTGCTCGAAACCGCACAACCTCTGACCGGTATCGAACGTATCCAACCGGTGCTGACCGCCCTGCAACTCGCGTTGACCGAGTTGTGGCGCCACTACGGTGTGGTCCCCGACGCCGTCATCGGACACTCCATGGGCGAAGTTGCCGCCGCCGTCACCGCAGGCGCCCTCACCCCAGCCGAAGGCCTGCGCGTCATCGCCACCCGATCCCGGCTCATGTCACGCCTGGCCGGCCAAGGCGCGATGGCACTGCTCGAGCTGGATCCCGCCTCGACGCTGGGGTTGATCGCCGAGTACCGGGAGGTGACGCTGGCGGTCTATGCCTCGCCGACCCAGACGGTGATCGCCGGCCCACCGGCCGACGTCGACATGTTGATCGCGAAAGTCGCGCAGCAGAGCAGGTTGGCGCGACGCATCGACGTCGACGTCGCGTCGCACCACCCGACCATCGATCCCGTGCTACCCGACCTGCGGGTTGCGCTGAGCGATCTCGCGCCGAAACCGCCGACGATCCCGATCATCTCGACCACCTACGACCAGAGCCACACGCCGACAATGCGTTTCGACGCCGATCACTGGGTCGCCAATCTGCGCCGCCCGGTACGGTTCAGTCAGGCTGTCGCTGCGGCCGGGGCCGACCACGGCACCTTCATCGAGATCAGCCCGCACCCGCTGCTGACCCATTCGATCGCGGACACTCTCGCAGGCACGCACTTCCACACCGTGGCGACCCTGCAGCGCGACGGCGACGACACCCACACGTTCCACACCAATCTGAACTCGGCTCACACCGCTACACCGCCGCCGACACTTCATCCGCCCGAACCGCATCCGGTGTTGCCCGCGACGCCGTGGCACCACACCCAGTTGTGGATCAAGCCGACGACCCCGCAGCGTCATGCGGCCACGGCGGGATCGAACGGATGGAACTATGAATCCGACTGGCCGATCGGGCCGATCACGGCTGCCGATACTGCGGGCGATGGTTCCTGGGTGGTGTTCGCCGACGACGGACGCGGGCCCCAGGTGAGCAGCGCGATCGGGGACGCAGCGGCGGTGACCGTCCTACCGATGGACACTCTGGCCGACGGAGCAGCCGCAAGCGAGTTGCCGGACATTCTCGGCAGGGCTGCGAATGTTCTTTACGCCCCCGATGTTTCGGCTTCAGGCCACTTGGCCGAATGGGGTTACCGGCTGTTCAACACGGCCAGGCGCCTCACGGCCGCACTCGCCACGATGGCGGTGCCACCCAGGATGTTCATCCTGGGCCGGAGTCCCGGTTCCGACGATCACCCTGCGGATCCGGCCGACGCCGTGCTCTGGGGGCTGGGCCGCGCGCTGGCGTCGGAGCACCCGGAGATCTGGGGCGGTGTCGTCGACATCGAAGAGATGGAGCCCGCCGGCCCGGATGCAGACGCAGCCGCGCCACCGGTCGGCGACATCAAAGACGTGTGGCGGATCTGTGAGCCGGAAGAACGTCGAGCCCTTTTGCAGAACCATGTCGGCGTTCTGGTGGCCGCCGTCATGGGCTTGCCGTCCCCTCAGTCGCTCAACCCGGACGCGGATTTCTTTGAGTTGGGTATGGATTCGTTGATGAACGTGATACTGCAACGCGCACTTGCCGAGACCTTGGGCGAGGTATTGCCCCAGACAGTCGTTTTCGACTATCCGACGGTCACGGAGCTCGCCGACCACCTCGCCGAGATCGCCGACGCCGACCTACCGGAAAGCGTGGGTTGATTTTTATGGTTGGTGCTGGGGCGGATCGTCGGGCGATTATTGCTGAGGCGTTGCATCGGATTGATGAGT
>NZ_LZTB01000008.1 GCF_001665685.1 Mycobacterium sp. 852013-50091_SCH5140682
GGTGGACACGACGAGGCCACCGGCCCCGGCGCCGGACCCTCGCTGGTGCACCACACCGAAGTCCTGCACACCCGGCCGCAACCCGCCCACAGCTGATCCGATGTTCCAGTCTCCTGCGATCGCAAGATGGGAACTTCGCAGCCCAAGCAATAATCTTGGGGAAGCTTCTCAGATGGACCGAAACCAGGAGACTGGAGGGTTGGCTATGCGGGTGTCCGCAGACGAACGACGAGGACAGCTGATTTCAGCGACCCTGGAACTAATGAGGCGTAAAGGCGTTCAGTCAGTGACCATGCGGGCTATCGCCAAGGAGGCCAACGCCCCCCTGGCCACCGCACATTATTGCTTCGACGACAAGAGCGAGCTCATGGATGCGGCCGCCGAAGCGTGGTTGAAGAACTTGAACCTGTTCTCTCACGAGATTTCGGTTCACCTGGGACTCCGCAAGGCCGTGGAACAAGTGGCCGAAGAGTACTGGCGTTCATTGACCGAAGAACCGGCAAGCCTCCTCGCTGAGATCGAGCTCATTCTGTGGGCAACGCGTAATGCTGCGGTAAGTCCGCTGGCAGCAAAGATTTACCCAGCCTATGTCGTGGAGTTGGGAAATATCTTCTCTGCCGCGGCCAAGAACAACGGTGATCAGTGCCAGATGGACATGACCGCGCTCGTACGGTCATTCCTGATGATCTACGACGGAGCGGCCATCCAATACATGACCGATCCGACGGCGGCTGATTTCCGGTCCATGTTTTTCACGATGTTGGATGCGCTGTTGATCAAGGCCGGCGTCTAAACACAACGGCCACAACGGCATCCACCCGACAGGGTGACTTGAACACTTGACGGCTCTGCACTGGCAGCAGTGCGAGAGACCGGTTGGTGATGGGGTTCAAGCATGTCTTTTCAGCGACATCGCCCGCCCCGTCGGTCTCGGGTTTTATTCGAGGCCGGCGAAAAACGAGGAGTCGATTCCTGAATAGCCGGAATTCCGGCTCAGCCGGGTTCGCCTCATTGCTCTGAAGAAACGGATAGCGAAATGACGAAATCCAGTCCCCAGCCGTCGACGCTGACGACGGGGAATGCCATTGATTCCTGGCCTGCGAAGCCGATGAAGCCCACGAAAGCCGAATGGCCCCGGATGCGCTGCAGATTCATCAATGCCGACCCGGTAGGCGCCTGGGACGACTTCGTACTTTCGGAGTGGGAGCTGGAGAGCTGCGGCTGGGAGGATTTCCACCCCCACACCGAGACGGCCTTCGTGGTGGAGGGCGAACTCCATATCGAGTGCGACGGCGAGTCCGTCATTCTGGGACCCGGTGACACGGCACGCGTGAATCCCGGACGCACGGCGCGGTACTCGGCACCCGTGTACGCGCGGATGGTCGCTACCTACGGCCCCAATCCGGACGGTATGGAATCCCACTCTTTCCGATACTTCGAAATCTGAGTTGGTGTCCCCGCGCAGCCGTGCCAACCCGGGGACGTCGTTCCGCCTCCAACTGAATATGGCCCCGTCTCATACATCTCTATGGCGGTCATGGGTGCCGCGAGAAGCACGCATCCGCTGCCGGCCCGATTCATCCTGCTGGCGATGGCAGGTCAGCCCTCCCGCCAGCCAGCAGAACTGTTCGAAGTTTCACCGCTACCAAAGGAAAATCTCATGAGTCAAGATACTTTGGATGGAGTTGATCACCTGAAAAGGTCGATCGACTGGAAGCAGGGCCTGGCCATCGCGCTCGGTGTGCCCCTGCTGATCCTGCCGTCCTTGGGTTACCTGCCCAGCTACGTCGCGGCCGCCGCGATCCTCGTCTGGGGACTGTCCATTCTCCAGACCTTCTTTCAGAACACCGCCTACGCCGAACTGGCCACCACCTTCCCCGAAGCCTCCGGCCTGCCCGGTTTCGTGCAGCACGTATTCCGGACCAAGAACTACACGGGCAAGTACGACAAGGGCAAACTGCTCGGCGGCTTCAGCGCCTGGAGTTACTGGTTCGCGTGGAACCCGGTGCTGTCGATTTTCGCCATCCTGGTCGGCAACTACCTGCATGGGCTGTTCCCCGCGCTGGCCGCACACTTCACCGAGTACCAGCTCGGCCTGCTCTCCGGTCTGGTGATCTTCACCGGCCTGTCCGTGGTGAACTGGTTCGGTCTGCGGGACGGCGCCATCCTCGGGTACATCCTCGCCGCGGTTTCCCTGATCCCCCTGGCCGTCCTGACCATCGCGCCCTTTGCCACCGGACACGTTGACATGGCCAACATCACCGGCAACTGGGCACCGGCCGACTGGGCCTGGGACGCGCATCACATCCTGATCATCTTCGGCATCTTCTCCATCGCGCTGTGGAGCACCGGTGGCTGGGAAACGGCCGCCATCTACGCTCCCGAATACAAGAAGCCCGGCAGGGACGTTCCCAAGGCGCTGTACACCTGTGGCGTCATCTGCTTCTTCTCGTTCGTGCTGGTGGAAGCCGCAGTGATCGGGGTCCTCGGTGTCGACGGCGTGTTGGCCGAGCCCATCTCACCGCTCATCCCCGTCGCCCACGCCGTCTTCGGCCAGGCCGGTACCACCGTCACCATCGTCATGCTGATCGCGGCGATGATCCTGATCATCCAAACCGCTTACCTGGGTTCGGCTCGTGCCCTGCACTCCATGGCAGAGGAGGGCAACTTCCCCAAGGTGTTCGGCAAGACGAATCGGCAGGGAACCCCGTTCGTTGCCATGTTCGTCACCGCGGCATTCAACATGGCGCTGATTTTCACCGGGTCCATCCCGGCCATCCTGGCGGCCGCGGCCATCGGCTACACCTGCGCCAACGGCATCAGCCTGTTCGCCTACGTCAAGGCAAAGACCAACCCGGCCTTCGCCAAGCTGGAGCGGCCTTTCAAGGCACCCAATGGCTGGAAGTGGGTCGCCCTGGCCTTTGGTCTGTTCAACGTGCCGCTGTGCCTGGTCGGCGTGGTCTACCTGAACAGCCTCGAAATCGGTTGGACCTCAACGTGGCTCGGCTTCGTCGTGCTGGCGATATTCATCCCGATCTGGCTGTACACGCAGCGTGAGGTGCGGTCAGACGCCGAGAAGGAACTGCCGTCCGGCGCAGCCAAATCGGACGATGTCATCGCCACCCAGCAGGTGGACCGAAGCGCGATCTGACCGGCGTGCTAACCGCCACAATCAAAGACCCTGCAGTTGATCAACTGCAGGGTCTTTGATTTATTTTGCAGGCCAATGTTTTTCGCGTAGCCGCGGTGCTCAGTTGGGCACGGCCTCATTCGAAGGCTTGGTGGTCGGCAAGCCGTTGCGCCGGACGAATTCGCGTGACTTGATGAGGAATTCGAGTTGCTCAGCCACGTCGCGTAGGGGCTCGGCGGTGCGCGAGGACCGGCACAGCACCACGGCGCCTTCGAGTGCGGCGATACACATGACTGCCAGCGATGCGGCGTCGGGTCGGTCGAAGCCGTCGGCGGCGAACGCTCGGGTCAGCGCGGCGCGCCAGCGGTCGAAGATCTCGCCTGCTGCCTCGGTCAGTTGCGGTTCGTCGTCAACCGGGCCGATCGCGGCGGCGACCACGGGGCAACCCGCGGTGAAGTCGCTCTCGGCGAGCAGCCGCTCCCAGAACTCCACGAAGGTGCGGACCAACGGCAGACCCCCGCCGTCGGCGTCCCGGTCGATGACGGTGCCGATGGTGTTGCCCGCCAGTTGCAGCGCCTCGGCGAGGATCTGGTTCCGGCCGTCGGGGAAATGGTGATACACCGAGCCGCGCGGGGCGCCGCTGCGGGTCAGTACCTCGTCGATGGTGACGCCTGCCGCGCCGCGTTCCCGCAGCACCTCGACGGCGCTGACGAGCATGCGGGTGCGGGTGGAACCGCGCCTGTTGCGGGGCGCCTGGGCGAGCGGAGCGACGGGATCGGGCATCTGGGCGAGCGGGGTGGCGGAATCAGGCAACGCGTTCCTGGACTGCCGGTCGCCGCAGCAGACCGCGCGGGCTCACGTGCAGCGTCGGTGCGTGCGGTGTGCGGACCTCGTGGGTGAACCGGTGACCGGCGATATTGACTTCTACGACCCACATCACGCACCGCCCTTCTATGTTGTCGAACATATTCAGAGATAACCGCCGTCGAGTAACGATCGGCTAACCAGTGTGCTGGCACCTAGCAGACTAGCAGGTGACCAGCTGGCCAACGTGTTTGCTGGCGAGATTGTGAACATTCTGAAATTATGATGTCTTGCATAATTTGATGTTTTGCAGTTGACTCCGTCCATGACCGAGTTGACTCTCGAGACGGTGACCTTGGAGCGGGATGGGCATGTCCTGCTGATGGGGCTGAACCGGCCAGAGAAGCGCAATGCCTTCAACGTCACGATGCTCACGGATTTATCCCGGGCCTACGGACTCCTCGAGGCCGACGATGACCTGCGGGCCGGTGTGTTGTTTGCCCACGGCGATCACTTCACGGCAGGCCTCGACCTCGTCGACGTCGCCCCGCACATCGCAGGCGGCAGCCTGCCTGCTCCGCACGACGGACGTGATCCGTGGCGGCTCGACGGTGACTGGACCAAGCCGGTCGTAGCTGCGGCCCAGGGGCGGTGTCTGACGCTTGGCATCGAACTGCTGCTGGCGGCCGACATTCGGGTCGCCGCTGCGGATACCCGTTTCGCACAGATCGAGGTGCTGCGCGGCATCTACCCGTTCGGCGGCGCAACCTTGCGATTGCCGCGCCAGACCGGCTGGGGCAACGCGATGCGGTGGTTGCTGACCGGTGATGAGTTCGACGCCGCCGAGGCCTATCGGATCGGCCTGGTGCAGGAGGTCGGCGAGACCGCCGCGGCGGCGATCGCGCGGGCCCGCGAGATCGCCCACACCATCGCAGACCGGGCGGCACCGCTGGGCGTGCGAGCCACTCTGGCCTCGGCTCATACCGCCGCCAATGAGGGCGATGCCGCGGCGATCGCGCGGTTGCGCCCGGATGTCGCGACCCTGTTCGATACCGCCGACGCCGCGGAAGGTGTGCAGTCGTTCATCGAGCGCCGTCCCGCGTCGTTCACGGGTCACTAGATTTGCCGACCAGACACAGAATCGCCCCTTTTCGAGCGAAAAGGGGCGATTCTGTGACTGCTCGCGAGAGAAAGATCAGCCGGCGTTCTCCAGCGCCACCAGAGCGGCGGCGACGGCGAAGAACTTGTTGGCGCCCAGCTGGCGCACGGTCTTGATGTTGAACGCTTCCTCGAGGTGTTTGGCGTCGGCGTCCGTCACGCCGGCCAGCGCCGCGGGCGACGCATCGAGAATTTCCTTGAGCGACTTGTCCTCGTAGGCCTTGTCGAGCGATTTGGCCAGATCAACCGAGACTGCCATCGGGCTTCTCCCTAGGGTCGTTTGCTACGGGTGGTCGAACGGGCGCCACCGTAGCCGGGCAACCTGGGCATCGCCTGCCAGTTTCCTGGCAGGGTCACCGCTGCGGATCTACTCAGGTGTGTAACCGAACGGCAGCAGGACGCTCTTGGCCTGGCAGTAGGCCTCGATCCCCTCGGGGCCGTTCTCCCGGCCGATGCCCGAGTTCTTGTATCCGCCGAACGGCGCGCCCGGATCGAAGGCGTACATGTTCACGCCGTAGGTGCCGGTGCGGATCTTGCTCGCGATCTCCATCGCCTTCGGGATGTTGGTCGTGTAGACGCTGCCGGCCAGTCCGTAGACCGAGTCGTTGGCGATGCGGATGGCGTCCTCCTCGGTGTCGAACGGGATGACCACCAGCACCGGACCGAAGATCTCTTCCTGCGCGATGGTCATCGCGTTGTCGACGTCGGCGAACACGGTGGGCTCTACGAACCAGCCCGAATCCAGACCCTCGGGCCTGCCGCCGCCCGTGACGATGCGGGCGCCCTCCTCGATGCCCTTGTGGATGTAGCCCTCGACGCGTTCGCGTTGCTTCTCGCTGATCAGCGGGCCGATCATGGCCGCCGGATCGTCGGGCAGGCCAACCTTCATAGCTGCCACGCCCGCGGACACCTTCTCGACGACCTCGTCGTAACGGGACCGCGGTGCCAGGATGCGGGTCTGGCCGACGCAGGCCTGCCCGCAGTTCATCAGCCCGGAGAAGATCAGCATCGGCAGCGTCGAGTCGAGGTCGGCGTCTTCCAGGATGATCGCCGCGGACTTGCCGCCGAGTTCCAGCGTGCACGGCTTGAGCCGTTCGGCGGCGACCTTGCCGATCTCCTTACCGACGGCGCTGGAGCCGGTGAACGTGAACTTGTCGATCGCGGGATTGGCGATCAGCGCGCGGCCGGTGTCCGGGCCGCCCGGGACGATAGACAGCACACCCTCAGGCAGTCCGGCCTCGGCGAACGCTCGGGCCATCGCGAACACCGACAGCGGCGTCTCGGCGGCCGGCTTGAGGACGACCGTACAACCGGCCAGCAGCGCCGGACCGAGCTTGTTGGCGGCCAGGAAGAACGGCACGTTCCAGGCTGCGACCGCCGCGACGACGCCGATGGGCTCCCGCGTCACCAACGTCTGCCCGTAGATCCCGTCGCGGATCTCGCTCCAGCGAAACTTGTCGACTGCGGACGTGGCGTAGTAGTTGAACGACGACATCGCCGCGCCGTACTGCATCATGTCGACGATGCTCGCGGGCTGACCCGTTTCGGCGGCCAGCAGGAACTTCAATTCGTCGGCGCGCTCTTCCATGATCTTCACCGCGCGCGCCAGGACCGCGGCCCGCGCGTGTGGCTTCATCGCAGGCCACGGGCCCTCATCGAACGCGGTGCGGGCAGCCGCGCACGCGGCGTCCACGTCGGCCTGGGTGGCCAGCGGCACCTTGCCGACCAGCTCACCCGTGGCGGGGGAGTGCACCTCGATCACCTCGGCCGTGGCCGGCTCGACCCACTGGCCGCCGATGAACAGCTTGTCCCACTCGGTCTGAAACGCGGTCGCGGATGAGCTCTGTGTCATGGAGGTCACATTACCCAGTTCCGACAAAAACGAGAACCTGTTCCAATCGGCGGATTCTCAAGGTTGGAGAACCAGCACCAGATTGCTCACCAGAAACTCCCGCAACCGCGGCACCGCTGTCATCCACCAGGCCCATCGTGGGTGGTAGCGAGGGAATGCGGCCACCAACGCCCCCGTGCTGGCCGCCCACTGCAACCCGTCGGCAGCTGACACCGCGAACAACGACGACCCGTAGTCGTTCTTGGGTCGGTGGCCGTGTTTGCGGGTGTACCGCTGCGCGGCACGCGCCCCGCCGAAATAGTGCGTCAGCCCCATTTCGTGCCCGCCGAACGGCCCCAGCCACACCGTGTAGGACAGCACCACCAAGCCGCCCGGCCGCGTGATCCGCAGCATTTCGTTGCCCAACCGCCACGGTTGCGGCACGTGCTCGGCCACATTGGAGGACAGGCAGATGTCCACGCTGCCGTCGGCGAAGGGCAGCGCCATCCCGGACGCCCGCACGAACACCCCGCCGTCGGCGTCTCCCGCGGGACCGGCATGCATTTCGCGAGGATCGGGTTCGACCCCGATATAGCGCATCCCCGCACTGTCGAACGCGGAGGCGAAGTAACCGGGCCCACCGCCCACGTCCACCACGGAACGTCCCGCCGCAAGCTCCCCGGTGCAACCGGTCCACAGATCAGTGACCATCGCGACGGTGTCCTCGGCCAGTGCGCCGTAGAACCGGGCGGGGTCGCTCTGCTCGAAGCGGAATTCGCTCAGCAGCTGCAGCGAGCGCCGCAGGTGGGCTCGTCGGGCAAAGAGTGCGGTGGGCTGCACCCGCCCAAACTACTCACCGGTACGCTCGACACGATGTCTGACCGTCCCGTCCGTTCTGTCCTCCTGCTGTGCTGGCGGGATACCGGGCACCCGCAGGGCGGCGGCAGCGAGGCCTACGTGCAGCGCATCGGCGCATATCTGGCCGCCCGCGGAGTCGATGTCACATTGCGTACCGCGCGCTATCCGGGGGCGTCGCGCGACGAGGTCGTCGACGGCGTGCGAATCAACCGCGCCGGCGGCCCTTACACGGTGTACATCTGGGCGGGTCTGGCGATGGTGCTGGCCCGTATCGGTCTCGGTCCGCTGCGGCGGGTGCGGCCCGATGTCGTCGTCGACACCCAGAACGGCCTGCCGTTTTTGGCCCGCCTGGCGTTCGGCCGCCGCGTCGCGGTGCTGGTGCACCACTGCCATCGCGAGCTGTGGCCAGTCGCGGGGCCGGTGATGGGCCGGATCGGCTGGTTCGTCGAATCACGGCTGTCGCCGCGGCTGCACCGCCGCAATCAGTACGTCACGGTATCGCTGCCCTCGGCGCGCGACCTCAACGAACTCGGTGTCGATTCCGGCCGAATTGCGGTGGTACGCAACGGCCTTGACGAGGCGCCCGCGCAGAGCCTGGAATTGCCGCGCTCGGCCACGCCGCGCGTGGTGGTGCTGTCGCGGCTTGTGCCACACAAACAGATCGAGGATGCGCTGGAAGCCGTCGCGACGTTGCGGGCCGATATCCCCGACCTGCACCTGGACATCGTCGGCGGGGGCTGGTGGCAGCAGCGACTGGTCGAGCATGCCGAGTTGCTCGGCATCACCGACGCCGTGACATTCCACGGTCACGTCGACGAAATGACCAAACACCGTGTCCTGCAACAGAGTTGGGTACATGTGCTGCCGTCCCGCAAGGAAGGCTGGGGGCTCGCGGTGACCGAAGCCGCCCAGCACGGCGTGCCGACCATCGGCTACCGCGCCTCGGGTGGGCTCACCGACTCGATCGTCGACGGAGTGACCGGGTTGCTGGTCGAAGACCGCGACGGCCTGGTCGCCGGGCTCGGCCAACTGCTCGCCGACGGTGTGCTGCGCGTGCAGTTGGGCAGCAAGGCGCAGGCTCGCAGCGACGAGTTCTCCTGGTCGCAGAGCGCCGACGCGATGCGCACGGTGCTCGAGTCGGTCCGCGACGGGCGCTACATCAGCGGCCTCGTCTAAACCGCAGCGCAGCTAGCTGCGGCGACGCGCGTCGCGCACGGTCTGCGCCGCCAGCCCCACACCCGTGACGATCAACAAGCCCAACCAGACCAGGTGCGCGGCGATCAGCAGACCACGATGCGTCGCCGCGGGCGCCGAGCCGCCGATCCGCTGAACCACGACGTCGCCGTCGGTTTCGCGCACCACCCAGCCCACGCCGGCGTCGGCCAGCTGCTGCGGCGTGGCACCCGAGAGCAACATGTCCTGCACGGCACGGGCGCGCACGCCTTCCCCGGGCACGACATGCCCACCGATCGAGAGATCACCCGTGCTGAGAACGTCCGCGCGCAGCCAGCGAGGCAGCGGGTCGAGCACCGGGGCCGGTCCCGACCAGGAGAACTGCCGCATCATGTCCGGCGGCAGCACCGCCACCGGACGCGGGTCGGCGTTGATCTGGGCGGCCGCGGCAGCCCAACCGGCCGGATAATGCACCGCCCGCATCTGGCCGCCCACGCCCCAGGCCAGATCGGGCAGCACGGCGATCAACGCCACGCAGCACACAGCGGCCGTCGCCGTCGCAGGCAGCAGTCGGCGCAGCGTCACCGGGGCGGCTGCGGCTGCCAACGTGTACCCGGGCATTGCCAGGGCCACCCACTTCTGCCCGTCGCGCAGCACGCCCAGGCCCGGAATGGTCCGCACCGCGCTCTCCACGAACGCCAGCCCGGGCCCGGTGGCCAGCACCGCCGGGCCGACGACCGCGACGACGGCCAGGACCAGCAACGGCAGCGTCATGCGTCGGGCAGGCGTTCGTAAGACGACCGGCAACCCGGCCGCCACGACACCGAGCAGCACGACCGTGGCCAGCACCGCGAACAACGACGTCCGAGACACCGGTGTGGCCGCACTGTTCCAGATGCCGCCGAGCCCGGCCAGGCTGCCGAGGGTGCCGAGCCCCGGTTCGGCCCGTGCGGCGAACGCGTGAATTCCGGCCGCGGACTCCGCCGCCGACGCGTCCACAGCGCCGCCGATCAGCGCGGCCGTCAACCATGGCGTCGCGGCCAGCCCGGCGGCGACCAGGCTCAGTCCCGCGACCCGCACCCGGGCCCAGCCGTCGCCGGGGACCGCGACACAGGTCAGCGCCACCAGCAGGGCCAGCAGCAGACCTGTGGGAGTCAGCCCGGCGACAGCGATCCAAAACGCCAGCGCGAATGCTGCCCGCGCGTGGGCACACGTACGCAACCGCACCGCGGCCGTCGCCACCCAGGGCAGACAGCCGTAGCCGACCAGCAGACTCCAGTGGCCCTGCAGCAATCGCTCGGCGACGTAGGGATTCCATACGGCCAGGGTGGCGGCGATGAACTGCCCGGGCAGGCCCGCCGACAGCACCTCCGCAGCCAGCCGCGCCGCGCCCCAGCCGGCCAGCCACAGGCCGCCCACCAGCAGCACCTTGACCACCACACCGCCATCGAGCACCGTCGAAGCAACTGCGATGAAGAAGTCCTGCGGGAGCGCGCGGGGGGCCGCCTCGGACAAGCCCAGTGCGGCGTCGGTCAGATACGAGCGCGGTGTCGAGACCGCGTCGCGCAGCAGCAGGTAGCCGGGCCCCAGCACCGGCGCCGTCACCAGCAGCGACAGCACCAGCGCATAGGCCGGCAGCCAGAACCGAGAGGAAATCAGACTGGTCGGTCCGGCGGCAGGTCAGAGGGGCGTTGTGCGGGCAGCTTCTCGGTCTTGGCTTCCGCTCCGGGCACTTGGATGCCCTGGGTGTCGAAGAAGCCGTGGTCGGCGGTGTCGAGGCCCGGGTCGATCAGCGTCGACTCGGCGCGCAGCGCGAACCAGGCCAGCAGCCCGCCGCCGATCAACGTGACCAGGCCCAGCGCGGTGAACGTGATGGGCAGAACGCGCGACCACAGCGACACCCGGTCGCGTTCGTCGCGGGCAGAAGCCACCTGCGATTCGATGGTGCTCTCGCTGGAGGTCACCTTGTAATCGACGTAGGTGACCTCGGGCTTCAGCGGATCGCGGGCGTAGTACTGATAACCGTGGTCGGTGGCCTTGACGATGGTGCCCGACACCGGATCCACCCAGAACGTGCGCTGAGCGGCGTAGAAGCGACTCATCGTGATTTCTTCGTCCGGCTCGCCGGGCACACCCCACACCGCGGCCCGCGCCTTGACGGTGCTGTCGACGTCGTCCTCGTAGAGCGACGCGTACTTCACCGGCTCGACCAGCTTGCCGTCGGCGTCGTAGCCCACGTTCTGCGTGAACCGGTAGGTGGTCAGCCCGTTGACGTCTTCTTCACCGTCGTAGTTCGCGTCGAACGGCTTCTGCGCGATCGGGTCGAACATCTGGTAGGTCTTTTTTTCCGTGTCGAACGGGAATCGGTAGGTCAGACCCTCGTGCGGCAGCGCCACGCTGGTGGGCGGCTTCTGGTCTTCCATGCCGCGCGGCTTCTGCACAGAGCCGCCGGGGTTGTTGTCCGACGACACCGCCAAGGCCGTGCTGCGGTTCATGGTGACGGTGTCGACCATCGCCAACAACAGGCCGGTGTCCTGCTGGCGATCGGTGCGCCGCAGTGACGTGCCCACCTGCAGGGTCACCACCTCCGCGTTGGACGGAGATTCCACGCTCATCTGCTGTTGCATCGACACCGGCACATTCCGGTCCACCGAGAACTTCTCGGCCAACAACGACGCCGGGTCGAACGCGGTCGCGGTGCCCTCGCTGACCAGCGTCGTATCGAGGTTGAGCGGGATCTTGGCGATCTTGCCCTTGGTGTAGGTCGTCAGCAGCAGGGCGGCGATCAACAGGGCAGCACCCAGCCCCATCAATCCGCATGCCGCAATACGCAGCGCCACAGCGCGGTTCAAACCGGGCCTCCTTTGGTGTGGGCCAACTCGTCCTCAGGGCAAACCCGTTCGACCCTAACAGCACTATTTAAGGCCATTACTTACGACAAGGGCATCCTGTGGTGGCACTTCGCCGTCCGTTTGGTGTGTTCGCGTCATCCCGGCACACTGGTCGTCGTGGCGACCCGGCAATCGGACCCGAACTCCGAGGTCGGCGGGACGAGGAGCTTCCTGCCGGCGGTGGAGGGCATGCGCGCCTGCGCAGCCATGGGCGTCGTGCTGACCCACGTCGCGTTCCAGACCGGCCACACCGGTGGCGGCTTCTTCGGGCGCATCTTCGGCAGGTTCGACCTGGCCGTGGCGGTGTTCTTCGCGCTGTCGGGCTTTCTGCTGTGGCGCGGTCACGCCGCCGCCGCCCGCGGATTGCGCCCGCGGCCGCCGACGGGGCACTACCTACGCTCTCGCGTGGCGCGCATCATGCCGGGATATGTGGTGGCGGTCGTCGTGATCCTGCTGCTGCTCCCCGAGGCGAAGGCCGACTTCACGGTGTGGCTGGCCAACCTCACGCTGACGCAGATCTATGTTCCGCTGACCCTGACCGCCGGGCTGACCCAGATGTGGAGCCTTTCGGTCGAGGTCACCTTCTATCTGGCGCTGCCGTTCCTGGCGATGTTGGCCCGCAGAATTCCTGTGCGGGCCCGCATCGGGGTGATCACCGCGGTGGCCGTGCTCAGCCTGGCGTGGGTGTGGATCCCGTTCGACGGCAGCACCGGGCAGAACCCGTGGAACTGGCCACCGGCGTTCTTTTCGTGGTTCGCCGGCGGGATGGTGCTCGCCGAGCTGACGGTCACGCCGTTCGGCCGGGCCCACCGGCTGGGCCGCAACCCGCTGCTGATGGGGCTGGTCGCGTTGGTGGCGTTCGCGATCGGGGCCTCACCCATGGCCGGGATGGACGGGCTGCGCCCGGGGTCGGTCACGCAGGTCACGCTGAAGACGGCGATGGGCGCGGTGCTCGCCGCCGCACTGCTGGCACCGCTGGTCCTCGACCGCCCCGACACCCCGCACCGCATCCTCGGCAGCCGGGTGATGGTGACGCTGGGCCGCTGGTCCTACGGCTTGTTCGTGTGGCACCTGGCCGCACTGGCGATGGTGTTCCCGATGATCGGGGAATTCCTGTTCAACGGTGGTATGCCTGCGGTCCTGGCGCTGACGCTGGTGTTCGGTTTCGCCATGGCTGCGGTCAGTTACGCTCTGGTGGAGTCACCGTGCCGAGAGGCGTTCCGGCGCTGGGAGTACCGCCATCAGCGTCCGGTCCCGCCGCTGGACAGCTCGATCACCGACGAACCCGAACCCGAGCCGCAGCCCGCGCTGCGCTGAAGTAGCGTCGGGCGGCCGTGCCTACTCGTTGACGAGGTAGGGGTTCGGCGTCGCGGCCCAGATTCGTTCTGCCGCGCGGCTGTCCTTGTCCTGCAACGCTTTCAATAGCTTGTTGTGCAGGGTGAGCGCATGATGGGAGATCCCGTCGGTGACATCTGGCTGCTCGCGCAGCTGGGTCCTGACGGCGCCGCGCAATTCGCTATAGAGATCGACCAGCAGCACGTTCTTGGTGGCCGCCGCGATCTGCATGTGGAATGCGTAGTCGGCTTCGACGAACGCTTCCGGATCATCGTGCTGCGCTGCGACCTCGCAGGCCTGCGCAGCCTCCCGCAGTTGTAGAAGGTCTTTCTCGGAGCGGTTGCGCGCGGCCAGTCCGGCAACCGACATCTCGAACGCGCGTCGCACGTCGAACAACTCGGCAATGCTGGCGCGTCTGATCTTGTCAGTCAGCGTGTCGCCTCCGCCGGGCGTCGCCGAGACGTATGTGCCGTCGCCGACCTGCACCCGCAGAACGCCACTGTGTACGAGGGCACGCACGGCTTCGCGCACTGTCGACCGTCCCACCCCGAAGCGTTCCATCAGCACCGGTTCCGGGGGCAGCTTGTCGCCCACCTTCAACTCACCGCTGGTGATTGCGGTCTGGAGCTCGCTGATGATCTGGTCGGCCAGTCGCAGCCGGCTCACCCGGTTGACGTTGGGAAGGACCGAATCGGCCTTGCCGCCGCCTTGTTTGGCGCGAGACACCACTGACGGACCCTCCATGGATTGGGGTGATGGTCTGACGTTTCCAGGTGGACGATACAACACCGTCCGCCGTGCCGCGGATCTGTGGGCGGGGATTGACAACGGCGCGATCCCGAGTCAATGATCAGACGTCTGCTGATCTGATGGATATGGAGGTAGTGAGGATGGCAAAGCGAGTCATCGTTGTCGGAGCGGGCAACGCAGCGCTGGTGGCGGCGCTGGCCGCGTCGGATGCCGGCGCGGATGTCACCGTGCTGGAGAAGGCGCCCCGGGACCAGCGTGGGGGCAACACGCGGTACACGGCGGGCCTGGTGCGGTTCGCGTTTGACGAATTGTCCACCGTGGACGAGCTTTTGGATAGCTACGCGGCAACCAGTGGTGCGGTGACGGTCGAGCCCTACACGGCCGAGACGTTCACCAACGCGATCATGCTGACATCCAGGGGCGAGGCCGATCCGGATCTCACCGACTGGTTGGTCTCGGAGAGCCAGGACGTCCTGCGCTGGATGAAGGACCACGGCATCGACTTCGAGTTCGCGCAATACCTGACGACGGCCGAGGGCGGCAAGACCGTCTACCGCAACGGGCTGGTGCTGCAGACCGCAGGCGGCGGTGAAGGCCTCACTGCGATGGAGTTCGCGGCCGTCGAACGCGCCGGCTGCGAAATCCGTTACGGCACCGCGGCGATCGATCTGATCCGTGACGACATCGGTGGGGTCGTCGGGGTTCGCGTCCGAAACGATGTCGGATATACCGAAGACCTCTACGGCGAGGTGATTCTGGGCTGCGGCGGGTTCGAGGCCAACCCCGAGATGCGGACCAGGTATCTGGGCCCGGAATGGAACCTCGTGAAAGTACGTGGTGTTCCCTACAACACGGGTGAACTGCTCGACGCAGCACTGCGCGTTGGTGCCGCCACATACGGACACTGGGCCGACTGCCATGCTGCACCGATCGACGTGAATTCACCCAAGCAGGGGACACTCGAAACGGGTGAACGGACCAACCGGACGAGCTTTCTGTTCGGCATCGCCGTCAATGAACAGGCCAAGCGGTTCATCGACGAGGGCAGGGACTGGGCGCCGCAGAACTATGTCGCGGTCGGCAAAGCGGTCCTCAAGCAGCCCAACGGCATTGGCTACCAGCTGTTCGACGACAAGGTTGTCGAACTTCTCGATCCGCGCTACGGCGACGCAACGGTATATCAGGCCGACACCCTGCCGGAGCTCGCCCGTCAGGCCGGGCTCGACCCGGAGAAGTTCGCGCGGACAGTCCGTGAGTACAACGCGGCTGTCGATGATCTCGTCGCGTTCGACAGTACCGTCAGGGACGGTAAGGCGACGCGCGGGATCGATCCGCCAAAGAGCAACTGGGCACAGCGAATTGATACGCCGCCATTCCGGTTGTACCCCTTCACGGGAGGCATCACGTTCACGTTCGGTGGTTTGCGGATCGACCGGGGCGCACGCGTTCTCGACGCAGGCACCGGGACGCCGATACCGGGTCTGTACGCGATCGGCGAGATGACCGGAGGGTTCTTCTACCACAGTTACCCCGCGGGTTCGGGTCTGGTCTGCGGCTCGGTCACCGGCCGGGCGGCGGGGGTTGCGGCAGCTGCCGCGGCGCTGCGTGGTGTGGCGGCCGCGGCGGCACTCTCCTAGTAGGGCGGCCCCACGCCCCTCCTCCTGGGGCAGCGACATATCCACGCAGTGAGCGTGGAGGCGGAGCCTTGCCGTCGATTAGACCGACGGCGGCAAGGCTCCGTGCTGTCTGCGGAATGCTCACGAGCACAACCGAATTCATCGAAATCGGAACGCCAAAACCGATTGACAGACATCAGACCATCTGATGATATTCCTCTCGTCCGGCCCCAGTGGCACACATCACAGAAGGAGCGCACAGGTCATGGACGAAACGCTCGTGAGTCAAAGACAAGGCATCACCAGGAAGACGCCGATGCACGCCGCGCTGGCCAGCCTCGCAGGCACGGTGGTGGAGTGGTACGACTTCTTCATCTACTCGACCGCCGCCGCCTTGGTATTCGGTCACCTGTTCTTCCCGACAGCCAGCCCCACTGCGGGGCTGATGGCATCCTTCGCGACCTTCGCCGTGGGCTATTTCGCCCGACCACTTGGCGGGGTGATCTTCGGCCATTTCGGAGACCGCATCGGACGCAAGCGCACCCTGGTCGTCACGCTGTCGATGATGGGCGGCGCGACCTTTCTGATCGGAGTGCTGCCGACTTACACCTCGATCGGAGTTTGGGCACCCGCCCTGTTGGTCGTCCTTAGATTCGTCCAAGGTCTCGGGCTCGGGGGCGAATGGGGCGGCGCGGTATTGCTGGCCGTCGAACATGCCCCGTCGGGAAAGCGCGGACTCAACGGGAGCTTTCCGCAAATCGGTGCGCCCGTGGGGCTTTTGCTGGCCACCGGAACCTTCGCCGTGCTCGGCGGACTGCCTGACGACCAGTTCATCGCATGGGGGTGGCGCGTGCCCTTCCTTTTGAGTGTCGTGTTGATCGTGGTCGGGTTGTTGATCAGAACCAGAATCGCCGAGACCCCTTCCTTTCAGCGCGTCAAAGACGAGGATCAGGTGGCGCGCAGACCCATCGTCGAGGTACTGCGCACCCAGAAGCGGGAAGTGCTGCAGGCGCTGGGCATGCGGTGGGCCGAGAACATCTCGTTCTACGTCTTCGCGACCCTGCTGATCAGCTACGCGACAAAAGAAGTGGGCTTCTCTCGCACCACGGCGCTGGTGGCCGTCACAGTCGCAGGTGCTTTCGGTATCGTCGCGCTCCCCTTCTTTGCTGCGCTGTCTGACCGGGTCGGTCGACGCAGCGTCTACATGGCCGGTGCCATTGGTGTTGCAGCCGTGATCTTTCCGTTCTTCTGGCTGGTGCAGACCGGACACCCCGCACTGCTGTGCGTGGCGGCCGTGCTGATGGCCACGCCGTGGGCAGCGATGTACGGGCCCCAGGCCGGGTTCTTCGCTGAGATGTTCAGCGCTCGGCACCGCTACAGCGGGATGTCGCTCGGAAGCCAGCTCGCTTCGACATTCGCAGGTGGCCCGACCCCGCTGATCGCCACTGCACTCATGGCCGCGGCCGGCGGATCGCCGTGGCCGGTCGGCGTTTACGTCATCGCCACGGCTGCCGTGACGTTGTTCGCGGCAGCCTCGACCCGGGAAACCTATCGGGACGACAACGGATTCAGTGGTGTCAGATCGCCGGTTCAGGCGCGGAACACCTAGTGGTACGCCATCATTCGCACATGACGAGATAGTGAGGAGCACTCTGCAGATGATCAATGACAGCCGACTGGACCGAACGGTGGCTGACGAACTGATGTCGCTCGCCGACGTTCTGATACCCGAGCAGGCTCCTTGGCCGGCGCCCTCGTCCACCGGACTCGCCGGATACTTCGTCGAAGCGGTCAGGGTGCAGCAGGACCAACTCGACCTGGGAGCCCTGCACGCCACGTGGCTGGACAGCCCGCGGGACGAGCCGATCGAGGCGGCGCGAGCGATCGAACAACAGATGCCTGCGGCATTCAACCTGTTTCGGCAGATCTGCTACCTGGGCTATTACGCGCAGCCCGAGGTCGTGCGCGTGTTGCAGAGCGAGCTGGACTGCGACTATCACAGCCCGCCGCAACCGCAGGGCTACGTCATGGATCTCGACGAAGCCATCCCGCCGCCGAAAGTGGGCCACTACACCCCCACTAACCATGTCCGAAACGTTCGTCTGGAGACCGTGTCATGATGCTGGTTACCTCGCCGAAGTCTCCGACTGACGACGTCGACGTCGTCATCGTTGGATCGGGCATGGCCGGCGGCGCGTTGGCCAAGCGGCTGAGCGATGGTGGTCTGCGCGTCGTGTGTCTCGAGCAGGGGCGGCCGCTGCATCCGGCCGAACTCCGGCATTTCTCCGACACGTGGGAGTGGGACAAACAGCGGGAGTGGAACGTCCACCCGAATGTGCGCAAGTTGCCGCAGGACTACCCGATCGGCGGTGAGCCGCACAGCATCCGCAACAGGAACGATGTCGGCGGCAGCCTCAACCACTGGTCGGCCCACTGGCCGCGATTCAAGCCGGTCGACTTCCGGAAGGGAACTGAACACGGCCTGGCTCCCGACTGGCCCATCACCTACGAGGACCTGGAACCGTACTACGACATCAACGACCGGGAGATGGGCATCTCGGGCCGGCCGGGCGACCCCGCCTACCCGCCGCGCACCACCCACACCACACCGCCGATACCGCTCGGCACCTTCGGCCGGACGATGGCACGCGGCTTCGAGAAACTCGGCTGGCATTGGTGGTGGATGGACAACGCCATCATCACCAAGCCTCTGGACGGCCGGTTGCCGTGCAACCACTGCGGCCAGTGCATTCTGGGGTGCCCGCGGTCATCGATCTCCACTTCGGCGACCGGGTATCTCCCACGGGCCTTGGCCAACGGTGCCCAACTGCGCACGGGATGCCGCGTCGAGCAGATCATCGTTGACGGCGACACCGCGCGGGGTGTCATCTACGTCGACATCGAAACGGGTCAACGGTATCGGCAAGATGCCAAGGCGGTCATCGTCGCAGGCAACGGGATCGGCACACCGCGGCTGCTGCTGGTGTCTGCCAACTCCAGCCATCCCGACGGATTGGCCAACAGCAGTGGACAATTGGGCCGCAACCTGATGTACCACCCGCAAGCCTTCGTCGAAGGGATCTTCGAGGAACCCCTCGACGGCTACAAGGGTGCGCGCGGTGCGCCGCTGTTCAGCCAGCAGTTCTACGAAACCGATCCCAGTAGGGGTTTCGTCAACGGTTTCACCGCACTGGTGGTCCGCGCCCCGGGCGCAGGCGTTGCCGCGAACGGGTATTGGACCCGGGAACCGGTCCCCTGGGGCCCGGATCATCACAAGGAGTTCGCGCGACTCTTCGGCCATCACGCCTGGATCATCGTCATGGCCGAAGAACTGCCGTCGCCGACCAACCGCGTGACCCTCGATCCCGAACTCACCGACTCCACCGGCATGCCCGCACCCAAGGTCGAGTACCGGGTGCATCCCAACGATCGCAAGCTCGTCGAGTTCGGCATCGCCAGAAGCCGGGAGGTCATGGCGGCGGCAGGTGCCTACGATGTCACCGATTCCGGGCTACTCGACCCACCGCCCGGATATCACCTGCTGGGAACCGCCAGAATGGGCACCGATCCGGCTGATTCGGTGACCAACCGTTGGCATCAAGCGTGGGACATCCCCAATTTGTTCATCTGTGACGGCAGCTCGATGCCCACCAGTGCCGGCGTCAATCCCACCCCCACCATCGGTGCCATGGCGGTGCGGCTTGCTGACTTCCTAGTCCGGGAGGGCAACGTCCTTCTCGGCAGCGACCGACCCCGATTGGCCGACGACAGAATGGAATCCGTTCGATGACGACACTCTCCACACAACCAGCCGTCGAGACACTCAAGATGCTGATCGCGGGCCGCTGGGTCGACGCGCAGGACGGCCGCCGCGTGGACAGCATCAATCCGTTCACCGGAAAGGTCTGGGCCACAGCGCCGTTCGCAGGACCGGACGACGTCGACGCCGCGGTCCGTGCCGCCAGATCGGCATTCGACGGTCCGTGGGGAGCCATGACCGGTGCCGAACGGGTCAAGCTCCTGCTGCGGTTCGCCGATCTGCTCGAGACGCGCGCCGAACAGTTGGCGGTCACCGAATCCACCGACAACGGCAAGCTGATTCGCGAGATGGGCGCTCAGATGAAGGCCCTCCCGGGGTACTACCGGTACTTCGCCGGCTACGCCGACAAGATCCACGGCGAGACCATCCCGACCGAGAAGCCCAACTTCTTCACCTATACGACACGCGAACCGCTCGGCGTCGTCGGCGCGATCCTGCCCTGGAACTCGCCGCTGCTGCTGCTCACCTGGAAACTCGCCCCCGCGCTGGCGGCGGGCTGCACGGTGGTCGCCAAAGCGGCCGACCAGACTCCCGCGTCGGTGCTCAAATTCGGCGCGTTGTTCGAAGAAGCCGGTTTTCCAGCCGGTGTCTTCAATGTGGTGACGGGCGACGGCCCGACAACCGGCGCCGCGCTCGTCGGCAACCCAGGTGTCGACCGGATCTGTTTCACGGGGTCGAACGCCACCGGAATTCAGGTGATGAAGAACGCGGCCGACAACATCACCAGGGTGACGCTGGAGCTCGGCGGAAAGTCGCCCAACATCGTGTTCGCGGATGCGGACCTCGATGCGGTCACCAACGGTGTGCTGGCCGGGATATTCGCCGCCACCGGCCAAACCTGTGTCGCAGGGTCGCGGCTGCTCGTGCAACGTGAGATCTACGATCAGCTGGCAGAACGACTCGTCCGGCGCGCCAAAGACATCCGCCTCGGCGATCCGCTCGACCCCGCCAGCGAAATGGGCCCGGTGGCGTTCCAAGCCCAGCTGGACAAAATCCTGGAGTACATCCGGATCGGACAGTCCGAGGGTGCAGTGCTTGCCACCGGCGGCGACCGTCCGACCGCACCGGAGCTGGGCAATGGGCTGTTCGTCAGCCCCACGATATTCACGGGTGTGGACAACGCGATGAGGATCGCCCAGGAGGAGATTTTCGGCCCGGTGCTGTGCATGATTCCCTTCGAGACCGAGGAGGACGCGGTGCGGATCGCGAATGCCACACCGTTCGGCCTGGGCGCCGGAGTGTGGACCCTCAACGTGCAGCGCGCGCACCGCATGGCTCGTGCACTGCGGGCGGGCACGGTGTGGGTGAATGCCTATCGCACCCTGTCCTGGGCGGCGCCGTTCGGCGGATTCAAAGGCAGCGGGATCGGCCGCGAACTGGGGCTGGAGTCGCTGCACGAATTCACCGAGACGAAGTCGGTGTGGATCGAGACGTCAGGTGCATCCCAGGATCCGTTCCGAATGGGGTGAGGGTGATCAGTACCCGCCCTGGCGGTCGAAGATCCGCCGCGGGTTGTCGACCAGCATCGTGGTGATCTGCTCATCGGTGACCCCGCGTTCGCGCAGCGCGGGCAGCACGTCGTTGTGGATGTGCAGGTATCCGGCATTCGGCAGGACCGTGGTGGTCAACTCGTCGGGTAGCGCGTCGAAATAGCACCAGGTGTCGTGCGAGAGCACCATGTGGTCGGCGTGGCCGCGCTCGCACATGGTCGCGACGGTCGCCACCCGGTCCTCGAATGGCAGGTAGACGTCGACGCCGAAGCGGTCCATGCCGATGTAGGAGCCGTTGGCGATCAACTCCTCGAGATAGCCGATGTCGGTCGTGTCGCCGGAGTGGCCGATGACCACCCGCGAGAGGTCGACGCCTTCCTCGGCAAAGATGCGCTGCTGTTCCAGACCGCGGCGGGTCGCGGCATGCGTGTGGGTGGAGATGGGGACGCCCGTCTGCCGGTGCGCCTGTGCGACGGCCCGCAGCACCCGTTCGACGCCGGGGGTGACGCCGGGTTCGTCGGTGGCGCACTTGAGGATCGCGGCTTTGATCCCGGTGTCGGCGACGCCCTTCTCGATGTCGTGCACGAACATCTCGATCATCGGGTCGGGGCCGGCCAACGCAGTGCCCGGCCCGCGGAACCAGAATGTCATCGGGATGTCTTTGTAGGTGTAGAGACCGGTCGCGACGACGATGTTGAGGTCGGTGGCTGCAGCGATCCGTGCGATGCGGGGTAGATAGCGTCCGAGTCCGACGACGGTGAGGTCGACGATGGTGTCCACACCGTGGGCCTTGAGCTCATTGAGCCGCTCGATGGCGTCGGCTTCCCGTCGCGTCTCAGCGCCCCAGCTGTCCGGGTAGTTCGCGGTGAGCTCGCCGCTCATGATGAAGACGTGCTCGTGCATGAGCGTGGCGCCGAGTTCGGTGGTATCGATGGCGCCCCGCGCGGTGTTCACTGTCGGCACGGTGCCGATGCTAGGCCCGAAAAGCGTTGCGCGAGCGTGAATCCTCTGCGAAAAACCAGCGAGATTGTCGCAGAGGCTTCACGTTCGGCGACGGTGGCGTCAGCTCTGATCAGCTTTCACCGCGGAGATGGCCTCGGGGGTGACCGGGTCGAGGATGTCGTCGAAGTCGTGGTGGGTCTTGACGTACTTGGCGACGTACGGGCAGACCGGGACGATGCGCTTGCCCGCCGCGCGGGCATCGGTCAGCGCGGCGGACACCAGCTCGCCGGCCAGGCCGCGACCGCCGAATTTGTCGTCGATTTCGGTGTGGTAGAAGATGCGCTGGTCGCCCGAGTCGACGTACGCCTCCAGGCCGGCGTGCTCGCCGTCGACGGTGATCTCGTAGTGGTGCGCTGCGGGAATGTTGCGAACTTCAGCCATGTCATCACTATGCCGCAGCGACGCTGGCACGATCGGGTAGATGGCCGTGCCAGCAACGTCGACGTGGGCGCCGCTGGCGTCGCCGATCTACCGGGCACTGTGGATCGCCCAGTTCGTCTCCAATCTGGGCACGTGGATGCAGACGGTGGGCGCGCAGTGGATGCTGGTCGGAGATCCACGGGCGCCGGTGCTGGTGCCGTTGGTGCAGACCGCGACGACGCTGCCGGTGATGCTGCTGGCCTTGCCCTCGGGGGTGCTCGCCGACCTGGTCGACCGGCGTCGACTGCTGGTGGCCACCCAGGGGGCGATGGCGGCCGGGGTGGCGGCGCTCGCGACCCTGACCGGGGCCGGCCTGGCCACCCCGACCGTGCTGCTGACCCTGCTGTTCCTGATCGGTTGCGGCCAAGCGCTGACTGCCCCGGCCTGGCAGGCTATCCAGCCGGATCTCGTCCCCCGGGAACAGATTCCGGCTGCCGCAGCGCTGGGCAGCATGAGCATGAACGGGGCAAGGGCCATCGGCCCGGCCGTCGCGGGCGCACTCGTGTCCCTGTCCGGCCCGACGTTGGTGTTCGCGCTCAACGCGGTGTCGTTCGTCGGCATCGTCGCGGTGTTGCTGCTCTGGCGTCGCCCCGCCACCGAGCGGCTGTTGCCCGCCGAACGACCACTGGCCGCGTTGAGCGCAGGCGGCCGGTTCATCCGGAGCTCACCGATCATCCGGCGGATCCTGCTGCGCGCGGTGTTGTTCATCGCGCCGGGCAGCGCGCTGTGGGGTCTGCTCGCTGTCGTTGCCCAGCGTCAACTCGGCTTGTCGTCATCGGGGTACGGGCTGTTGCTCGGCGCACTCGGTGTGGGAGCGGTGCTCGGCGCCTTCGTGCTGGGCCGGCTGCAGTCCACGTTCGGTCTGAACAAGCTGCTGATCGCCGCGGCGCTCGGATTCGCCGGGGCCACCACGGTTTTGGCACTGGTCCACAATTTCGGGGCTGTCCTGGCCGCACTCGTCGTCGGTGGCGCATCGTGGCTGCTGGCCCTGTCGACGCTGAACGCCTCGATGCAGTTGAGCCTGCCGGCGTGGGTGCGGGCCCGCGGGCTGTCGGTGTATCAGCTGACGTTCATGGGCGGGCAGGCCATCGGCTCGCTGGTGTGGGGCCTGGTCGCGGGGGTTACCACCAGCGTCACGGCCCTGTTGATCAGCGCGGGCCTGCTGGTGTTCTGCGCGCTGTCGGCGTGGTGGTGGCCGCTGCACGCGCGCACCGGCGATCTCGACCTGACTCCGTCGGCGCACTGGCCGGAGCCGGCTCTGGTGTTCGAACCGGATCCACCCGACGGGCCCGTGCTGGTGCTCATCTACTACCGCGTGGAACCCGACGACGAGACCGGGTTTTTCGCCGCAATGGCCGTGCTCGGCCGGTCCCGGCAGCGCACCGGGGCCGCGCAGTGGCAGGTGTTTCGCAGCGGCGAGGAGCGCAGCACCTTCGTCGAGGCGTTCGTGGTGCGGTCGTGGGATGAGCACATCCGTCAGCACCGCACCCGGCAGACGGGCCAGGACCTTCTCATCGAGCAGGCCGTCGCGCGCTGGGTACAGGGCGAGCCGGTGTCGCAGCACCTGATCGCCGTGAACACATCTTGACTGTGAGGGGCATCACAGTAATATGACCAGTGGTCATCAAGCCTTGGAGGGTAGATGCCAACGGTCACCTGGGCCCGCGTGGATCCCGCCCGTCGAGCGGCGGTGATTGCGGCCGCCGAAGCGGAATTCGGGGCCCACGGTTACTCCCGGGGCAGTCTCAATGTCATTGCGCGGCGGGCCGGCGTGGCGAAAGGCAGCCTGTTCCAATACTTTGCGGACAAGCGCGACCTGTATGCCTTCATCGCCGATGTCGCCAGCCAACGCGTGCGGTCCCATATGGAGGGCCGCATACGCGCGCTCGATCCGAGCCGCCCGTTCTTCGAATTCCTGCCCGACCTGCTCGACGACTGGGTCGCCTACTTCGCCGACCATCCCAGAGAACGTGCGCTGCATGCGGCCGCGAGCTTCGAGGTCGACGCGGACGCCCGGGTGAGCGTGCGCGCGGTGGTCCACCGTCACTATCTCGACGTGCTGCGGCCCCTCGTGCACGATGCGCGGACCCGCGGTGACCTGCGTGCCGACTGCGACGTCGAAGCCCTGCTGTCGCTGATGCTGATGATCTTCCCGCACCTGGCACTCGCGCCGTATGTGCGTGGAATGGACCCCGTCCTGGGGCTGGATGAGCCCAGCCCCGAGCAGCCGGCCTTGGCCGTGCGAAGACTCGTCGCGGTGTTGGCGGCCGCGTTCTCGCCGACGCCCCAAGCAGCCCAACAGATCTGAGGAGGTCAGATGTCACACACACATTTCGGCTCGTTGAGCAAGGGTGGTCTCAACTGGGACAGCGTGCCGTTGCGGTTGTTCGCAGGGGGGAATGCCAAGTTCTGGAATCCGGCCGACATCGACTTCTCCCGGGATCGGGCGGACTGGGAGGCGCTCTCGGACCGAGAACGGGAGTACGCCACCCGATTGTGCGCCGAATTCATCGCAGGGGAGGAAGCCGTCACCAAGGACATCCAGCCGTTCATGAGCGCGATGCGGGCCGAGGGCCGGCTGGGTGACGAAATGTACTTGACGCAGTTCGCGTTTGAGGAGGCCAAGCACACCCAGGTGTTCCGCATGTGGCTGGACGCCGTCGGTGTCACCGAAGACCTGCACAAGTACTTCGACGACGTGCCTGCGTATCGGCAGATCTTCTACGAGGAGCTTCCCGCATCCCTCGAAGCCCTCTACACCGATCCATCGCCTGCCGCCCAGGTGCGGGCGTCGGTGACCTACAACCACATCGTCGAAGGCATGTTGGCGCTCACGGGATACTATGCGTGGCACAAGATTTGCGTCGACCGGGGCATCCTGCCGGGCATGCAGGAGCTGGTCCAGCGGATCGGCGACGACGAGCGCCGCCACATGGCGTGGGGGACGTTCACGTGCCGCAGACACGTCGCCGCCGACGACGCCAACTGGGCCGTGTTCGAAGCCCGGATGAACGAATTGATCCCGCTCGCACTGCGACTCACCGAGGAGGGGTTCGCCCTCTACGCTCCCGACATTCCCTTCGGCCTGGTCGAGGATGAGTTCCTGCAGTACTCCACCGATAAGGGCATGCGCAGGTTCGGCACGATCAGCAGCGCGCGGGGACGCCCGCTCGAGGAGATCGACCTCGACTATTCGCCACTGACATTGGAGGACACCTTCGCCGACGAGGACGCCGCGGCGCTCACCTCCGCCTGAGTCTGCGCAATCGCGGTACGCGACCGGAATACCACGGTCGACGCGGCGACGAAGGCCACCGAGATCAGCGCCAGCAACTGCACCCACGGAGAATGCCCGACATACCCGTCGACCGAGCGCCACGGGTGCTGTGACAGCGCTGCCCCGGCGAGTATCAACCCGCCGACTGACAGGCCGAGGGTGATTCTGTCGCACCAGGATTCACGGTTACGTAACCAATAGCGCACCGCCAGGGCGGCAGCGACGACAAGCGCTCCCGGCACCCCGGAGATGGCCGCGCCGACCGCGAGCACACCCACGCTCGTCAGCACCGGACCGGGCCGCCACGGCCGGCTCGGCGCCAACTTCGCCGACGCGCGCCGTGCCGGCAGTAGCGCCAGCAGAGCCAAGATCGGCAGCAGCGCGAGCCCGCCGATCAGCCCGGCGCGGTAGGGCCGGTTGGAGTCGAACGACAACGTCAGCGTGCCGGAAGTTCCTGCCGGGACCACCCAGCCCTGCTGCCAACCGTTGACGGTCACCGGTTCGAGCTGGGTCCCCGCCGCGTCACGAGCGATCCAGCCGGGGTTGATGCTCTCGGGCACCACCAGGATCCGGGAGGTCGGCGCGGGCGCCACCCGCACCTCGCGACGATCCGGTCCCCACTCCGGTGTCTCGGCGAGACTCGTTGTCGCCGTGGGTAGTTGGTCCTTGGGCGTGGACAGGGCGATCCCGTCGACGACGAACGCGGCCCCCGGGCTGACGAGCAACTCCTGCTGACCGGCAGGCAGCGATATCGGGTCGGTGCGGCACGGCTGGGCCGGGATCGGGTCGCCGTCGAGCAGCGCCGCGACCGTGGTGCGGACCGAGGTCTGGATGAACTGCCCTGCCACGCCGATGATCGGGCCCTGCCCGCAGGGCAGCGATACGACGCGGGCGCGGTTGGCGGCGGCATCGGCCGCGCCGATCGGCCGGCCATGCATATCGAACACCGAAATATCGGCCAGCCCAGGCGGTTTGAGCTGATCGAAACCGAGCGACGTGCGGTCGATGATGTCGTTCCACGCCAGCAGCGAGACGGTGATGGTGTCCGTCACCCGCGGTTTGAGTTTGAGCGTCTGCGGTTCAAACGTGCCCGGCATCTCGTGCACCTGCGGACCGTCGCCCAGGTCGATCGATACGAGCGTCGGGTGCGCGGGCGGCTCGGCCTCACCAGGATTGATCCGCAGCGCGCCCACTTCGGTCGGGGTGGGCAGCTTGAGGGTCAGCGTAGGCGGCGATTTGAACTGGACCACCCGTTGCGGAGCCGTCCACGACGTGCGGGGATCGCCGTCGGTGGCCGCGAATGACGAGCCGAGCACGTCGATCGGGTCGGCGTCGCCGAACGCCCGGGTGGTGCCCGGTTGCGCCGCCAGATCGGCCAGCTTGGGTCCTTGGCGGGCCCGCACCCACACCGTCGGGCGTACCTCCGTGGGCTCCGGAACGGTCAGGGTACGGCTGAGGTTGACCGGCTCCTCGGAGGCCAGCGCCATCGCCGCCGCGCATCGCACCCCGACGGGGCTTTCCGCGCACCCGGGCCGGCCCAGCAGCTCGGTGCCCAGATCCCATTGCGCGACAGGTGAACCCGCGGGCGGACCGGGAACCTCGACGGTGTGGCGCAGGTTGATGGGATGGGCGTAGCCCGATGCGTCGTACTGGGTGACGGCCAGGTCGGTGATGCCGAACTGCACGCCGGGAGAGCCGTCGTTGGTGGCCACCGCGGTGACCCGCACCCACGGCGATTCCCCGACCGGCAGCGGGATGGTCAGCGGCTTACCCGCGGTCTCGAACCGCAGCGTGCTGGTGCCCGTGGCGGTGGCCACCTCGATGCGGCGGACCTGCGCGCCGACGGCGGTGGCGCTGGGGGTGATGGTCAGGGTGGCGTTGGTGATCGGATGGTCGAAGTCGATCTGCAGCCACTGGCCGACCGCGGCCTGCAAGGCGTTGGACACCCAAGCGGTCGACGGGTCGGCATCGATGGCCGCGGCAGGTCCCGTCGCGGGCGCGACGTTGGGCAGCGCCGTCGAATCCGCCGCTGAGCTCGACACCGTCACACGTCCGCCGCCCCAACGGCCGTACACCGGGTCAACCCCGCGGGACGGGTAATCCGGCACCCGGTTGTAGGTGTGCCGCGGATCGTCAGGCGTACGGACCGCCGACGCATGGTCGTCGACCCGGCCGTAGTCGATCTCGCGGGCCTGCGGGGTGTCGGTCACGACCACGCCGTGGCCGCCCACGGTGATGGGTAGTCCGGCACGCTGCGCATCGGCGGTCAGCAGCATCGGACCCAGCGGCGGCAGGCCGGACAGGCGGCGGCGTTCATCGAGCCGCAGCAGCGCCTCGGGTGCGCCGTCCACGCGGGCCATGGAGTCGGGGTCGACCAGATACGGTTCGCCCGCCGATGCGGCACCGTCGACCCGGTAGATCTGCACCGCCGGATAGCGCGGCCGCAACCCGCTGTCGGCGATGAACCCCTCCAACGTGCCCGGTCCGACCGGGTCGCCGAACTCGGCCACTTTCGACAAACCGGGCGAGCCTTCTATCGAACGGTGCACCAGCACCGGACGGGCCGACCGCGAGGTGTCCGGGTCCAGATCGTTACGCACCACGACATACGAAATGCCTTGCCGGGCAAGGGTATCGGCGAGCCCCGCGGACGGTCGGCCTGCGGCGAACAAGCGCTGCACCGAATCGAGCGCGCGAATGGTCTCCGGCGGGGTCAGCGGGATCGAGTCACGCACACCCCACGGGCTGCTGCCCAGCACCTGCAGCGGTTCGTCGTGGCTGGTGCCCCACACCTGAGTGGCGAACGGGGCACCCGGCGCCACCAGCACGCGGCCGCGCTCGGTGTTGTGCTCGTCGAGCCAGTCGGCGGCATCGTGCCAGTACTGCGGGATCGCGCTGAACGTGCCCGGCGGTGCGATGCGGCCGGTCCAGGCGATCGCCGTGCCCGCGGCGAGCGCCGCCAGCACCACGATGCTCACCGCGACCCGCCGATCCCGCTCCGGATGGGCATACGCGCTCACCCACACCGGCCGCGGAACCGTGCCCGGCAACGGAACGCGGCCCAGCAGGTGGGCCAGGCCAAGAGCCAGTGGCAGCCGGATCACGGGTTCGAGTTTGTGCAGGTTGCGCAACGGGGTGCCGGTGCCGTCGAGGAACGCCTGCACCTGATGCGCTATGGGGGAGCCCAGACCGCCGGAGTAGCCGAGGCCGAGCAGCACGATGCCGATCAGCAGCATGGTGATCAGCCGGCCGCGGGCGGGCATCGAACGCAACGCCAGCCCGGCCAGGCCCGCAGCGGCCACCAGCGTGGTGGCCAGCACCGCGACCGTGCTGGTCACCAGCGATGCGGCGGCGGTCGCGTTGGGCGCGACGAACGGTGTCCAACTGTCGGTGCCGCGCAGCATCTCGGTCAGCGAGGTCCACTGCGTGGTGACGCCGGAGGATTCGATGAAGTCGAGGAACGGCGGGCTGATCCGGCCGAGCATCACCAACGCGATCACCCACCAGGTGACGGCCAGCGCCGTGCAGCCGAACCACCATGCGGTGAACTGCAGCCACAGCTTGTTCGGTCGGTGACACGCCCACCAGATGAGCGCGGCCAGGCACCCGGTCAGCGTCGCGACGGCGTTGACTGCGCCCATGAAGGCGACCGCTCCGGCGGAGCGGGCCGCCATCAGCCGGACGTTGTGCTGCCCTCGTAGCGCGAGGATCACCGGCAGCAACACCCACGGAGCCAGCATCATCGGCAGCGTTTCCGACGAGATCGCGCCCAGCGTGGTCAGCACCCGCGGGCACAGCGCGAACGCGATCGCCCCGAGCACCCGCGAGCTGGTGCTGCCGATCCCGAGGACCTCGGCGACCCGCAGGACTCCCCAGAACCCGACGACCAGCAACAGCGCCCACCACAACCGCTGGGTGACCCAGCCGGGGACTCCGAGTTCATGGCCGATGAGGAAGAAGGTGCCGTGCGGGAACAGATAGCCGTACGCCTGGTTCTGCGCCTGCCCGAACGGCAGATCACTGTTCCACAGGTTGAACGCGCGGGTCAGGAACCGCAGCGGGTTGGCCGTCAGGTCGAGCTTGGTGTCAGGGGAGATCTGTCCAGGTGACTGGGCGAAGCTCAGGACCAGAGCGGCCGTGGTGACCAGCCATAACCAGCGCCGGGACAGCGGCGCGGCGGGACTACGTTCGGCGTGCAGGAGCGGAGCGACCGAGTTTAAGTACGGTCGCCGTACTCGACCCGGTTGAGCACCGACGACGCCGGATCACCCGCCTGCAGCGGCGGCTTCGTGTCCTGTTGCACCATCAACGTCACACCGAAGACGGCGGCCGCGCCCAGCAAAAGACCGACAACAACGCTGGCGGCAGACGGGACGACGAACCGATTCACCCGGCCAACCTAGCACGCGCCGGCCTCGGCGCCCGATCGCGCGACGTCACACTAGGTAGTACAGCTTCGGATCGGCGCTGGGATCTTCCTCGGCTGCCTCGGCGGTGAGGCGGGCTTGCGCGTACCGCACGGCCCGCAGCGTCGCGGAGAACTCGACCTCTTCTTCGGGGAACACCTGCTCGGCAGGGAACCAGCTGGACAGACCGACGTTGGTCAGTGCGGTCAGCGTGTCGGGCCGCACGCCGGCCAGCAGGACGATGGCGCCGTGGTCTTCCCTCAGGAAGTGTTCGAGCCGCTCGATGCACACAGCGTCGGGGTGGCGCACCCGCTTGAGCCGCAACACCACGAACTTGACCTCGCCGGCCCGGATACGTTCGCGCAGGGCGTCGAAGTAGCGGTCGAGTTCCGGGGCGGCTCCGAAGAACAGTTCGCCTTCGAGGTCGTAGATCACGATCGACGGGTCGACGGGATCGTCGGGAACCCGCTCGCGGACCACGCGCTCGGGGGTCACGGTCAGCTCGGCGGCCTTGAGTTTGGCCGCTCGCGGCACGAACAGCAGGATCGACAGCGCGATCCCGAGCAGCACCGCCTTGTCGAGGTCGACGAGCACCCCGGTCAGCGCCGTCACGATCACCAGGCCCGCGTCGTAACGCGACGTCTTCACCGTGGTGATCAGCCGCCGAAAGTCGACCAGCCGCGCCGCGGTGACCAGCAGCAGCCCGGCCAGCGCGGCCTGCGGGATGTAGTGCAGCAGGGGAGCGAACAGCAGCAGGGCCACCGCAACGGCGGCAGCGGCGAGGATGCCGGAGAACCGGGTGGCCGCACCCGCCTGATAGTTGATCGCCGAGCGGGACAGCGACCCCGAGCCGGGCAGGCTCTGGAAGAATCCGCCGGTCAGGTTGGCCAGTCCCTCGGCCAGGATCTGGCGGTTGTAGTCGATCTTCTGCTGGGTCTGGTGCGCGATGGCCTTGGCGATCGACAGCGCCTCGATCAGGCCGATGAAGGCGATGGCCAGCGCGCCCTGCGACAACTGGCCGAGCGAGTGCAGGTCGACGGTGGGTATGTGGAAACCGGGCAGGCTCTGCGGCACCTTGGCCGCCAGGTTCACCGCGGTCTTGCCGTCGGCACCCGGTGTCGACCACCCGGCCAGGAAGGCGATCACCCCGGCCACGATCAGCACGGTCAGCAGATCAACCTGCGGCAGCCCATAGCGCTTGACCAGCCGGCGCAGCAGTACGGCGATCACGACCGCCGAGACGCTGAGGAACACGGCCTTCGGGTTGATCTTGTCGCCGTGGAACACCGTGAGATACACGTTGGTCAAGATCGGGGTGTGGGCGTCGCCCTTGCTCTTCACACCCAGCGCATTGCCGATCTGGCCGAGGGCGAGGATCAGTGCCGCCGCCGCCATGAAGCCGATGATCACCGACTCGGAGATGTAGCGCGTGAGGTCACCCAGCTTGAGCACCGCGATGAGGATCTGGATGGCGCCGACGAGGATGCCCAGCAGGAACAGCGCCTCGAAGAGCACCGTGCGGTTCTCCGGGTCGATGAACGCCAGCGAGCTGAACACCAGCAGTGAGATGGCGCTGGTCGGTCCGTTGATGAGGTGCGAGGACGACCCGAACACCGAGGCGACGGCGGTGACGACGATCGCCGAATACACGCCGTATTTGGGGTCGACCCCGGCGATCAGCGCATAGGCGATGCCCTGTGGCAGCGCGACGGCGGCCACGGTGAGTCCGGCGATGAGGTCGCGACGGCCCGTCAGGGCGAGCGAAGCGACGGCGGGAATCCTGGGCCAGGTGTAGCTCATCAGGACGCCGCCTTGGCCAGAGATGCGATGTTGTCGTAGATCCCGTTGTCGCCGTAGAACTTCTGCCGGGCGTCGTTCCAGTCCTTGGCGATCGCGGTGATCGGGAACAGCGAGATGGCAGGCAGCGTGTCGGCATGCTTGGCCAGCACGTCGGACAGCACCGGGCGATACCCGTACTGCGCGAACAACTCCTGCGCGGGCGGCGTGAACAGATATTGCAGATAGGCCTTGGCGGCGGCCGCGGTCTTGGCGTTCGTGTCGTTGGCGTCCACCCACGCCACGGCGGGCTCGGCCTTGATGCTCACCGGCGGGTACACCACCTCGAATTCGTCCTTGTTGGCCGCGACTTCGCGCAGTGCCTCGTTCTCCCACGTCAGGTGCACGTCGCCGATCTTCTGGTCGGCGAAGCTGGTGGCCGACGTGCGGGCGCCGGCGTCGAACACCGCGACGTGGCGGTACAGCTGGCGCAGGTAGTCCTGCGCCTGTTCCGGGGTGCCGTTGCGGGTGGTCACCGAACCCCAGGCGGCCAGGAAGCTCAGCTGACCGTTACCGGATGTCTTCGGATTCGGGGTCACCACCGAGACGCCGTCGTGCACCAGGTCGGGCCAGTCGTGAATGCCCTTCGGGTTGCCCTTGTGCACGACGAACACCACCGTCGACGTGTACGGCACCGAGTTATTGGGCAGGCGTTTCTGCCAGTCGTCGGCGATCAGCCCGCGCTTGCGCAGGGAGTCGACGTCGCTGATGAGCGCCAGGGACACCACATTGGCCGGTTCGGTGCCGTCGATGACGTTGCGGGCCTGCCTGCCCGAGCCGCCGTGAGACTGCTTGATGTCGAGTGTGATCCCGCTCTGGGTGCGGTACTGCGCGACGAACGCCTTGTCGAGCGCGGCATAGACCTCACGCGTCGGGTCGTAGGAGACGTTGAGGATCTGGTTGGGCGTGTGGTCGGGCAGGTTCTTGACCGTGACCAGGATCGCGGCCAGTGCGACCGCGACCACCCCGACGACGCTGAGCCACGGTCGCGCCGGCGGCGCTGACGTTTCTGCCATGGGCAACCCTTCGTCCGGCGTTTGCTGTGGATGCTGATAGCGGACAGACGCTAGTGATTCACCAGCCGGAAGGCAGTATCGAAAATCTGACTGATTATTAACTCGCCGGGTACGGCGGGCGGTCGGCCCCGAGACCGAGGTCCGTTCGCGGCCGCCGCTGTGACTACTCTCAGAACACATGCCCCGCGTTCTGAGTGTGCTCGTCGCGCTGTCCGGACTGTTGCTGGCGTGTTCGCCGTCCACCCAGTCGCCGTCGGATCACCAACAGTTGAGCAGCAGCAAGCCGCTGCCCAAAGCGCCCGTCGCACAGAGCTGCGACCTGACCGCGCTGCCCACGCGAGACAAGCTGGCGCAGTTGCTCACCGTCGGCGTGACCGACGGTGACGACGCGCGCAAGGTCGTCAGTGAACAGCACGTCGGCGGCATCATGATCGGCAGCTGGACCGACCTGTCCATGTTGTCCGACGGCTCGCTGAAGGAGATCGCCGACGCGGCAGGCCCGTTGCCGCTCGCGGTCAGCGTCGACGAGGAAGGCGGCCGGGTGTCGCGCCTGGCGTCGATCATCGGCAAGCAGCCGTCGCCACGGGTGCTGGCCCAGACCAACACCGCCGACGAGGTGTACGGCATCGCGCTCGAGCGCGGAAAGAAGATGCATGACCTGGGCATCACCGTGGACTTCGCCCCCGTCGTCGACGTCACCGACGCCCCGGACGACACGGTCATCGGGGACCGGTCCTTCGGCGACGACCCGGCCAAGGTCACCGAATACGCCGGGGCCTACGCGCGTGGCCTGCGCGACGCCGGAATCCTGCCGGTACTCAAGCACTTTCCCGGCCACGGCCACGGATCCGGTGACTCACACACCAATTCGGTGACCACACCCCCGCTGGCCGACCTGCAGACCAACGATCTGGTGCCCTACCGCACGCTGACCACCGCGGCCCCGGTCGCCGTCATGGTCGGGCACCTGGAGGTTCCCGGCCTCACCGGCAGCGACCCGGCCAGCCTCAGCGCGCCGGCCTACGAACTGCTGCGGTCCGGCAATTACGGCGGACCGCCGTTCAACGGGCTGGTCTACACCGATGACCTGTCCAGCATGGCCGCGATCAACGAACGCTACGGCGTGTCCACCGCGGTACTCAAGGCCCTGCAGGCCGGCGCCGACAACGCACTGTGGATCACCACCAAGGAGGTGCCCGCGGTGCTGGACGGACTCGAAAAGGCTGTGGCGGCAGGCGAACTGTCGATGGACAGCATCAACGCGTCGCTGCAGCGGAACTCTGCGATCAAGGGCCCGGTGCGCTGCGGGGGCTGATCTCAGCGAACTACCGTGACAGCCCCGAGCTTCGGATCGGATGCGCTGATCGGGTTACCTGCCTCGCGCAGCGCGCGCAGCACGTCGATGACCTCGCCGGTGAGGCGTTCACCTGGCATGACCAGGGGGATGCCCGGCGGGTAGGGCGTAATCGCTTCCGCCGCAACCCGTCCGGTCGCCTCGGTGAGTGCGACCGTGTCGGTTTGGGCAAAGAACGCCTCGCGCGGGGTCAGCACCGTGGGGCCTCGCAGTGCGAGCAGATCCGTGGTCAACGTGTCACCGTCGCTGACGGCGTCAGCTCGTCCGGACCAGTCGGCAACCTCGGCGAAACCGGTGACCAGCCGATCCATGTCGGTATCGGTATTGCCGATGGTCGAGATGCACAGGACGTGGCCGGGTCCGCTCAGCTCCGGCTGCACCCCGTGCAGGCTGTTGAGCCGGGCGACGATGTCGCGGGCGTCGGCGGCCAAACCTGTTGTCCCGACGAGTAGTTTGGTCTCGTCGAGCTGACGAAAGCCGGTGCCTGCGCCGGCCGCATCCTCGGGGCGCAGCACGCGCAAGCCTGGTATCGCGGCCAACCGCGCGGCCGTGCGTCGAGCCCGGTCCAATGCGCTGTCCAACAGTTTGCGGCCGTCGATCATCATCTGCCGGCGGGCCAGATCGATCGAAGCCATGATCGCGAAATGCGGGCTGGTGGTCTGGATGAGCTGCAGGGCCCGGCGCACCGTCGCCGGATCGATCGCGTCCGGATCGATGTGCAGGACCGCGGCTTGGCTGAGGCCCGAGAGCACCTTGTGCACCGACTGCACGGTGGCCGCCGCACCGGATTGCTCAGCGGGCACCGGCAATTCGGGATGGAAAGCGAAATGCGGGGAGTGCGCACCGTCGACCAGCAGCAGGGCGCCGAACCGCAGGCACAGCGCTGACAGCGCACTGATGTCCGCTGTGGTTCCGTAATAGGTGGGGTGCAGCATCCACAGCGCCGACGCCCCGCTGGCGGCGAAGCCACGTTCGACCACGTCGGCGTCCAGGCCGTGCGCGATACCGAACTGGGTGTCCCACCGCGGTTCAAGCCACACAGGCAGCGCGCCGGTCTGCACCAGGCCGGCCAGGACGGACTTGTGTGCGTTGCGCTGCACCAGAACCGGCTCACCGGGACGCAGCGCCGACAGTGCCACCGCGATGTTGCCGCTCGTCGAGCCCTGCACCAGGATGAAGCTCTGCCCGACGCCCCACGCGTCGGCGACCAGCTGCTCGGCCGCCAGGATCGGTCCCTCCGGGCAGTGCAACGTGTCGGTGTCGGGCAGGTTGTTGAGGTCAAGGGCCGCAATGTTGTCCCGGAACCAGGGGTCGAGCGTGCGCCCACCTTTGTGGCCCGGGCTGTACAGCGGCGCCTGATCTCGTTCGACGAACCCTCGGATCGCCTCGAATAGCGGCGCGGCGGAATGATTCACAGCGAGTACACCCGGGTGGCGTTGTGTACCCCGATCATGTCGACGATTCTGATCGCATCGGCCTCGGCGCAGTCGCCCGACCGAATCCATTGGCCCAGAATCAATCCCATGGCACGGCGCCACAGCACCGAGCCAAGCAGGTGCAGCTCGGGCGGCCCGAAGGCGTCCGAGGAGAACAGTTGCTTGGCGAACGGGGCGGTTTCCATGGCCTCGGCGACCAGACCGGTCGACCGTACGCCCAGATAGTTGATGCCAAGGCCCACATCGAAATTCACGTGGTCGAAGGCTTGTGCCAGGTAGCCGGACTGCCGGTGGAACGGGTAGCAGTGCAGCAGTAGCACGGGAACCGGTGTCATTGCTCGCAACAGCGGCAGCAACAGCATCGGGTCGGTGCGATGCAGATCCAGGTCCCGGTCGCCGAAGCCGACGTGTACCTGGATGGGCAGCCCGTGCGCGGCGGCTTCGTGCACGCCGAACGCGATCAGCACCGGGCTGTCCACGCGTTGCGACGGCCGGGCCGCCAGTGCCCGTGCATGCTCGATCACCTGGGCGTCGTCGGGTCGCGACCAGTCGATGTCGAATCCGGTGCGGTAGGCCGCAATCGTCTTGGTGCCCACGGTATCCGGTGAGTCCGCGGCCGCCCGCAGTGCGGCGCGGAAGGCATCGGGAAACTCCTGCGCGGCGACGCCGGATTCGAGCAGATCCTCGGCAAGGCGTTCCAGGCGCAGGATCGACGACGACGGACTGCCGCTGAGTTCGGTGAGCCGCTCAGGAGTCGCGATGAGGTCTCCCTGGAACCCGGTGTCCACGACCCAGCGATCGATACCGGCCAGGGGCAACATGTGTGCGGCCAGCTCGTCGGGGGTGAATTCGCAGCGCCGCTTCCAGTACTCGTCGGCATCCGCGTGCGCCGGCAGACCCAGCACCGGAGCGCACCAACGCCGGATGGACAGGCCCAGCGGCGAGTCGAACTGCGTCATGAAATCCGGGATGGGATCGGTGGACCCCTCGTTGATCGACGCCTCGAACCCGGCCCGGTCGACGGGCTTGTCGAAGCTGCCGTGCACATGGTGGTCGATCAACCGGACCGTGCGCAGGTGTTCGGCGAGCGCGTCGGGCACCTGCGCCTCGACCCCGTCGAACACGTTGACGATCGGGTTGGACAGTTCACCATCCGGCATAGCGTGCGACCTCCTGCGCGTCGACCTTCCCTGCGGCCGCGTCGGCGATTGCCGCGCCGATGATCTCGGCGGCACGGACCGCTTCGGCCTCGCTGAGCACCAGCGGCGGCGTGATCTCCAGAACGTTGCCGCCGACGTAGTACACCACCGCGCCCAACTCCCACGCGCGGTAGACCACCTGCGCGGCGAGTCGCGGGTCACGTTCCCCGGTGGCCGGATCGACCAATTCCAGACCGATGGCCAGCCCGCGTCCACGGACCTCGCCGATGGTGTCCGAATCCAGTGTCCGCAGCGCATCCTGCAGTACCGCACCGACTTTCGCTGCGCGTTCGGGTAGCTGCTCGCCGACGATGGTGGCCAGCACCGCGCGGCCCGCGGCCGTGCACACCGGATTTCCGGCGGTCGTCAGCAGCGCCGCGGCCGGCGGATTGTCCAGCAGAGCGGCGGGGCCGACCGCCGCGGAGAGCGGCAGGCCACCACCGAGCACCTTGCCGAAGGTGACGATGTCGGGCACCACGCCGTCGTGTTCGAACGCGTGCAGGGTTCCCGGCCTGCCGAGCCCCATCTTGACCTCGTCGCAGATCATCGGCACGTCGTGGCTACGGCACAGCTCGTGCAACTGGGCCAGGAAGCCGTCGGGCGGCACCACCAGACCGCCGTCGGACAGGATGGGCTCGACGATGAGACACGCGATGGACCCGCCGGCCAGATGCTGTTCGGCGAGGGTGAGGCAGGCGGTGACGTCGGCGTCCACGCCGGCGGGGGTCGGCCGAAACGGGTTGGGGTAGGGCAGGAATACCACGTCGGGGTCCGGCGCGGCACCCGCGTCGACATGCACCCCGGACACGCCCATGGCGACGCCGACGCCGCCGTGGTAACTGTGCTCGAACGCGATCACGGTGTGCCGGCCCGTTGCGTGTCGGCACGCGCGCAGCGCGACGTCGTTGGCGTCCGAACCGGCATGCCCCAGGTAGACCCGACGCTCGCCGCTGCCGGGAACCAGTGACAGCAGGTCCTCGGCAAGACCCACCGAATCGGGATGCACGGCGGAGAGCCCACCGGATCCGGGTGCGGTCTTCACTGCCCGGCTGACCGCATCGACGATCGCCGGATGCCCGTGTCCCAGACCGCTGGCCGTCCAGGTCGCCGACAGGTCGAGTAACTCACGGCCGTCAGGGGTCACCAGGGTGCAGCCGTGTCCGGAGACCACCTCCAGCGGGAAGAACCTCAGCTTCTCGATGCCGGCGATGACCGCTTCGTCGCGTTCGTAGAGCGTGCTCACTTGGCCTCCGCCTGCACCGGTGGCATGAGATCCAGTTCGCGCGTCAGCGATTCGCCCACCCGTTTGGCGATACCCGATGCGGCCAGAGCGATCACCAGGCCGACGGCACACCAATAGAGTCCCAAAAGCGGTGCTGCCAACCAGGTTTCGGCGTCCTTGACGTTGAACCACAGCACCACCAGGATCACCACGGCACCCAGCAGCGGTAGCGCGAGGCCCGGTGCCTTGCCATGGCCGCCGTGGACGGCGACGAACTTGGGTGCCCCGACGAACCATGCGGCAGCCACCTCCACCAGCAGGTAGCACACCATGAGGCACACCGAACCGGCCACGGCGAACAGGAAATACGTGTCGATGGCGGCGTTGCCCGTACCCATCACCGGCCAGCCGGTCGCCCCGCAGATCAGGTCGACCACCAAGGCCAGGCCGACGACGAGCCAGGTGGCTCGGCGCGGGCCGCCGGTGGCTTCGTGGATGTGCGCGAGTGCCTTGGGGCCGAAGCCGTCCCGGCCGAACGCGTAGAGCATGCGGCCCGACGTCGCGGCGGTCGCCATGTGGCACCCGAACGCCGCGACGGTCGCGGTGAAGATGATGATCAGCGAGAACCACTGGCCGACATAACGACTACCCAAGTCGCCCAGGGTGTTACCGGAACTCTGGAACGCTGCGAGACCGGCCTCGTCGGTGCCGAACCCGATGACCTGAGCGAACATCACCACCACGAACAGCACACCGGTGAGGATCAGCGTGCCGGCGAGCGCCCGCGGAATGTTGCGGCCCGGGTTGTCGGTCTCCTCGCCCATCGAGGCGCAGGCCTCGAAACCCGCCCAGGACAGGAAGGCCGCCACCACGCCACTGAGCACCGCTGACGCGGAGACGCCGCCGGAGAAGGAGAACACGCTGACGTCGAACCCGGTGGAAGCGGCACCGCCGCGGGCAAATATCGCGATGACAAGGATGATCATCGCCACGATGCCGACACCTTCGATGCCGAGCAGCACCTTGGCCAAGAGCCTGATGTCGCGACCGGCCAGGGCGAACGAGATGACTGCGCCCACCACCACGACCGCCATCCACGGCAGCTGATAGGGATGTTCGTTGCCCGGTTGCAGTTGTGCGATGAACGCATTCGTGAAGGCCGCCGTCAAAGCCAGTGTGCCGATGGAGAATCCGACGTACGCGCCCAGCATGGCGAACCCGGAGAAGAACCCGGCCCGCGGACCGACGGTGCCACCCACCAGTGCGTAGGCCGAGCCGGCATGATTGAGGTGACGGGTCAGGCGCACGAAGCTGTAGCCGACCAGTGACACGCCGACCAGGCCGATGAGGAACACCAGTGGGATGGCCTTACCCACGGTGGCGATGAGGCCCTGGCCGTTACCGGACATGGCCAGGGTGGGCCCGACCGTCGCGACCGACAGTGCCAGCGCCACCCAGAACGGCAGGCGCCTGTGCGGTAGTTGATCGGTGTCGTTGGTGGCGCTGGTGCTCATCGATGTCTCCCTTTCGGACATTTGTGCTCCTCGCGTGCGTGGCGGGTCGGGTCAACAACTCCAGGCCAGGCGCAGCGCCTGGCAGATCTCGGTCTGCGGCCGATCGCCGTAGGTGACGAGCTCGTGATTGCGCACGGCGGCCACACCTTCGATGACCGCAGGCGTCAGCAGGTCGGCAGCGACGGCGGAGGTCTGCAGAGTCTTGAGCACGGTGCGCTGGTCGGTCGGCAGCGGTTGGATGGCGGTCTGCGCGGGATCGTCGCTGACCTCGGCCGGTAGTTGCAGGCCGAGATCGATACCGCGCAGCGCGCTGCGCAGGAAGGCTGTCGCCGCGAGATAAGGGTTGGCGCTCGGATCGATCAGTTTCAACTCGACGTTGGCGCCGTGCGGATTTCCCGGTGTCGCCGCGATGAACCGCACTGCGGCCTCACGGTTTTCCAAGCCCCAGCATTGGGCGGCGCCCGCCCAGTTGCCCGGCTTGAGCCGCGCTGCCGACAGCACCGAACCCGCGTACACGCCAAGGAGATCCGGCAAGGTGTCGAGTACTCCCGCGATCGCGGACTGCCCCGCCTGCCGCATCCCGTGCGGGCCGTCGCCACCGGACAGCAGGGGGCCGTCGGCGTCGGCGAGCGACAGGTGCAGGTGTGCGCCGTTGCCCGCCTCCCCGGCGAACGGGACCGGCGAGAAGGAGATCTTGAGACCGTGGCGGGCCGCGGCCCGGCCGATCACGATCCGCGCCAGGATGACGGCGTCGGCCGCGGCGACCGGCGTCGTCGGCGCCAGCGCCACTTCGAATTGGTCATGGCCGTACTCGGTGTGGAGTTGGTCGATGACCAAGCCCGCTCGGTCAGCCGCCGTCATGAGGTCGACCAGGAACGCGGAGCGGTCCAGGGACGTGCGCATGCCGTAGGGCGACCATGGCTCGGCGGAGGCATGCTGGGTGTCCGGCGCCAGCATTGTGCACTCCAACTCGGCGCCGATCTGTGCCGTCAGGCCCTGCGCGGCCGCCGCCTGTTCCGCGCGGGCCAGCAGGGTGCGCGTACACAACGGAGCCGGTTGGCCGTACTGGTCGTACAGGCTCGCGGGCGCCCAGGCCACGCCCTCTTCCACCACCTGCAGGTCGGCCGCATCGATGCGGATCCGCAGGTCGCCGACCACGCCGATGTCCGGGGTGAAGGCGATGCCGCTGTCGACGCAGAACACGCTCCACGACGGTGAGACGCCCATGCCCGCGGACTGGAACGAGGAGAGGCGCCGCAGCGGCACGTACTTCGCGCGCGTTACCCCCGCGAGGTCGGTCAGCGACCCGGCGACGATCTCGACGCCGTCAGCGCGTAGGTCATCGATCTGCAGCGTCATGGCTCCTCCTGGCTTCCCAAGTCTGCGAGCACGCTATGTCATAAATGTTTCATATTCTTTAATATGAGCGCCAGAGGTTCGATTCATAAAATTTTTTGGGTTCAGAGGGGTGGGTCTCATGTGTCGCTTGCTGGGAGTCGTGTCGACAGCACCGATCTCCGTCTCCGACGCCGTCGGCGCGCACGTGCTGAAGGACTTCGTCGCGCTCACCAAGGTGCACGGTGACGGCTGGGGCATCGCCCACGTCGACGAGCCGGGCGGCGATCCCCGAGTCGAGGTCTCGGCGGGCAGTGCGCTCGACGACCCGGCCTTCAGCGCGGCGGTGGAGGAACAGCGGCTGACGGCAGGCATGGTCCATCTGCGCTGGGCCACCAACGGCCTGGCTGTGCAACCGCAGAACTCGCACCCGTTCGTCGTCGGCGGGATTGCCATGGCGCACAACGGATCCATCAAACCCACCGGCCCGCTCGACGAGCTCGTCGAGCCGGGTATCGCGGCCTCGCTGCGCGGCACCACAGACAGCGAGCGGTACTTCGGGGTGATCCGCCAACATCGTCGGACCTCCCCGGATCTGGCCGAGGCGGTGCGCCGCGCGGTCGCGCAGCTGCGCGCGCTGTATCCCGAAGCGAGCCTCAATGCGCTGGTGCTCGGTGAAGGACAGTTGATCGCGGTGCACGCGCACGCCCGCAGCCGGCTGCCCGCCGAGGACATCGAGGAGATCACCGCGGCCGACCTGCCAACCGAGCATCTCGAGGACTACTTCGCGTTGCGGTGGGCCCGGGCTGGTGACGGAACCGTGGTCGTCGGGTCGACCGGCTTCGGCGACCTGGACTGGCAGGCGTTGCCGCCCGAGAGTGTCACCGCAATCTCGATGGCCGACCTGTCGATGAATTCGGTGCCCGTCGTGGCAGATTGAGAACCGTGTCAGAGGACGCTGCGGAGACGGTGGCTAAGGTCCCGGCGACTGTGGAGGCCAGGGCCACCGCGGCGCTGCCCACGCTCAGCAAGGCTGAGCGCAGAGTGGGGCGGGCGCTGCTCGGCGACTATCCGAGCGCCGGGTTGGCCAGCGCGGCCAGGCTCGCCGAACGCGCCGAGGTGAGCCCGCCGACGGTGCTGCGGTTCGCCCAGTCCCTCGGCTACGACGGGTTCGCTGATCTGCAGGTCGCGCTGCGCGCCGAGCTCTCCGCACGGTCCAACGGCCCGATCACCCGGCTGCCCGACGCCCCGGCGGCAGGCAGCCTGCTCGACCGGCTGTTGCAGCAGGGGCGCGCACAGAACGAGCGGGCTGAGCAGACGCTGGCGCTGCTGGCCGAACCCGCGCTGGAAGCCGCGGTGGCACTGCTCGCCGATGCCGGGCGCACGGTGTACCTGCACGGCGGTCGCTTCTCTCACCTGCTCGCGCTGCACCTGGCTGCCCACCTCGAACAGCTGCGGCCGGGTATTCGGGTGCTGGGCGATCCGACGGGCGGAGACCTGGGTGCCCTGCTCGAACTGTCCCGCCACGACGTGGTGGTGCTGTTCGACTATCACCGATACCAGCGCAGCGCCGCTGAGCTCGCACAACGCGTGCACCGAGCCGGAGCGACCGTCCTGCTCATCACCGACGATCTGAGCTGCCCGGTAGCACCGGATGCCGAGGTGGTGCTCGCAGCGTCGAGCACTGTGGGCACCACCTACCAGAGCATGGCGGCCGGATTTCTGCTGACCGAGCTGCTCATCCCGTTGGTCATGGACGCCATCGGGGAGCCCGCACGGACCCGCATGGCCCTGTGGGAGGAACAACGGCGCGCTGAGCTTCTGCCCTGACAGTTACCCTGATCGGATGGCAGGTGGAACCAAACGGCTGCCGCGTGCCGTCCGAGAACAGCAGATGCTCGACGCCGCGGTCCAGATCTTCTCGGTCAACGGCTATCACGAGACGTCCATGGACGCGATCGCAGCGCAGGCCGAGATCTCCAAGCCGATGCTGTATCTCTACTACGGCTCCAAAGAAGAGCTGTTCGGTGCGTGCCTGAACCGGGAGCTCACCCGGTTCGTCGACGTGGTGCGCGGGCAGATCGATTTCAGTCAGAGCCCGAAAGACCTGCTGCGCAACGCCGTACTGGCGTTCCTGACCTACATCGACGCCAACCGGGCGTCGTGGATGGTGCTCTACACCCAGGCCACCAGCTCCCAGGCGTTTGCACACACCGTGCGCGAAGGCCGCGAGCGCATCATCGATCTGGTGGCTCGGCTCCTCAGCACCGGCACGCGTAACCCTGCGCCCGACAGCGACTTCGAGATGATGGCGGTCGCGCTGGTGGGCGCCGGCGAGGCCATCGCCACCCGGGTCAGCTCCGGCGACGCCGATGTCAACGAGGCCGCAGAGCTCATGATCAACCTGTTCTGGCGCGGCCTGAAAGGCAAACCGTCGGAGACCGGATCTCAGTCGGCCGTCGGGTAGCGCGAGACCGCGCTCAGCCCATTGACTCTGCGCCGACACCCATTGACTCTGCGCTCAGGTCGCGATTTCGCGTGAAAACGCGACCTGTACGCAGACTCGATGATCGGCCTCAGACCGCGACGCCCTGCACGAGGCTGAACGGTGACGCCGTCGCAACCACCTCGGTGAGCCGGAAACCCGCCTGCTGGTAGAGCTTTCGATATTCGTCCGCGGTGCGCTCGCGCGCGGCGATGCCGATCAGCATCTCCATGTCGATCCACTTGGCGAGGAATTCCCGATCATGGTCCGGGATAACGGCTTCCACGAGCAGCAGCGTGGTACCCGGGGCCGCGGCGGCGCGGATGTTGCGCAGGATCGTCAGGGCTTGCTCATCGGGCCAGTCGTGGATGATGTTCTTCATGATGTAGAGATCGGCACCGGCCGGTGCACTGTCGAAGAACGAGCCGGACACGATTTCCACCCGGTCGGCAGTTCCGTACTTGGCCAACAGTTTTGGTGCACCCTCGACCACCTGGGGTAGGTCGTAGAGGATGCCGCGGGCCGCGGGTGCCGCTTCTAGGATGGCCGAGAGCAGCCGCCCATGGCCACCGCCGACGTCGGCGATCGTGGCGAACCGGGTGAAATCGAACCCCGCCACCACCGGGGCGATCGCGAGTTCCGAGACGCTGGTCATCGCGTCGTTGAAGATCTCGGCGAGTTCGGGGTCGGAGTTCAGGTAGTCGAACGCCTCCATGCCACGCATCTTCGGGATGACGGCCTCGCCGGTCCGTACCGCCTCGCCGAGTTGGCTCCAGTGTTCGCGGTGTTGCGGGGAGCCGACGAATCGGGCCATCCCGGCGATCGAGACCGGGGCATCGGTGCGCAGCGGGTCGGCCAGGGCGTTGAGGGCGTAGCGCCCGTCGCGGGTGCGCCGGAAGATGCCCTCACTCACCAGGGCCCGCATCAGCCGGTTGAGGGTGTCGGGGTTGGCGTCGACCCGGCGGGCCAACTCCTCGGGTCGCAGCGGGCCGTCGGCCAGCGCGTCGGCAACGCCGAGCTGGACCGCCGCGGTGATCCCCTGGGCCACCCACGCGTTGAGGATGGTCTCGAGCAGCACGGCCGGTGGCGGAGCCGACCGCTGATGCAGTCGACGCAGGTGATGACGGATGCGATCGACGGCACGGACCAGCCCTACCGGGGGCACCTTGGCGGAAGTCACCGCCAGACTGTAGACAAAATTTGCCGCGTTCGGCGCGTTCGCAGCTATGCCAGGGTTGACGTGTGCTGAAGAAACTGACGTTGCTTCCGATCTTGCTGTGCGTTGCTGCCCTGATGTCCGCGACGGTGGCGTCGGCCGACCCGGTTTCGGCGGTACCCGACGGGCCCGCCATCGCAAAGTCAGCCGTCGCCGACGTGACCAAGCAACTCGGCAAGCCCGCCACGCTCAATGTCTCCACGCTCAACGAGTCGCAGGGCTGGGCCTTCGTCTGGGCCAAGATCACCGATCCCAGCGGGCGGCCCATCAGCTACGACAACACTCCCTTCGCCGATGCCGCGGCCGAGGGCGGGAAGTCGAAGAGCTATGCCGGTCTGTTCCACTCCGACGGCGGTGTCTGGAAGCTGGCCACCAGCAGTGTCGGCCCAACCGATGTCGCATGGACCTCGTGGAGCAGCGAATACTCCGCGCCGGCATCGATTTTCAACCTGTCGGGGGCGTAACGGAATTTGCTTGGGCGGGTCGCTCGCAGGTGGGTTTGTGCACGTCAGCGGTGCGAAATTCATGCAATGACCGGGCTGTGTGTTCGGGTAGCATTCGCCTAGCGACGTAACGAGGGGGTTGTGTTGATCGTGGGTGCGCCTTACCTGTCATCAGGGTCTTCGCTTGATTTCGCGCGTTGGACGCTGAGACAGGGCAGGTGACCACGTGACCGAAACCTTGCGGATTGACACCGCACTGGTAACTGCCGCAGGCAGCAAGCTGGCGGGGATTGCTGGCGAGCTCCCGTCGGCGCCGGCGGTCACGAAGCCCACCGGTTCCGATGCGCTGTCCGCGGCGATCGCGGAAAAGATGCCCACCGTGGTCGATCCGGTGGTGGCCAAACTGCCACAGGTCAAGCAGGCCCTCACGAAGTACGCCGACAACGTGACGAGCGCGGCCAGCAAGTACGAGACCACCGACGAGCAGGCCGCCCAGACCGTGCGCAAGGCGTTTGGTCTCGTCGACGATGCGTCCGGTCAGGGTGGCGGTTCCCCTGCCGCCCCTGGCGGCGGAGGTGGTTCGTCGCCCGGCGGTGGCGGTGGCGGCCAGAAATCCGGCGGCGGTGGCAAACATCATCGCGGTGGCAAGGGCGACGGCAAGGCGACGCCGGGCTCGACGCCCGACGCGGCTGGGGCGAACCCGGCTGCTGCGGCCGCTACGCCAGGCGGTGATCAGTCCGGCATGGGCCAGATGGGCCAGATGATGCAAATGCCGATGCAGATGGCGCAGCAGGCCGCGCAGGTGCCGACGCAGATGATGGGCGCGCTGGGGCAGATTCCGCAGACGGTGCTTCAAGGTGTGCAGGGCATAGTGGAAGCCGCCAAGCAAGGGGCGGACAAGCCCGGCGAGGACGGTGCCGACAAGGACAAGCAGGCCGAGGATCAGAAGCAGAAGGATCCTGCCGCCGAGCACAAGTCCGATGGAGCGGCGGCAGGCCAGCCCAAACCCGCCGAGCACGCCCCGGCTCAACATCCGGCCCAGGCTGCGGGTCCTGCGCCAAGTTCTGGTGCCGAGCGGGCACCCGTGGCGCCGACCGCGCCTCGTCATGCTCGACCGGATCCGAGCTCGGAGATTTCTTTGTGATTGATCGGTTTGTTGGTGCTGTTCGGACTGTAGGGGTCGCTCGATGACATTGCCGCCACCGCCGGGTAATTCGCCGCAACCGCCGTACGGCGGGGGTGGCGGTGATCCGTTCGGACCGCCTCAGGGTGGACCGGGTGGGTCCTATCCGGGTCCGCCGCCAGGCGGCCCAGGTGGCACGTATACCGGCCCGCCGCAGCAATCCGGACCGCCTCAGCATCACGCACCGTCATGGCAGGCCCCGCAGGGTGCCCCGCAACCACATTGGGCCGGCGCACCTGCCGGGCCTCCCGGTCAGCCGCCGAAAAAGGGTGGCAACGGCATGAAGTGGGCGCTCGGCGGTGTCACCCTGATCGCCGTCATCGCGATCACCGCAGCGGTCTCCATCGCGCTTACCAAAGGCAGCGGTGGCGGCGGCAATGGCACTCCGACTGCATCCGCGTCACCGTCTGCCACTGCGTCGGGGACTGCGAGCAATAGCGATTTTGCGAGTGCCAATGACACGGGACCCGTGAATATCATTAAAGACGAGCCTACTTGTGCAGCATGGACGCCGATCAACAACACACTCGCAGGAATAGAGCAAAAGAGCTGGGCTAAGCGAGACACGTCAGTTCCGGCCTCAGACTGGACTCCGGAGTTGCGCCAAGCGTATCAAGAAGTCGGGCAAGCTATGCAGAATGCGGCTAAGCAGACAGCAGAGCTTGCAAAAAAGACGCCTCACCGCGTCATGCGCGAGTTGTACCAACAGTTCATCGCCTACGGCAGCGCATACGCGGATACTCTTGATAACTATGTTCCCGAAAATAACAATTTGGTAATTGTGGTTGGAGCGGTATCTTCGGCAATTTCGGGTGTATGTGGTTCTATCGACTACGGCTCGGCCGCATCTCGGACGCTGTCGTTGCCCGTGCCGGATCCTCCAAATGTGGAGATCGTCGCAACCGGAAATTCAGAGCGATTTATAAAATCTCCTGACTCGTCGTGCGGTGACTGGAGCAAGCTGATTGAGGATTTTAAATCTGCAACTACGGGATGGCACGATGTGGACTCTGCACTCCCCGCGAGTTCGTGGAACGCTGAGCAAAAGGCTGCCGTCGAAGCGGCAATTCCGGTGATGCAGGATTCAGCGAAAGCTATTGAAGATCTCGGTCGCAGAAGTAAAAACTCTACCGTTCAGGATTTCGCTGTCCTCGCCGCACAATATCGCCGAGCATATGCCGACGCGCTACCGACATACGTGCCTGCCGATTCCTATTTGTTCTCGACTTCCGCTAATGCTGCATTCACGATAAGTGCTGCGTGCAAGGCGGCGGGGGGTTAATTTCGGTGACTATCGCTAAGCCGCCCGATCCTCACGGATTGACTGATCCTCCGGCGTGGCCGGAGATGGATGAGGACATCTTGCGCACCTATGCCGAGATATTCAACACCGTTTCGAAGACGGTGTCGGACAACATCGATAACCTGAAGCAGCAGCGGGCGCAGATATTCGATGGCGTTGGCATTTGGTCAGGCGGGGCGGCGGGCGTCGCTAGCTCAACGCTCGATCATAGAATCGGCGAGTTGGGTTCCATTAAGGGATTGCTCGACGCGGCAACCAAGTTCTTTAACGATGCTCACGACGCAATTGTTAGCGCGAAGAATCAGATCATCGAAATTGTGGGAGTTGCGAATAAGCTCATTGATGCGGTGCAGAATGATTCTGATATGAAAGATGAGGACAAAAACTCCGTAATAAAAGACATCGTCGACGCAGCGAAACTTGGGATTAAAGAGGCTATAGCTACCGAAGCGGGCAATATCACCGGGCATTCTCCCGTTGGTGATTCGGATTCAGGTCCGGGTGGTAACGCATCAAATATTCGCCAGGCGGGCAATCCATCGCTTCCCGGTAAAGACGAAAACACTGGCAGTGTGAATCTATTGAATTCGCCACCCTCATCACATGGTGCTACACCGGTTGTTCCTGTCGGAAAAGAGAACAACGGCGGTGGCGAGAATGAAAAGTATTCGAAGCCCGAAGAACACGGTGATACACCGGTTACACCTGTCGATAAGGACCACAATGCGGAGGGGCAAAATCAACAGCAGCCCGATGATGCCGCATCGGTTCCGAACACTACCGATCATCTCCCGCCCGTAACCATCCCAGGCGTCCCCGGCCCTCCCACACACCACGTCCCAGGCGTCGGCGCACCTTCGGTCGTCCCGGTCGGCGGTGGTGGCGCACCAGGCGGTCCCGGCGCGCCGAGTACCGGATCTCCAGGAGGGACGCCGAGTTCTCCGTCTTCGCCGAATATGCCGGGCAATCTCAATCCCGCAGCGCTGAATCCGCAACAGCAGCAGCTCAATGACTTCACGAAGGCGATGAGTGACGCTGCGGCGAAGGCTACTCAGCCTTTGACGCAGACCGGACCTCCGGTGAACCCGACTGCGGCAGCGTCGACTCCGCCGACACCGCTGCAGGCTCCGCCGCCGGCAGCTGCGCCACCTCCTCCTTCGCCGTCGGCTCCGGCCGCGTCCGCATCAGCGTCGGGCGGTGGTTCGGGTTCGGCTCCGGTGAATGCGAATGTGAACGTCAACTCGTCTCCGTCGTCGCCGATGCCGTTGGCGCCGGCACCGTCGGTTCCGTCGGCGGGTCCGTCTGCTCCCGCCGGATCTAGCGGTGGCCCGATGGGTCCTGGCGTGATGCCGACCGGCGCGTCGCAGGGCGCAGGCGCCGGTGCAGTTCCTCCGCCGCCTGCTCCGGTTCCGGTGTCCGCGGCTCGGATGGAGCGGGACGCCATCGCCGTGTCGTCGAGTGCCGCTGCGCTGCAACGCAGGCAAGCGGGCAACGACCCATTGGCTGTCGCACGTCGAATCGGTGCCGCGCTCAACATGGGGCACACGAAGGACCCCGGCTTCTACTGGGTCACCGGCTTGACCAAGGACGGCGCGATCGTGGTCGCCAATACCTATGGGCTGGGCTACATTCCGGACGGTGTGAAGCTGCCCGAGGCGGTGAAGCTGGCGAGCGCAGACGAGTCCATCCCGCCGGGCGTGCGGGGGAGCTGGGCGACCTATCCGATCGTCGCGCTGCACGGTTGGGCACAGCATCACGACACAACGCTGCGGGCGGTTATCGCAACCGAGGACCAGTTCAAGGGATTCGATCCCGGTGCGGCCCCAATCATCTTGCAGCCCGACGATATTCCAGAGACTGGCCAGATGCAGGGCCGGGACCGGTTGACGGTGATCTCACCCGATGTGTCGGCCCGTCTGATGAAGATGAGCGATGCCGCGCTGATGGAGTTGCTGCCACCGGCCTCCGTGGATATCGAAGGGCCGCAGAACCGTCGCGTTGAGCTGCTGCTGGAGGTGTTCCGCCCCCTGCTCAGCAGCGATCCCGGCCGTGTCCCGGTACAGCTGGAGGCGATGGTCGGCTATGCCGACCACATGCAGGAACTGGCAATCCACAGCGCGCACACCGCCGCTGACGGTGAGGCTCAACGCTCGGCGATCGCAGACTGGCTGTACTGGCAGCACGTGGGCGTGCTGACCTCCGATGCGCTGGCAGGCGCGAGTTGACGCTGCCGTTCGATGACGACGATTCTCTGCGGTACCCGCCAACCCCGGTGATGCCGGAATTGTTCGTCGATCTGGATCTACAGCTGTTCACCGCGACTGACGAGACCGCGCGGTGGGCGGCGCTGGTGGCAGGCACCCGTGAGGTCCTGGACCGGTTCGCGCACCTGGCGTCGCCGAAGGTGCGGGTATCCACCGGCCCAGAAGTGGTACTCAGTCGGCTCGACGCGTGCGTGCAGGGTTTCGCCGCCAACGGCGCTGAACGGTTTGCGCAGTGGCTGCGGACCGTCGTCGATGTGCTGGAAGCCCATGCTTCCCTGCAGCGTCGGTGTGCGCAGGACATCCGCGCGGCAGGCAACGACGAGGATGCGACCGCCGCGATCATCGTTGCTGCGGAGTCGATCAATTCGGCGGCCGACGCGATAGCCGAGTATGTGTTCGCGGCATTTCCACCCCGGCCCGACGGGCATCCCGACTACGCGCTGATGGCCCAGGCCGGACTGTGCCTGGCGGCCGAGACTCACCGGATTCCGTTGCGCACGCAGTTGGACGGAGCCGGCGGAGCATCGGGATCTGCCGAGTTCAATCCTTTTGTGGCAGCGCTGTTCCGGTTGGAGTTGGCGACCCATCGCCGGTTGTACCGATTGTTTTACGAGCTGTGCTTCCACGTAGGTTTCGATTTGCACGATAACCCCGACGTGCGGTTTGAGACACCCGATGGTGTCGACCGCCAGGGCCTGTGACGAGAGGAATGTGAGCGATGGGGAACGTTCACGTCGATACGACGGTATTGACCAGGCGCGCAAGCCAAGTGCTGAACATGCCGTGGAAGACCAAAGTGTCGCAGGCTCAGGCTCCGGACAGTGTGCCGCTGTCGGTCACGGCGGTGGCCAATCTCAACGCGTGTGCCAATTCTCTGATGGCGTACCAGAACTGCGGCCAGCGGCAGAGCGAGCGGCTGGCCGGGATGCTCAATGACACCGCGAAGCTGTACGACGACGTCGACAGGCAATACGCGGGTCGACTGGGTGATCCGGGACGACTGCCCGCAATTGATGCGATTCCGACGCCGCAGTCGTCGATTCCGCCGCCGCCCTTGCCCGAAGCGCCGACGCCACCAGCGATGGTGAGTGCTGCGGGATACAGCACGGTCGAGCAGAACGATCAACAGCTCAACAGTGGCCCCGGTACCGGCTCCTTGGATTCCGCCATCACGGACTATGAGGATGCGGCGAAAATGCTTACACGCGTCGAGAAGCCGCACTTCGAGAACTGGGAAGGCACCGCGGCGACGGCGGCGATGAACCGGTTCGATGAGTTGTACGAATGGCTGGGCGAGCTGAGCACGAAATGGAATGCGCTGGCCTCGGACGCCAAGCAGATCAAAACGGCCCACGACACGGCCGTGTCTGAGCACGCGCCGATTTTCGAGTCATACAAGAAGTGCATTGAGAAGCTGCAGGAACTCATGAATGATCCGAATGCAGATCCGGCAGTAGTGGCGATCCTCACTCAAATGCTCACCAAGCTGCAGCAGGATTCCAACGATGTCCTGGAAAAGTACGCCAGGAGTGCGTCGTTCAGCCCGCCCAACGTATCCGATCCGCCATTCGCGTCAGGACGCACAGGTAATCCATCTGCTGGCCAGGCCGGCGGGAAGGAAGGCGGCCCCAAGGAAGGCGGCGGCGGTGGCGGAGACAGCAAGGACTCCAAGGGCGACAGCCCTCAGGTGTCGCCCGCGAGCGCTGATCCCAATGCGGCACAACAGAAATCCGGATCGCCCGCTGGCGGCGGATCCCCTGCGGGCGGAGGCTCGCCGTCCGGTGGATCGCCGTCGGGCGCCGGGGCCGGAGGGGCGCCGTCGGGTGGTATGCCCGGGGGAATGCCGAACGCGGGTAAGCCGAATCTGCCGAAGCTCAACGAGCCGTCGCTGAAGCCTGCCAGTCTCGGTGGCGGCGGTGGTGCCAAGGGCGGCGGTGGTGGTGGCGGGGGCGGCGGCATGCCCAAGATGCCGCTCGGGCCGGCGGTCGGATCGGAGTCCGTTGCCCCGACTCCCGCCGCTGCGAAGGCGGGCGGCCCCGGGGCTGCGGGCCCGACGCCTGCTGGTGCAGGAATGGGCGGCGGTGGCATGGGTGGTGGCGGTATGGGCCACGGCGGCGGTCAGCAGGGCAAGGAAAAGCGTCGCGACCCGAACCTGTCGCCCGACGAAGACCTGTACAAAGAAGATCGCGCGTGGACCGAACCTGTCATCGGCCGTCAGACCCCGCAGCGGCGAAAAGCTCCTGACGGCAAGGACAGTGGCAGCTGACGAGACTGAGCTACTCTGCGGTGGGCTGAAGGTGCGGCGTTGCCGTGACACCACGTAAGACGCTGCGCGCCAAGGCGTTCGCCGTGCCGACGGCGTTACTCGTTGCCGCAGTTGCGGCGTGCGGTCCGACCGCTCACAGCCCTCAACAGAGGGACGCCTCGATGAATGCTCCGGCGAGCAAGACCACGTCCAATCCGGTGCGGCATGACCTTGAGCCGATGACCAGACGCTTCCCGGCATTGGGCTCGCCCGCGACGGCGTCGTGGGTGAGCGGAGACATGGGTGATCCGAGCGTGCCGGGACCGTCGCTGTACTGGATCGACGCGGTCGTCGAGCTGACGGCAGAAACGGCAAACGATCTGAAGCAGCGATACCAGCCGGTTCCGACGACGGCAGCGCCGGAGGTGTGGAACACCTTGACCGAATGGCTCCCGAAGGGTGGCTATCTCGCCAGCGATCAGCTGGATGCGGCCTTCACGACGACGAAGCTGAAGTCGAAAGCGTTTCTGGCAGCAGATATCCCGGTGGTTGTCATCAGTGCCATCGGGGAGTAGCCGAAAGCCCCCGCCGCGTCAGCGACGGGGGCCCGGCACAAGACCTCAGAGTGCGGAGACTGTCCCCGTCAAGTGTGGGTAGCCCTTGGACAGGTTGCGCAGGGTCAGTTCCCAGCCGTCGCTGTCCCGTGACACGTAGAGCCCCGCATTGGCGGGCAGGACCACGGGCTTGGCGAACCGCACCGAGTACTTCACGGCGTCGGGCAGCTGACCTTCGATGTTCGCCAGAACCGCTGCTGCGCTGAACATTCCGTGAGCGATGACCGTGGGGAAGCCGAACAGTTTGGCCGCGATGGCGTTGGTGTGGATCGGGTTGTGATCCCCGCCGACATCGGCGTAGTGGCGGATCTGCCCCGGCGTGATACGCAGGATGGCATTCGGCGGCCCGAGCTTGGGCTGCTTCTGCGGCGGCGGTTTCGGTTCGTCGGACAGGCTGGTGCGCTGCTGGTGCAGGAACGTCGTCACCTGATGCCAGGCCAGGTCATTGCCGACCTTGAGATCGGTGACGATGTCGACCAGCAGACCCTTGCGGTGCTCGCGCAGGTTCTCCGCATGTACTGTGGCGCTGACGGTGTCGGTGACCGAGATCGGCCGGTACTGGGTGATGTGGTTCTCGGTGTGCACCGAACCCATTGCGGCAAACGGGAAATCGAATCCGGTCACCAGTGACATCACGGTGGGAAAGGTCAGCGCGAAGGGATAGGTGAGCGGTAGCGTGTCGCCGAACCGCAGCCCTGTCACCTGTGCGTACTCCGCGACGTTGGCCGGGTCGATGGTCAGGTCGTCGACGGTGATGGTGCGGGTGGGCAGGGAGTCGGAGCGCGGGACGAACGGGAGTGCCCCTACTACTGCGCGCAGCATGTTGTTCACGCCGTCACGCCCCCAGCATGGCCTGGCCGCACACCCGAATCGTGTTGCCGGTCACGGCATTCGACGCGGGGTTGGCGAAGTAGGCGATCAACTCGGCGACATCGACGGGCTGGCCGCCCTGGAACAGCGAGTTGAGCCGTCGACCCACCTCGCGGGTCGCCAGCGGAATGGCCTCGGTCATCTTGGTCTCGATGAAGCCGGGCGCCACCGCGTTGATGGTGATGCCCTTGTCGGCCAGCACCGGGGCCAGCGCATCGGTGAGCCCGATCATGCCGGCCTTGGTGGTGGCGTAGTTCGTCTGGCCGCGGTTGCCCGCGATGCCGGCCATCGACGAAAGGCCGATCACCCTGCCGCCCTCGCCGAGCACGCCCGCGGCCACCAGGCCCTCGGTCAGTCGTTGCGGCGCAAGCAGATTCACGGCGATCACCGCATCCCAGCGGCCCTCGTCCATGTTGGCCAGCAGCTTGTCGCGGGTGATGCCGGCGTTGTTGACCAGCACGTCGACCTTGCCGCCGTGGTGCTCTGCGACGTGCGCGGCGATCTTGTCGACGGCGTCCTCGGCGGTGACGTCGAGCGTCAGTGCGGTCCCGCCGACCTTTTCGGCCACCTTCGCGAGGTCCTCTGCGGCGCCCTCGACATCGACGGCCACGACAGCGGCGCCGTCACGCGCGAACACCTCGGCGATCGTCGCGCCGATGCCGCGGGCCGCGCCCGTCACGACGGCGACCTTGCCGTCGAGCGGCTTGTCCCAGTCAGCCGGTGCGGTGGAATCGGCGGCGCCCACCCGGAACACCTGTCCGTCGACGTAGGCGGACTTCGCCGAGAGGATGAAGCGCAGGGTCGACTCGAGGCCGGTGGCGCCGGGCTTGGCGTCGGCGGCCAGGTACACCAGGGCGACCGTGGCGCCCCGACGCAGCTCCTTGCCGAGGGACCGGGTGAAGCCTTCCAGCGCGCGCTGGGCGATCTGCTCGTGCACGGCGCCGGCCTGTTGCGGCGTGGTGCCGACGACGACGACGCGGGCGCACGGCGCCAGGTTGCGCAGCACGGGCGTGAAGAACTTGTACAGCTCCTTGAGGCCCGCCGCGTCGGCGATGCCGGTGGCGTCGAGCACGACCCCGCCGAACGAGTCGGCCCAGCGGCCGCCGATGTTGTTGGAGACGACGTCATAGTCCTCGGCGAGCGCGGCACGCATCGGTTCGACGACGCGTCCGTTGCCTCCGATCAGCAGCGACCCGGGCAGTGGCGGGTCGCCGGCGCGGTAGCGGCGCAGGGGCTCGGGCTGGGGCACGCCCAGCTGCTTGGCCAGGAAGGATCCCGGCCCGGAGTTCACAATCTGAGAGAGCAGGTCGGTAGCCATACCTACGAACTTACTCCAGAGTAAGAACAGTGGGTAATATGGCCCGGGACAACCCGACAGTGGAGGGCAAACAGATGGCCAACAACACGACCCGGCGACGCGTTGCCGTATTGGGTGGCAACAGGATTCCATTCGCGCGGTCCGACGGCGCTTACGCGAACGCCTCCAACCAGGACATGTTCACCGCGGCTCTGGACGGGCTGATCGACCGCTTCGGCCTGGCAGGCGAGCGGCTCGGCGCGGTGATCGGCGGCGCGGTGCTCAAGCACAGCCGTGATTTCAACCTCATGCGTGAGTGCGTGCTCGGCAGCGCACTCTCGCCCTACACCCCGGCGTTCGACGTCCAGCAAGCCTGCGGCACAGGCCTGCAGGCAACCATCGCCGCCGCCAACAGCATTGCCCTGGGTCAATACGAATCGGCTGCCGCCGGCGGCGTGGACACCGCGTCGGACGCCCCGATCGCTTTCGGCGATGACCTGCGCCGCGTGCTGCTCGGCCTGCGTCGCGCGAAGTCCAACGTCGACCGGCTCAAGCTGGTCGGCAAGTTGCCGGCATCGGTGGGCGTCGAGATCCCGGTGAACAGTGAGCCGCGCACCGGCAAGTCGATGGGCGAGCACGCTGCGATCACCGCCAAGGAGATGGGCATCAAGCGCGTCGACCAGGACGAACTGGCCGCCGCCAGCCACCGGAACATGGCCGCCGCCTACGACAGCGGCTTCTTCGACAACCTGGTCACGCCGTTCCTGGGCCTGTATCGCGACAACAACCTGCGCGCCGACTCGAGCGCGGAGAAGCTGGCCAAGCTCAAGCCGGTGTTCGGGGTGAGGCTGGGCGACGCCACGATGACCGCGGGCAACTCGACACCTCTGACCGACGGCGCCTCGGTGGCGCTGTTGTCCAGCGAGGAGTGGGCCCAGGCGCACGGGCACGAGCCGCTGGCGTACTTCGTCGACGGTGAGACGGCGGCCGTGGATTACGTCAACGGCCCCGACGGTCTGCTGATGGCCCCCACCTACGCCGTGCCCCGTCTGCTCGCCCGTAACGGCCTGACGTTGCAGGATTTCGACTTCTACGAGATCCACGAGGCATTCGCGTCGGTGGTGCTGGCGACCCTGACCGCGTGGGATTCCGCGGAGTACTGCAAGGGCCGCCTGGGTCTGGATGCCGCGTTGGGCACCATCGATCGGTCGAAGCTGAACGTCAACGGCTCGTCGCTGGCCGCCGGGCACCCGTTCGCGGCGACCGGCGGGCGCATCGTCGCCCAGCTGGCCAAGCAGCTGGCTGAGAAGAAGAAGCAGACCGGGCAGCCGGTGCGCGGCCTGATCTCGATCTGCGCGGCCGGCGGACAGGGCGTTGCGGCCATCCTTGAGGCCTGAACCGTCCTGACCAGGCACGATGCCCACGGGGAAAACATTCGAAAAGTTTGTTTTCTGAGTGTGTAACGGCCTGTCCTAGGACATCGATACACGGGTAGCTCCGTGTTGCCGTCTGACCCCCCGACCCGACGGCAACACGGGGCCACCTTCAAACTTCCGTTGAACTCCGGTCGAATTTCCTCTGGTCTGAGGGGTACTCGAGGCGTAGGCTCGACCGTACGACGGGTTCGGGAGTGACTGATCCGAAGAGTCGGTCGAAGAGGTGAAAGACCGGCGGCGCGAGACCGATTGAGACGCCCTCACGTGTCCTCCCGAACCCGCCCTTTTTTTGTCTCCGCCCGCATAGCGTTGAGACCATGCAAACCAGCGTTATCGGATCCCTCAGTGACACCCGTGGCCGCTCACCGATCGACGCCACCGTAGAAAATCTGGCGCAGTTGCGCGACGAGGGTTTCCGGCGGGTGTGGATGACCCAGATGCCCTACGAACCCGATCTGCTGACGGTGCTCGCTGTGGCGTTCCGTGAGGTCAGTGACATCGAAGTCGGCACCGGCGTCATCCCCATCCAGAACCAGCATCCGATGCTGCTGGCCCAACGCGCTCTGACGCTGAACCTGATCGGCGGCGGCAGGTTCATCCTCGGCCTCGGCATGACCCATCAGGCGGTCACCGAAGGCATGTGGGGCATCCCCTGGGACAAACCGGTCCGGCGCCTGCGTGAATACCTCGACGGGCTGCAACCGCTGCTCAATGGCGAGGCGGCCGACGCGCCGGGGGAGACCGTCACGACCCGCGGTTCGCTGCAGATTCTCGGCGCGACCGCTCCCGACATCTACATTGCCGCCCTGGGCCCGCAGTTGCTCAAACTGGCCGGGCGCCGCACGGCGGGCACCATCACGTGGATGACGGGCCCCACCACGCTCGCCCAGCATGTTTCGCCGACGCTGCGCGAGGCCGCGCAGGGCCGCTCGGTGCGCGTCGTCGCCGCGCTACCGGTCAGCGTCACCGACGATGTCGCGGGTGCCCGCGCGCAGGCTGCCAAACAATTCGCGATGTACGGGCACCTGCCGTCCTACCGGGCGATGCTCGACCGCGAGGGCTATGCGGGCCCGGAGGACGCCGCGATCATCGGTAACGAAGCCGAGGTCGCCGAACGGATCGAGGCGCTCGCCGGCGCTGGGGTAGACGAGTATGTCGGGGTGGTGTTCGACGCGTCGCCCGAGGTCAGGGCCCGCACCCGCGCTTTGCTGCGCTCCATCGACAGCTGAGGGTGTGGCCAGCCACACCGCATATTGGCTGGACTGCACCATCGCCCGGTGCGATGGTGTCCGGCAACCATGGGGAATGTGACTACCACCGCGATCGCACCGACCGCCGCTACCGACGACTGGCGCCGAGTCCTGCGCACGCCACTGCGGGCGCGAGCCTGGCGCGCCTACCTGTACTTTCTGCTGATCAGCATTCTGGCCGTGGTCGGTGTGGTCTACCTGTTCGCGACCGGTTTCGTGTCGGGGGTGCTGCTGGTCACCCTGGTCGGCATCCCTCTGCTGGCCGTCGTCGTGCTCACGGGACGACGATGGAACGCGCTCTACCGCGCCTTGGCCCGGTTGGTCGGAGTCAGCATCGACGCGCCAGCGCCCTTCGCCAGGCCGGCCGGGTTGGCGCAGACCGTGGCAGCAGCACTGACCGATGCCGTCGGCTGGCGCAGCCTGGGCTTCCTTGCGTTGCAGAGCATCGTGATGACCCCGGTGGGCTACGCGGTCCTGGTCGGCGTCGTGATGGCGGTGAGCCTGGTGGCCTCCCCGGTGATCTGGGCCGTCACGGGGCAAGCGGTGGTGAGTTTCGGCGAGCCCGTCGAATCGCTCGGGGTGTACGTGTTGTTGGCGCTGGGTGGGTTGATAGCGCTGTACCTGCTGGGCTGGCTGATGCTCGTGATCGTGCGGGCCCATGTCTGGCTGGCCGGCACATTACTGGCCCCGCCGGCCCGCGAACGCAGGGTCGCCGAACTCGAAAGGGCGCGTGCCGATGTCGTCGACGACGCAGCCGCCACTTTGCGCCGCGTCGAGCGTGACCTGCACGACGGCACCCAAGCTCGACTGATCGCCGTCGCGATGACGCTGGCGCGCGCCGAGGAGCAGCTCACCGATCCGAAGAAGACCGAGCGAGCACGCAAACTGGTGTCGGACGCACTGGCCAACACCAAGGACACCTTGACCGAGCTGCGCGATATCGTGCGTGGAATACGGCCTCCTGCTTTGGATCTCGGACTCGGACCGGCCGTGCAGACCCTGGTGGCCCGCAACCCGATCCCCGTCGAATTGGTCGACGACATCGCGGTGCGCCCGTCATTGGGGGTGGAGACCCTGGCATATTTCTGTGTCGCCGAATTGTTGGCGAACGTATCGCGGCACTCCGGAGCCACCCAGGCCACCGTGTGGTTGCGCAGTGACACCGAGGAGTTGCGGATTGCTGTGGCGGACAATGGTTCCGGTGGAGTGCAACCGGGCAACGGGTCGGGTCTGACGGGCTTGGCGGAGCGGTTGCGCATGGTCGACGGGCGCCTGGACATCGACAGCCCGGCCGGTGGGCCCACCACTGTGACCGCCGTCGTGCCCTCGGGTGCTGAGCGATGACCCGGCTGGCCATCGCCGAGGACAATGCGATCCTGCGGGACGGGTTGACGCAGCTGCTGGTCGAACGCGGACATGACGTGGTGGCCAAGGTTGGCAGTGCCGACGAGATACGGGATATCGCCGAGACTTTGAGCCCCGAGGTGTTCGTCGTCGACATTCGGATGCCGCCGACGTTCACCGACGAGGGGTTGGTCGCCGCCGTCGCATTGCGCCGTTCGCACCCGCAGATCGGTGTTCTGGTTTTTTCTCAGTGGGTGGAAACTCGTTATGCCGCTGAACTTCTGGCCGGGAATCCGGCGGGCGTGGGCTATCTGCTCAAGGACCGGGTGGCCGATATCGCCGAGTTCGATGCGGCCGTGCGACGCGTCGCCGCAGGCGGCACCGCCCTGGACCCCGAGGTTGTGCGCCAGCTGATGGGCAGCCGCCGCGGCGCCGACACCCTCGACCGGCTGACCGCCCGCGAACACGAAGTGCTCGCACTGATGGCCGAGGGGCATTCCAACAGTGCTCTGGCCGAACACCTTTCGGTATCGGAGCGGGCAGTGGAAAAACACATCGGCAGCATCTTCACCAAACTGGACCTGCCGCCGTCGGCGGCGCATCACCGCCGTGTGCTGGCGGTGGTGACCTACCTCAATTCCTAACGCGACCAGACACAGACTCGCACAAATCAAGCCGGTTGCGTGCGAGTCTGTGTCTGCTCGCGGAGGGAACGTCAGCGGTCGCGGCGGCGCCACCACCACACGAGGCCGACCACCGCAAGCACTCCGACCACGGCAGCGGCAGGCACTGTGGGGGCGGATTTGGCCGCGTCGGTCGCCGCGTGCGCGCGTTCGACGACGGCCTCCTTGGTTTCGGCCGCCTTGTCCTGAGCGCGGCCTTTGACGTCCAATTTGTCGGACATGGCGGCGACCGTCTCGCTGAGCTCGCTGCGCGTCTTGGCGATGTCGGATTGCAGTTCGTCGATTCCGGCATCTGGACCCGGTTCCTGGGGCAGTCCATCAGCGTGTGCCATGCCGCGCCTCCTTGATGTCGTCGAAGTCGTGCTTGATGCTGCCGGCTGATGCGGCGGCCGGCGGCGGCACCTGTTGGGCTTGTCTGCGGCTGACCAGCGCAGCGACTCCGGCGGCGACGAACAGCACGGCGGCGACGATGATCGCGGCAGCCCAGACGGGCAACACCAGCGCAATCGCTGCGACCACGGCGGCGATTGCCGTCATGAGACCGAGCACCGCGAGCAGGCCGGCGGAGCTGATCAGTCCGGCGCCGATTCCGGCGTGCCGTGCGGATTCGTGGAATTCGCGCTGGGCCAGCCGTATTTCGTCACGCACAAGCCGCGTCGTCTGCTCCTGTAACTGTCCGACGAGCTGAGGTATGGACGCTTCGCTGATGGGTTTCTGTTGAGTGGTCATTCGGTGGACCCTTCTGCAGGCGTTCTGCTACTCCACAGCAGTGCCCGACACCGCGCCGCCCGAAACGTGTGTTTGCATCCGTTCTGGGTATCCACGGGGTCACCGCGAACGAAGGAGGACTCGTGAGTCGTACGTCGAAAATGTTGTACCTGCCGCTGTCGATCGCGACGAGTGTGGCGAGTGGCCTGCTGGCCAGCGCCTTGTTCAGCCAGGTCTGGAAGCGTATCGACGAACCCGATCAAGAACCGCCCGATCCCAAGGATCTCGATCGCCCGGCGTCCAAGGCGTTGACGGCCGCGGCCATCCAAGGCTTGGTGTTCGGCTTCGTGCGGGCCGCCGTCGACCGGGCAGGCGCCAAGGGCTATCACGCCCTCACCCACGAATCCCCGGTGTAAAACTAACTGCGCGAATACAACCCGTTCAGCGCCCAGATGGTCAGATACGCCAACCCGAAGAACGCGGCCACGGCCATCGCCACCCCGGTCGACTGCACGTAAGCCAACGGTGAGCGCACCCACTCGAACGTCGCCGCCATGACCGCGTCGGGACGGGTCACCAGATCCCATGAGTTCCACCGTTGGAACCGGCCGATCACGACACCGACCGCGCACAGACCCACCGACAGGACCGCGACCAACCAACCCCAGACGCTGCCGAAGGTGCGTTCGATTCGCTTGTGCACCAACAACAGTGACACGACGCCGAGCAGGATGCCGGTCCACGCGGCGAAGCCGTACTGCAATACGTGCCGCCACAATTCGTAGCCCTCGCCGAGGTGCACCAGATCGGTGACGAGGTAGGGCGCGTTGGGGAGGAATGCCAACCAGCCAAGGCCCAGCGGCAGCAGCCACAGGCGGCGCTCGACGAGGTCGAATGCCACCGCGAAGATCATCGGAATCCACGCCAGCACCAGGTTCCACACCAGGAACTTGGTGGGGTAGGACAGCGGGGCGGCGGGATCGGTGATCCCCAGAGCGAGGGTCAGCGCCGTCGTCGCCATCAGGGCGACGACCAGCAGGATGCCACGGGCTTCGGTCATCGCACCAGTTTGCCGGGTCCCGGTCAGAGGTGACGCCGGGGATCGCCGAGAACGCCACACTGCGGGCATCGGTGCAATGCGGCGTCCCCACGGCGGCTGGGTGGTCCGAAAACCAGACAACTGCGTGCACTTCTGCGACAACAAGCTCGTCGTCGACCCCAACGGCACGCACTGGATCGGTGCGTCCATCGGCCAAGGGGACATCGACTGCGCCAAGGTGCTCGATACCTTGCGAGAACGCGCAACTCGACTGCGCCGAATCACGTTCGAGGTCGAGTTCGAGCAGGGGTCCGATCCGATCGAAATCGCCCGCAAGAAAGAGATCCGCGCGTGCGAGGAGAGCATCAGCTATCTGCGCGACGTGCTCGGGGTCGGGGTGCGCAACCGCTGATCCACGTGCCGGCACCACTAAAAGGTGCTGTACAGGCCGCCGTCGGCGTAGACGACTTGGCCGGTGATGTAGGTGTTCTGGCGGCTGGCGAGCCAGGCGACTGGCCGAGCGATCTCATCCGGGGTGGCGGCCCGGCCCAGCGGCAGACGGCCGCTGGAAACGTACCCGTCGGTGAACCACGGTTGTGCCAGCCGCTCGTCGGTGCACATGGCCGTGCGGACGAAGCCGGGCGCCACCGCGTTGACGAGTACGCCACGGCGCGACCATTCTGCGGCCATGGTGCGAGTTGCATTGTCCAGACCGGCCTTTGACGCGTCATAGGGCAGACAGCCGATTGCGCCTGCGCGCCCGTGGATTGACGTGATGTTCACGATGCGGCCGTATCCGCGCTCAAGCATGCGGCGCCCCACGGCAATTGAGAGTTCGATGGGGGCCACGAGGTTGACCGCGAGCACTCGCTCGATCTCGGGACGTCTCAGGTCCTCTGCAGGGGTATCGACGCTCACTCCGGCGCAGTTGACGAGCACGTCGAGTGGCTTGCCGCACGCCGCCTCGGCTTCATCGACCAGCCCGTCCATGTCTGCCGCGACGAGGTCTGCGGTGATCAGATGGTCTTCGGCGCCGGACGCAGTGCCGGTGTTGTCAACGCCGACGACCGTCATTCCGAGTCCCTTGAGCTCTGTGACGATGGCAGAGCCGATTCCGCCGGTGGATCCCGTGACGAGGGCGACGTCTGGGGCTAGGTTAGAATAATCACTGCAGAACATACACTCATAATATCTGTTGACTGGTCTCGGATTGACCAGTCCGGAGGGGCAAATGTCGATTTCCTGGGACGATGAAGCCATAGAGCAGGAACGCCTGCACGAGCGGGTGGCCCGCAGGATGGCTCGTGACATTGTGTCCGGCCGACTGCAAGAGGGCGACATCGTGCCTCCTGCTGAAGTGATCGCGCAGAAGTTCGCGGTGTCACGCACGGTCGGCCGCGAAGTACTGCAGGCGTTGTCCGCCGCTGGGCTGATCGACGTCAAGCACGGCCGCAAGTCGACCGTCGCGCCCGCCAAAGATTGGCGTTTTCTCGAAGATCTTGTACAGCAGGCTATCTCGCGCGAACAGTTGGCGGGCTCGTTGGCGGCGGATCTCTATGAGGTGCGCCGTTTGGTCGAGATTGCGGCCACCGAGATGTGCGCGGCGCGGGCGAGCGACGAGCAACTTGAGCACATCGTGAGCCTCGCGCAGCGAATGCATGACGAGGCTGAAGACGACGAGGACGCGCCGCTCGACCTGCGTCGTAGGGTCGCCGAGGATCTGGAGTTCCACGGAGCCATCGCTGAAGGTTCTGGAAACTTGGTCCTGGCAAGGCTTGTCGCGGATGTCCGACGCGAACTGGTTCCCACCTGGGCTGTGGACCAACTGGACCTGGGTGAGGTGCGCGATGTACACGACGCGCACCTGACCATCGCCAAGGCGTTACGCAACAGGGACGTGGCGGCGGCTCGAAGCGAAATGGCGCGGCATTTGGATTGGTCGATCGGGACAACGCTGCGCCGCGCGCTGAGCGAGGAGCAACTCGAAACGGTTGACGACCGCTGGCGCCCGGATTGGCGGACGACGAAAAAGCCCCGGCAACGCTAGATCTGAGAGATCTGGTTGCCGGGGCCGGTGAAGCGCAGTGTCGCTACGGGGCCAGAGCGATGGCGTCGATCTCGACCAGGATGTCGCCGAGGCTCGAGCCCACCGTCGTACGCGCCGGGCGATGAGTGCCGAAGCGCTCACCGAAAACGGAATCGAATTCGGCCCAATCCCGTTCGACGTCTTCGAGGTGCACCGTGACCTTGACGACCTTGTCGAGGTCCGAACCGGCGGCTCGGAGCACGGCCTGCAAGTTGTCCAGAGTGCGTCGCGTCTGCTCTCCGATTCCTGTGCCGATGACTTCGCCGGTCTGCGGGTCGACGGGTGCCATGCCTGCAGTGAAGACGAAACCTGATGCGACAACGGCCTGTCCGTACGCGCCTGCGGGGCGTGGTGCGAGCGGGGTGCTGATGATGTCCATGAATGATCCTTTCGTGGCGGTTAGAAGTACGTGTGTACGTACCTGACAACGCGGTTGTCAGCGTCGATGACGGGCAGGGCCCGCCATTTGTCCATGGTGGTGCAGGGATGTGAAAGACCCAGTGCGACAACATCACCGACCGATAGGTGAAAATCGAGAGGTATCTCAAGGTACGCGTGTTGGTCGTTGAGTTCTGTGATGGTGCCTGAGGCCGTGCGCTCGGCACCTGAATGAGGGTCGATGACGCGTAGTGGTATCGGCAGTCCCAGGTCGAAACCGATGTCACGGCGTCCGGCATTGAGAATGGCTAGTTGGGCTTCGGGGCGCGAAATCACCTGGGCCCAAACCTCCAACGCAGGCCGCAGGCCTCTACTCCACGAGAAGCTGGGCGAACTCGAGGCGTAGAACTCGTGATCGTGCAACAGGTAACACCCACTGCGCAGCACGGTTGTGACCGGTCGCGTCAGCGCCCAGCCGTGGCCGAGCTCTTCGGCTACAAGGTCGAAGAACGTGCTCCCACCACAGCTGACGACAACGGAATCACGGTCGCAACCAAGCATGCCTGCTGCATCCAGTTCCTCGGTCATTGCGCGTAATCGGCGAAGATAGGCCGTCACCGCGGTTTCGACTTCAGTCGTCCGCTGCGCGCCGACTGTCCCTTCATATCCCGCGATGCCGGCAATCGACAGTCCCGCGTCGACCGCAGCGCGCGCGACCGTGTGTGCCGACTCCGCGTCACGCACGCCCGCTCGGCCGCCCGGATGGCCGATCTCGATGAGCATTCCGACTTGGCTTCCAACTCCGGCCAGATGTCGTCCGGCCACCTGGGCTCCGACGACGGAGTCGATGAACAGATAGAACTCGAACTGCGGATCGTCCTCGAGCTGGCGGCGCACCCACCGCAGGAACTCGGTGTCCAGTGACTCCGTGGCCAATACGAGTCGGCGCATGCCCCAGGCCCGCGCGTGGCGCAGCTGCGATGGTGACCCGACCGTGAATCCCCATGCCCCATGGGACGTCTGCAGTTGCGCGAGCTCCGGCGACATCGTGGTCTTCAGGTGCGGTGCATGCGCGATCCCGAAGCGCTTGCAGACCTCGGCCATCAGCTCGGCGTTGCCCCGCAATGCGCAATCGTGAATCACCGCGACGGGCCACATGAACCCGCTGGCCAGCGCGCTCACCGGCGCGGCAGTGAGGTGAGAAGCGTTGTCGGGCAATCCTTTGAACAGCGTGTCGGCGCCGGCGTGCGCGATGTCGGCATCGCTCGATGGTTGTGCTGTCAAGGCTCCCTCAGCTTCGCTTAGTAGTCACAGTAGCTTTCACTATCATCATCATATAGTATCTCTTCGTCGTACAAATTTAGCCGAAGGAGTTCACATACATGGCCGACCGACTTGCCCTCGTCACCGGCGCCGCCTCCGGGATTGGCCGCGCCAGTGCACAGGCCCTCGTCGAGGCAGGGTGGCAGGTGGCCTTGGCCGACCGCGACCCCGCCGTGGAAAACGTCGCCTCGGAAATGGGTGCGGTAGGGACGATCCTCGACGTACGGGACACCGCTTCTGTTGATGCTTGGGCGAATTCGCACCAGGATGCTGTCGCCCTGGTCAACTCTGCGGGAATTTGCGCTGGCGAGTACCTCATCGATTCCACCGATGAGGACTGGAACACCGTCATGGACATCAACCTGATGGGTTCGGTCCGCGTGCTCCGGGCGTTTGCCCGCAACCGCGTTGCTGCAGGCGGTGGCGGAGCGGCCATTCTGATCGCGTCGAACAACGCATTCTGGCCGTGCCGCAGCATCAGTCAGTACTGCGCGTCGAAGGCGGCCGTGACGATGCTGGGAAAGACTGCGGCGTCCGAACTCGGCGAGCACCAAATCCGGGTCAACGTCGTGGCTCCCGGCGAGACAGACACTCCGATGACTCACGAAGCGCTCGAAGATGAAGATGAGATGCGGGAGATCGTCCGGCGTACGCCGCTCGGCCGCATCGGTTACCCCTCCGACATCGGGGCAGCCGTGCGCATGCTGCTTTCCCCTGATTCGTCGTGGATCACCGGCCAGCTGATCTCAGTGGATGGCGGAATCAGTCTGCGCGGCGAGTCCGACCTCAATCCCGTTCACCAGGAAGGCTGAGTTGACCTGTGAATCAACGTGTCTCGCAAGCCGGCATTGAGACCACATTGCGTGCAGACTCGATTCTGAGCGAATCGGGCATACCTGCCGAACTGATCCCCGCGCCGAGTCCTCGACAGTTCGCCGACGGCGCCGATTTCCGCATCGAAATTCCATCAGTCGAGGGCCCGCAGGTCCTGCGAGCCGTCCTGGACGAAGCGGACTCGCGCGGTGTGACTGTCAACCGAGTCTCGCAAGGAAGCGGGGCGATGACACTGAGTGTCGCCGAGCAGACCGAACTCGCGCACATCGGGGCAGATCGGGCGATCGAGGTATGCCTGTTCGTTGGGCCCCGCGAGGAGTGGGGGATAGCGGCGATGTCACGTGCCGCCGACGGCGGCGCCATGCACGGGTCGGTTCGCGGATTGAGGCAGCTGCGCTATGCCGTCGAGGACGTGTTCCGTTCGATCGAATGCGGTATTCGTAGTTTCTTGATCGCAGACCTTGGGCTCCTCGACGTCCTGGTCGGTGCACAGCGAGCAGGATCCATCCCGGGCGATGTGGTGTGGAAAGGTTCGGTCCTGTGCGCGCCGTCTAATCCAGCGTCCCTGGCACTGCTGGAGCGGCTGGGCGCCACGACGGTGAATCTCCCGACGGACATGTCGATACACGAGCTGGCCGAGATGCGTGCCGTGACCAAAGCCCCGCTCGATCTGTATGTCGAGGCTCCCGATCCGATGGGCGGAGTGGTGCGCGGTGAGCAACTCGCCGACCTGATCAGCATCACCAGGCCGCTGTACGCGAAATTCGGGCTCCGAAATTCGGTCGGGCTGTACCCAAGTGGCTTGCATCTGGTCGATGAGGCATCCGTCATCGCCCGCGAGAAAGTCCGTCGCGCCGCTGTGGCACTGGAGTGGTCGGGTCGTTGTGGCGTTGGGTTCACGCAGACTGTCGGGGCTGCCGCCGACCTCGGCATTCCCGTACGGTAACCATGGCGGTCAAACACCCCATCCGACAGTCCGCTCCGCCGTGGCACGTTGCAGTGCCGGCGCGGGCGGAGCTCGGGGAGCATCCGCTGTGGGACGTCCGGCGGCAACGACTGTTCTGGACCGACTGCGCGGCAGGCACGGTGCATTGCAGCGACCTGTGCCACGACACCGTCGTCTGGACCGCGCCGAAGGGTGCGCCCATCGGGGTATCGCTGCTGCGTGCGTGTGGCGGGCTTGCCATCGCCACACGCGCGCACATCGTGTTGCTCGACAGCGATGGCCGGGCCGACCGGGCACCGATCGAACTGCCGATCGACACCGCGGCCGTCAGGTTCAACGACGGCGCATGCGATCCCGTCGGGCGGCTACTCGTGGGCACGACCGGGGGCGAAGTCGACGGATTGGGAGAGTTGTTCTCTGTCGACGCCGACGGCAGGGTGAGTCGTCTGCTGGGAGACCTCACCGAGGCTAACGGCATTGGTTGGTCGCCCGACGGCCGAAGCATGTACTTCGTCGACTCCGGTCGCCCCGTGATGTATGTCTTCGACTACGACGTAGGCAGTGGCCGTCTCGGAGAACGCAAGGAGTTCGCGAGGATCGACCCCGCGCTCGGATACCTCGACGGCCTCACCGTCGATGAGGCGGGCAACGTGTGGGTGGCCATCTGGGATGGCGGTCGGTTGCACAGGTACGCGCCGGACGGGCAGTTGTGCGGTGTCATCGACGTTCCGGTCAGCCGTCCCACATGTCCGGCGTTCGGGGGCGGCGATCTCGGAACGTTGTACGTCACCACGGCGCGTGACGACGTCGCCGGGGAATCCCAGGCAGGCCAGGTGCTGTCGTGGCCGGGAGCCGGTCGTGGCATCGCGCCCCACCGGTTCGCAGGCTAGGGCAGCGCACGTTGCATTACAGCGATGATGAGAGGCACATCCATGACATCAGACCGTGTCGGCCAGGGCCCGGGAACGACGCAGGCTAGCGGGCTTGCTGAGACATCAACAATCGAGCATGGCGAAATCATGCAGCGGGCGGCAGAGGCCAGCCACAGCTGGGCTGCGACACCGGGTTACGACCGTGCAAACGTGCTCCGCGCCATCGCCGAAGCCCTCGATCGCGAGAGGGATGACCTGGTCGAAATCGCAGACACCGAAACCTGGCTTGGGGCAACGCGACTGACGGGTGAGGTCGCCCGGACTACGACGCAGTTGCGGATGTTCGCCGAGGTCATCGAGCATGGTGCTCATCTCGCTCGAGCTGGCGTGACCGTCCCCGGCCGTACGGAAGACGAAACGACCGGCCCATCGCTCCGCCGGTGTCAGCTGCCCTTAGGGCCGGTCGCGGTATTCGCCGCCAGCAACTTCCCGTTCGCATTCAGCGTCGCAGGAGGCGATACCGCCTCGGCGTTGGCGGCCGGCTGCCCGGTCGTAGTCAAGGCTCACCCCGCGCATCCGGAGCTCTCGCTGCACACCGCACGCCTTATCGAAGACACCTTGTCGACGGCGGGCGTTGCCACCGGGGTCTTCGCTCTGGTCTCCGGCATGGAGGAAGGCGCACGGTTGGTACGTGACCCGGTGATCCGCGCAGCTGCTTTCACCGGCTCGTCGGAGGGAGGTCGCGCGCTCGTCGATCTCGCCGCAGCCAGACCTGATCCAATCCCGTTCTATGGCGAGTTCGGCAGTGTCAACCCGGTTTTGGTCTTGCCTGGTGCGGTCGCCGACACATCGCGATTCATCACGGACTACCTTGACTCGCTGACTCTCGGCGGTGGCCAATTCTGTACCAATCCGGGCCTGCTCATCGTGCCCCGACAGCTCGACCTGCCTGCCGAGGTCGCGCGGCAGATCTCGCAGCGACCGGCTGCGCCGCTGCTGACCGGCGGCATTCAGGCGGCGTTCACGGCCAAGGTCGATCGACTGCGAACCACCCCGGGTGTCACCGTTCATGAGTCGCGAGCACCAGTTCCCGCGGCCGGCTTCCACGTCCGCCCAGTCGTCCTCACCGCCGGCGGCCATACGGCCATGCACGACCGTGCGCTGATGGAGCAGGAAGTCTTCGGTCCCGCCGGGGTGGTCGTCGAGTACGAAAACGCCGACGAACTACTCGCACTGTGCGCGGGATTGCAAGGCTGCCTTGTCACGTCGGTCCACGCCGGTTCCGATTCCGCCCTCTTGCGCGAGGTGATCCGTGAGGCGTCCCGGCGTTCAGGGCGGGTCGTGTGGAATTCGTGGCCCACCGGGGTGGTAGTCGGGACCGGTCAACATCACGGCGGGCCGTTCCCCGCCACCTCGAATCCACTGTTCACTTCTGTCGGACCAGACGCGATCATGCGTTTCCTACGGCCGATCACCTTTCAGAATCTGCCTGTCGAGCTGTTGCCGCTTGAGGCGCAACGGTAGTGGCGAGGGCGAATATGCCGGCGGACGGACAGTCGACACTGCAGAGCTTGGTTGCCGGCCGCGTGATGTCGGAGACGGTGCCCGGCGCGGTCTACGTGGTGTTCACCGCAGACGGACCGGCGTTCAGCGGTTCAGCCGGCATCGCCGGAGTCGATGGTCGTAGCCCGTGCCCCGACACTGCCTTTCGTATCGCGTCATGCACGAAGAGCTTTACTGCGGCGGCAGTTCTGCGTCTGCGTGACGCTGGGCGCCTCTCGCTCGACGACCCGGTTGCCCGGTTCATCGACATCGGGCCCTGCGAACTGCCCGGGGCGCAGACAGTGCAGCAGGCAGTGACGGTCGGCGCGTTACTCAACATGTCAGGTGGATTCGCCAGCGACAATCCTTGGGCGGACCGCCAGGAGTCCATGTCTGAAGACGAGTTCACCGCGTTGTGTCGGCGCGGTTTCACACTCACCGGCGCCCCAGGCACCCGCTACGAGTACTCCAACCTGGGCTACGCATTGCTCGGTCGAGTCATCAGGCAGGCCAGCGGGATGGAATACCGCCAGTACGTCACCGACAACCTGCTCCGGCCGCTGGGGCTGTCGCACAGTGCATTCGACGCCGCCCAGTGCACCGCTCCGGGTGGCGTCACCGTAGGTTTCCACCGTGTTGGCCACCAATGGCGGCCGGCCGCTGTCAGTACCCCCGGAGCGTTCTCGTCGATCGGCGGGTTGTACATGACCGCCAACGAACTCGCCGCGTGGTGCCGCTGGCTGGCGGCCGGATACCCGTGGGGTGCGATCGGCGATGACATCTTGGCCGCGAGCAGCCGCAGGGAAATGCAGCAGTTGCACCAACTGGACCCGGCCCGCGCAACAGGCCCCGTACGGGTGGGCGGTTATGGCTACGGGCTTGACGTCGAACTTCACGACTGCGGAGTAGTGGTGTCGCACCGCGGCGGTTACCCGGGATTCAGCGCTCAAATGGCCTGGCACCCCGAGACACAACTCGGAGTCGTGATTCTGGAGAACGCATCGTATGCGCGGACACCGGCAGTCACCGCGCTGCGGCATCTGCTGGCCGCCGCGGGATTGCCGACTCGGCCTGAGCCTTGGCCCGCAACGATTGCGGCCCGCGACGAAATGGAAAGGCTCTTTGCCCGCTGGGACGACGCCGTAGCCGATCGACTCTTCGCCGACAACGTCGACCTGGATATGCCGCGACAGCAGCGGTGCTCCGAGATCGCCAGTGCTGCACTGGCTATCGGGTTCAGTGAGGAGCGCAGACATCGCTCCCTTGCGCTGTGCGAACCCATCAGTACGTCGCCTGCCAATCTGGAGTGGACGGTACGCGGACTGCATGGCGAGTTGCGCTGCGAGATAACCCTTACCTCTGTCAATCCGCCCAAGGTGCAGTCGATCACGTTGTCGTCGAAAGGGTCTGACTGCCAACAGGATCGAGGGGCGGCAGGTGACAACTCGGTCGGCTTCGCTATCAACGATTGACAGGATGAGAACATGCAATTGAGACGTATATCCGCAGGGTTCGTCGCGATCGTGGCGGTGAGTGTCACAGTGCTCACCGGCTGTGGTGCCGGGGGCCGCCAGGGCGCGCAGAACGCCGGTACCGCCGACACCACCGGCGCTCTCCCCGCGGCCATACCGGACACCGTTCGCATCGGTGTGGGAGCGTCGACCGTGTCGATCGACCCCAATCGCGCGACGCAGGAAGTCGATGTGATGGCCCTCGCGATGATATCCGGCACGCTGCTGACCCAGAGTGGCGGAAAAGCTGTGCCTGGCTTGGCAAGTGGTTGCGAATTCGACAAATCGCAGCTCAACTACACCTGCACACTGCGGGACGGGCTGAAGTTCTCCGACGGAAGCGTGCTCACCAGTGCGGATGTCGTCGCGTCCTTCGAGCGTGCCCTTCACGACCCCGCCAACGCGAACGCCGGCATTGTCGACTCGCTGGAATCGGTGGCGGCCCCAAGTCCTACCAAAGCCGTGTTCACCTTGCGGCAACCGACTGCGAGCTTTCCTCTGGCACTGACAGAAGCCCCAGTCGGGATCTTCCCCGCCGCAGCCGCGTCGAATCCGCAATTCTGGCACAACCCCGTATCAGCCGGGCCCTACAAGTTGGTGTCCAACAGCCCCAACGAAGTGGTGTTCACAAAGAACGGCAACTATCCCGCGGAACTGCAGCCCGTGGTGCCCAACATTGAATTCAAGGTCATAGTCGACACCAATACCCGGCTGGCGCAGCTGAACACAGGCCAAATCGACATCGCGAATCAGCTGTCGGCGCCATTGGCCAAGCAGGTGAAGCCGCCCGCGAAGACGTACGCCACGCCCCAGTACGGTGGCGTCTACCTGTATCTGAACAACCTCAGCAAGCCGCTCGACGATCCCAGAGTGCGGCAGGCCATTTCGGCTGCCATCGACCGCAACCAGATCAATGACATCGCCTATCTCGGACAAAACAAGGTGCTTGGCAGCTTCTTGCCGTCGTCAATGGAGGGACATGACGCGGGCGCTCCCACCGGCCGGGACGTCGACAAAGCAAAGTCATTGCTGGTCGGGACGGCCTGTCAGAGCGGTTGCAACCTAAGCATCATGGTCCGATCGGGGTTCGCGCCCTACGACGCCATCGCCACCGTTATCCAACAGAACCTCGCCGACGTGGGTATCAAAGTCTCGACGCAATTGGTAGATCAGGCCACCGCCGACACGAACGAACAGAACGGCAATTTCCAGATGGAGGTCGGCAACCTCTTCGATCTCGTGAACGCACCGGAATTGGTCATGCTGCCAATCGGTTTGACGCGCGAGGGTGGCATCGATTCGCTGTATTCCTCCTACACGTCACCAGAGATGAACACGTTGGTCAGCCAATTGTCGGCGGCCTCGGACCCGGCTGCGCGTGCCGATGTCCTCGCCAAGGTCAACACGTTGTTCGCCCGCGACCTACCGTTCGTCCCACTCGTCGATCAGGCCAACATCTGGGCATCGTCGATATCGCCACGGCTGGTGGCGTTCACCCCGGCCGGGGTGTACCAGGTCGGCACCGCCAAAACCGGACCCGGGCAATAGTTTCCAGCGTCGCGGCCGCTCACCGTTGCTGCCTGTATCACTTGCTGCGATCGAGGTGTGGGGAAGATGCGTGCTCTCGGCGGTTTGCGAAGTGCGCCAAACATTTTCGTTGACACTTCGGGTGTGCTGTAGTTCACTACTAGAGATAGTATCAGTTGATGACAGGATATTTATATGACTGACGGCCGACGGCGTAGTGGTACGCGGATCTTGGCGTGGCCGATTGTCGTGTGCGCGGCAGCACTGGTTGCCGCGTGCGGAGGCGGTGCGCCAAGCCAGGATTCGGCGTCCACGACGGCAAGTGTCGACGGGGCCCTACCGGCAGATGTTCCCTCTGCGGTGTCGATAGGAGTCGGGGCGCCGTTGGGCACTCTGGACCCCAACCGTGCTGTTGCCGACGTCGACGTCATGGCGCTGTCGTTGATCGCGGGCACGCTCGTCGAGCAATCCCCGGAGGGTGGCGTCAGGCCGTCGCTGGCCAAAGAGTGCACACTCGCAGGCGACGGGCTGTCCTACGCATGCGAGCTGCGGCCGGGCTTGAAGTTCTCCGACGGTAGCCCGCTGACCGGTACCGACGTTGTCGCGACGTTCACCAGGGCCCTCGCGGATGAAGCCAACGCCAACGCGGGACTCATCGCTCCGCTGTTACGTGTGACGACGGCCGGCGAGTCCACGGTCGTGTTTCACCTCAAATACCCGGCGGCCAGCTTCCCGCTGGCCTTGTCCGAACCACTGCTCGGGATCTACCCGGCAGGGCGGATGGACACGCCCGGCTTCTTCGTCAATCCCGTATCCGCCGGTGCATACCGGCTCGACCGCGCGGTGAACTCGGAGATCGCGTTCACCAAGAACGCCGAGTACCCAAGTGAATTGGCTCCGGTGATCGACAAAATCGTGTTCCGGGTCGTTGTCGATGCCAACACGCGTCTGATGCAGCTGCAAACCGGGCAACTGGACATCGCCCACCAATTGCCTGCGAACCTGGCTGCTCAGGTGACTCGACCTGCCGAGGCTTATGTCGCAAGCCGCTACGGCAGCGTCTTCCTGGAAATGAACAACAAGTCTGGGCCGCTGCGAGATGTGAAGGTGCGAAAGGCAATTTCGGCGGCCATCAATCGGGACCAGATCAACGACATCGCGTACCTGGGGCGAAACAAGCCACTCGGCGGGTTCCTGCCCTCAAGCATGGAAGGCCACGATCCGAATGCGCCCACCGCACAAGACCTGCCAAAGGCGAGAGAACTACTTCGGGGCACGGAATGCGAGGCTGGCTGCACATTGGAGATCATGCAGAAGGCCGGGTTCCCGCCTTATGACACCGTCGCCCAGATCATCCAGCAAAATCTGGCGGCGATCGGAATCAAGGTGAACATCAACACAATCGATGCATCGACCCTGGCTGCCAACGAGCAGAACGGCAACTTCCAATTGCAGTCCAACGACCTCTGGGACGTCGTGAACTCGCCGGAGTTGGTCATGCTGCGGTACGGCCTCACTCCCAAGGGCGGCATCAATTCGCTGTGGTCTGGCTACGATTCGCCGACGATGACCAGGTTGATCGACAACTTGTCCGCCACGTCCGGCCCGGGTCAGCGCACAGCCCTCCTCGATCAGATCAACATGACTTTTCAGCAGGATCTGCCATATGTACCGTTGACCGACTTCGCCACTACCTGGGCATCTCGAATCTCACCGCGATTGGTGGCCTTGACTCCTAGTGGCGTCTACCGGGTTGGAACCAGCCAGCGGGGTCCGGGCCTGTGAGTGCGACAGTGGAAGTGGAGGCCCCGGACGGCCAATTGGGCGGCCCCGAAGGTGGATCGGCCAGGCGCGCGGGTCGCGCCAGAAGCATCGCGATCGCCGTCGGGAAGCGGCTCTTCGACTCGGTCATCGTGACCATGATCGTCGTGATCCTGAGTTTTCTGCTGGTACACCTCGTCCCGGGCGACCCGGCCAGAACAATCTTGGGATTCCACGCATCGCCTGACAAAGTCGCGGCGCTGCACAAGTCCCTCGGACTCGACCAACCCTTGTTCGTTCAGTTCCTGAGATACATCGGTGACGTCGTTCGTGGGAATTTCGGAGAGTCCGTCGCACATCCGGGACAGTCGGTGGAGAGCTTGCTCCTGCCGCCGTTGGGGGTCACCCTCTCGGTCATCGCGGTCACTGTGGTCATCTCCCTGGTCGTCGGATCGTTGAGTGGACTGGTTGCGGCACTGTCGAAGTCAGCTCTGCTCCGCAACGGTCTTGAAGTGGTGTCGACCGCGTCGCTGGCAACTCCACCGTTCCTGCTCGGGCTTGTCATGCTGGTATTCGTCGCGGTGCGGTGGGGCCTGGCGCCAGCCGGCGGATGGGCCGGAAGTTGGCCCGCCAATGTGCAATTCGCCTGGCTGCCCGCTCTGGCGCTCAGTGCCTATCTTGGCGCCCTCGTGCATCGCGCCGTGTGGACCAGCGCCCGGCAGGTTATCAACGAGGACTTCATCGAAGCCGCCGTCCTGCGCGGACACAGTCCCCTTCGCGTAGCCCTGCGCCATGTGCTGCCAAACAGTCTGATGCCCACCATTTCGGTGGTCGGCATGAACATCGGCACCCTGATCGGGGGAGCGGCCGTCATCGAGGCAGTCTTCGACCTCCCCGGCATCGGGACCCAGTTGGTCAACGCCGTGTCGCAGCGCGACTATCCCACCATTCAAGGCGCCGCGGTCATCACCGCACTCATCGTCTTGGCCGGCAACCTCATCGCAGACCTCTTACACGCTGTCGTCGACCCAAGGGCACGTTCATGACAGACCTGGCGCAGACCGCCAAAACCAGTCGCATACCGCGTGTTTCGATACGCGTCAATCGCGTGTTCCTTGCCGGGACCGTCTTACTTGGCTTCATCGTGGCGGTATGCGTGCTCGGTCCATTGCTGATCACCACGTCGACCACGGATTTCGTCGGGGTGCCGCTGTCAAGCCCGAGCCCGGTGCACCCGTTTGGTACCGACGCGTTCGGACGCGACGTCTTCATCCGAACTCTGGCCGGTGGCAGGCTCGACCTCGGCGTGGCCTTTGTCGGTGTGGTCGTGCCGCTACTGGTGGGCACCCTGATCGGGATCGCGTCAGGACTGGTGGCCGGGTCACTGCTGGACCGCGTCGTAATGCGCACGGTCGATGCGATCCTCGCATTCCCGTTCAACATCCTCATCCTGGCGCTGGCCGTGGTGATGGGCCAGTCCACGACTTTCTGGTTCCTCCCGGCGGGAGTCCCGGGGATCCTGGTCGCACTGTTCTTGACCAGTTGGAGTGTGTACGCACGCATCGCACGCGGCGAGACGTTGTCCATCCGCCAACGTGACTTCTTGGTGGCCGCTCAGGTCAGCGGTTTGACGTGGTGGACTGTCGTACGCCGTCATATCTATCCCAACGTCCTGCCCGCCACGTTGACCTACGCGCTGTCGGACGCCGTCCTTGTGATCGGCGTTATCGCCGCCCTGCCATTCCTCGGCGCAGGGGTGCAACCACCGACACCGGAATGGGGCAGCATCATCTACGACGGCCGCTCAGTGCTCAGCGACGCGCCGTGGGTTTGTTTGGGTCCGGGCGCCTTCATCGTGCTGACCGGTATCGCGGTTCGCTTGATGGGCCAGGGATCCCGTGTCCTTTCCGAGGACGCGAAATGACCATTCGCGCGTCGGCCACTCTGGAGAATTCAATGCCCAACATTCCCTTCGACACGGGCAACGCCGTACTGCTGTCCGCCCGCGAATTAGTGATCAGCACTGGCAATTTGCCCATTGTGGACTCTGTGAGCTTCACCGTTGCACCGGGGGAACGACTGGGCATCGTCGGTGAGACAGGCTCGGGGAAGTCGATCACGTGTCGGGCCGTTCTCGGCGCGTTGCGGCGCAAGGGGATGACCGCGTCCGGCGAACTTCGCTACCGGGACATGGATCTACTGGCGCTCGACGATCGGAAATGGCGGCAGATTCGTGGTCGCGAGATCGGGTTCATCCCGCAGAGCTCGCTGAACTCACTCAACCCGGTCATGCGGGTGGGCCAGCAGCTGATCGAGACCGTGAGACTCTTCGGTGTCGCCAAGAACGACGCGCACCAGCGTGCCGAAGAGCTGATGGCCGCGGTCCAAATGCCGGATCCCAAGGGCGTACTCGCGAAGTATCCGCACGAGCTGTCCGGAGGGATGCGGCAGCGCGTCATGATTGCCTTGGGCATCGCGGGCGAACCGCGCCTGCTCGTCGCCGACGAGCCCACCACCGCTTTGGACGTGACAGTCCAGCGTCGGCTGCTGGAACTGCTTACAGGCCTGTGTGAGTCCACTGGTATGGCGCTGATACTGGTGACGCATGATCTCGGCGTCGTCAGCGATGTCTGCGACAGCGTCCTGGTCATGTATGCCGGCCAATCCATGGAAACCGGCTCTACCGAATCGCTTTTCGGCCGGTCGCGTCATCCCTATACCGCAGCGCTGATGCAGGCCCGTCCGTCCATGGCCGACGCTGCGGACTTCCGGTTGCGAGGGCTGCCCGGGCGCCCTCCAGCCGTCGGCGCGTGGCCCTCGGGTTGTCGGTTCGCCGACCGATGCCAGTTCTCGACCGACCGATGTACCCGCGAGCTGCCTGCCATCGTCGAGGTCGAATCAGGACACCATGTCCGCTGCGTCCTTCTCGAGGAGGGTACGGATGTCTGAGCAACTCGTTGACGTGGCCGACGTGACCGCCGGATATCGGCCTCACGAACTCACTCTCCACGGCGTTTCACTGACCATCGGGGTGGGCGAGTCGGTCGGGCTGGTCGGTGAAAGCGGCAGTGGAAAAACGACATTGGCGAAAGTCATCATGGGTTTGGTGGCCATCCGCTCAGGTTCCATGCGGATCTGCGGTCGAGAGTGGGGCAAGCGACCCGCCCGTGATCCGATGCGGCGCCGGGTGCAGATGGTCTTTCAGGATCCCTACGGGTCGCTCAATCCGAAGCTCACCGCGGAGGAAGTCGTTGCTGATTCGTTTTATCGCTGGAACCCGGGTTCACGCCGCAGTGCGCTCGAACAAGCTCGCCGCTTGCTCGATGAGGTGGGGCTGCCGACGCGAGCGCTGCAATCGCGTACAGCCCGACTCAGTGGAGGGCAGTGCCAACGCGTCGGGATCGCCCGGGCCTTGGCGTGCGGACCCGACCTTCTTGTGGCCGACGAACCGACTTCGTCCCTGGACGTTTCCGTGCAAGCGCAGATTCTCAATCTGATGCGCACGTTGCAGGAGGAGCGCGGCCTGTCGCTGCTGCTCATCAGCCATGACCTGGCTGTTGTCCGGTACATGACTGAACGGGCTGCGGTCATGTACCGAGGCCGAATCGTCGAACAGGGTTGCAGTAACGAGCTTTTCACCCAACCACAACACTCGTACACTGCTCTGTTGGTCGATTCCATACCAGGGACTGGATTGGGTGGCCGACGTGAACTCCGTTGCGAGAGTTGAGCGAAACACGCAATTGATTGACGTTGGGCCATGAGCAAGATCGCCCCCGGGGAATTCCCCCGGGGGCGATCTTGTGTGTTCGGTCTGTTAGAACGACGCCTCGGCCAGCTCCATCACATCGTTGTCGAGGGTCTCGACAACCTGGCGGGTGCTGGTGAGCAGCGGCAGCATGTTCTTGGCGAAGAACGACGCTGCGGCGATCTTGCCGTCGAGGTAGGCCTTCTCGTCGCCGGTAGCACCCGCGTCGAGCTTTTCGATGGCCACTGCGGCCTGGCGCAGCAGCAGCCAGCCCAGCAGCAGATCGCCGACCGACAGCAGGAAGCGGACCGAGCCGAGGCCGACCTTGTAGATGCTCTTGGCATCCTCCTGCGCGGCCATCAGGTAGCCGGTCAGGCTGGCGGCCATACCCTGCACGTCCTCCAGCGCGGTGGACAGCAGTGCGCGCTCAGTCTTCAGCCGGCCGTTGCCCGATTCGTTCTTGATGAACTGCTCGATCTCACCGGCCACGAACGCCAGCGCCTGGCCCTTGTCGCGGACGATCTTGCGGAAGAAGAAGTCCTGCGCCTGAATGGCCGTGGTGCCTTCGTACAGCGAGTCGATCTTCGCGTCGCGGATGTACTGCTCGATCGGGTAGTCCTGCAGGAAGCCCGAGCCGCCCAGGGTCTGCAGGCTCTCGGTCAGCTTCGCGTAGGCCTGCTCGGAACCGAAGCCCTTGACCACCGGCAGCAGCAGGTCGTTGACCTTGTGCGCCAGCTCGCCGTCGACGCCGTGCAGCGCCTTGGCGACGTCCTTGTCCTGGAAGGTCGCGGTGTACAGGTACAGCGCGCGCATGCCCTCGGCGTAGGACTTCTGGGTCATCAGGCTGCGACGCACGTCGGGGTGGTGGGTGATGGTGACGCGCGGGGCGGTCTTGTCCATCATCTGGGTCAGGTCGGCACCCTGCACGCGCTCCTTGGCGTACTCGAGGGCGTTGAGGTAACCGGTCGACAGGGTGGCGATGGCTTTGGTGCCCACCATCATTCGGGCCTGCTCGATGACGTCGAACATCTGCGCGATGCCGTTGTGCACCTCGCCGACCAGCCAGCCCTTGGCAGGCTTGTCGTGCTGGCCGAAGGTCAGCTCACAGGTGGCCGAAACCTTCAGGCCCATCTTGTGCTCGACGTTGGTGACGTAGACGCCGTTGCGCTCGCCCAGCTCGCCGGTCTCGAAGTCGAAGAGGAACTTCGGTACGAAGAACAGCGACAGGCCCTTGGTGCCCGGTCCTGCGCCCTCGGGGCGGGCCAGCACCAGGTGGAAGATGTTCTCGAACAGGTCATCGGAGTCGGCGGAGGTGATGAACCGCTTCACGCCGTCGATGTGCCACGAGCCGTCGTCCTGCTTGACCGCCTTGGTGCGTCCGGCACCCACGTCGGAACCGGCGTCGGGCTCGGTGAGCACCATGGTGGCGCCCCAGCCGCGCTCGGAGGCCAGGACGGCCCACTTCTTCTGCTCTTCGGTCGCGTTGTCGTAGAAGATCTGCGCGAAGGCGGCACCCCCGGCGTACATCCACACGGCCGGGTTGGCGCCGAGGATGTGCTCGTTGAGGGCCCACAGCAGCGCCTTGGGCGCGGGCACGCCGCCGAGCTCCTCGTAGAGGCCGACCTTGTCCCAGCCGCCGTCGATGGCCGCGCGGACAGACTTCTTGAAGGACTCGGGCAGCGCCACGGTGTGGGTCTTGGGATCGAACACCGGAGGGTTGCGGTCGCCGTCGGCGAACGATTCGGCGATCGGTCCCTCGGCCAGGCGAGCCATCTCGCTGAGCATCTCGCGGGCGGTATCGGCGTCCAGATCGGTGTAGTCGCCCGTGCCGAGCGCCTTGTCCAAACCGAATACGTCGAACAGGTTAAAGACCTGGTCACGGACATTGCTCTTGTAGTGGCTCACATTTCCTCCTCGATGAGAACGCCACCTGCGGTTGGGTACTCGGGATAAGTTACCCACCAGTAACTGCACCCAACTATACCGTTCGGTAACTTCAACGCAAAGCCTTCGCGAGCAATTTCCGCCGTCTAACCAACCCAACGGTTGATCGATCTTGACCTTTGGCCCCAGATAGCGCTCTGACCAGTGGTTACGTGAGAATGTGAACCTCGTCACGAGACGACTGTCTACGGTGATCGCATGCAGCGAATCGCGGTGTGGGGCACAGGCAACATGGGGTCGACAGCTATCCGATCGACGGTGGCGTTTCCGGGTCTGGAACTGGCGGCCGTGATCACTTCGACGCCGGACAAGGCTGGTCGCGACGCCGCGAGCTTCGCCCAGCTCGACGCCCCGACCGGCGTCGTCGCCACCACTGATGTTGACGCTGCACTCGAAGCCAGCGACGCCGTGGCCTACATGGCATCGGGAGATATCCGGCCCGAGGAGGCGCTCACCGATATCGAGCGCTGCCTGCGTGCTGGCAAACATGTGGTGACGCCGTCGCTGTACTCGTTGTACGACCCGAGGTCGGCGCCGCCGGAGTGGGTGGACCGGTTGAGCGCGGCCGCCGAGGAAGGTGGCGCCGGGTTGCTGGTGTCGGGCGTGGACCCCGGCTGGGGCAACGACGCGCTCGCGGTGACCGCCGCCGGATTGTGCACGCGGATCAAGACCATCCGCTGCCAGGAGATCTTCGACTACTCGACCTACGACCAGCCGCACTCGGTGCGGGTGCTGTGCGGTTTCGGCGGGTCGATGGATGAGGTGCCGATGATGCTGCTGCCCTCCATTCCCACCATGGTGTGGGGCGGCAACGTCCGGCTCATCGGCCGCGGTTTGGGCCTGGAGATCGACGAGATCACCGAAGAGGTCGAACGGCGCCCACTCGAGGCCGACGTCGACAACGCCATGGGCCGCTTCGAGAAGTGGACCCAGGGTGCGTTCCGGCTCCAGGTCATCGGTTGGGCGGACGGTGTGCAGCGTGTCGTCGTCGAGCACGTCACCCGCATCGACCCGTCCTGCGCACCCGACTGGCCACAGCCCGACGAGGGCGCAGGCGATCACCGCGTGATCATCGACGGAGACCCCCAGCTGACCATCGTGGTGCGTGCCGACGTGCCGGGCGGCACCCGAGCCGACGGCGGCAACACCACGGCCGCCAATCGCCTGCTGGGCGCCATCGCCTGGCTGGCGACCCAGAAGCCCGGGATCTACGACGGGCTCGACGTGCCGCTGCGCTCGGCGCTACCGGCCGAGGCCGAGACCGCCCGCTGGGCCTGACTGTTTCCTGCCGAATTTCCCCTGCCGAACAGTCACTGCGGTACGCGAACACCGGCGTGTCGCGTACCGCAACGTCTGCTCGCGGGGCTTAGTCCGCGGGCTGCGGTGTCTCGGCCTGCGGTGTGTCGGGCGCCTGCGGCTCTGGGGCGTCCGCCGACTCCGCATCGGGCAGCTGGCTCACGAGGTACTCGGCGAGCCCACCGATGGTCGGGTAGTCGAAGACCGCCGTCGCGTTGAGGGTGAACTTGCCGCCGAACTGACTGTGCAGCCGGTTGCGCAGCTCGATCGCCATGAGCGAGTCCGTGCCGAGGTCCAGGAACCGACTGCTCGCCGCGGGCGGCTGGGCCAGGCGCAGGAAGTTCTGCACCTCCTTCTGCAGGAATTCGGTCACGAAGCCGGCACGCTGTGGCACCGGGATTTCGAGCAGCTGCTTGAGAACCTCGCTGTCACCGACGATCTCACCGACAGCACTCGGCAACACCAGGTCGAGGATCGGTGGCCGTTGACTGCCGAGCACCTTGGCCGCGCGCTGCCAGTTGGCCTTGATCACGGTGGCCTGGCCGGTGCCGTTGGCGACGACCTCGGCGAGGGCGGCCAGCGCAGCTGACGGCTCCAGCGGAATCAGGCCCTGGGCACTGATATTCGCAGTCGCCGCCTCCGACGAGGCCATGCCACCTTGAGCCCACGGACCGAAGTTGATACCCGTGGCAGGCAGACCCTGGGCCCGACGCTGCGCCACCAGGCCGTCGAGCAGCGCATTGGCGGTCGCGTAGTTGGACTGGCCTGGGGAGCCGAACAAGCTGGACACCGACGACGACACGATGAAGAAGTCCAGATCATCGTCCTTGGTCAAGCGATCCAGATGGCCGGCGCCAAAGGCCTTGGGCGCCAGTGTCGACCGGAACCGTTCCACGCTCTGCTGCCCCAGCAGCGCATCGTCGAGCACACCTGCCAGATGCGCCACCCCGGCCAGCGGCGGCAGCTCCGCACGGATCTTCTCCAAGAGCATCGCCACCTCGGCTTCATCGCCGACATCGGCCGCGAAGACATGGATGCGGGTCTTGTAGCGCTCGGTGATCTCATCGATCACACGTTGCGCATCCGCATCGGGCGCGCGCCTGCTGGTCAACACGATGTCACCGGCACCGAGTTGGGCCAGGTAGGCCGCCGTGTGCAGACCGATCGCACCGAGTCCACCAGTGATCAGATAGCTGCGATCAGGCTTCGGCTGCAACGGATTCGGCATCTGCACCACGATCTTGCCGATGTGCCGAGCCTGCTGCATGCGCCGGAACGCCGTCCTGGCCTCCGTCAGCGGGTAGATCTCCGCGGGCAGCGGCGTCCATACACCAGTGGCCAGTCCCTCCGAAACCTCGGTGAGCAGATCGCGGATGCGATCCGGTTCGGTGAACATCACCGTGTCCAGCGCCACGATCTCGTAAGCGATATCGGGACGAGCCTCGGACATCCGCTCCTGCGACCAGATGTCGCGCTTGGCGATCTCGGCGAACCGGCCGCCCTTGGCCGTGGCCTTGAGCGTCGCCTCGATGAACCCTTCGCTGGTCAGCGAGTTGAGCACCACGTCCACACCCTCACCGCCGGTATCCGCCAGGATCTGGTCGGCGAAATCCGTTGTGCGGGAATCGTAGACGTACTTCACACCCAGCTTGCGCAGCGTCGCACGCTTGAAAGTGCTGGCCGTGGCGAACACCTCGGCCCCGCACTGCTGGACCATCTGGATCGCCGCCAACCCGACGCCACCGCTGGCCGCGTGGATCAGCACCTTGTCACCGGCCTTGAGCTGCGCCCAGTCGAACGCGAGCCGGACCGTCAGCGCCGCGGCGGGAATCGTCGCGGCCTGCACCGCGCTCACCCCATCGGGGATCGGCGCCAGGAACTGGGCGGGCACGTTGAACCGGCTGGAGAAGGCACCCTGCATGGAGCCGTAGACACGTTGGCCCACCTCGACTCCGGTGACGCCGTCGCCCAATTGCGTGACGACGCCTGCGAAGTCACCGCCGATCGGGCCGGGATCGCCCGGATACAGGCCCAGGACGTTGAGCACATCCCGGAAGTTGAGACCGGCAGCCTCGACCCGAACCTGCACGTAACCCTCGTCCGGTGCAGGCACCTCCTTCTCGGTGATCCGCAGGTTGTCGATTGCGCCGCGTTCGGTGGGCGCCAGGACGTAATCCCCACCGCGCGGCACCGTGAGATGACCGCTGCGTGCCCACGGCAACAATCGGGATGCCAGCAGCTTGCCTTGGCGCACAGCCAGTTCCGGCTCGTCAACCGGTCCGGTCAACAGGCTGGCCAGTGCCTGCACAGCCTCGTCGGAACCGTCGGAATCGACGAGCTTGGCGTGCAGCGCCGGTTCCTCGTTGATGGTGGTGCGCCCGAATCCCCACAGCGCCGCCTGAACCGGGTCGACAGGTTCACCGGACTCGGTGGCCACGGCCCGCTCGGTGACGATCCACAGCCCGCCGGGCAGCCTGACCTGACCACCCTGCACGGTGTGCACGGCGCTGAGCAGGTTGGCGATCTCCGTTTCGAGCCGCGCCTGCGCCTCGGTGGTCGACTCGCCTGTGCTCGCAGCGCTGCTGCGCCAGACGACGCCGGAGAAGCCCATGCCGCGTTCGTGTGCCTGGGCCAGCACCTGCCCCAGGAGCTCGGGATTGGTGTTGCGGTCCAACGGGATACAGCCCGGCAGCTTGGCGGCCAATTCGTCGAATCCCGCGACCAGCCAGGTGCCGCTCAGCTTGGGGGTCTCAGCGTCGGACGGCGGCAGCGGCACCTCATGCCAGCCGAGCGTGTAGAGCAGCCGCGTCGCGTCGCCGCCGAGGCCCCGAAGCAGCGCCTCGCGAGGTGCCCGCTTGACGGTGAACTCGCGAATTCCGCCGAGGTGACGTCCATCCCGATCGAGGTACTCGAGATCGAACACCTGGGTCTCGCTGTCGAGGGCGCTCTCGTGCCACCGCGCACGGCAGTAGAACCGCCGCGGCATCTTCTCCTTCAGCGTCACCTGTCCGTACCGCAGGGGGAGGAACAGGTCGTTCACGCCCTGCTCGGCCGCGAGAACCGCCGGGAACGCCGGGAATGCGACGCCGGTGCACAGATCCATGAGCACCGGGTGCATCGGCTCGGTGCCGAGCTGTTCGGCGAGTTCCTCACCGACGAGGATGTCGCCGATCGCCTCACCTTCACCGAGCCACAGCGACTTGAGCGAACCCGACCAGTTCGGGCCCCAGACCAGTTCCAGGTCGGCGAAGGTCTCGAACAGCTCCTGTGGCCGCAGCCGGTTCATGCGCTCGATCACTTCGTCGACCGGATCGTCGTCGGCGGCCGGTTCTTCGGTGCTGTCGGAGACACCGCTGACCACAGTGCCTTCGGCGTTCAACGACCAGTCGGCATCACTGACGCCGAACGGGCGGCTGTGCACCTGGAACGTCCACTCGGTGCCGCCGCCGGACGGGTGCAACGTCAACTGCACTTCGCGAGAACTCTTCTCGGGCAGGATGATCGGCTCGTAGAAGAAGACATCCTTCGCGTACGCAGGCGTACCGACCGCGGCCAGCGCCATCGCCGCATACGTCGCACCGGGCACCACGACGGTGCCGTAGATGACATGGTCGGCAAGCCATGGCTGGGACTTGACCGAGATCCGGCTGGTGTACACCGAATCGCCGGACGCGAGATCCTTTGCACTGCCCAGGATTCCGGATCCCACGGGGCCGACCCCGCCCTCTACGGCGATCGCTGCGGTCTTGGGCCAGAAGCGGCGGTGCTGGAACGGATAGGTGGGCAGTTCCAGCCGGCGCCGAGGACGCGCGGAGTGCAGCGCCGCGAAATTCGGCCGGTGCCCGCCGACGTAGGCCGCGGCCAGCGCGTCGGCGATCTGGCGCCGGTCAGGGACACCCTTGCGCAGCGAGACGATCGCCCGCGGCGCGGCCAGGTGCTCCGGCCATACCTGCACCGCAGCCCCGGTCAGCACCGGCTGCGGGCCGATCTCCATCAACACCGAGCAGCCCAATGCCGCTACCGTGCGGACACTTTCGGCGAACTGCACCGGCTGACGCGAATGCCGCCGCCAGTACTGGGCGTCGAGTGGCGTCTGGGCCGTGAGCACGGCTCCGGTGCGGTTGCACACGAGCGGCAACGTCGGGGCGGAGAACTTCACCTGAGCGGCCAACGACTCGAACTCGTCGAGCACCGGGTCCAACAGTTCCGAGTGGAACGCGTGGCTGGTCTCCAGCCACGTGCAGCGGATGCCGTCTTCCTCGAACCGGTTGACCGCTTGTTGCAGATCCTCACCGGGACCCGAGAGCACGGTATTGGGCCCGTTGTAGGCACCGACCGACACGCGTGGGAATTCCCCGGCGATCTGCTCAACCTGCTTGGGGTCGGTGAACACCGCCACCATGCGTCCGCCCGCGGGCAGGCTGCCGAACAGTCGACCGCGGTGGGCGATCAACCGCACGCCGTCTTCAAGGCTGAACGCTCCGGCCACACATGCCGCGGCGTACTGACCCACACTGTGGCCCAGCACGACATCCGGCTCAATGCCCCATGACTGCCACAGCCGCGCCAAGCCCATCTCGACGGCGAACAGTGCAGGCTGGGCAAACGACGTGTGCCGCAACCGCTCTCCGGCTTCGGCGTCCGCAGCGAACATGACGTCCAGCAGCGGATGCGGCAGGATGTCGGCCACCGCGTCCGCGCACCGTTTCACGGTCTCGGCGAAAACCGGTTCGGCGTCGAACAATTCGCGTGCCATCCCCGGGTACTGGCTGCCCTGCCCGGTGAACAGCCACGCCGTCGTCGGATGGTTGGTGTGCTCACCCCGGAGCACACCCGGCCTGGTGCGGTTCTCCGCCAGGTCCGCAAGGCCCAAACGGGCGTCGTCGACCGATTCCACGACCAGGGCGGCGCGGTGCTCGAAGTGCGAGCGACCCGTCCCCGCGGTCAAGCACACGTCGGCCAGGTCGGCATCCGGGTGCGCGTCCAACCACGATCCGTACCGCTGGGCCAGTGCCACAAGGGCTTCCGGTGAGCGAGCGGACAGTGCGAGGACGTTGACTGCCTGCTCGTCATTCTCCGGGCCTGCTGGTTCCTCGCTCACGGGAGCCGGGTGCGCCGGCGCCTCTTCGATGAGCACGTGCGCGTTGGTTCCGGTGAACCCGAACGAACTCACCCCGGCGCGCCGCGGCCGGCCGTTGGTCTGCCACGGCGTGGCCTTGTCCACCACCCGCACCGAGAGCGAATCCCATGGGATGTGCGGCGACGGGTTCTCGAAGTGCAGGCTCTGCGGCAGCGTCTCGTGCTGCAACGACAACACGACCTTGATCAGACCTGCTGCGCCCGAAGCTGATTCGGTGTGACCGATGTTGGTCTTCACCGAGCCCATCAGCAGCGGCCGGTCCGCGTCCCGGGATGCGCCGTAGGCGGCGGCGGCCGCCTGCACCTCGATGGGATCGCCCAGCGGGGTGCCAGTACCGTGCGCCTCGAGGTAGTCGACGTCGCCGCCGGTCCACCCCGCGCGGGCGAGTGCCGTCCCGATGAGCCGTTGCTGTGCACCACCATTGGGCACGGTCAGACCACTGGACGCGCCGTCCTGGTTCACCGCGCTGCTGGGAATGACCGCGCAGATCCGGTCGCCGTCACGCTGGGCATCGCTGAGTCGCTTGAGCACGAGAATGCCGCAGCCTTCACTGCGGACGTAGCCGTCTGCGGAGGCGTCGAAGGTCTTGCAGCGTCCGACGGGAGAGAGCATCCGCGCGCGGGAGGCCGCGACGACCGTCACCGGGGACAGCAGGACGTTGACCCCGCCTGCCACCGCCAGATCGCAGTCCCCGGAATGCAAGGCCTGGCAGGCCTGATGGATCGCGACCAGCGCCGAGCTGCAGGCGGTGTCGACAGCCATGGCCGGGCCTTCGAACCCCAGCGCAAACGCAACGCGCCCGGAGATGGCGTTGAGCGCATTGCCGGTGATGAAGTACGGCTCGATCTTGTCGATCGATTCCGAGGACAGCAGATGGGCGTACTCGTTGGCGGCCACGCCCGCGAAGACGCCGGTGCGGCTGCCGCGCAACGCGGCAGGCGAATAGCCGGCTCTTTCCAGGCCCTCCCACACCGTCTCCAGCATCAATCGCTGCTGTGGCTCGATCCAGACCGCCTCGCGCGGTGAGATACCGAAGAACTCGGGGTCGAATCCGTCGATGCCGTCGAGGAATCCGCCGAAGCGCGTGTAGGTCTTGCCCGCCGTCTCCGGGTCCGGGTCGTAGAACTCGTCGATGTCGAACCGGTCTTCCGGGATCTCCCGGATGGCGTCGACGCCGCCGGACAGCAGGTCCCAGAAGGCTTCTGGGTTGGGTGCGCCGGGGAAGCGGCATGACACCGCGACGATCGCGATCGGTTCGTCGGTGCTCGTCGTCACCGAGGCCGGTTTGGCCGCCGACTTGGGCTGCTCGCTGAGTCCGAGGACGTCGCCGAGCAGGTAGTCGGCCACGTCGGAGATTCGGGGGTAATCCATCACCAGGGTGATGGGAATCTCCGCGCCCACGCCCTGCTCCATGCGGCGCCGCAATTCGACGGCCATCAGCGAATCCATGCCGAGGTCGAAGAATCCGGCGTCCTCACGGATCTCCGAGGAGTCCACGCGCGTCACCTCTGCCACCGCGTCGCGCAGGTAGTCGGTGAGCAGCTTCTTGCGCTGCTGAACCGGGGCGTTTGTGAGCCGTTCGACCAGCTGGGTCTTGCCGGTGCCGGACGGCGCAGCGGACAGCTGGGTCGGGACCTCACGCTCCAACTCGGCCAGGAACGCCCGGCGCCCGGCCTGCTGGTACAGCGGCAAGAAGCGGGCCCAATCGACCCGTGCCACAACGCCTTGCGCGGACCGCGATGCGACCACGTCGGCCAGCCCTGCCAGCGCGTCAGCGGGTGAGAGTGTCCGGATCCCGCGCTGTTCGAGCCGTTTGCGGGCCTCCGCGTCGGCCATGCCCGCCGACCACGGTCCGAAGTTGACGCTGACGCCGCCCTGGTCGCGAAGGCGCCAGACCAGTCCGTCGAGGAATGCGTTGGCGGCGCTGTATGCGGTCTGGCCGAATCCGCCCCACACCGCGGCGATCGAGGAGGTGGTGATGAAGAAGTCGAGCTTCTCGTCAGCCACCACCTCGCTCAAATGCCATGCGCCCCAGACTTTCCCGGCGAACACGCGGTCCACTTCGGCGTCGTCGAGCTCACTGAGCGGCGTGGTGCCGATCTCGCCTGCGGCGTGCACGATGCCCGCCAGCGCAGGCAACTCGGCCCGCACGCCTGCCAGCAACCGGGCGACGTCGTGCGCGTCCGCGACATCGGCTGTGACGACGCGAACGTCGCAGCCGTACTGGGTGCGCAGCCCGTCGATGCGCTGCGCCGCGGTGTCGCTGGGCTCACGCCGGCTGGTCAGCACCAGATGCTTGGCGCCGTGCGCCGCCAGGTATCCGGCGATCTCCAGTCCGATCGAGCCGAGGCCGCCGGTCACCAGATACGTTGCGGCATCCCGCAATTCGAGAGGCGCTCCGCTCGGCAGCTCAGCCTTGCGGACCAGCCGGGGAACATAGACGGTCTGATCGCGCAGTGCGACCTGGTCTTCCCGCCCGGCCGCGTCGGATGCCGTGGTGATCCGGCTGAGCAATGCGGTCCATTCGTCGGCGGAAGCCTCAGAGAGGTCAGCCAGCCCGCCCCACACCTGGGGCAGTTCCAGCGCAGCGGCGCGACCGAAACCCCACAGGGCAGTCTGCTCCGGCGCCACGGTGTCGGCATCGGCGACGTGCTGCGCGCCGCGGGTGACCAGCCAGATCGGGGCCCGCAGGTCAGCGGTGACCGCGGCGCGCAAGAGCCGCCGAGTACCGGCCAGCACCTCGTGTTGCATCCGCAGCAGTGACCGCATCGAGGGCGCACCGCTCGAGTTGAGGGCGCCCACATGCACGATGCGTAGTGTCGAATCGTCAGTCGCGGCGGTGCGCAACGCATCCGCGAGCTGCGCCTCCTCGGCATCGGATGCCGGCAGGCCGAGGAATCGAGGCCGCTGACCACGCGCGGTGAGCGCGTCGACCAGGGGTTTGACCGCGTCGGATTCGTCGCCGATCAGGATCCAGGAGCCCGCCCCGGCCTCCGCGCCGGCGAGTGGGGTAACCGCCTTCTCCCAGCGGAATTCGTAGCGGCCGTCGGCGATGGACTGCGTCGAGCGTTGCTGGTTGTGTTGTGCGGCAAGCTTTGTCAGGACGCTCAAGGTCTGCTGGTCGGCGCTGTCGCCGTCGAGCAGGGCTGCGAGTTCCTCGAGCCTGCCGTCCTCGAGCAGCCGCACGGCCTGGGTGCGTGCGGCGACGTGCTGTTGCTGGCTGGGCTGATCCCGGTTGTCGCGATACCAGTACTGGCGGTGTTCGAACGGATAGGTGGGCAGGTCGAGTTTGCGGGCGTCCGGCTGCCGGAAGGCCGCGAACGTGGGCAAGTGACCCAAAACGTATGCGTCGGCGATGGCTTCGGTGATCTGCCGGTGGTCGGCGGTGTTGCGCCGCAGGGAGGCGAGCACCCGAGGTGCGGTGGCCGGATCCGGCCAAGCGCCAAGCGCCGTGGCGGTGAGCACGGGCCGCGGGCCGATCTCGAGCAACGCCTTGCAGTTCATGTCGGCGAGCGTGCGCACGCTCTTGGCGAACTCCACCGGCTGACGCGCGTGGCGACGCCAATACGCGCCGTCGAGCTTGACGCTACGGCCGAGTGCGGCTCCGGTGCGGTTGTCGATCAGGATCCGTTGCGGGGCTTTGTACGTGAACCGGTTCGCGTACGCCTCGAACTCATCGAGGATCGGGTCGAGCAGTGCCGAGTGGAATGCGTGGCTGGTTTCCAGCCAGTCACACCGGATGCCATCGGCGGTCAACCGTGCGACCGCTTGCTCCAGATCTCCTGCAGGACCGGACAATACGGTGTTGGTGCCGTTATAGGCGGCGACCGACAGCGTCGGGTATTCGTCGGTGAGGCCCTCGACCCGTTCGGCCGCGGTGAACACTGCCACCATTCGGCCGCCCGCGGGCAGGCTGCCGAACAGGCGGCCCCGTTCGGCCATCAGCTTCGCGCCGTCCTCCAGGCTGAACACACCGGCGACGCAGGCCGCCGAGTACTGGCCGACGCTGTGGCCGAGCACCACGTCCGGCTCGAAGCCCCACGACTGCCACAGCCGGGCCAGTCCCATCTCCACTGCGAACAGGGCAGGCTGGGCGTAGGAGGTCTGCCGCAGCGTCTCTTCGCTCGCCTCGGCGTCGAATATCACGTCCAGCAACGGCTTTTCGAGAACGTCGGCGATCGCCTCCGCGCACCGGTTCAGCGTTTCGGCGAAAACCGGCTCGGTGTCGAACAATTCGCGGGCCATGCCCGGGTACTGGCTGCCCTGGCCGGTGAACAGCCACGCCGTCTTCGGTGCTTCGTGCGATTCGCCGCGGACCAGACCTGGCGCGGGGCGGTCGTCGGCGAGCGCGCCGAGCAACTCGAGGGCGGAGTCCTTGGAATTGACGACCAACGCGGCCCGGTGTTCCAGGTGTGCTCGGCCCACGCCTGCGGTGAAGCAGACGTCGGCCAGCGTGGCTTCGGGGTGGGCGCTCCACCAGCTGCGGTACTGGTCGGCCAGCTGCACAAGCGCTGCCGGTGTCCGCGCCGAGAGCGGCAGGATGCTGAAGCGCCCGGTCGCGGGCTGCTCGACCGGTGCCGGCCAGACTTGTTCAGGAGCTTCTTCGAGGATGACGTGCGCGTTGGTGCCGGCGAACCCGAACGAGCTGACTCCGGCGATGCGGGGCTTGCCGTTGCGCTCCCACGGCGTGGTCTCCTTGACCACCTCGACTGCCAGGCGGTCCCACGGGATATGCGGTGACGGGTTCTCGAAGTGCAGATGCTTGGGCAGTGTCGCGTGCTCCAGCGACAGGATGACCTTGATGACGCCCGCGATGCCTGCCGCGGCCTCCAGGTGCCCGATGTTCGTCTTCGCCGAGCCGATCAGCAGCGGCGCGTCGGGCTCGCGCCCGGCACCGAGCACGGCACCGGCGGCCTGAGCCTCGATCGGGTCGCCCAGCGACGTCCCGGTGCCGTGAGCTTCCAGGTATCCGACGTCGCGTGGTTCGAGGCCGGCCCGCTTGAGCGCATCGGAGATGACGCGCTGCTGAGCGACACCGTTGGGCACCGTCAGCCCGCCCGACGCGCCGTCCTGGTTGATGGCGCTGCCGCGGATCACGGCCCGGATGCGGTCACCGTCGCGGATCGCGTCCTCGAGACGCTTGATCACGATGACGCCGCAGCCCTCGCCGCGCACATAACCGTCGGCCGCGGCGTCGAAGGTCTTGCACCTGCCGTCGGGCGCGAGCATGTGGGCACTGGAGAACGTGATCATCGTGGCGGGCGTGAGCAGCACGTTCGCGCCGCCGGCCAGGGCCAGGTCGCATTCGCCCAGACGCAGCGCCTGGCAGGCCTGATGGATCGCCACCAACGACGAGCTGCACGCGGTGTCGACGGCCACCGAGGGCCCCTGCAGCCCCAACCGGTAGCTGATCCGCCCGGCGGCCGCCGCGTTCGACGTGCCGATGGCCATGTAGGCCTCGATCTCGGGGTAGGTCAGCTCGTCGGACGCCATGCCCAGGTAGTCGTGCGTCGCCAGCCCGACGAACACCCCGGTGTTGCTTTCGGCAAGAGATGTCGGTGCGATGCCCGCATGCTCGATCGCCCGCCACGCCGTCTCGAGCAGGAGTCGATGCTGCGGGTCCATCAACCTGACTTCGCGTGTCGACATGCCGAAGAACGGCGCGTCGAACCCGGTGACGTCGTCGACGAAACCGGCCCGCCGGGTCACCACTTTGCCGGGCGTACTCGGGTCCGGATCGAAGAACTCGTCGACGTCCCAGCGGTCCTTGGGTACTTCCGACACCGCGTCGCGACCGTCGCGCAACACGTCCCAGAATGCTTCGGCATCGGGTGCCCCCGGGAAGCGCGCCGCGTAGCCGACAACGGCGAAACGGGAGTGCGGTTCGATCGGACGCTCGACGGATTCCATGCCGTTGTCCTCCTTGCATCGGCGGTCAGAATGACACTCCGCGCGCTTCCCCATAGCGCCTGAAGATCAACTCGACGCACACTATATGCGTGCGTACCTTAGGCGTGCTTGCTTCGCTGTCCTGACAGCAACCTGTGCTGGACGCCTCCGGTAGAACCGAGGGTATGTTGTTGCCGCGACGGGGCATGGTGGCCCCGCAACCGGCTTAGCAAGGAGTCCTGAGAGGGGACGAGCTTTTGCGCATCGGGAAGATAACTGTTGGCGCACTTGATGAATGGACGTTGAGTTCGGGCTCGGTCACCTCGTGGCACCCGACTGCCGCGGCTCAGGAAAAAGCCAAACAGGCGCCCGTGAGTTCGGTTCCGGTTAGCTACATGCAGCGTCAACACCTTCGTAACTATCACGATCGCCACGCGGCGGGTTTGAACTTCTCCCGGCAGATCATCGCCAGCTGTGAGGTGGCGGGCCAATGCGATATCGCGGCCATGGATCACGCCGTCAATACCTACCTACGGCGACACGACACATTCCGGAGTTGGTTCAAGCGGACCGGTGACGGTGACTTCATCCGGCATGCCCTGCAGGACCCGGCCGACATTGAATTCGTGCCCGTCGATCAGGGCCACATGACGGCCGACGAAATACGGGCCCACGTCGTCGACATACCCAATCCGTTGGAATGGGGCTGCTTCACTTTCGGGATCGTCCAGAACGAAACTCACTTCACGTTCTTCGCCGCCATGGATCACGTTCACGGGGACGCGACGTTGATCGGCACCACGATGATGGAAGCCAACGGCATGTATTCCGCGATGAGCGGGAGCGGCCAGGCGCTCGCGCTGCCCGATGCCGGTAGCTTCGACGACTTCTGTGTTCGCGAGGGTGAATACACGTCGGCGTTGACGGTGGATTCGCCGGGCGTGCGCGCCTGGATCGACTTCGCCGCGAACAACAGAGACGGCTTCCCCGAATTTCCGCTGCCGCTGGGCAATCCGGACGAGTCGACGAGCAGTGCCTGGAGTTCTGAGATTCTGATGAGCCCGGCTCAGACGGAACGCTTCGACTCGGCCTGCGCGGGAGCCGGCGCCCGTTTCGTCGGCGGCTTGTTTGCCTGTCTGGCTTTGGTGGAGCACGAATTCACGGGTGCGCTCACCTATTACGGGCTCACCCCGAGAGATTCCCGCACCGCCGGCGACAATTTCATGACACAGGGCTGGTTCACCGGTCTGATTCCGATCACCGTGCCGGTGGCGGCGACGTCTTTCAGCGAGGCCGCATGGGCCGCGCAGACTTCATTCGACTCGGGGCTTGACATGGCGCGAGTTCCGTATTACCGCGTTTTGGAGTTGGCGCCGTGGTTGAACTGGCCACGCCCGAACTTTCCGGTGTCAAACTTCTTGCACGGTGGGGCCGCGCCGCTCAACGCGATCCTCGCGGCCGGCGACTTGGGCCTTGCGAACAATATCGGGATGTATCCCGACAATCGGTTTTCCTACCAATTGACGATCTACATATTCCGGTATGGCGAAGGCACGGTCATGGCGATCATGCATCCCGACAATGCGGTCGCGAAGAAATCGGTGGCCCGCTACATGGAAGCGATGAAGTCGGTCGCCGGACGGGTTGCTGACAGCGGGCACTGGGGACGCGTCGCGTAGCGGAGTGCAAACGGATGCGAGGAGCAGGGCGGCTTATGCGGACGCGAGGAGCAGGGCGTCTTATGCGGACGCGAGGAGCAGGGCGTCTCATGCGATTGATTTTCCGCGGTGCTCCGGCTCCGGGATGAAGGTGAGGGCAACATGCGACGGATAGCCGACCTGGTGGTGCGGTGGCCATGGGCGGTGATCGGGGTCTGGGTGGCGCTGCTGGTCGCCCTGCCTCTGGCTTTCCCGTCGCTGAGTGCCATGGCGGAGAAGCATCCGCTGGCCATCCTGCCCAACGACGCGCCGTCGAGCGTGACCGCGCAGAAGATGACCCAGGCGTTTCACGAACCGGGCAACGACGACCTTCTGTTGGTGGCGCTGATCAACGAGAAAGGGCTCGGACCCGCCGACGAGGCGACGTACCGCAAGCTCGTCGACGCGTTGCGCGACGACCAGGCCGACGTGGTCAGCGTGCAGGACTTCATCTCCACCCCGCAGCTGCGGAAGTTCATGACCAGTGAGGACAAGACGACCTGGGTATTGCCGGTGGGTCTGGCCGGTGAGCTGGGCACGCCCCGGGCGTTCGACTCGTTCAACCGGGTCTCCGAGATCGTCGCTCGCAGCACCGCAGGCAGCACCGCGCAGGTCCACGTCACGGGCCCCGCGGCCACCGCCGCCGACCTCACCGTCGCAGGGCAGAAGGATCGCCTGCCGATCGAGCTCGCGATCGCCGTCCTGGTCCTCGCGGTGCTGTTGGTCGTGTACCGCAGTGCGGTCACCATGCTGCTGCCCTTGGTGACTATCGGATCGTCACTGGTGATCGCCCAAGCGCTGGTCGCGGGGTACTCCCAGCTGACGGGTTCGGGCGTCTCCAACCAGTCCATCGTGTTCCTCAGCGCGATCATGGCCGGCGCCGGAACGGACTACGCGGTCTTTCTCATCAGCCGCTATCACGACTATCTGCGCTCGGGCTCGGATTCCGATCAGGCGGTCAACAAGGCGATCATCTCGATCGGGAAGGTGATCGCCGCGTCCGCCACCACGGTGGGTCTCACATTCCTGCTGCTGAGCTTCTCCAAGATGGGAGTGTTCAGAACGGTCGGAGTGGCGTCGGCCATCGGCATCGGTGTCGCGTTCCTCGCCGGGATGACGCTGTTGCCCGCGATCCTGGTGCTCGCCGGGCCCCGTGGTTGGGTGAAGCCGCGGCGCGAGCTGACGGCTCGGTTCTGGCGGCGTTCCGGTATCAGGATCGTGCGTAGACCGGTCGCACACCTTGTCGCCAGCCTGCTCATCTTGGGCCTCCTGGCCGGGTGCGCGATCTTCGCGCGGTACAACTACGACGATCGCAAGGTGGTGTCGCCGTCGGCGTCGAGCTCGATCGGATACGCGGCGGTCGAACGCCATTTCCCCATCGCCCAGTCCATTCCCGAGTACATCCTCATCCAGTCGCCGCACGATCTGCGTACCCCGCGGGCCCTCGCGGATCTGGAGCAGATGGCGTCCCGCGTCGCCCAATTGCCCGACGTCGGCATGGTCAGCGGCATCACCCGGCCGCTCGGCGATGTGCCACCGGAGTTTCGTGCCACGTATCAGGCGGGCCTCGTCGGTGATCGGCTGGCGAACGGATCCGATCAGATCGACCAGCGCAGCGGCGACCTCAACCGGCTGAACAACGGGGCCAAGACCCTGGCAGACAGCCTCGCCGACGTGCGCGCCCAGATCACGCAGCTGGCGCCCAGTATTCAGAGCCTGGTCGACACCATGTCGTCGGTGCGCACCGAATACGGCGGCGACAAGCTGGTCAAGGACGTCGATACCGCGGCCAAGCTGGTGCAGAGCATCAACGCGCTGTCCAACTCCATGGGGTACAACCTCTCGGCCGTCAAGAACATCTTCGGGTGGATCGACCCGGTTCTGCAGGCGCTGAACGGCAACGCGGTCTGCGATGCCAATCCGTCGTGCAGCGAAACGCGCGCCCAATTCCAGAAACTGAGCGACTCGCGAGGCGACGGCAATCTCGACCAGATCAACGATCTCGCACACCAACTCCAGGGAGTCGACGACAAGCAGACCCTCACCGCGACGGTGAACAAGCTCAACGCCGCCCTGGTCAATGTCTCCAAAGCGGTCAAGACGCTCGGTCTGGACAAGCCCGGCGGTCCGCAGGCCGGCATGAGGCAGCTGCAGCAAGGTGCCGACCGGCTCGCCGGCGGTAGCCGTGAGGTGGCCGGCGGGGTGGATGAACTGGTCAAACAGGTCAAGGTGATCGCCGACGGGCTCAATCAGGCCTCGTCCTTCCTGATGACGATGCGGACCAATGCCGCCGACCCATCACAGGCCGGATTCAACATCCCGGCCGAAGTGCTGGGCCTGCCGGACTTCAAGAAGGCTTCCGCGGCGTACGTCTCGCCGGACGGTCGCTCGGCGCGGTATCTGGTGCAAACCAAGCTCAACCCGTTCAGCTCGGAAGCGATGGATCAGGTCAACCAGATCCAGGACATCGCCCGGGGCGCTCAGCCGAACACCGCGCTGGCCGACGCGACCATATCGATGGGCGGATTCCCCGCCGCCTTGCGCGACACGCGCGACTACTACCAGCAGGACATCCGCTACATCATCATCGCGACGCTCATCGTCGTGCTGGTGACGCTGATGTTGCTGTTGCGGTCGGTCGTCGCGCCGCTCTACCTCGTCGGGTCGGTGGTGATCTCCTACTTCGCGGCGATGGGGATCAGCGTGCTGTTTTTCCAGTACCTGCTACATCAGCCATTGCATTGGAGTGTGCCGCCACTGGCGTTCGTGGTGCTGGTCGCGGTCGGCGCCGATTACAACATGCTGCTGGTGTCGCGACTGCGTGACGAGTCTTTGCACAGCGTGCGCTACGGCGTCATCCGCACGTTGAGTTCGACGGGTGGCGTGATCACCGCGGCGGGCCTCATCTTCGCGGCCTCGATGGCGGGGTTGCTGTTCTCCAGCATCGGCATAGTGGTTCAAGGGGGCTTCGTGATCGGTGTGGGAATCCTGCTGGACACCTTCGTGGTCCGCACCATCACGGTGCCCGCCATTGCGACGTTGGTGGGGCGGGCGAATTTCTGGCCGTCGCGGGTGCTCGCCCGGAAGTTGCGGCTGCGGACGTGAGGAGCAAGAAGTTGCTACGCACGTGAGCAGCAAATTCCCAGCAGTGTCAGAACCGGCATGCAGGGGTGATCTGTGTGAAACTACGAACCGGAGCGGGGCGATAGGGGTGGAGATGAAGAAACTCCTTGCTGGACTTGCACTGCTGGTGACCACCAGCGTCACAGGATCTTTCGGCATCGTCGGCAGTGCGCGGGCCGACGACGCTCCGGTGCCAAGACCGCCCGTCCCCGGCAATCCCGATCCCGGGACCGCATACGCGTTGGGCGGGGCCCACGTTCTCGGAATTCCGTACGACGAGTACATCCGGATGACGGGTGAGCAGTGGTTTCCGGGGATGAAGCGAGTAAAGGTCGACTACCCGGCAGGGCAGGTGCAGGGCCACACCCTGGAACGTATTTTCCCGGGGATCGGGCCGATCGGCGAGAAGATCTATCCCGGTCTCGGCCTGGACGGCCCCAGCATCGGCGAGTCGGTCGATGAGGGCGAGGGCAACCTCGATGCCGCGATCCGCACAGGCGGCAAGGGGACGGCGATGGGGCTGTCCGAGGGCGCGCTCGTGCTCAACGCCGTGAAGGCGCGACTGGCCAACGATCCGACTGCTCCGCCGCCGGACCAGCTGACCTTTGCTACATTCGGCGACCCGATCGCCAAGCATCCGTTCGGTGAGAGTTTCCTGACCCAGAACTTCCCGGTCGGCAGCGTCGTGCCGTTCATGGATTACCGAGTACCGGCTCCCGTGGAGAGTCAGTACCACACTGACCAGTTCATCTCGGCGTACGACAGCATCGCCGACTGGCCGGACCGGCCGGACAACTGGATGAGCGTCATCAATGCGATCGCCGGGCTGGCCACCGGCCACACCGCGATCGCGTTCACGAATCCCAGCAACGTTCCGGCGCAGAACATCAGGACCACGGTCAACTCCAAGGGCGCGACGACCACGACGTACCTGGTCCCCGAGGAGCATCTGCCCTTGGTGTTGCCCTTCAAGTACCTCGGGTATGACCAGAACACGCTCAACCAGCTGGACAGGATCCTGCAGCCCTTGGTGGACGCGGGTTATTCGCGTAACGACGATCCGGCGACCGCGCCGGTCACGGTGGACCCGGTGCACGGCTTCGACCCCGCGAAAGTCACCGCACCGGCCAACCAGGCCACGTTCGGCGGCGGCGCCGACCCCATGTCGGAGATCGTCAACGGAGCGATGTCCGTGCTGAACCCCAAGAGCGCAGGCTGACGGCGCTACTGAACCGACGGATTCGATTAGTTATGGACGTGATGTGATGTCGACCCAATCATCCATTCTCTCGATGCTGCATGGGCGTGCCAGCCTGCGTCCCGATGATGTGGCCTTCACGTTCACCGAGTACGGCCACGACCCGGCAGGTGTCGCGCACAGCCTGACATGGGCGCAGCTGTCCCAGCGGACCATCAATGTGGCACGTGAGATTCGCCTCCACGGCGAGGTCGGTGATCGGGCGGTGATCCTGGCTCCGCAGGGCCTCGAATACATCCTGGCTTTTCTGGGAGCCATGCAGGCAGGCCTCATCGCGGTGCCGTTGCCGTTGCCGCATCGCGGCTCCAGCCATGACCGCGTGAGTGCCGTCGTTGCCGATACCCACCCCGCGGTGGTTCTCACGACCGCTGCCGTCGCGCACGATGTCGGCGACTACGTCGATCAATCGGTCATGGAGACCGCACCGAAGATCGTCGCGATCGACGCACTGAACCTCGATGCCGACGGCGAACCGATCATCGAGACGGCTGAGTTCCCCAGCACGGCGTACCTGCAGTACAGCTCCGGCTCGACTCGGCTGCCCACCGGCGTGATGATCTCCCATCGCAACCTTCAGGCGAATTTCGAGCAGCTGATGCGCGGCCTGTTCGCCGACGCGAGCGTCAAGACCTCGAATCTGACGGTTGTCTCGTGGTTGCCCTTCTACCACGACATGGGGTTGGTGCTGGGCGTGTGCGCACCCATCCTCGGTGGGTATCGCGCGGTCCTGACGAGCCCGGTGGCCTTCTTGGAGAAACCGTCGCGGTGGGTGCGGGCACTGGCCGAGAATGACGGTGCTTTTTCCGCCGCACCCAACTTCGCGTTCGACCTGGCCGCCCGCAAGACCAAAGACGCCGACCTCGCCGGACTCGACCTCGGCGGCGTGCTGGGCATCATCAACGGCGCGGAGCGGGTCGAGCCTGCGACCTTGGAACGCTTTACAGATCGGTTCGCCCACTTCAACTTTCGAGACCACATGCTGCGACCTTCGTATGGGCTGGCGGAGGCGACGGTATACGTGACCAGCGGCGTCTGGAACGAGTCGGCGGAGGTCGCCGCGTTCGATGTCGATGAACTGTCGGCGGGCCGCGTGCGTCGCTGCGGACGCGAGGAGCATGGTGGAGGCTGCGCACCGGAGGAACTGCGCACGGGCCGTGCGGAGGGAACCAGCTCGGCGCTCGTCAGATACCAGCTGCCGCAGTCACCGGCGCTGCGCATCGTCGACGTCGAGACGCACCGGGAATGCGAGCAGGACGTGGTCGGCGAGATCTGGGTGCACGGCGACAACGTCGCGACCGGCTACTGGAACCGGTCTCCCGAGGAACAACGGTGCTTCGGCGCCACCCTCGTCGACCCATCGCCGGGCACGCCTGCCGGACCCTGGCTGAAAACCGGTGATCTGGGCTTCGTCTCCGGTGGTGAGCTGTTCATCGTCGGCCGCATCAAGGATCTGCTGATCATCCGCGGCCGCAATCACTATCCCGAGGACATCGAGGCGACGGTCCAGCAGATCACCGGTGGTCGCGTTGCGGCGATATCTGTTCCGGTGAACAGCACCGAGAAGCTCGTCACCGTCATCGAAGTCAAGAAGCGAGGCGAGTCGACGGTCGAGGCGGGGCAGTGGCTCACCGCAGTCAAGAGTGACGTCACCTCGGCGATCTCCAATGCCCACGGGCTCAATGTCGGGGATCTCGTCCTGGTCCCGCCGGGATCGATACCCACGACGACCAGCGGCAAGATCAGGCGCGCCGCCTGTGCCGAGCAATACCGGCAGGACGAGTTCATCCGCCTGGATGCCTGAGCCGGCGAGGGGATCGCTACAGCCCGGTGTAGCCGGCGACCAGCAGCACACAGCCGACCGTGCCCAGTAGGGCTGCGACCTCGAAGCGATGCCGCGCCCGCAGCCAGGCGTGCAGGGTCGACAGGGCTGCCCGAGTGCGGTCAGGGGCGACCAGGTAGCAGATCAGCGGGATCTCGACGAGGCCGAACGCCACCACGTTGAACAGCAGCAGAGCGCCGACCTGCGTCGCGGCCGCCGCCCCGGACGCGACGATCAGGGTCAGTGCGGCGAGATAGTCCACGGATGGCAGCGCGATGCCGAGGCCCGCGACGCCGGCTGTCCACAGTGAATGACCGTTGAGCAGCTGCCGGGTGCGCTGTGCGAGCTGACTTGGTTCTCGGTCGGCTTTCGGCCCCACCAACCCGGAGCCGACGGCTGCGGCGACCACCAGCACGATCACCCCTGCCACCAGTTGTGCTCTCGGCAGGGTGAAGTGGGCTGACCCCATGGCCGGCCGCAGGACGAACAGCACCACCACACCGACTGCGGTGCCCATCGCGAAACCACCGCTGAGGAAGGTGAGCAGTTGCAACAGCGGGCGGGGCCGGTTGAGCATCACGACGGTCATACCGATCCGGAACGGCTCCAGGCTGACGGCGACGGCCATTACCAGCAGCGGCGTGATCCACATGTCGACTGGGTGGTTCTCCGACTATGCGCCCGGACGAACTCGTTCATGCAGCACGGACAGGTTCGACGTGTTGGGCATGGCGTCAGGCTACTCAAACCGGCGCGCGACGGCGCGGCCAAGTTCGGTTCACGGCGAGTCTGACGGTGGCCGCCGTCGGCGACCACGTGTGAAGATGGAGGTGATATGAGCGCAACAGAATTGAGCCCGACGTCTCTGCGTGAAGCATTCGGCCATTTCCCCACCGGCGTCGTGGCTATCGCCGCCGAGGTGGAGGGCACTCGTGTGGGCCTGGCTGCCAGCACGTTTGTCCCGGTGTCGCTGGATCCGCCGCTGGTGTCCTTCTGCGTGCAGAACAGCTCCACCACCTGGCCCAAGCTCAAGGATCTTCCGGCGCTGGGCATCAGTGTGCTGGGTGAGTCCCACGATGACGCGGTGCGCTCACTGGCCGCCAAGACCGGCGACCGGTTCGCGGGTCTTGAGACGGAATCACGCGACTCGGGTGCGGTGTTCATCCACGGCACCAGCGTCTGGCTGGAGAGCACCATCGCGCAGCTGGTGCCCGCGGGCGATCACACCATCGTTGTACTGCGGGTCAGTGAGATCACCGTGCACGCTGACATCGCGCCGATTGTCTTCCACCGCAGCACATTTCACCGACTCGGCGACTGAGGTTCAGGGTCGCTCGGAAAGTTCCCTGCGGTAGCCGTCGACGCGCTGCTCCAGTTCGGCGGCGTCGTCGGGGCGGCCTTCCTTGCGGGCCAGTTCCGCGCGGGCCGAAAGCTCGCGGATTGCCGTACGAATGTCGTTGACGCTGTGGGTGTGTCCCATTGTCATCGGCTGCCTTTCGTCGCTGATTGGCTGCTTATGCCGAGCCTACGCGTTGATTCTGCGGTGAGGGCAGCCTCTACTCGTACTTTCGCGCCTTGTCCGCAGAATCAACGCACCGCCGCTAGCTCTGCTGTTTGCTCTTCGCGCAAGCGCTCATCGGCGGAACAGCTTGTTGCCCAGCCACACGATTGGGTCGTACTTGCGGTCGACGACGCGTTCCTTCATCGGGATCAACGCGTTGTCGGTGATCTTGATGTTCTCGGGGCACACCTCGGTGCAGCACTTGGTGATGTTGCAGTAGCCCAGCCCGAACTCGTCCTGGGCCATGTCCCGGCGGTCCACGGTGTCCAGTGGGTGCATGTCCAGTTCGGCGATCCGCATGTGGAACCGGGGACCTGCGAAGTTCTGCTTGTTCTCCTCGTGGTCGCGCACGACGTGACAGACGTTCTGGCACAGGAAGCACTCGATGCACTTGCGGAATTCCTGGCTGCGGTTCACGTCTTCCTGCTGCATCCGGTACTCCCCGGGCTGCAGGCCTTTCGGCGGGGTGAACGACGGGATCTGGCGGGCCTTCTCATAGTTGAACGACACGTCGGTGACCAGGTCGCGCATCACGGGGAAGGTGCGCAGCGGCGTCACCGTGACCGTCTCGGCCGGGTCGAACGTCGACATCCGGGTCATGCACATGAGCCGCGGGCGCCCGTTGATCTCCGCCGAGCAGGATCCACACTTGCCTGCCTTGCAGTTCCACCGCACGGCCAGATCGGGGGTCTGAGTGGCCTGCAACCGGTGGATGATGTCGAGCACCACCTCGCCGTCGTTGACCTCGACCGTGTAGTCCTGCAAATCACCGCCCGTGTCATCTCCACGCCAGACGCGCAGGTTCGCGTTGTAGGCAGCCATTTCAGCCCTTCCGATCGGGGTGCTCGGCCAGTTCTTGCTCGGTGTAGTACTTCTCCAGTTCGGACAGTTCGAACGTGGCCAGCAGGTCTGCCCGCATGGGCAGCTGGGACTCCGGGGTCACCGTCACGTCCGGCACCACCTGGTCGTCGCCGACGGTGCGGCACACCAGCAGGGTGTTGCGCCAGTTGGCGTCCATCTCCGGGTAGTCGTCGCGGGTGTGCCCACCCCTGCTCTCGGTGCGGGCCAGCGCGGCCTTGGCCACGCACTCGCTGACCAGCAGCATGTTGCGCATGTCGATGGCCAGGTGCCAGCCCGGGTTGAAGGCGCGGCCGCCCTCGACGGTGACGTTGTGCACGCGGGCCTTGAGCTCGGCGAGCTTGGCCAGCGCCTCCTCGATCTCGTCGGCCTTGCGGATGATGCCGACGAGATCGTTCATGCACTGCTGCAGCTCAGCGTGCAGGGTGTACGGATTCTCCGGATTCGCGTGCTTTTCGAACGGGTCCAGTGCCAGCTGGGTGGCCTCGACGATGGCGGCCTCCGATACGGCCGGCCGCTCGGCGAGGGTCTGCACGTAGTCGGCGGCACCGAGTCCGGCGCGGCGGCCGAACACCAGAAGGTCGCTCAACGAGTTGCCGCCAAGCCGGTTCGAGCCGTGCATGCCGCCCGAACACTCGCCCGCGGCGAACAGCCCGGGCGTGACGGCCCCGCCGGTGTCGGGGTCGACTTCGATACCGCCCATCACGTAGTGGCAGGTGGGCCCGACCTCCATCTCGTCCTTGGTGATGTCGACCTCGGCGAGCTCCATGAACTGGTGGTACATCGAGGGCAGCCGCCGCTTGATCTCCTCGGTCGGCATGCGCGAGGCGATGTCGAGGTACACGCCGCCGTGTGGTGAACCGCGGCCCGCCTTGACCTCGGAGTTGATGGCGCGGGCCACCTCGTCGCGGGGGAGCAGATCAGGCGTGCGGCGCGCGGAGTCGTTGTCCTTGAGCCATTGGTCGGCTTCTTCTTCGGTTTCGGCGTACTGCCCCTTGAACACCGCGGGGATGTAGTCGAACATGAACCGCTTGCCTTCGGAGTTCTTCAGCACTCCGCCGTCACCGCGCACGCCTTCGGTGACCAGGATCCCCTTCACCGACAGCGGCCACACCATGCCGGTCGGGTGAAACTGGATGAACTCCATGTTGATCAGACCGGACCCGGCGCGCAGAGCCAGCGCGTGGCCGTCTCCGGTGTACTCCCACGAGTTCGACGACACCTTGAAGGACTTGCCGATGCCGCCGGTGGCCAGCACGATCGCAGGGGCTTCGAACAGCACGAAATTGCCGGTCTCCCGGTAATACCCGAACGCGCCGGCGATCCGATCCCCGTCTTTGATCAGGTCGGTGATGGCGGTTTCGTGGAACACCCGGATGCGGGCCTCGTAGTCACCGAGTTCGGCTTTGTCCTCCTGCTGCAGCGAGACGATCTTCTGCTGCAGGGTGCGGATGATCTCCAGCCCGGTGCGGTCGCCGACGTGGGCCAGCCGCGGGTAGGTGTGCCCGCCGAAGTTGCGCTGGCTGATCCGGCCGTCCTTGGTGCGGTCGAACAACGCGCCGTAGGACTCAAGCTCCCACACACGGTCCGGAGCCTCCTGCGCGTGCAGTTCGGCCATCCGCCAGTTGTTGAGGAACTTGCCGCCGCGCATGGTGTCCCCGAAGTGCACCTGCCACGAGTCCTTGGTGTTGACGTTGCGCATCGCTGCGGCGCATCCGCCCTCGGCCATCACCGTATGTGCCTTGCCGAACAGCGATTTGGTCACCACCGCCACCCGCAGACCCCGCTCGCGGGCCTCGATCACGGCACGCAGCCCTGCCCCGCCGGCACCGATCACGACTACGTCGTATTGATGCCGTTCCAGTTCAGCCATCTATAACCCCACTACTTTGTTCATTAGGAATTAGGTTGTCAGCCAACAAATCTCAGGTCGGAGATGGTTCCGCTGGCGACCAGCATGATGTAGAAGTCGGTGAGCACCAGGGTGCCGAGGGTGATCCACGCGAACAGCATGTGCCGCGTGTTGAGTTTGGACACCTGGGTCCAGATCCAGTAGCGGACCGGATGTTTCGAGAAGTGCTTGAGCCGGCCGCCGGTGACGTGCCTGCAGGAGTGGCAGGAGATGGTGTACACCCACAGCAGGATCACGTTGACGAGCAGGATCACGTTGCCGAGACCGAATCCGAAACCGCTTGCGGTCTTGTCCGAGTGGAAGGCGACGATCGCGTCGTAGGTGTTCACCAGTGAGATCAGCACTGCGACGTAGAAGAAGTACCGGTGCGCGTTCTGAACGATCAGCGGAAGTCGCGTCTCTCCGGTGTATTTCGCGTGCGGCTCGGCCACTGCGCAGGCGGTCGGGGACTGCCAGACCGACCGGTAGTAGGCCTTGCGGTAGTAGTAGCAGGTGAGCCGGAAAGCCAAGAGGAACGGCAGCGAGATGAACGCCATCGGGATGAACCACGGTAGGGCCCCCACCCAGTGCCCGAAGTGGCTGGCCCCCGGCGCGCACGCGGTGCTCACGCACGGCGAGTAGAAAGGCGTCAGGTAGTGGTACTGCGGAACCCAGTAAGCGCTGCCCCAGAACGCCCGGATGGTGGCGTAGATGACGAACGCCGCCAGTCCGAGGTCTGTCAGCAGGGGCGCCTGCCACCACCGGTCGGTCCGCAGCGTGCGCTCCGGAATCTGGGCGCGCGTGGGGGAGAAGACCCCGGTCGCACGACGGTCATCGGTGGGTGCGCTCACGGTTCCCTTTCGTCAGGTTCAGTTGTTGTGTGAGGCATCAGATGCCCCGGCGTCCTGCTAACCGCTGACGCCGCCATCGCTGATGTCGCCCCAGAACTCCCGGTCGTATTGGGTGTCGGGGATCGCGATCTTCTCGCCGGTGGCCGTCTGCGGCGTGCAGCCGTGGCGCATCGCGAGTTCATCGGCGTCGATGTTCAGGCGGTCGACGTCGAGGAGGATGCGCTCGACATCATTGGTTATGCGGCGCGTGGCCGGCGAGTCACCGTATTTGGCCGCCAGTGCCGTGACAGAGCGACGCATATCGCCGATCAACTTGTGCAGTTCGGCGAATTCGGTTGTGGTGGACATGTGACCTCCTTGGGCTGAAGGGTGTCATGAATCACAGTACGACAACCGATGCTAGCCACATCACCAGTTGAGAGTGACGCGGGTCACGTTGAGAGTCGGAGGTATGCGGGTGCCCCAACAAGCTCTGCCCCAACAGGTTCTGCAGGACCGTGCGACGACCCTGCTGGCATTGCACCAGCCGGGCAATCCGGTGGTGCTGCCCACGGTGTGGGACGCCTGGTCGGCGAAGACCGCCGTCGAGGCAGGATTCGAAGCGCTCACGCTGGGCAGCCATCCGGTGGCCGATTCGGTCGGGAAGGCCGACGGCGAGGGCATGACGTACGACGAGCTGACGGCGCGGGTGGCTCAGATCAGTGGCGCGGTCGACGTGCCGATCTCGGTCGACATCGAATCCGGTTACGGCGAGCCGCCGCAGCGGCTCATCGATGGTCTGCTGGCCGCGGGTGCGGTCGGGCTGAACATCGAGGACACCGTGCACAAGGAGGGCAAACGCCTCCGCAGTCCCGAGGAGCACGCCGCGTTGGTCGGCGAATTGCGCAAGGCGGCTGACGCGGCCGGGGTGCACGTCGTGATCAATGCCCGGACCGATCTGTTCCTGCGGGAGGACGGTTCGGAGGCCGATCGCGTCGAACGCGCCGTTGCCCGGCTCAAGCTGGCCGCAGACGCAGGGGCGGACTGCCTGTATCCGGTGGGGCGCCATGATCCGGAAACCATGCGGCGCTTGACATCTGAGCTGCCTCTGCCGGTGAACGCGATCGCGATACCCGAGGCCGACGATCCGACGTCGTTCGGACCGCTCGGGGTTGGCCGGATCAGCTTCGGGCCGTTCCTGCAGCGGGCCCTGACTGGAACGGTGAACGAGTTGCTGCTCCGCTGGCGCTGAACGTTCGCTGTGCGTCCATAATGTGACCAAGGGGTCACGAGAACAGGACGCATCATGGGTTGGGGTAGTTGTTGGATGGCGGCGCCCATGGTGGCTGTCGCGTTGCTCGGTGGCGGTGTCGCCGCGGCGGATTCGGGTTTGACGATGGTGCCGTTGCAGGCGCAGATCCGGCATTGTGACTTCGCCGCGGCGGAGCACCTGACCGGCTACGGCGCAGGCACCGGCTCGGGCTTCATCGATGTCGGCGCTGACGGTTCGGGCGCGGTGCGCGCCGACGTGCGCATGCAGACCGCGGTACCCGATACGACGTATCAGGTGCGGCTCATTCAGCTGCCGCGCGTGTCGTACGCCACGTGCAATCCCGGTGATCCCGGTGTGGCGACCGGCGTGATGCACACCGATGCGGTGGGCACCGCGTCGACCACCGTGACCGGGCCACTCATGCAGGGTGCAACAGGTGCGTATGTCGTCATCGAGGGTCCGCCCGCGACGGGCAAGTTCATCCCCGAGACTTACAGCTCGACCTTCATCGCCCGGATCTGAGGCGCAGTCGGCGAAAACCGGTGGGAACTCCGTGATTTCCACCGGCTTTCGCATGCGCCGGCTGGGCGGTGCCGGCTCCGGGTGATCACGCCGCCGATGTGGCGAGCAGGCCTCTTGTGCGCGGATAATGTGACCACGATCACACAACGAGCATGTGAGGCGCAGATCATGGCCAGGCATGGGATTTGTCCAGTGGTAGTCGTCGTGGTTGGCGCCGCAGCCCTGGGTGGTGTGGGGACCGCCGCCGCGGGTGCGGGCACGGCAATGACGATGGTGCCGCTGGACAATCAGATCAAGCAGTGCGACCTTGTCACCTCCACGTACGAGCTGACGTACGGCACTGCCTCGGGGTTCGTCGATGTGGGCGCACCGGATTCAGGTTCGGTGCGGGCCGAGGTGCATCTGCAGACCGCGGTGCCCGACTCCACCTATCAGGCGCGGTTGATTCAAGTGCCGCGCTCATTGGCGGCCCCATGCGACCCGGGTGATGCCGGGGTGGCCGCCGGGGCGATGTACATCGACGGTCTGGGCAACGGTTCGACGACCGTCACGAGCCCGCGGATGCCGGGTGCGACCGGGGCGGGCGTCATTGTCGAGGGTCCGCCCCGTCCCGGGCGCCTGCATGGCGACATCTACACCTCGTCGTACATCGCTGCCATCTGAGCGCTGATCGCCGAATCAACTCCGTTGAGCTCCAACGGCGTTCGCCGGCGGCGACGTCATCCGAGCCGGATGCGCACGGCAAGACCCGCGCACGCGATCACCGCGGCGCCACCCAGCACAGTCAGCCACGTCAGGTGCTCGTGCAGGAGCAGCGCCGCCCAGCAGATCGTCATCACGGGCTGTACGAGTTGCACCTGGCTGACTTGGGCCATCGGACCGATCGCCAGGCCCCGGTACCACGCGAAGAATCCGAGGTACATGCTGACCGCGGCCAGATAGCCGAAGGCCGCCCACTGTGCCGGCGTCGCATTCGGCGGCTGCTGCACGACGGCCACGGCGGTCAGCACCAGCATCACCGGGGCCGCCACCACCAACGCCCATGACACCGTCTGCCACGCGCCGAGTTCCCTGGCCAATAGGCCACCCTCGGCGTAGCCGACTGCTGCCGCCGCCACCGCGCCGAACAGCAGCACGTCTGCCCAGCTCAGGTGCCCGACTCCGCCGCCCTGCACCATTGCGAACACCACCGCGGCAGCCGCACCGATTGCGGCGGTGGTCCAGAACGCCGCAGGCGGATGCTCGCGGCTGCGTAGGACGGCGGTGACTGCGGTGGCCGCAGGCAGTAGCGCGACGACGACCGCACCGTGGCTGGCCGGCGTGATTGTGAGCGCGTAGGACGTCAGCAACGGGAAGCCGGCGACGACGCCCGCGGCCACCACCGCCAGGCGCACCCACTGGGCGCCGCGGGGCAGCGATTGCCGCGTGACGGCCAGCGCCGTGGCGGCCAGGGCGGCGGCGACGACGGCTCTGCCCGCACCGATGAACAGCGGCGAGAGCCCGCCGATGGCGAATCGGGTGAACACGATGGTGAACGAGAACGCGACCACGCCCAGCAAGCCCCACAACACACCGGCTTGGGATAACGGTGGTCGCACCACGACAGTAGCGCTACTCTGTTCCGACATGGACAACGATAGCACTGAGCGCATCGTGACGGGTCTGCGGCAGTGGATCGCCACCGCGGCGCCCGGTGCGCAGTTGCCGTCCAATCGTGCGCTGGTCGCGCAGTACGGGGCCAGTCCGGTCACGGTGCAGAAGGCGATGCGCGCACTGCGCGGCCTCGGACTAGTGGAATCGCGGCCGGGGGTAGGCACGTTCGTCCGGGCCGTACGCACCGCCCGGCCACCCGACTATGGTTGGCAGACAGCAGCTTTGGGCTCGCCACAGGTCCGCATACCGGGCCCGTCCACTCCGATGCGCAGTGCGGCGCCCGACGTGATCGGCCTGCATTCGGGTTATCCGGACCGGGAACTGCTGCCGCAGCGCTTGGTTCGCGCCGCCCTGGCGCGGGCCGCGCGCTCCGACGCTGCGCTGACTCGCTCCGATGCCGCGGGCCTTGCCGAATTGCGGGCGTGGTTCGCCACCGAACTCGCCGAGTCGTGCCCGGTGGGCGTGACCCCACCTGCCCCGCGCGATGTGATCGTGTTGCCCGGCAGCCAGAGTGGGTTGAGCTCGACCTTTCGGGCCCTGGTCGGGTTCGGGCAGCCGATGCTCATCGAGTCCCCCAGTTACTGGGGCGCGATGCTGGCCGCCGCGCAGGCCGGCGTGCGGTTGATCCCGGTGCCGAGCGGCTCGAGCGGCCCGGATCCCGACGAACTGGCGCGCGCGTTCGCCCAGACGGGCGCCAGGCTGTTCTATGCGCAACCGAATTTCGCCAATCCGACCGGGGCACAATGGGATTCCGAGCTGGCGCGGGAGGTGCTCGACGTCGTGCGGCGCCACGGTGCCTTCCTGCTGGAGGACGACTGGGCGCGTGATTTCGCCATCGACTCCGCCGCGAGCCCGGTGGCCGCGCTCGACGACGCGGGCCACGTCATCTACCTGCGCTCGCTGACCAAGAGTGTGTCGCCGGCGATCCGCGTGGCAGGCCTGGTGATCCGCGGACCGGCACGCGAACGCATCCTCGCCGACCGGGGCGCCGAATCCATGTACGTCAGCGGATTGCTGCAGGCGGCCGCGCTCGACGTCGTCACGCAGCCGGCCTGGCGCTCGCACGTGCGAGATCTGCGCCACCAGTTGCGCCAACGGCGGGATCTGTTGGTCTCCGCCGTCACCGAACACGTCGCCACGGGACACCTGGAGCGGGTTCCCCGCGGGGGTTTGCATCTGTGGCTCAGGCTCCCCGATTCCACCGACCTCGACCGGCTGGTGCGGGACTGCGAGTCCGACGGCGTGCTGGTCGCGGCCGGTGCGGAGTGGTTTCCGGCGGAACCGGCAGGTGCCTACCTGCGGCTGAACTACTCGGGGCCGGAGCCGGCGCGGTTCGCGGAGGGAGCCAGGGTGGTCGGTGCGGCGCTGGCCAGGCAGGCGGGGTAGCGACTCAGCGCGGCACCGGCCGGATCCGGACCACTGCCGCCGCGCCCGTCCCACTCATTGTCAGCGGCGGCCCGGGCCAGCACAGAGCGTCGAGTGCGCCCAGCTCGACTCGCTCGCCCGCGGGCGAGGACACCGTGACGGTCCCGGACAGGCCGATCAACACGAGCGGTTCGGCAGGTCCGGCCGAAACCGAACCGCCGTCGTGCAGCCGGATCACGTCGAGTTCCGCACCGGCACGTCCACGTCGGGTCATCACGTTGAGATCGCGGGTCGGTGTGGAAACCTCTCCTGTGGTGTCGGCATCGCCGTCAAAGGCAAACGGCTCCAACGGTTGTAGGCGGTGCCGCACACCGTCGACGGTCAGCACCATGTCGGTGCCATCGACGAGCGTGATGATCCGGTCGACCCCGGGGAACGCCGAGAACGCGCCGGATGCCGATACTTCGGCAATGCTGATCCGCCAGTCGAATTCGTCATCGCCCGGGCTGCGGGCCACCTCGTAGGTGACCCCGCCGCCGTTGCGCCATGGCATGCGCTGGTGGCTGGCGAACCGTTGCACCCGCAGTGTCACGACGCGCGGTCCCCCACGCTGCCCGCCACCAGCTCACCGCCGCGCCACACCGCGCCGACCAACGGCACGCCGGGCCGGTACGCCAGGTGCACATGCGAAATGGCATCCAGCAGCACGGCATCCGCTCGCGCTCCGACGCTCAGATGCCCGACGTCGGTGCGGCGCAACGCCCGTGCCCCACCCATGGTCGCCGACCACAACGCCTCATCGGGCGTCATGTTCATGTCGCGGACCGCCACCGCGATACAGAACGGCAGGTTGGTGGTGAACCCCGAGCCCGGATTGCAGTTGCTGGCCAGCGCCACGGTGACACCCGCGTCGAGCAGCCGCCGGGCGTCCGGATACGGCATGCGGGTGGCGAATTCGGTGGCCGCGAGCAGGGTGGCCACGGTGTTGCCGGAGGCCAGCGCGGCGATATCGTCGTCGTCGAGGAACGTCGCGTGGTCGGCCGACGCCGCACCGAATTCCACGGCGATCTGCACACCCGGTCCCGGCCCGAGCTGGTTGGCGTGCACGCGCGGGATGAGGCCCCGCTCGACCCCGGCAGTCAGGATTTTTCGCGTCTGATCCCCGTCGAACGCGCCCCGCTCACAGAACACGTCGATCCACTTGGCGGCGGGCGCACACGCGTCCACCATGGCCGTGCACACCAGGTCCACGTAGTCGTCGGGCCGGTCGGCGTATTCCTGCGGCACCAAATGAGCTCCGAGGAAGGTGATTTCGTCGGTGAACTCGGCGGCGAGCTGCAGGCTCTGCACCTCGGTGTCGACGGTGAGCCCGTAGCCGGACTTGCACTCATTGGTGGTGGTGCCCGAGCGTCGTGACTCGGCGACCAGGCGGGCGACGTTGGCGCGCAGCTCGTCGGTGCTCGCGGCGCGGGTGGCATTGACCGTCGTATTGATTCCGCCTGCGCTGTATGGCTTTCCGGCCATCCGGGCGGCGAACTCCGCCGAACGGTCACCGCTGAACACCAGGTGGCTGTGGCTGTCGACGAAACCGGGGATGACGGCACGCCCGTCGGCGTCCACTCGATCGTCGGCGTCCGGTGCGCCGGCGCGCGGTCCGACCCAGGCCACCACACCGTCGTCGAAGACGATTGCGGCATCCTCGATCAGGCCGACCAGCCCGGCCTGCTGCGCCGGATCGTTGGTGACAAGGGCGCCGATATTGTCGATCAGAAGACTGCTCATGAGGTCAATGTCCTAATGGAATCATGAAGTGCTGCAGGCACATCGTCGATCTGAGTGTGTGAACGGCGGTTTACCACCCGGCGGCCGCCGACCACCACGTCGGTCACGTCGGGGGCGGACGCGGCGAATACCACAGTCTCCAGCAGGGTTCCGGATTCCCAGCCTGCCATCCGGACCGAGTCGAGCTCGACCGTGACGAAGTCCGCGAGCGCACCCGGTTCCAGCCTGCCGGCCTCGGGCCAACCCAGCGAAGCATGCCCATCGGCAGTGGCCGCCCGCATCAACTCCGCCGCAGGCCAATGCCCGCGCCGTTCGGTACGCAACCGCTCGTCGAGCTCCATGCCGCGGGCTTCCTCGAAGATGTCCACGATGGCGTTGCTGTCGCTGCCCAGGGTCAGCGGGGTGCCCGCCGTCGCGAGATCCCGTGCCCGGCCGATGCCGTCGGCGAGGTCGCGTTCGGTGGTCGGCGTCATGCACACATGGGTGCGGGAATCGGCCAGGGCGGAGACGTCGTCATCGGTGAGATGGGTGGCGTGGACCGCGGTCGACAGCGAACCCAATGCGCCGTGTTCACCCAGCAGTTGGGTCGGGGTGCAGCCGTGTGCGGCCAGGCAGGCCTCGTTCTCGGCCCGCTGTTCGGACATGTGGAAGTGCAGAGGTACGCCATGGCTCCTGGCCCAGTCGGCGACGGTGCCGAGCTGATCGGCAGGAACCGCACGTACCGAATGGATCGCGGCGCCGATGCGGGCCTGCGGTGTGGCGGTGAGCCGCTCGACCCGCTCGGCCCACGCGGCGGCGGTGCCGTCGGTGAACCGAAGCTGCGGGCCCTTCAGTTCGGTGCCGAAACCGCCTGTCAGATAACACGCGTCGAGCAGGGTGATGCGGATACCGGCGTCGGCGGCCGCCGCGATCAGCGCCTCGCCCAACGCATTTGACTCGGGGTACGGTGTGCCGTCGGGGCGGTGGTGCACATAGTGGAACTCGCCGACGCAGGTGATGCCTGCCAGTGCCATCTCGGCGTATGTCGCACGCGCGAGGGCGTGATACGAGTCCGGGTCCAGCCGTCCGGCGACGGCGTACATGTCCTCGCGCCACGTCCAGAACGTGCCGCCACCGCGGTGCGTGCGCCCGCGCAGGGCGCGGTGGAAGGCGTGGCTGTGCGAGTTGGCCAGGCCGGGCACCGTCACGCCCGCCAGGTGAGTGGCGTCGGCCGGGCGCTCCTGCCCGGCCGACACTGACGTGATCTTGTCGCCGTCCACCTCGATGAGCACCCGGTCGCTGACCTGATCGCCGCCGAGCCAGGCGTAATCAGCGAAATACCGTGTCACTGACTCACCAACTCTTTCAGCACCTTGGTCAGCGCCACCACTCCGGCCACGCAGTCGTCGTCGGAGGCGTCTTCCACCGGGCTGTGACTCACGCCGGTTGGATTGCGCACGAACAGCATCGCCGTCGGCACGTGTGCCGAGAGGATCCCGGCGTCGTGGCCCGCTCCGGTGGGCAACTGCGGTGCGCCGTCGAGCAGCGCGCTGATGCGGTCCCGCAGTGCGTCATCGAAACCGACGACGGGCGAATACGATTCGCGGGTCACGGTGCACGTGGCGCCGTGCACGGCGGCTGCTTCCTCGCCGACCGCCGTGACCTCGGCAACCAACTTCTCCAGCACGGTGTCGTCGGCCGCGCGGGCGTCGAGCCAACCGTGCACGGCCGATGGAATCGCGTTGACGCCGTTGGGGATCACCAGGACCTTGCCGAACGTGGCGAGCGCCCCGGTGCGGGTGGCGGTGTCGCGGGCGGCCAGCACGCTGGTCGCGAACGGCAACATGGGGTCGACGCGATCGTCCACCCGGGTGGTGCCGGCATGGTTTGCCTCGCCGAGGAATTCGAACCGCCACCGGCCGTGCGGCCAGATGGCTGTCGCCACCCCGACCGCGGCGTCCATGTCCACCAGTGCCCGGCCCTGTTCGACGTGCAGTTCCACGAACACTCCGATGCGCTCGAGTGCCTGCTCGTCACGGCCCAGCCGCGCGGGATCCACCCCGGCCGCGTGCATCGCGTCGCCCAGCGTGACGCCGTCGGCGTCCTTGAGCCCGCGGGCCCGGTCGGGTTCGATCGCGCCTGTCAGCAGGCGACTGCCCATGCACGCGACACCGAATCGGGCGCCCTCCTCGTCGGCGAAATTGGTCACCGCCAGCGAGCGCGTGGGTTCGACGCCTTGTGCGCGCAGTTCGTCGACAGCCAGAAAGGCCGAAACCACGCCGAGCGGACCGTCATACGCGCCGCCGTCGGGCACGCTGTCGAGGTGGCTGCCGGTCACCACCGAGCCTGCGCGGGGTTCGCCCCACCACGCCCACTGGTTCCCGTTGCGGTCCTCTTCGTAGGTCAGGCCGCGTTGCTTTGCCTGGTCGATGAACCAGGCCCGCAGCTCGCCGTCGGCCGCGTTCCAGGCGAACCGGCGGTACCCACCGCTGCCCGGGTCACGCCCGATCGGCGCGAGCGACGCCCACAGCGAGACGAACCTGTCAACAAGAGACGTCATCAGCTCTCCTGCATGGGGATCCGGACGCCGCGCTCCTTGGCGACCTCCTCGGCCCGCTCGTAGCCGGCATCGACGTGCCGGATCACGCCCATGCCGGGGTCGTTGGTCAGCAGGCGGGAAAGCTTTTGTGCCGCAAGCTCGGTCCCGTCGGCGACACCGACCTGCCCGGCGTGGATGGACCGGCCGATGCCGACGCCGCCGCCGTGGTGGATCGACACCCACGCCGCACCCGACGAGGTGGCGGTCAGGGCGTTGAGCAGCGGCCAGTCGGCGATCGCGTCGGATCCGTCTAGCATCGACTCGGTCTCGCGGTAGGGGCTGGCCACCGAGCCGCAGTCCAGGTGGTCGCGGCCGATGACGATCGGGGCCGACACCTTGCCGCTGGCCACCAGATCGTTGAACAGCACGCCGGCCTTGTCGCGTTCGCCGTAGCCCAGCCAGCAGATCCGGGCGGGCAGGCCCTGGAACGCGATGCGCTCGCGGGCGCCGCGCATCCACTTGTGCAGGCGGTCGTCGTCCGGGAACAGGTCCATGATGGCCTTGTCCGTGGTGTAGATGTCCTGCGGGTCACCCGAGAGCGCGACCCAGCGGAACGGGCCTTTGCCCTCGCAGAACAGCGGTCGGATGTAGGCGGGCACGAAACCGGGGAATTCGAAGGCCCGTTCGTAACCGCCGAGGCGGGCTTCGTCGCGGATCGAGTTGCCGTAGTCGAAGACCTCGGCGCCGCCGTCCTGGAACTCGACCATGGCTTTGACCTGTGTGGCCATGGATTCGCGTGCGCGGTCGGTGAATTCGTCGGGCTTCTTCTCGGCGTAGTCGTGCCAGTCGTCGAGGTCGATGCCTTCGGGCAGGTATGACAGCGGGTCGTGTGCGCTGGTCTGGTCGGTCACCAGGTCGATGGGTACGCCGCGGCGCAGCAGTTCGGGGAAGATCGTGGCGGCGTTGCCGACGACGCCGACCGACCAGGCCCGCTTGTTGGTCCGGGCATCGACGGCCTTCTTGATCGCGTCCTCGAGATCGTCGGCGACCTCGTCGAGGTAGCGGTGCTCGACGCGGCGGCGCAGACGCGCCTCGTCGACGTCCACGATCAGGCAGGCGCCGCCGTTGAGGGTGACCGCGAGCGGTTGCGCGCCGCCCATGCCGCCGCAGCCGCCGGTCAGGGTCAGGGTGCCCGCGAGGGTGCCGCCGAAGCGCTTTTCGGCTGCCGCAGCAAAGGTTTCGTAGGTGCCCTGAACGATGCCCTGGGTGCCGATGTAGATCCAGGACCCCGCGGTCATCTGCCCGTACATCGTCAGCCCGAGGTGCTCCAGCCGCCGGAACTCGGGCCAGGTGGCCCAGTCGCCGACCAGGTTCGAGTTGGCGATGAGCACGCGCGGTGCCCATTCGTGGGTCTGAAACACGCCGACCGGCTTGCCGGATTGCACCAGCATCGTCTCGTCGGGCGCCAGGGTCTCCAGGGTGCGCACCATGGCGTCGAAGCTGGCCCAGTTGCGCGCGGCGCGTCCGGTGCCGCCGTAGACGACGAGGTCGTCCGGACGTTCGGCGTTTTCCGGATCCAGGTTGTTCATCAGCATGCGCAGCGGCGCTTCGGTATACCAGCTGCGCGCGGTGCGGGTGGTGCCGCGAGGGGCACGTACGGGACGGGCGCCTTCCATTGGATCTCTCCCTTGAATATCGAAATGGGTTGGTGGAGTGGCTAATCGAGAAACAGGTTGCGATCCGCCGCGCGCTGGTCGAACTCTTCGAGCCACCGCTGGCCGTGTTCGGGCAGCGCCTCTGTGAGCGCGTGAAGCAGGCTCATGGTCAGCGCCATCGGTGCGACGGTGGAATCGAAGGTCAGTGTCGAGGCGACGGGCGCGGCGAGCAGATCGTCGACTTCGCCGGCCAGCGGGCACAGTGGGCTGTCGGTCACCAGCGCGACCCGCAGCCCGAGGGTGCGGGCGAACTGAATGGACTCCTGCAGGGCCCGGGGATAGCGCGGCAGGCCGAAGGCCAGCAGCCACGTCGCCCCCGCGGCACGGGCGTTGACCAGGACGTCGTCGCCGTCGGAGCCGGCCGGAACCGACCGGACGTCCGGGTGCACCTTCGCGGCGAAATGCACGAAGATGTCGGCGAATGGCTTGGACACCCGCAGCCCGAGCACCGGCAGCGGCCGCGATTCGGCGAGGTAGCTGCCGATCCGATCGATCCGCTCGCCCGCCCACGGGCTGGACGCGAGCTCGGCGAGATTCGCGGTCTCGGCGGCGATCAGGCGCCGAAGCGCGCTGACCGAGTCGGCTTCGGTGGTGGTGCCGCGCAGCTGTTCCTGCACCTGCGCTCTGGCCTGTTCGCGCAGCTCAGGGTAGCCGTCGAAGCCCAGGGCCGAGGCGAAGCGGCTCACCGTCGGCTGGCTGACCCCCGAGCGACGGCCCAGCTCCTCAGCGCTGAGCCACACCGCTTCCTCGGGGTGGTCGAGCAGAAAACCAGCCACGCGTCGCTGTGCGGGAGAGAGCTGACGGCCTTCCACCAGCATGTTGAGCCAGCGTCGCACGCTGGCGGCAGCTGCGGGTGTCTGCCCTGTCTGCATCGTTCCTCGATTCGACGGTGGTAGCCCAAAATGTGCTCTCTGAATGAAGACCTGTCAAGACCCGTCATCAATATCAAGTGAATAGTCACGCTAACTGGACAATCGACCCTTGCTGAATTCATTCATGCCGATGTAGCGTGTTCTCGCAGTACCCGCCCGGTATCGACCGGGCGCGGCACAGCCTCCTGGCAGGGAGGGGCAGCGGATGCCCTCGACACGGCGCCCGACGACGTCGAATGCGTTGTGGCCGAAGGTGCCACCGGGTCCTCGGTTCGACGGCGACGAAAACCGCCCGCAACGCTGCGGCCCCGGTCATCGTGGTGCGTGACGACACCTCAAACCCCACCGATCTTTGGCAGCACAGTAGGGAGAACCAGATGAACAGCACGCCGCCCCGGGTCACCGTTGGCCGGGGACCGGTTTCGGAAGCTGATGTCATTGCCGTGGCCCGGCACGGGGCCGGTGTGGAACTCGGCAGCGACGCACTTGCCGCGATCGCCGAGGCGCGCGCCATCGTCGACGCACTGGCTCACGACGTCAAACCGCACTACGGAGTGTCGACCGGTTTCGGTGCGCTGGCCAGCGTGCACATCCCACTCGAGCAGCGGGTGCAGTTGCAGCGTTCGTTGATCCGGTCGCACGCGGCCGGATCCGGGCCCGAAGTGGAGCGGGAAGTGGTTCGCGCGCTCATGCTGCTGCGGCTGTCGACGCTGGCGACCGGCCGGACGGGCGTGCGCACGGAAACCGCCACGACCATGGCGGCCCTGCTCGACGCCGGGATCACGCCCGTAGTCCGCGAGTACGGTTCGCTGGGCTGCTCGGGGGATCTGGCGCCGCTGGCACACTGCGCGCTGGCGCTCCTCGGTGAGGGCGACGTGCGTGACGCCGCAGGCAATCTGCGTGAGTCCGCCGACGCGATGCGCGAGGCGGGCATCGAGCCGATCGAGCCCGCCGAGAAGGACGGTCTTGCACTCATCAACGGCACCGACGGCATGCTCGGCATGCTGCTGTTGGCCTGCCACGACTTCGACATGCTGCTGCGCTGTGCGGATCTCACGGCCGCGATGAGCGTCGAGGCCATGCTGGGCACCGACCGGGTGTTCGCGGCCGATCTGCAGGCCCTGCGCCCGCAGCCGGGCCAGGCCGTGGCCGCCGCGAATATGCGTGCGCTGCTGGCTAATTCGCCGATCGTCGCAAGCCACGTCGGCCCCGACTGCACGTATGTCCAGGACGCCTACTCGATGCGGTGCGCGCCCCAGGTCGCAGGCGCCGCCCGCGACACCCTGGCCCACGCCCGCCGGATCGCCGGCTACGAGCTGGCCTCGGCGGTGGACAACCCGGTCGTCACGGTCGACGGCCGCGTGGAATCCAACGGCAACTTCCACGGTGCGCCCGTCGCCTATGTGCTGGACTTCCTGGCCATCGCCGTCGCCGATCTGGCGTCGATCAGCGAACGACGGACCGACCGCATGCTCGACGTGGCGCGCTCGCGTGGGCTGCCGCCGTTCCTGGCGCACGACGCGGGCGTCGACTCCGGGCACATGATCGCGCAGTACACCCAGGCCGCGATCGTCTCGGAGCTCAAGCGGCTGGCAGTGCCTGCCAGTGTCGACTCGATCCCGTCGAGCGCGATGCAGGAGGACCACGTCTCGATGGGATGGTCGGCGGCCCGCAAACTGCGGCTGGCGCTCGACGGGCTGACCCGCGTGCTCGCCGTCGAATTGCTCACTGCAGCCCGGGCCATCGACCTGCGGGCACCGCTGCAGCCGGGACCCGCCACCGGCGCAGTCGTCGCTGCACTGCGCGAAACCGTCCCGGGGCCGGGCCAGGACCGCTTCCTGTCTCGCGAGGTCGAGGCGGCAGTGGAGCTCATCCGCAGCGGCTCCGCGGTGGCTGCGGCGAACTCGGCACTGCCGGAGCCGTTGCAGGGCGTCTCGGCTGAACACTGAGGTCAGGTCCTCACATACCAGCCGTCAGGGCCGTGAGCACACCGTGATGGGCGCTTCACACAGCGCGACATTGCGGCAATATCGCGTTCCTAACCTCGCGGTATGTCTGGAACACGAAACGTCGTCGTGGTCGGTCACGGCATGGTGGGACACCGCTTTGTCGAGGCGTTGCGGGCCAGGGACACCGCGGGAGACTGGCGCGTCACGATCCTGGCGGAGGAGTCCGATGCGGCATACGACCGCGTCGGGCTGACGGGATACACCGAGCACTGGGAGCGTGCCCAGCTGGCGCTGCCCGGCAACGGCTATCTGGGCGACGACCGCGTCGAGCTGCGGCTCGGCAGCGCGGCCACCGAGATCGACCGCGCCGCCAAAACGGTGCGCACCGGCGACGGGCGCTGCGTCGAGTACGACGCCCTGGTGCTGGCCACCGGCTCGTACGCGTTCGTGCCGCCGGTGCCGGGGCACGATCTGCCGGGCTGCCACGTCTACCGCACGCTCGATGACCTCGACGCGATCCGCGCAGCCGCCCAGCGGGCCGCCGACAACGGCCTGGCCGGCGTGGTGATCGGCGGCGGGCTGCTCGGGCTCGAGGCCGCCAACGCGTTGCGACAGTTCGGCCTGCCCGCACACATCGTCGAGCGGGCACCGCGCCTGATGAATCAGCAGCTCGACGAGGCCGGCGGGGCACTGCTGGTCCGGATGGTCGGCGAACTCGGTATCGCCGTGCACATCGGTGTCGGCACGGACTCGATCGAGTCCATCGACGGCGGGGTACGGGTGTGCCTGTCCGACGGCAGCTTGATCGACGCAGGCGTGGTGATCTTCGCGGCGGGCGTGCGGCCGCGGGACGAGCTGGCCCGCGCGGCCGGGCTGGTCACCGCCGAGCGGGGCGGCGTGCTCACCGACTTGTCGTGCGTCACTTCGGATCCCAGTGTCTTCGCGGTCGGTGAGGTGGCCGCGATCGAAGGCCGTTGCTACGGCCTGGTCGGCCCCGGTTACACCAGCGCCGAGGTGGTGGCCGACCGGCTGCTGGGTGGTGCGGCCGAGTTCCCCGAGGCCGATATGTCGACCAAGCTGAAGCTGCTGGGCGTCGACGTGGCGAGCTTCGGTGACGCCATGGGCGCGACGCCGGACTGCCTGCAGGTGGTGGTCAACGATGCGGTCAACCAGACCTACGCCAAGCTGGTCCTCTCCGACGATGCCAAGACCCTGCTGGGCGGCATCCTCGTCGGTGACGCGTCCGCGTACGGGGTGCTGCGGCCGATGGTCGGCGAGCAGTTGCCCGGTGACCCGATGGCGCTCATCGCACCATCGGGATCCGGTTCTGGCGCAAGCGCGCTCGGGGTCGGCGCGTTGCCCGACGCAGCCCAGATCTGCTCGTGCAACAACGTCACCAAGGGTGATCTCACCGGGGCCATCGCCGGTGGCTGCTGCGATGTCGCCCAGCTCAAGAAGTGCACGCTGGCCGGCACGTCGTGCGGGTCCTGCGTACCGCTGCTCAAGCAGCTGCTGGAGGCAGAGGGCGTCGAGCAGTCCAAGGCCTTGTGCGAGCACTTCACCCAGTCACGGGCCGAGCTGTTCGAGATCATCAGTGCCACCGAGATCCGCACCTTCTCCGGGCTGCTGGCCCGGTTCGGTACCGGAAAAGGTTGTGACATCTGCAAACCCACGATCGCCTCGATTCTGGCGTCGACCAGTTCGGAGCACATCCTCACCGGTGAGCAGGCCTCACTGCAGGACTCCAACGACCACTTCCTGGCCAACATCCAGAAGAACGGCAGCTACTCGGTGGTGCCGCGGGTGCCCGGCGGGGACATCACGGCCGAGCAGCTGATCCTGATCGGCGAGATCGCCCGCGACTTCGACCTGTACACCAAGATCACCGGCGGCCAGCGCATCGACATGTTCGGCGCCCGGGTGGAGCAGCTGCCCGAGATCTGGCGTCGGCTGGTCGAGGGCGGGATGGAATCCGGGCACGCCTACGGGAAGTCGTTGCGCACCGTGAAGAGCTGCGTCGGCAGCGATTGGTGCCGGTACGGCCAGCAGGATTCCGTGCAGATGGCCATCAACCTGGAGTTGCGGTACCGCGGTCTGCGGTCCCCGCACAAGCTCAAGATGGGGGTGTCGGGCTGTGCCCGGGAGTGCGCGGAGGCGCGCGGTAAGGATGTCGGCGTCATCGCCACCGAAACCGGCTGGAACCTCTACGTCGGCGGCAACGGCGGGATGACGCCCAAGCACGCGCAACTGCTGGCCGGTGACCTCGACGACGAGACGCTGGTGCGCTACATCGACCGGTTCCTGATGTTCTACATCCGCACCGCCGACCGGCTGCAGCGCACCGCGCCGTGGGTCGAGGGCCTCGACGGCGGCATGGATCACCTGCGCGACGTCATCTGCGACGACTCGCTGGGCCTCGCGGCGGAATTCGAGGCCGCGATGGCCCGCCACGTCGACGGGTACGCCTGCGAATGGAAGGGCGTGCTGGAGGACCCCGAGAAGCTGTCGCGGTTCGTCTCGTTCGTCAACGCCCCCGACGTCGCCGACCCCACCATCACCTTCACCCAGCGCGACGGGCGCAAGGTGCCCGCCGGCAGCACCCTGATCGGCATGCCCACGATCCGACCCATGGAGGAGTCGAAATGACCCTGCTCGATGACCGCAACGAGGTCTACTCGCGGCAGCTCTGGGACTGGACGACCGCATGCCGGTACGACTACCTGATGCCCTGCCGCGGGGTGGCCGTGCTGCTGCCGGACGGATCGCAGGTGGCGCTGTTCCGGCTCGACGACGGGACGCTGCACGCCGTGGGCAACATCGACCCGTTCTCGGGCTGTCTCTTATACACATCTGACGCTGCCGACGATCG
>NZ_LZTB01000009.1 GCF_001665685.1 Mycobacterium sp. 852013-50091_SCH5140682
TCATCGGAACCTGGCTGCGCTCAGCCTGAGCCAAGTCTGCCGCCAGCTGATCACGAACCTCGACGCTAAGCATTGTGATGAAGTCCCCTCACTTGTTTGACCGGGACAGTTGTTGGATTGCCGGCCAATTCTATAACGTGTTCTACATGACTGGACAGGAGTATGACGTCGTCGTGGTCGGCAGCGGTGCTGCCGGCATGGTCGCCGCCCTCACAGCTGCCCACCAGGGCCTCTCGACAGTACTTGTCGAGAAGGCCCCGCACTATGGAGGTTCCACCGCGCGGTCCGGAGGCGGGGTGTGGATCCCGAACAACGAGATTCTCAAGCGTGACGGGGTCAAAGACACCCGCGATGCCGCCCGCACGTACCTCCACGCGATCGTCGGCGACGTGGTTCCCGCGGAGAAGATCGACACCTATCTGGACCGTGGTCCGGAGATGCTGTCGTTCGTCCTCAAGAACTCGCCACTGAAGCTCTGCTGGGTGCCGGGATACTCCGACTACTACCCGGAGTCACCGGGCGGCAAGCCCACCGGTCGTTCGGTGGAACCCAAACCGTTCAACGCCAAGAAGCTCGGCCCCGATCTGGATGGCCTGGAACCGCCATACGGCAAGGTGCCGATGAACATGGTCGTGATGCAGCAGGACTATGTGCGGCTCAACCAGCTCAAGCGTCATCCGCGCGGCGTGCTGCGCAGCCTCAAGGTGGGCGTTCGGTCCATGTGGGCCAACGCCACCGGCAAGAATCTGGTCGGGATGGGTCGTGCCCTGATCGCGCCGCTGCGCATCGGCCTGCGCGATGCCGGCGTGCCGGTTCTGCTCAACACCGCACTGACCGACCTGTACGTCGAGGACGGCGCGGTCCGCGGGATCTATGTGCGCACGGCAGGGTCACCGGAATCGGCTGAGCCGGAACTGATCCGGGCCCGTCGCGGCGTCATTCTCGGTAGCGGCGGGTTCGAGCACAACGAGCAGATGCGGGTGAAGTACCAGCGCGCCCCGATCACCACCGACTGGACCGTCGGTGCCGCGGCGAACACCGGCGACGGCATCATTGCCGCCGAAAAGCTCGGTGCGGCATTGGAACTCATGGAGGACGCGTGGTGGGGGCCGACGGTCCCGCTCGTCGACGCCCCGTGGTTCGCGCTCTCGGAGCGCAACTCCCCCGGCTCGATCATCGTCAACATGGCGGGCAAGCGGTTCATGAACGAGTCCATGCCCTACGTCGAAGCCTGCCACCATATGTACGGCGGGCAGTACGGGCAGGGACCGGGTCCCGGCGAGAACGTCCCCGCCTGGCTGGTCTTCGACCAGCAGTACCGCAACCGCTACATCTTCGCGGGACTTCAGCCCGGACAACGCATTCCGAAGCGATGGCTGGAATCCGGCGTGGTGGTGACCGCGCCGACGCTGGCCGAGCTCGCCGGGAAGATGGGCCTGCCTGCCGACGCGTTCGCCGAGACCGTCGAGCGGTTCAACGGCTTCGCCCGTACCGGCGTGGACGCGGACTTCAAGCGTGGTGACAGCGCCTACGACCGTTACTACGGCGATCCCACCAACAAGCCGAACCCGAACCTCGGCGAGATCAAACACGGCCCGTTCTACGCGGCCAAGATGGTGCCCGGCGACCTCGGCACCAAGGGCGGCGTGCGCACCGATGTTCACGGCCGGGCGCTGCGCGACGACAATTCCGTCATCGAGGGCCTCTACGCCGCGGGTAACGTCAGCTCACCGGTGATGGGACACACCTATCCCGGCCCCGGCGGGACCATCGGCCCTGCCATGACCTTCGGATACCTGGCGGCCCTCCACATCGCCGCGACGGTTCCGGCGACATCGAACGCAGGGAGCTGACATGCCGATCGACGCCGCTGTAGCGCTTGCTGCAGAGCTTGATCCCATCGAATTCTCGTGGACCAGCAGCGATATCCAGCTGTACCACCTCGGCCTCGGTGCCGGTGCCGACCCGATGGCCCAGCGCGAGCTGCGCTACCTCATCGACGAGACGCCCCAGGTGCTGCCGACCTTCGGCAACGTCGCGGCCAGCTTCCATATGACCGCTCCGCCGACGGTGCAGTTCCCGGGCATCGACATCGAGCTGTCCAAGGTGCTGCACGCCAGCGAGGCGGTCAGCGTTCCGGGCCCGATCCCGCCCAGTGGGACCGCGAAGTCGGTGCAGCGGTTCACCGAGATCTGGGACAAGGGCAAGGCCGCGGTCATCGTCAGTGAGACCACGGTGACCGATCCGGCAGGCACCGTCCTGTGGACCACCAAGCGGTCGATCTTCGCCCGCGGTGAAGGTGGCTTCGGCGGCGAGCGCGGGCCGTCGACATCAGTCGAAATCCCCGACCGCGCACCGGATCTCGAAATACCGCTGCCCACGCTGCCGCAACAGGCCCTGCTGTACCGGCTGTGCGGGGACCGCAACCCGTTGCACTCGGACCCCGCGTTCGCCGCGGCCGCCGGGTTCGACCGGCCGATTCTGCACGGCCTGTGCACCTATGGCATCGGCTGCAAGGCCATCGTGGACAACCTGCTCGACGGCGACGTGACGCAGGTGGCCAGCTATGGCGCCCGGTTCGCCGGCGTGGTGTTCCCCGGAGAAACGCTGCAGGCCAACATCTGGAAGGACGACGGCAGGTTCGTCGGCGTGCTGACCGCACCGAGCCGTGACAACACCGTCGTGCTCTCCGGCGTGGAGCTTGTTCCCGCATAGCTGGGCGCGCGCCGCCGCCCCGCTGAATGTGCTTTGTTTTCACGCCTTTCCGGACCCCGCCCGTGCATGCGGCAACGGTCTCCCGCTATCCCTGCGATCCGGCCCCTCGCGGGCCGGTGGTCGACCCGCCCGATGTCACGACACCTCGGTCCGAAATTCGCTATCGTTGACGGATGCGTCACAGCGATTGCCAATGTGGTCATCAGCATTCGGCGCATCAGCACTATCGGCGCGGCACTGATTGCGCGTTGTGTGCATGCCGCCGTTATCGGCCCAACACCTTCCGCGGCAGGCTGGGCGAGCTGGCATCACGCCTGGTACGCGGCGGTCGCGCGCCCCGAATTCCTTGAATGGGCAATGATTTCCAGGTGTTCGACGCACCTCAGGATCAGCCCTGCGGACCGCCGGCTCGTTTCAGGTAGTCAACGCAATCCGGCATGTCCCGCTCCGTTTGGACCATGCAGACGCCGACCGAAGGGTCGTCCCCGTCATTGACATCGGGGAACGGGATATCTCCTTGGTAGAGGGACCACAGATACTTGTCGGTGGTTGCCAGAAGTTCGCAGTAGGCGACCGAACCGTCGGCAGTCGTCCCATTAGCGCCGCCTGGCCGGCACGGTGAAGCGATCACCACCGGACGGTCCGAGGCTTCCGGCATGGGCAGAGCACCAGGAGCGGACGGAGTTGACGTTTCAGCAGCGGCCGAGGTCGTCGTCGCCGCCTCCGAAGCGCTTTCACCACCGGAACCCGCGCGTGACAACTGCACCCATACGTCGACAGCAGCCCCCAGAAGCAGACAGACGGTGGCGAGCGCAACCGCAACGGCGATCCAGGAATCCGGCCGCCCGATGGCGCCGGAATAGCGATCGAAGCCGAACTTGCCGTTGTCGGACACATGCGCAGTCCATGTGTGACCGTCCCAGAACCGATATTGATGGCGGCCGGTCAGGTCGGTGGCCCATCGTGCCTTGGCGCGAGTGTTCGGGGCTCCGGCGGGTGGCGCGACGGGCGCCCCGCAATCCCCGCAGAATCGCTGGCATTCTGAATTCACGTGCCCGAAAGGGCAGGTCACAATCTCAGGCATCAGCGCGAGGCCGCATTCCCCGCAGAACAGCCGCTCTGTCGGATTTTCATGACCGGAGTCGCAAATCGCCGTCAGGGTTCCCCGGCGGTCACTCACAGTCACCTCGACGCCTCTCGATAACGCCCGAATCCAGCGATGCGGCCGGTCGACCGCTGCACGAGGCCTGACCGAATCGGGGTCGTGACAGCTTTGCCAAATCTGCACCGCCCGGGGAAAAAGTACCTGACCCAGGCAATACTGGCTAATCCGCTGCGAGTTCCAGCGGCCGGCAAGGCGGTGGCCGAAGCACGTCAGGAGACGAAGGTCATCATGTGGACGACCGCGACCGCGACCGCACCCAGCGCGCAGCACACCGTCTCGAACATCAGCAGCGACGTTCCGCGATCCGGCCGCGACGCCCCGTTGTCCGGCACCGTTCGCTCGCGTCGATAGTTCGTGTACACGTAGAGAACGCCTGCGAGGACGAACAGGGCGGCCCCGATCATGACGGCCACCTGAGCGTGACCGCGGGTGCATCCCGTTTCTTCAGAACCATCATCTGCCCTGAGTGATACACCACCTCGAACCCCTTCTCTGACGTCAAGATGTCGATGGCGCTGGCGAATTCATCGGGCCGGACACCCGACCGGTACTGCAGGTAGTTCTTGTCCTGATCCGAGATGATCGCGTACCGAACCGCGGGGGACGCCGTGCAATTCGCGAGCGCTCGAGCAGAGACGACGCAGTCGTCGGACAGGTCGAATCCCTTGGGTATCCCGTACGCCGCGCCCTGGCCCCAATAGGCCAGCTGATCAGGATCGACCTGCCGGACGACTTGGCTGGATATCGCGAGTTCCTCACGAGTCGTGTGCTCAAACGAGACATTCAGACCGCGGTTGGTGGTCACGAGAATCGCCAGGAAGAACACTATGACGGTTCCGGCGACACCTGACAGCAAGCGGACCCGCTCGGGCAGTCGCAGTTGGATCATCGGGAGCAGCGCCATCGCCATGAGCGCGGCCAACATGGGTGAGGCGTAGAGGAAGCATCGAATCGCCACCTCGCCGCCGTAGCTTTGCACCACAACGATGCCGAACGGACTCAGGGCCAGTAGCATCGCCAGGACTCGATGCCCGCCGGCGCGAGGGAGCCTGAGCCACCCCAAGGCGGCGAAGCCGAGCAAGAGCAGGGACGCGCCGATCCTCAGGTACTGCATGCGGCTGTAGCCGGGATCGCCAGAAATCTTGGGCGCAACACTCGAATTCAGGTTCTGGTCGACGCCGCCCATGTCGGCCAGAAGGCCACCGAGATGTCCTTCCCAGAATGCGTAGGCCCCGTAGAGGAACCAGGCGACGAAAACAAGACCCGCGGCTACCCAGAGCAACTTGTGACGGGTCAAGCCCAGGAACGAGAAGATGATCAGACTCTCGATGGTCACCAGTGGCGTGAGCTGGTGCGCGACGACCAGTGCGGCGATGATCAGCAGGAGAAGCAATTCCATGCACTGCGTCCAGCGGGGGCCTCTGCCCGCGACCCTGCCGGGTACTCGCATCCAGGCGGTCAGGCAGCGATGTACCCGTCCCCCGTGAAGCGCGGGAATCGTGGAAGTGCGCAGTTGCCAGAGCAGAACAGCCAGGATGGTCGCATAGAACTGCATGCCCACGGCCTGCGGCGCGAAGTAGTCCTGCTGATACCAGTTGAAGAGGGTCAGCGACGTCACGGCCAGCCAGGCCAGCTTTTCCGTACGGCCGACCGCCAGACCGATCGCGTACACGGGGAACATCAAGAGGACCCCGAATACCAGTGACGCGCTGACCAGGAAGACCCCGCTGGTTCCGAGTCCGCCGATGGTCGTCAACCGGGCTGCCGCCGAGAAGAACCCCGCCCAGCTGATGCGCGCGTCGAGCGGCGGCGGAAGCGCGTCGAGCCGCAGGACCCAGTCGCTGATGAACTGGTGCACGTATGCGGTCACGAACGGAGCCGTGCGGTCAGCCCAACCCACGGGCATCGTGATGTACGCGATCAGAACGACATTCGACACCGCCAGCAGGACCCGGTCGGTTCCCGCCCGTCGGTACTCGATCACGAGAACAACAGCCAGCAACGCGAGACCGATGAAATAGTCCACGCCAAGTGCGGCGATCACGCCCAGGTTGCCGACCGCCAGGGTGTCCAACCGGAGCACCGCCGAGACGAAGCACCCGATCGCCGCGGCGAGCAGAACGATGCTGGGGACTCGATTGCCCGCGGGCGCCAAGCGCTCCCGCACAGCCGCCACGGCAGTGGCGATACTGACCGACTCTCGGCTCAACCGCCATTGCCGGGCCAGAAAATACGTCGCCACGGCCGAGGCGATCAACAGGACGAATTGGATCCCATACGGCTGATGCCAGTTGCCGATGATGTTGGCTTGCGAAAGGAGTATGTTGCACGCGATCGACGTGCTGACCGCAACGCTGCCGAACACACCGTTCGTGGGCAGTTTCAGCAGCGCCGCCGCCGGAATTCCCGGCAGGGTGATCGCGACGAGGGACACGATCGCAGTCCGGATCCCTGCCGGCAGGACGTCTGCGGCACCGCCCATCGTCAGCAACGTCAAGGCCAGCGACAGCGCGATCAGGACCGAGGACGCGAGGACGACCAGCGGGGTGCCGACAGGCGGTCCGTTCGACACATCCTGGTCGAGTTCAACCGACTGGGACTCTCCCTGCCCGGCCTCGGAAGACGTCGGCGCGGTCGGCCACACCCGTCTCGCGAGTTGGTCGATGCCGAGCGCCACCGAAACAGGGTACCTGTTAGCTGACGCGGTCCGAAAAATCACACTGCCGACTCTCCGGCAAACTCACTGCGGCATGCGGTACGGGCCGAATCACGTCCCGGTGTAGGACCAGATGGACACCCAGTCAACCAACAAGCGGCCCCGGTGCGTTCCGTTGCCCTGGGTTTCGGTTTGCAGCTGCCAGCGCATCGGCTTGTTCGCGACATACCTGGTGCTCTCGAGGACCAGCGTGTCATCGAGGAGGAACCTGACGCGACTGGGCGACCATTCGATCGTGTACACGTGCCACCCGGTGAACGGCACCCCCGCGTCAGCCGTCTCCTGGCCGCCGGTCGACAACGCGTAATGATGGAACGCGCTCGGGGTTCCCGCCAGCGAACCCTCTGGGAAGTCTTCTTCGCCGTCGGTGGGCCACTTCTCTGATTGCGGCCACAGCAGCCAGGCGATGTGGTACTCGCTGAGATCCGGGGTGTCGACACGCAAACGCGCCGAGTACCGACCATAGGTCTGATAGAGGCTGCCGTTGGGCAATAGCGGTGCGGGATTGGCCCCCGCCGGCTGACCGTCGACGTTGTGCAGATCGAAGATGAGCATCCCGTTCGCGACACTGAGCACCTGGTCCGCCCGATACGGCCGGTGCTGATAGGTGTCGGTGTAGGTCTGCGGGTAGGTCAACCACTGCTGTCCCTGGGCACCCACGTAGACGATCTTGCTCGGGTCGGATGGGTTGGCCCAGCTGCCGACCGGTGCATCGCGCGTGAAGTCGTCGGCGAAAATATGCTTCCACCCGGGAAGATCTGCGACGGGTGCCGGCGTGACGTCACCCGAACCGGGTGGGGTCGTCGGCGGTGCGGCGTCGGGCACAACGGTCACCGTATCGATCAGGAGCAACCGGGTGCAGTTGCCTCTGCTGTACGGATTCGTGAAAGACACCCCGATGGAGTGCGAACCGGCAGGGATCGTCGCCGACGCCGAGTAATCCGTCCAGGACGTCGCGCCGACGGTGCCGCTCCCGATGTTGGTTCCGTCGACAGTGACGGTCATGACGGGCGCGCCTCGACACTGCTGTCCCTCCGCACGGACCGTGACCTTGACCGACGCCGGCAACGACGCACCCCAGCGCGCGGTAGAGGTTCCTCTCAGTACCAGCGCGGCGCCCCCAGAAGCAGACCGGTCGCGTACGACCCAACCGGCTGTCGGCGGCGCGACAGTCATCGTCTCGGCTTCGACGCCCGCGGTGGCCGCCGCCATTGCGACCGGTGCCCGCAACGCACCGACACCGAATGACACCAAGGCCACGATCGAGACGAGAGCACAGCACAACCGGATCATCACGACTCCATCGGACTTGGCAGCGGACTAACACGGATGCGAGCGGACCAACCGTATTCGTTCTGCTGGCAAGTTCACAGAAATCTCACCTACCACTTTGGCAACAACATGGGAACAGTGAGGTAAATCCCATATCGACTAGATGACCAGCAACAACCAGCAACATTCGCACTCGTTCGGAATGCCAGCAAGGCAATACCGCGGCCTCGCACAGTAGGCTGGTCGCTGCCCAGCAACTCTCCCATGCAATTGCGGTCGGCCCCATCGGTCGCGTCCGGCCCGGATGCCTCCAACCAAGGAGACGGATGTCCTTCGCGTTCAGGCGTGCTGCGCACGTAGCTCTCGCCGCCACAACCGTTGCCGCCGGCGTGATCACGCTCGCCGCAGTGTCGACGAGCCGCCTTCAGCCGCGGGCGATGGCCGAACCCGACAACGGTAATTGCCCCAACACCGCGGCGGCGGCCTTCGGATGGGGCACGCCCAACCGCGTCGACGATTTCTCCGATCCTGGGTCACTGGGAAGCTGGGGTGTCTACGACAGCCCCGGCCACAACGGCAACGGCCGTCGCACCCCCAAGGCGATGTCGATCTCCAACGGCGTCCTCACCATCACCGGTGATTCCGCGGGCAACTCCGGGGGCATGGCGTGGATGCCGGGTCAGATGTACGGCCGCTGGGAGGTATGCGCCAAATCCCCTGCGGCAGCGCCGGATTACCACTCGGTTCTGCTGCTCTGGCCCGATGTCGTCGATTGGCCGGAGGGTGGCGAGATCGATTTCATGGAGGCCACCGAGCCGGCGCGCCAGTCCGTCGAAGGGTGGTTGCACTACGGCGCGAACGACGACAAAGTGAACGGCGACGTCCATGTCGACGCCACTCAGTGGCACAGCTGGGCCGTCGAATGGACACACAGTCGTATCGCGATGTATCTCGACGGCAAGGTGTGGTGGGAAACCACAGATACCACCCAGTTTCCGCCCGGCCCGATGCACCTGTGCATACAGCTCGACAACTTCGGTGGGGACATCAGCCAGGGCGGCCAGACACTCGTGGACTGGACGCGCCAATACCCGGCGTGAGCCGCGTAGGTATCTTGGCGGGCCGAAAGGTTACCGCCGACGCCGCCGGAAGTTACGGCTCACGGTCGCCCGGCCGTACCCTGCGGCGGTCACCCCCAGCCCGACGCAGATCATCGCCGCACGTGCCAAGCCGTCGCGGGACATCGACCCGACCTCACGAAGCACCGCCCGCGGTAGCACCCGCGTGACGTAGGCGCGCTCGCTGCTCAGTTGGTCGGCTACCCCGACCAGAGCCATCACCACAGCCTTCGACAAGCCTTCGTGGTAGCACCGCCGAACGAAGTACCGAACGGTGGCTCGATCGGATGAAACGTGGTGGTGCACACGCATATCCGGATCGAACAGAATTTGTGCGGAGCGCCCTGCGGCGCGGACGCGGATACACAGCTCAGTCTCTTCACCGCCGACCGGAACCGAGCCGACGCGACCGACTTCCGACTTGAACCCGCCGGCGGACTCCAGTGCCGACCGCCGCAAAGACATATTGCATCCGATCGGATTTCGAACCGGCGCAACGCTTGTCGGTTGACCGGTATAGCTGCAGCCGACCACCCAGTCGAACTCACGGGGCATCCATGCAGGCCTCGCCCCAGGCCACACGGCCGCTGCATACCCACCGACGCCGGCCACCGTGGCGTCCTGATAGTGACCGATCAGCCGTCGAGCCCACCCCGGGTCAGCCTCAGCATCGTCGTCGAGGAAGGCCACCACGTCACCCAGCGCAGCGCCGACGCCCGTGTTCCGCGCCCCTGACAGCCCCTGCTGCTCGGTGTTCGGTATGACCTTGACCCGGACCTCACCGCTGTAGCGGTCGGACACCAGAGTCTGCAGTTCGTCGCAGTGGTCGATGACCACGATCACTTCGGTGTCCCGGTCGACCTGGTCGAGCACAGAGTCCACCGCGCGGCACAGATCTGACCAACGCCGGGTCGTGTACGCGCAGATCACCACCGACAACGTGGCCACGCCGCCTGAGCCGTCCACCGGCATGCCGCTCGCGCCAGGCGCCGCGCCGCCACTGGGGCGGATGCCCGTGGCGGCAGCCGGAAGATGACGGCGCCGGGAAGCACGCAGGCTGCTCACCTTGAACAGGATGGCCCGTTTCATCAGGACGTCGACGGAGTTGATCCGGCCGAGCACACGGTCGACGCGGGGCACCGCCCAGCGTGGGTCCCCAGCCAGTTCAGTTGCGAAGGCGTTCTGTTCGGCGAGTTGGATACGTGCCGACGTCAACGCGGTGGCCGACCCGTTGCGCACGCGATAGGACATCAACGTCCGGTCGATGCCATAGAAATCGCCGGAATCCAAGAGCCGTACCCACAAGTCCAAGTCCATCGTGAACACCACATGGCCGCGCATCCCGCCGCATCGATCGAAGTCGGTGCGCCGGAACATCACCGACACAGGCGCGCCGATCGGGTTCTTGCCGCTGCGCACGATTTGTCGGACGACAGACTGTCCTGATTGCAGACCGGTGATGCCGCGCAGTCCCCGGCTCCCGATGAGCAGCTTGCCGTGATCGTCGATGAAGTCGGCACGGGCGGCCACGAGACTGACGTCCGGCCGGTTCTCCAGCACCGCAGCCTGCCTGGTCACACAGTCGGACTCAAGGGTGTCATCGGCGCTGACGAGTTTGACGAACTCACCCGTGCTCGAGCTGACCGCAAGATTGTGGTTGTCGACGCTCGGCACTGTGACGGCATTACGGATCACTCGCACCCGGTCGTCGGTGATCTTCTCGAGAATCGACTGGGTCTCGTCGGAGCTGTTGTTGTCGACGATGACGATCTCGAGATTCGGGTAGTCCTGTGCCAGGACACTGTCGACCGTATCCTGCAAATACGGGCCGGCCTGGAATGCGGGGATGCACAACGACACTTTGGGGAGACTCGAGCGGGCACTACGCGGCGCCGGGCCGAGCAACGTCTCATGGTCCAAGCCGAAATCCCTCTGCTCGATTCTCGCCCACCACACCACCGGTCGACTCATGCTACCGGCAAACTATCAGCGATTCGCCAGCTCACACTTTAACCGACATTTCACCGTCTCAGCTGCCCGAGTTTGCCAGAAGCAATTTGCTAGGGCCACAATAAGTCATGGCTTCACGAGCACCCCGAGGCCACCGTGCACGTGGCCGCCGCGCCCCGACGAAATAGGAGCGCACACGTGAGCCAAGCCCCGCTGGTCGTCATCGGAACCGGATTCGCCGGGTTCGGCGCCGGTCATCGCCTCGAAGCGGCGGGCACTCCGTACGTCGTATACGACCGGAACTCCTACGTCGGAGGCCACACTGCCAGCCACGAGCTTGCCGGCGGTTTCATCTTCGACCAGGGCCCGCATGTCTCGTTCGCCAAAGACGAGCGGATCCAGCGACTCCTCGCCGACGCCGTGCAGGGCCGCTATGAGGCCGTCAGAATCGGGCTGGACAGCTATTGGCAGGGCCGCACGGTCACCCACCCCGTCCAGGTGAACCTGCACGGGCTGCCGGTCGACCTCACGGTTCGCATCCTCATGGATCTGGTCGCCGTGTCGTCGACGCCCGCGGATGAACCGCCGCCCGGCGACTACGAGACGTGGCTGCGCAGGTCCTACGGAGACACCTTCGCCGAGACATTTCCGATGCCCTACGGGCTCAAGTACCACACCACGCCGATGGCGAACCTGACAACCGACTGGCTCGGCCCACGGATGTACCGGCCGTCGCTGGAAGAGGCGCTGCGGGGCGCGCTATCCGCGGAGCCTCAACGAAATCTCCACTACGTCACACACTTTCGCTACCCGACGGAAGGTGGCTACGCCGCGTACCTGGCGTCGTGGGTAGCGCGCACCGATGTTCGACTGAACCACCGCGTCATCGGCATCGACCCCGCGCGGAGGACACTGCGCTTCGACGACGGCCATGAAACCGCTTTCAGGCAACTCATCTCCTCGGTTCCACTACCCGATCTGGTGCCGCTCATCGACAACGCACCGGATGAGGTTCTCGCGGCGGCCCAGCGGTTGGCCTTCTCGTCGGTCGTTCTGGTAAACCTCGGTGTCGATCGCCCCGGGCTGGGCGGCGACACTCACATCCGATACGTCTACGATGCCGATATTCCCTTCTCGCGCATCAGCTTTCCGCACCGTCTCTCACCACGGGTGGTCCCGACGGGGACGAGCGCGATCCAGGTCGAGTGGTACTTCTCTGAGAAGTACCAGCCGCTGACGACGTCCCCCGACGCTCTCGTAGATCCGACCGTGCATCATCTCCGCGCCATGGGAATCATCGGCCCCGACGATCGAATTCTGGTGTCGGAGGCGCAGTTCTGCCGCTACGCCAACGTGATCTACGACCACGACCGCGCAGATGCCGTCGCGGTCGTCCGCGAGTTCCTCGATCACGTCGGCATCCACACCTGCGGCCGCTACGGCGAGTGGAATCACTCATGGACCGACGAGTCGTTCCTCAGCGGTGAGCGCGCCGCCGAAGCCGCTCTGGCCGCAGCGCACAGTCACCGCCCGGCCAGCCGCTCGACGATCGGCGCCACCATGTCGACGTCAGCGCCCAAGTTGAAGTAGCTGAACCCAAACTGCTCACGAATTTCCAACAACCGCTCGACACAACCTTCGACGCTGCCGGTCAGCACGGCAGGCGAATGTGCCATCACGGCCTCGTCGGCGGCGAGACTCTCAGCGAAGCTGGATACCGACCGCCGGGCGGCATGTGGCGAATCGGTGACATCCACCAAATAGACGGTGAATTGGAGCTCCGGACCACCGTCGCCGCGTCCCGCCGTCCGCCACGCCGACCGCACCCACTCGACCTTGTCTGCGAGCCGGTCGGCGCGTAGATCCGCAGCAGCCCCGGCACCTGGACGGCTCCCCCGCAGCCGCGCGTGTACACCGACGATGTCCGCGACCCTCGCGGCCAGTTCCAATGCTGTGCGGCCACCACCACCGATCATCACGGGCGGCCGGGGCCGCTGGACCGGTTTCGGCAGCCCGTCGAGACTGTTGATCGTGTAGTGCCGGCCGCTGAAAGAAAATGGTCCGGCACCGAACAATCCGTCGACGACGGCGACTGACTCTTCGAGCCGGGCGAGGCGAACCGGCGCGGGATCGAACCGTATGCCGCCGGCATCGTATTCCGACTCCATCCAACCGGCGCCCAATCCGATTTCCACCCGCCCACCGCTGAGGACATCGAGGGTCGCGAACGCCTTGTGCAGCTGCACCGGGTGGCGGTAATCGTTGGACAGCACGAGGGTGAGCAGCCGGATGGTGCTCGTCAGTTCGGCCGCCGCGGTCAGGGCGATGAGTGGCTCCATGACCCAGCCCGCGGTGAAATGGTCCGACACCGAAAGGGTGGAGAAACCCAGATCCTCGATGCGGCGGATCGAATCTCGCCAGACCTGCACGGAACCGCCGAGCTTCGGCATCGGGGCGATGAACCGAAAAGGTCTGGGGTTCAACGCAGCACCTCCAGGTGCGGCACGGCGACGAAACACCGTGCACCCCAAGCACGGGTGTATGCCAGATCACCGGCGATAACGCTCGCCGACGGCCACGGCAGGATCATCACATCGTCGGGCCTGGCCGTCGCGATCTCCGATGGCGCACCGACGCGAATCATCGAGCCCGGCAACAGCTTGTCCTGCTTTGCCGGCGCTCGATCGACGACCAACGCCATCTGGTCCTTACCGATGCCGGCGATGTTGAGCAGAGTGATGCCTCGCGCCGCGGCGCCGTATCCCGCCACTGTGCGCCCCGACCGACGCAACTCTTCGAGGTGGTCAACAAGTTGGGAACACGTGTCCTGCACATGGCGCCGCAACCCCACAAATCCTATGGCGCAGTCGATCTTCGCTGCCATCTCCACGGCCCGGACGGGTTGCGCAGAGAAGGCATCGTCGCCGACGACGAGGTCGTCCGCGCGGCGCGCCGCCAACACCCGCACGGTGCCACCGTATTCGGCGATACGCCGAGCGGCGATCACCCCGAGGCCGTGGCGGTCGAGTGCGCGTTCAAGGCTGACCAGCGACAAGTAGGTCCGGTGGGTGTGCGCCACGACGTCGAATTGACCATCGGCAAGGCCGAGCAGGTGGTGAAAGTCGATGGCGACGACGCCTTTTGGCGCGAGCGATGCCTCGACGCGACGGAGCAGACCGTCGAAATCGGACACATGCGCCAATGCATGGCCGACGAGGATCAACGCGCTCGGTTCCGATCCGTCCGGGGGCAATCCGGCGAGGACGCGGCCCGAGTTCGCCAGGTCTTGCGCCGGCAGCCCACCGGACCCGTCCACGTCAACAACGACACGCGGTCCGGACGGCAGCATGCGCTCGATCATGCCGATCCACGGGTCACCGTTCGGCACCGCCATCGCATGCCCGTGCGCTGGACGAGGACCGTCGGGCCGAGGCCCGGGCAGCTGCACGAGCCCGCACGACGAGCAAATCGTCAACACAACATGGGCCCGCGGGGCCGGACGCGGATCGCCCGGCTCGATCAGGCAATCGGGATCCGGCTGCGGCCCCAGATCGAGCAGCGTCTCCAGCGCATGTGCGCCGCACGAGCAGCAAACCATAACGGTGCATCCTCCTCGCTACGATGAAGCCGTGACAACACCGGACGGTTGGCCAGGCGAACTCCATCATGCGTTGTCGGGTCGGTCGGTCCTGTTGACGGGCCACACGGGCTTCAAGGGCTCGTGGCTGACGGTCTGGCTCACCCGACTGGGCGCGCACGTGACGGGGTTCGCACTCGACCCGCCGACGCGGCCCAGCAATTTCGTCGCGTCCTCGGTGGATCAACTGCTCACTGCGGATCACCGGGCCGACATCCGTGACCACGACGCCCTCGCGCGCGTGATCCGGGAGTGCCGGCCCGACGTCGTCCTGCACCTGGCCGCCCAGACCGTGGTCCTGGAGGGCTACCGGGAACCGGTCGAGACCTTCGACGTCAATGTCGTTGGCACGGCGGTACTCCTGGACGCGCTGCGTGCCGTCGACCATCCGTGCGCCGTGGTCGTCGTGACAAGCGACAAATGTTATGCCAACGACGAGGGCGGCAGGTGGTTCGCGGAGGACGACCCACTGGGCGGCGACGATCCCTACAGCGCAAGCAAGGCGGGCGCCGAGCTGGTGACGGCGTCATACCGGCGCTCTTTCTTTCGGCCCGAGACTCTGAGCCAGCATGGAATCGCGGTGGCTTCGGCACGAGCCGGCAATGTCATCGGCGGCGGAGACTGGACCCCGCACGGCATCATCTCGGACATCATGCGTTCGGCGGGCGCCGGCGAACCGGTACTGCTGCGCCGTCCCAACGCGATTCGGCCATGGCAACACGTGCTGGAACCATTGGCCGGGTATCTGACCCTCGCGGCCCGGCTCAGCGGGCCCGACGCGGCACACTACTGCGACGCCTGGAACTTCGGGCCGGTGCCGGACGACGACGCCACCGTGTCCTCTCTCGCCGATCTCACCCTCGCCGAATGGGGCTCTGGCAGCTGGATCGACGGCAGCCGTCCCGACGACCCTCCCGAAGCCGGCACCCTTCGCCTGTCCATCGAGAAGACGGCCGCGCTGATGGGCTGGACGCCGCGCTGGCGTCTCGGCGAGGCGGTCGAGCGAACTGTGCAGTGGTACAAACGATTCGACTCAGATCCCGGCTCGGCCCGGGCCGCGTGTCTCGATGACATCGCGGCTTACATGGACACATCGAGCCGACTCATCACCGACCGCTGACCGGTCGTGGCTCAGCGGGCGCCGAACTCGATGGTGATTTTCTCCGCAATGAACCCTTCCGCGTGGGCGCTGCGGCACTGCAGGCCGCGCAGCCGAGACAGGGCCAGGAACGCATCCTCGTCGAACCAGTCGCGGGTGACCTGAGATGGGTAATGCTCACACAGCAGTTGCGCTTTACGTCGGGCGACTTCGGTTGTCAACGGATGGAATACGAGCGGTTGCGGGGTATCCGTCTCCCACTTCGGAATCTCGTAGCCGAGGATGAGATGGTCCCTGAACTCGGTGGGCAGCAGTTCGGCGAGTAACCGATGATCTTGGTGCGCATCGCCGCGGTGAGGACCAAAAACGACACTGGGATTCCAGGATCGGCTTGATGCGCTCAGGACGTCTTTGATCCGAGACCAGTGAGCCGGCGCGCGACCGTCGGGGATGTCACAGACCGTCAACTCGACGTCGGCGCCGGGACAGAACGCGGCCAGCGCGGAGGATTCCTCGTCTTCGCGTTCGGTACCGCGGCCGGACAGCACGAGGGCTCGAACGCGCAGTCCCGGCTCGGCCGCGGCCATCGCGAGCAGGGTGCCGCCCATGCCGATGGCGATGTCGTCGCAGTGTGCGCCGACGACGGCGACCTCGCCGAGGGCACCGGTCGTCAGGCGGATCATCTTCGCTCCCAGAGCATCCACGGCCGCTCACCGTTGTAGTAGGCGGCGTCGAGTTCGGCTCTCTCCTTATAGGTGTCGGCCGGCTTCCAGTACCCGCCGTGCTTGTACCCGAACAGGCGCCTCTGGGCTGCCAGCGTCCCGCAGACGTCGGCGACCAGATCCCCGAAGGGTGGCAGAACCTCGAAAATGTCTTGCGACAGTACGAAGAAGCCTCCGTTGACCCAGATGGAGAGGCCCGACACCGGGAGGATGTCGGTGACCTGGCCGTTCTCGCCCGCCTCGACATAGTGGAACGACTGCTGCGGCGGCACGAGCATCATCGATGCCGCGGCTCCCGACGCGTGAAACTTGTCGACCATGACGTCCAGTGGCGCATCGGAGAGCACGTCGGCATAGTTCGCCAGGAAGTACTCATCGTCCCCCAGGTGATTCCTGACCCTGCGGAGCCGCTCGCCGATGGGCGAATCCAGACCGGTATCGACGAAAGTGATGTTCCAGTCGCTGATATCCGAATCCAGTAGCTCGATCCTGTTGTTGCGCAATGTGAAATCGTTGGACAGTGCTTCCTGGTAGGTCAAGAAGTACTCCCTGATGCGAACTCCGCCGTACCCCAGACACAAGATGAAGTCCTTGTGCCCGAAATGGGCGTAATACCGCATGACATGCCAGAGCAGCGGACGTGGGCCCACCGCTTGCATCGGTTTGGGAAGATCGTCGTGAACGCCGTTTCGCATCCGCATGCCGTAGCCCCCGCAGAACAGAACGACCTTCATTTCTTGTGACTCCCCACCGGTAGAGTCCGCGACAGTGCCGCGGTGTGCAGCGACGGAAGCGGAAACACCAGTTCCCCACCCCATTCCGCGATGTAGTCGAGCTGTTGGGTCAGTTCGGCTTCCAGGTTCCAGGGCAATGCGACAACCACGTCGGGCCGGTCCACGGCGATGCGTGCCGGGTCGTGGATCGGGATGCGTGTACCCGGCGTGAACCGCCCGTGCTTGTACGGATTCCGGTCGACGGTGTACTCGAGCAGATCCGTGCGAATCCCGCAGTAGTTGAGCAGGGTGTTGCCTTTGCCGGGCGCGCCGTAGCCGACGACGCGCTTTCCCTGTGCCCGGCAGTCCAGGAGAAAACGTAGGAGATTTTGCCGTACCGCCTCGGTTTTGCGACGCAACTGCTGGTAGCCGTCCACGGCATGGAGTCCGACAGACTCCTCGAGGCGCAGTACCTCGGCGACCCTCGGGCTCGGCGCGACACCCAATTCCCGAGGGCGAGCCCAGATTCGGATCGAGCCACCATGGGTCGTCAACAGTTCGACGTCGACGGTGTCCAGCCCGGCGGTAGCCAACGCGCGGCTTGCGGACAACAGCGTGTAGTACTGGAAGTGCTCGTGGTAGATGGTGTCGAACTGGCCGAGGGTGACCAGATTGAGCGCGTGATGGACCTCGATGCTCAGCCAACCGGCATCGCCCATCAGCCCACGCAGCGACCGGGTGAAGCCGACCAGGTCTGGGATATGCGCGTAGACGTTGTTGGCAACCACCAGATCCGCGGTCCCATGCTCGCTCACGACCGCGCGTGCGACATCCTCGTCCAGGAACGCCGTCTTGGTCGGCACTGAACGATCGCGCGCTGCCGCACCGACGTTGATCGACGGCTCGATGCCGAGGCACGGGATACCCGCGGCGACAAGGTGCTGCAAGAGGTATCCGTCGTTACTGGCGACCTCCACCACGAACGAGCGAGCGTCGAGTGCCAGGCGCTCGATATTCTCCGTGACGAACTCATGCGCGTGCCTGACCCAGCTGTCCGAGTAAGACGAGTAGTACGCATATTCGGTGAAGGTGTCCTCGGGAGTGATCAGCGCCGGAATCTGTAGCAGGAGACAGTCTTCACACAACCGGAGGTGCAGGGGGAAGGTCGGCTCCGGCAGGTCGAGTTCAGCAGAGGTGAGGAACCGCTCGCACGGTGGCGTCGCACCGAGATCCACGACGCTGACTAACCGATCGGACTGGCACAACCGACATAACACCCTTGCGTCACCTTTCTGACCTAGTGCTGGCCGCGCCTGCCTGACACGACCACGCCAGGGAGGCAGGCGTGACGGCACCACAGCAACTGCAACATCACGTCTGCGCGCGACTGAAACCCGACGATACCCAGCCAACTTACCTGCATCGGCAAACTTGAGGAGAGATTAGCTACGAACATCGGTGGGTCCCACGCAGTGGATGAGCCCGTACCGCTCCGTTGTCTGCATTAGCGTGGCCTGAGACAAGGGTTGTTCGGGCCGGGTGCCGCGGACGGGGAAAGGAACACGTGGCGATGGGATCGCCCAGAATTGGATCGAGCCACTTCGCCAGCGGCCTGGACATACAACTGGCAGGCGCTCGCTATGTCGGTTGCCTGGAGAACATCTCAGTGCCTGCGGCCGAGCTCATCGAGGCCGGCCTGCATGCCGCGGCGCGGTCCGGGCCCTACACCCGCGTCGGGCTGCTGCCGAATTCTGGCGCGAGGCGCTGGACCTTCGAAAGCCGGTTGTCCCCGGCGATCCGCGCGCTGCCGCGGGAGGTTGCCGATACCGGCAGCGCGGCGGTCGTGCAATACATCCGGCGGCAGTCCGCGGTCCGCCGGCCCTTCGAGGTTCACGTGTCGGACCGCCACATCGCGGTCGACGTCGACCACGGCCTCGGCGACGCACGGTTATTCGTCGACTTCGTCCACGCGCTGTTCACCATGCGTGACGGCCGAAATCCACGCTGGATCGCAGAGCCGGACACGCGATTCGCCCTGAGCCGGGCACTCGTGCGCACGTTCGCCGTTCATCCATCGCGGGTGGCATCGGCATCCAGACGGGCACTGATGTCACGCACAGGAACAGCGCACGCTGAGATCGCAACGGACCCGATGCCGTGGAGTCCGTCGGTTGCGGTGGAAGATCTCCACCTCGGCGCAGAGTATGGACAGGCTGTCGATCGATGGCGGGAAGCCAACGCTCCCAAGGTCGGCCGGGCAGCGACATGGCTCATGATCGTCCGACGAGCTCTCGCCGCGACCGGTGTCGACATCGCCGACACGGTCAGGCTGGTCATCGATTGTCGAAGGTATCTCCCGCGAGGACGCCGCGTGAACGACAACTTCATATTCGGACTGAAGGTGCTCGCTCCCGCAGACAAGGCGTTGACCGATGTCGGGCGCGAGATCAAGGAGCAGGTCGCCTCCGGTTTTCCGGTGCTGGCGATGGGCCTGGTATCCGCTCGCTCGCTGGCATGGCCGGCACCGCAGAGCCCTGGCGTTCCATGCGTGTGGCGACCCGGATCCCCCGCAGACATGGTCTACTCCGATGTGGGCCCGCTGACGCCCTTCGACGATGGACCATGGCGGCCGAATGAACCGAAAGTCGTTAGTGCGCTTCTGGACCCCGCATCGCCGTCTCACGTGTCCGTGTTCACCGGAATGATCGGTGGCGAGCGGACCATCTCGTTCACGTTTCACGACAATGTCTACGACCGGAATTCGATACGAAAAGCCGTGGACGCGATTCGATCCGATCCGATCGGCTTTCTGGAACTTCGCTGAACCGAGTTCTGGTGGTGCCCGTCATGCCCGGCGCGACCAGCGGCTTGTAGAGTTCCGGTCACTCGTGCAGCAAAGTCATCCGATCGCGAACCAGTTCTGCCGAGTAGAGGAGGCGGACGTGGCGCATTCGCTTGTCCACGCGGATCGGTCGGTTCCGGCGCTGATCGTCAAGATCGATCGCTATCCACTTCATCACGGTGGCCTCGGAGCGATCCGCAGCCTGGGCCGTCTTGGTATCCCCGTCTACGCGATCACGGAGCACCGCTGGACCCCGGCTGCGCTATCTCGTTATCTGAGTGGCCGTTTCGTCTGGCCGACCACGGGGCTTGAGGACCCTGCCTGGCTGGTGCAGGGGCTCATCGACATCCAGCGGCGCATCGGCCGCCCCACGGTGTTGGTCCCCACCGACGACGAGGCCGCTGTGCTTATCGCCGAACACGCCGCCGACCTCGGCGGCGGTTTCCTCTTCCCACCGGTCGAGTCGACCTTGCCGCGCCGCCTCGCTAGCAAGCGTGGGCTGCGGGAACTGTGCGTCGCTCACGGCATCGCGACGCCGCGCGCGTACTTTCCCACCGATCGGGCGGAGTTGGCACAGGTCGCGGCCGAAGCCGAATTCCCCTTGGTGGCGAAGAACTTGGAGGCGTTCGAACGGCACCGGGCACCGGCTGTCGGCGGAACCACACGGGTGGATAACGCCGCGGCACTCCATGATCTCGCCCGGGCCTGGGGCGACAGATTCAGCGTGATCCTGCAGGACTACCTCCCGACCGACGAGGCCGAGGACTGGATCGTCCATGTCTACTGCGATGACTCCGCCGACTGCCTGGTGCAGTTCACCGGCGTGAAGGTCCGGTCGTGGCCACCTCACGCCGGCGTGACCACCTGTGCCTACTCGATCGACAACACAGAGCTGGCCGACCAGACCAGCCGATTGATGAAAAGCATTGGGTTCCAGGGCATCGCCGACCTCGATTGGCGCTACGATCGGCGCGACGGCCGCTACTATTTGCTGGACTTCAACCCGCGGGTGGGGGCCCAGTTCCGTTTGTTCGAGAACGAAGCGGGCGTCGATGTCGTCAGGGCCCTGCACTTGAACCTGACCGGGCGCGACGTGCCCGCCGCACCGCCCGTCGGCGGGCGTCGGTTCATCGTCGAGAACCTCGATTTACCTGCGCTGCAGGCGTATCGGCGCAGCACATACTCCACGCCGTCGGTACCCGGCAGTGCGGGCCGAACGGAGTTCGGCTGGCTGGCCAAAGATGACCTGCGGCCGTTCGTGGCCATGCTCGGTTGGTCGTCGGCCCCCGCCGCCAGAATTCTCGGCCGGCTCGTCCACTCGCACGGCAGGTCGACTACCGGATGACGAGGCGGCGTCAGAGATACGAGCCCTCCGACGATGTCGTGCCGGCGAACACGCCTCGGGTGGACCCGGCGCCCCGGATGCGCCGGTAGGCACGCCATCCCTTGGTGCGCAGTCGCTCCGGATACGGCGCCACCCGAGCGTCGCGACCGTCGAGCCAGGCCGCGATCTGCTCGGATGTGGTCGACGAGCGGACGGTCAACCGCGCCAACGCAAACGCGCGGTCGGCTCCCGAACTCAGCGCATCCATGACGGCACACGCCGACCGATAACCGGCGGCTTCGACAGCCCGCACTATTCGCGCCGAGTGGAACCCGTGCGGGTAGGCGAAGCTGGAAATCTCGTAGCCGAGTTCGTCTTCGAGCAGGTGCTTACAGCGGCGGATTTCGTCCGCAGCGACGGAGGTACGCAATGTGTCCAATTGCGGGTGGGTATGGGTATGTCCGCCGATCTCCACTTTTCGGTCCACCAGTTCGGCAAGCTGCGACCAATCCAACATCGGCGCGGGTGGCAATGCCATGCCTGCCGGCCGGGAGGCGCGCCCGGTGAGCGCCCCGGTCGTGATGTACAGCGTGCTCGGCAGGGCATGAGCGGCCAACACGTCCGAAACCTCTGTGAAATCGGCGAATCCGTCGTCGAAGGTGATCACGACCGGTCTCTCCGGCAGCGGGGATCGACCTTCCAGCGCAGCGTGAAGTTCCGACACGGTCATCGCTGTTCGGCCGCTCTCCACAATGAGGTCGACGTGGTGGGCGAAGTCGCGGGGAGTCACCGTGTACGGTGCGATCCAATCGTCCGGGTCGGATGTGACCGAGTGGTACAGCAGGATCGGAATCACCGGCATGGTGTCGGCTCCCCTTCCACAAGCGCCATGGTCCCGGGCGACTGCGCGGGACGAATCGTCAGCCATAGATCCTGTCGGACGAGAAGTGCCCCGGCAATCAGGAGTTGAGTGACCAGCCACGCGATAGCGACGCCGACGAGGCCCATCCCCGGCAGCAACAGCCAGCTCAGGGGTAGCACAAGCAAACACTGGGCGATCTGCGTCCAGACGACCAACCCCATGCGGCGTTGCGCACGGGAGGAGTTGATTGCTGTGACCACCACGAGGTTCGGCAGCGCGGCAAGAGCAAGAAGGCGCAACGTGTTGTCGGCCGCCTGATAGGAGTGGCCGAATATTCCGAGCAGGTAAGGCGCGAAGACGACCAGCACCATGACAACCAGCACCATGAGTTTCCCGGTGTGCACCAAGACATCACGGACCTGACGTCCGAGACGCGACTGGTCGACCGCGGATTCCATGACCAACGAAAAGCCCATGTTGAAGCTGACCAGGTACAGTGCCGACGCGATCAGCCACGCGACAGCGAAGAACCCGTTCTGCTCGGCGCCCAGGATCGCGACCACGATCAGCGGGATGACAGAGGTCGAACCAATCGACGAGATTGAGCCGAGATAGTCCCACGCCACGAAGCGCACGATCTGCCGCGACGGCGGTAACTCATCGACGCCCTCCGCTTCACGGCGGTGCCTGGGGATCGCGCGGACAAAAACGAACACCCCGACCGCCAGGACTATGCCTCCCAGGGCCAACACCCACGACGCGAAAATCCCGTGCCTCGGAATGACCGTGGCCAGTGCGACAACCAAACCCACCCGCAACACTGCCGTGACAAAATTCTCCAACGGCACCAGCGCCGGCCGGCGCAAGGCGAACAGGACGCTGTCCTGTATCACGAAAATCGTGTAGATCACGGTCGCGGCCACGAACATCGCCTGTGACAGCATTCCGTCGAAGAACGCCAAGTCCGGTGTCAGCACCTTGAGGATCGCCACCGCGCAGACACCCACCACCAGTGCCACACAACCACTTACGCAATACATCACGACGATGAGCGATGTGCTGCGGCGACCGCTGACCGGTACGAAACGAACAACCGCACTCGACAGGTTGAGCTGCGCGATTGCCGCGACGAAAACCATCAGAGAGATCGCAGCCGAGTTCCGTCCGACGGTCGCGGGGTCATACTTCCACGCCGCGACCGTCCAGAAGAAGAAGCCGATGACCGACGTGAGGGTGGAACTCAGGGTGAGCAGATGTCCGTTGCGGAGCAAAGGATTCCGCAGATCCCTCACCATCGCTCCTAGGGCCGACCAGCCGGGGACCCGGGACCTATCCTTGACGAGCATCAACAGCCTTGTCGCTGACCGGCCGCCGTCTGGCGCGCCACCGGCTGACCGCGTACGCGCCAGGACCCAGCAGCAATCCACGCCGCTCGAGCCGGGCGAGTTCGGGCGGCCACCCGTCGTAGCGCCCTTCGTTGCGAGCCGAAGAGTCACTGAACGCGTAGCTGAACCCGCTGGGTAACCGACGCACTACCTGGACCAGCATCCTGGGGTTCTTCCACAGGGAGCTCGCCAGGAACGCGCCCAAACCCATTCCGTACCCGTAGGACTGGTTCTGTAGCGCCGCCATCTCACGGTGGTGTCGATGCCACGCCACCGCGCCGGGTTGGTAGACGAGCTGATGTCCCGCCACCACGACCTGGAAGAATCCGGCCAAGTCGTCCCCACCACGTGCGAACGTCCCGATCCCGAGCGCGACGTCGAATCCGCCGAGGCGCCGAAGCTTCGCGGTATGAAACGCCATGTTTGCGCCCGAACCCAAGCGCCCCGCCGTGAACGGAAACAGCTTGTCCTGAGGCCGGTTTCGACCGGTGTCGAACACGCGCTGTTCGAAACCCTTGTCGAAGCCGCCATGCTTCTCCAACAGCAACTGGGCCGGGGTTACGAGCTCGGCGGGGAGTATCAAACCGGTTACGCAGCCGACGTCATCTCCGGCGGCGAATCCTTCGGCAATGCCGGTCAACCAGTGGGTGTCGACGACCACGTCGTCGTCGACGAAGGCGACGAACTCGCCGCGCGCGGCCTCAAGTGCGCAGTTGTGTGCGGAGGCCACGCCACGCCGGTTCTCGCGAATGTAGCGAACGCGCGGACCGAAGGTCTCCTTGACCATGTTCGCCGTCTCATCGGTCGTTGGGTCGTTGTCGACGACGACGATCTCGTAGGACGGGTACGACAGCCGCAGGAGCGCCTCCAGACACCCTTGCAAACTGTCGGGTCGGTTTCGGGTGGCCACCGCGACGGTGGCGAACGGTGCTGCAGCGAGGACACTTTCACGTCTTTGCAAACACTTCGGCAACGTCGGCGCGTCCGTCGTCAGCACCAGTTCGGCCAGGCTGTCGACAGGGGGACGCCCGTCTGCCGCAAGATGCCGGTTGACCTCTCCACCCAGAGCTGCCCACACCGCCGGAGCGTGCGCCTGCCACGACAGGCCGAAGCGGCCGTCGAGCAGCGCAACCCCCACAGGGTACGAGTGCAATCGGATCAGCGCGAGAATCTTCGTCGCCGTACGAAGGTCGTCCGCGAGCACGAGGTCGGCCCCGGGAGCGCTCAACTCGATCTCGGTGCGCCCGATGGGAAGATCCTCGAGTCCAGCCATCCGCGACGCGTATTGGATGAGCTCGATGTCCGGCGCGGGGCCCACGGTCTGCGGAGCGTTCATCGGGACGAGATCGCCTGGCATTCAATGCCGTCGGCCGGGCGGGCGGTGCCGCGCCGACCGTGTTCGCTGAATTCCCGTTGGATGGTGGCCAGTACCCGCAATCCGTCGCTGACCGCATTGAGATTGCTGACGCCGTGAATGCGGCTGGATTCGTAGCTGGCGACCTCGACGATCTTGGCGCCGTGGGCGGCCAGCCGCACGTTGATCAGGGTCTCGACTTCGAACCCGTCGCCCCACTGCGGTCCGTCGGCCGCCACGTCGGGCATGGAGATGACGTCAAGGCAGCGCCGCCAGAATGCGTTGTACCCGTAGCAGAGGTCGGTGTAGTCCATATCGAACAGGACATTTACGAGTTGGTTCAGGAAACGATTGCCCAGCCGCCTGATCCTGGTGATGTCCGCGCTGCCGCCGCCCTCGGTGAAACGCGATCCTTTGGCGAAATCGGCGCCGGCAACCAAAGTCTCGACAAACAGCGGAATCTCCGCCGGGTCGGTGCTGCCGTCGGCGTCGATCATCACGATGATGTCGCCGGTTGCCACCTCGAATCCACATGCCAGGGCATTGCCCTTACCCCGTCGGGTCTGCCGAACATGGACCCCGTCCGGCCAGAGCCTGCGCGCGACCCGCGCCGTGTCGTCTTTCGAATCGCCGTTGACGACCACGATTTCATCGATTCCCGCCGGCATGCGTTCGGCGACGTATGGGAGGTTTCGTTCCTCATTCAGCGCGGGAATGATCACCGAAACGGTCGGCCGCGTCACGGCGTGAGGTATGGCGTCTCTAATGCTCACGGCATCTTGCATCGATTGCGTTCTTTCAGCGTCTCGGGTGACTGGGGATCACGGGATGGCGAGATGGTTCAGACAGCGGTGTGAAGAGATGCGGTGCGCCCAGACTTGAGACGCGGCGTCGTAGTCAGCCACAGACCCTCCTTCAGCGGGCGGAGCTTCTTCCACCCACGCTCTGGCGATGCATCATCAGTTAGCTGGAACGCGACAGAAGTCGAGGTTCACTCGGTCGTACCAGCAGCATCTTTCCTTAGAATTGTTGTTCTGGCAAATGGTAGAACCACTTCCATCTCGAATCCCTCTCAGCGGTACGGACCGGACCATCATCACAGCCAGAGCGCACTGTCACAGTCATACGATCGATTGACATCCAGTCGCACTTTGTCGAGATCATGCATTTTTAGTTAATTTTGATCGCAAGTTAATTATGAGAAACAGGCCCACGGAGCCTCGAGAGGCAGGCACAGAGGACCGGTTTCGCAGTCGCTGACGATAGATAGGCAAACGATGGACGGCAGCGCCGTCGACGCCGTCAGCCGCGCTCGACCTGTCGAAGCCCTCTCGTCCGCGCTGCCGACGACCGCGACGCGGTCCGCGCTCGGCGGAATTCCCGCCGAACCGTGCAGAGCGTCCGAAGACCATCCGAAATTGCGTTCGCGCTGCCGTAGTCCGGGATGCGGCCGGACTCGGGACTCGCGACCTCCACAACCCTGGCCCCGCAGGCGGCCAGGCGGACGTTGATCAGTGTTTCGACCTCGACCCCGTCGCCCCATTGCGGCGTACTCACAGCGACATCCGGCATGTCGATGACATCGAGGCAGTGTCGCCAGAATGCACCGAAGCCGTAACACACGTCGGTGTAATGCGCGCGAAAGAGAATGTTCACCAGACCGTTCAGAAGTTTGTTCCCCACCGCCCGGAACCAGGTGATGTCGGCACGCCGATTGCCGCGGGCGAATCTGGAACCCTTGGCGAAATCCGCGCCGGCGACAAGAGCGTCGACGAGACGGGGAATCTCGGCCGGATCGGCACTTCCGTCTGCATCGAGCGCGACGATGACATCGCCGGAAGCCACAGCGAATCCGCATGCCAACGCATTGCCCTTACCGCGTCGGCTCTGCCTCAGATGGGTACCGGACGGCCACAACCGGTGCCCCTCCGCGGTCGTGTTGTCCTGTGAATCCCCGGTGACAACAATGATTTCGTCGATCTCGGGCGGCATAGCTAGGGCGATGAGCGGAAGGTTGCGTTCCTCGTTCAGCGCAGGAATGACCACCGAGACCGAGGGCCGCATGACCGCATTCATGCCGGAACCGGCTTCAACTGGCGAATGCGCGAATTCCGGGCAGCGTACAAAGTCACCTGGTCAGCGCGGGTTGGCAGCGAAACGTCACACGCAACAGCTACTGGCAAACCGTGAGCACCGATGGGGTGGATTCCCAATGTCAAACTCCGTCTATACAGGCGATAGCACCCCACCCCAGATGATCTGAACTATCGAATCGGCCGAAACAGGCCTCCCCCGAGGGTCATCGAGCCCGTACGGATGATCATGGCTATTCCGAGCTGTTCCGCCACTGGGCCCGCATACTCACGCCGAAGCAGTCGTGCGGCGTGCTAGGGCAAACCTCTCTTTACTCTCAACTGAGCAATCGCTATCTGTGAGCACCCGACGCGGGCCACCCGCAGAGCCTCAAAGTTAGCAACTTTCTCGAGTTTTGCAAGCATTACCATCGGATACGGGTAGATACCCAGAACCCCGGCCGAACGGTGAGGAAATGCGGCCTATGATGTGGCATTTTCGCAGCTCCACTGCGACTGATACCGTCGTCCCCAGGAGGCGGTCGCCTCGGCATATCGACGTGCTGGTGCAGATTTGGCAAATCTAAAAGCCGCCCTAAGCGATTTCCGAAACCGCGATACGGTTGCCGTCTAGCAAACTCCGAACGATCCATGCTCCGATGCCGCCGCCAAACCCGCACACTCACGAACGGCGGCAACGGCTCATCGACCCGATGAGCCCGGATTCAGTCGTGCACATTGTCTTCGCGCCGCAGTCAGGTTCAACGGTCTGATGAAATCAGGAGTGGTACAACAGGTTTCGTTGCACGATTACCGCAAAGCCGGTCTTCGACAGGTCGCCCTGGCCGGCGGCGGACAAAGTTGCACGACAACACACATCCCACCCTGCACAAACACCACAGCGGCTGATTTCACGTGTGCCCCGACCCGACGGCCAACGGAATCGACGCCATGGACCCGCAGGCAAACACCGAGCGGCACACGTGGCGCGGGTACTCGTTCAGCTGCACCTCACGGGTACCTGCCTCGGTGAACACAAAGCGAGCCGCCGACAATCGGAACGGTGGGCGAGAATCTGGCCGAACTGCGATCGGCCGGTCGTCGGCGCTGGCGGTGCGCCGGCAGCCAGTGGCCAAGGAACTAGTTCTCACGCCATGGCGGGCCCAGATCCTTCACATACTCGAGGTGGGCCCTACCGGACCGAAAAATCGCCGACCAGTTACGCATCATTGTCCACACCGTCAAAAATCACGTGCACACACCGCGTTGCCCGTGCTCGGCGCCAGCAGTCGCGCCGACGCCACGGTCTTCGCCCGTACCATCCAGTGCCCGAGGGCAGCCTCGGAACTAGGCCGAGGACCTAGCGGAAAATTCGCTCCGATGGTCCATGTACGACAGCCTTTGCGCCCCCGATAGTAATCTGGTGCACTTCGGATTTGCTCGGGATCTTTCTCGGCGGCCGCTGGCGAACCGGTCGTCATCATCAGCCGGTTCACCGGCCACCGTCGTGTCACGCCGGTTGCTGACGACGCCGGGACTCGAGCCATCCGCGCCGCCCTGCTGCACCCATGCCGGTTTGCCACGTTCAGTGAACGGCGCTCGCCGTGGCAATCTCTCCGATCGGGCCGGTACAGCCACGGCAGCTTGGGTCTGGCCACAGCGGTGCCGGCGGCATCTGCACTCCTGTCATCCCTGCATTCATCAGCTGTCTGCAGGCGAATTCCCGTCGGATGTGCTCCTCGGCCGGGAGCTGCTGATCATGCGGGCTCTCGTTGCGGGCGCGGGGAGGTATTCCGTCGTCGCGAATTCGAACCGCTCAGGGGGAGGGTAGCTGTGATCAGCTCCTGCGTCATCTGCGCGAGCGCCGCGCGAAAAATGTTCGTCGAGAAACCGGGTCCTCAAAGGCCTGTGCCAGCGGGCACCCGTCTCGCCGGTGTTTGGTGGAAGGCCATGCGATGAACTCGACCCAATCGACCAGCTTGAACGGCTTGTTCGCAGCCGCCTGTGCGCCATACGAGATAGCCCGTAACCCGATTCGGGTGGGTGTCATCGGCTACGGATATTGGGGGTCGAAACACCTCCGAGTGCTCGCCGGCCTACCCGACGTGGAAGTCACGGTCATCGAGAAACAACCGGACAGGCTCCGCGAGGCCGCAACCAACTTTCCCGCCGTACGCATTGCGGAAAATTTGCAGGACGTATCCAATCAGCTCGACGCCGTCGTCATCGCCACCCCGCCATGTACCCATGGACCTGTCGCGTTGTGGGCGCTCCGGGCAGGATTGCACACCTTGGTCGAGAAGCCTTTGGCCACATCAGTGACGGCTGCGGAAGCGATGGTGGAAACCGCCGACAGCGGCGGGCTGACTTTGATGGTTGGCCACACCTTCGAGTACAACGCTGCCGTCTGGAAACTGAAGCAGATCATCAACTCCGGTGAGCTGGGCCGAATCTTGTACGTAGACACCGCAAGGTTGAGTCTCGGTCGCTACCAGAACGACTGCAATGTCATCTGGGACCTCGCGCCGCACGATATCTCTATCGTGTCCTATCTGCTGGACGAGTTTCCCACGGTCGCGGCCGCGTGGGCACAGCGGAATGTGGGCGATGTCCACGCCGACGTCGCCTATCTGCGACTGGACTTCGCGAGTGTTTCGGTACCGGCATTCATTCATGTGAGCTGGCTGGATCCGTACAAGGTGCGTCGGGTGACGGTCGTCGGTGAGCGAAAGATGATCGTATACAACGACGTTTCCGATACAGAACGTATCCGGATCTACGACGTGGGCGTTGTCCCGGCTCAGCTGGCGGAGGGACCGGCGCCTTATGAGATGCCGGTTACCTACCGCACGGGCGACATCATCTCTCCGTACGTGCACTTCGTCGAGCCGTTGCTGGTACAGGACACGCACTTCCTCGACTGCATTCGGACCGGCCGACGGCCAGACACCTCCGGGGAACGTGGCCTGGAAGTAGTGAGGGTGCTCGAGGCCACCGACCGGGCCATCACCACCGGCGCTCCGGCCCCGATTCCGCCGCGTGGGGTAAAACGGATTTCACCGATCGCGACCGCCGTGGAGGTCGCTTCGTGACCCAAGACGTAGGTTCGGTGCCCTTTCTCGATCTCGCGTCGATCAACGGCGGTCTGCACGCCGACTATGAGCTCGCCTGGAAGGCCGTCCTGCACCACGGTCAGTTCGTCGGCGGACCCGAGGTCGAAATATTCGAGGCGAACTTCGCGGCCTATTGCGAATCCACCGCTTGCGTCGGTGTCGCGAACGGGACGGACGCCCTGGAACTGATCCTGGCCGGTCTTGGGATAGGGCGGGGCGACGAGGTCATTGTTCCCGCCAACAGCTTTGTCGCCACTGTAGAGGCAGTATGCGCAGTCGGCGCCCGCCCCCGGTTTGTCGACGTCTTACCCGACACCCTCTTGATCGACGCCGACGCCGTAGCGTCTGCCGCGGGCCCGAACACGGTGGCCGTCATTGCAGTGCATCTTTTTGGGCAGATGGCCGATATCGACACCCTTCTCCCGGTTGCACAGCGGCATAGTCTGGCCGTCATCGAGGACGCCGCACAGGCGCACGGAGCCCGGCTGCGAGGGCGGCGCGCCGGCAGCTTGGGCGCGGCGGCAGCGTTCAGTTTCTACCCGGGAAAGAACTTGGGCGCACTCGGCGACGCCGGTGCAGTGGTGACCCAAGACCGTGAGCTCGCCGCTCGGATACGGCAGTACGCCAATCATGGGCGGACCGCGGTGGACCGGCACCGCCACGACCAGCGTGGACGAAACAGCCGATTGGACACTCTGCAGGCGGCCCTACTGACAGTGAAGCTGGCCGGCTTGGACGACGCGAACCGCGCGCGGCAGCGAGCGATGGACCGCTACCGCCGACAGTTCCAGCCGTGTTTCCGGCCGGTTGCGATACATCCCGACGCAGAATCCGTGCACCACCTCGCAGTGATCCGCGCGCACAACCGCGCCGCGGTGACAGCCGAACTGGCGCGCCACGGAATCGGCTGGGGTATTCACTATCCGGTGCCATGCCACCGCCAGCCGGCATACGAAGAATTTGCCGATTCGTTACCCGTTACCGAGCAGGCCGCCGAGGAAATCCTTTCCCTCCCAATGTCTCCGACGATCAGGAACGCGCAAGTCGATCGGGTGTGCGAAGTGTTGTCGAAGGTGGCGACGTAGTGGGACGGCTTCGGCAGGTGCTACGAACGCGGTGGGGCTCACGGAAGCTACGGCGCCTATCTGAGCAGAACCGCAATCGAGGGTCGCAAACCTCGAATCGCGTCGTTCATCCCAACGTTCACGTTTACGGAGATCCGAACATGACCCAATCTCGACATACTCGCAATTCGATAGGGACCCGTGAAATCGCCCGGAGGTGGCCGTTGATCGTCGCTGTGATGGTGATCGCCGTCGGCGCTGCCATGTGGACGCAAAGCCGACAGGTGCCGTCGTACACAGCGACCACCAGGGTGGAGGTGGTTCCGCTGCCACAGTGGGACGAGACGTTCCTCGGCACCGACCTTGTGCGCGACTCCGGTGACGCCACTCGAACAGCCGCCACGGTGGCGGTGGAGCTGAATTCCGCCCGCGCGGCGACGGTCACGGCCGACTACCTGGGCGGCGGCTGGACTCCTGAATCGGTCGCCGCAGCCGTCAAGGTTTCATCCTTCGAGCAAACCAATGTGGTCGAAATCGTGGCTCGGTCAGCCAGCGCCGAGAAAGCAGTGAAACTCTCCCAAGCGTATGCCACTGCGACCCTGGCGGACAGGTGGCGCTCAATCTCCGCCCAGTTGGATGGCAGAATCGCCAAGATCCAGGCGAGCGCTTTGGCCAATCCCGCCGCAAACACCGACACCTCAAACACCAATCCTCTTGCCGCGCAACAGTCTGATCGCCTGCAGACCCTGCACATGATTCGCGAATCCGGCGCGGACCCGACCATGAGGATCGAGTCCACCGGCGCGGCGGTGGGAAGCAAGCAACTCCCGACCGGGGTGGTACTGGCGCTAGCCGCGACCGGTGGGCTGTTCGTAGGGAGCCTGGCTGCGGCAGGTATGGCGGCGTTGCGTCGTCCGGCGAACCACCGAATTGAGCAATCACCATGTTCCGCAATGGCTCTCGCGGAGCCCCCGAACGGGGACAGTCGAAGTGACCTCGAACCCGTCTGACATCTCCCGGCCCTGCCGAGCCCCAGTTCGCACGTTGCGTATGTCCGAAGGGCTGCGACGGACATGACCGAATCCGCACAGGCGACACCACCGACACCGGCGCTTACCAATCGAAGCTTGCTTCGCTCGGCGTGGTGGATGACGGGTAGCAATTTGGTCGCACAGAGCTTGACGTACGGCTCACTGATTGTGCTCGCTCGGTGGTTGTCCCCCAACAGCTTCGGCACTGTCGCCGTGGCTACCGCGATCGTCGGAGTCGGCGTCCTGCTCGTCGACCAAGGCACATGGGGCGCGGTCATCGTGGAGCCCGAACTCAGTCGCGCCGACCTGACGCGTGCCCTCTGGCGCTGTCTGTTGACCGGCGTCGTGCTGGCAGTGGCGATGGCAGCCGCGGCCGGCACGGTGGTCGACCGGTTCGCCGCCGGTGGCGACGCCGCAGCGGTCGCGGTAATAGCCATCTGCCTACCGCTGCACGCAGTCGCCGTGGTGCCAACGGCGCTGCTGCAGCGATCGATGCAGTTTGGTCTACTCGCCGGCCTCACTGCCGTCGCGAACGTTACGTCGGCGTTGGTAGCTGTGCTCGTTGCGTTGGACGGTCTCGGGGTATGGGCGCTGGTGGCTCGACAGCTTGTCTTGTACGGAACGCTGGCGGTCCTCTCTTCTGTGCTGTGCCTGCCCGCACTTCGCGCTCACGTACCCCGCTCGGGCCATGCCCGCCGCCGGCACGGTGCACGCATCGAGCGGTGGTTCTTTCTGTTCACGGTCAGCCATTCGGTGACCAGCAGCCTCGACAAGCTGATCATCGGTCTGTTCAGCAATGCCGGACTGGTCGGCATGTACTCGATTGCGATCACGATCGCGATGGCCCCGTGGACACAGTTCTCCGCACAGGTGGGCAAGGTGCTCTTTGCGGCCGCGGCTTCACAACCTGACAGTTGCAGCGAGCGAACAGAGCAGTCTGTGAAGTTGATGTCGATGCTGATGCTGCCGTTGCTTCCGGTCGGCATTCTCATTGCGCCCACAGTTCTGCCTGGGATCCTCGGACCGGAATGGCAACCCATGGTGCCCGTATTCCAGGTGTTGTTGGTGGTCGGCATCGGCAATGCGGTCATCAACTGCATCGCTGAACCTCTCACGGGCAAGGGCTATATGCCGTTCCGGGCAAAGGTCATGGTCGCACAGTGCGTGGCGACTGTGACAGCCCTCGGAATTCTCGTCCCGATCGGCGGCATTCTCGGCGCAGCGCTCGCCCAACTCCTCGTGTTCCTACCTTGTGCCGCAGTATTTTTCACAGCAGGAGCGCGACGCGCCGACACATCCACCGAGGCGCTGTGGCGCAGTCTGCGTCCGGTTGCGGTGGCGTTTGTCGTGCAACTCGTCGTCAGTTCCGCCGTTCTGATCGGCCTACTCTCGTCAGAGGCAACCGATTCGGTGTCGGCTTGCGTCGCAGCCGTCGCCGGCCTGTTGGCGGTTGGGCCGGTACTTTGGCGGACCCTTGGCCGGATTCGGTCATGACGGACAACGCCGGCCCCGGCACCTGGTGGACGTCGAATCCGTTCGGCACAGCCCGGTCATGCCGCTACGTCGTCGTGGCGTGTATCGCTGCGCTGGCCTTCGGGGTCTTTCTGCCCACCGACCCCTGGGCCGCTGTCGCCTGGCTGGTATTGATACCGCTCGCTTTTGCCACACCTGTCGCGGCGCTGGCGGTGCTCGTCGTCGTCACCGTCCTGGTGCCGTGGCAGATGCAGGACACATTGAAGGTCATCGGTGGAACCGACCAGGCCGGTTTGCTGTTTATCGACGTGCTGCTTGTGCTGGGTCTGGTGCGGATCGGCTGGCTGCTCGTTCGCCGGCGGCTGGTGTTCGATCTACCAATACTCCTGGGCGCCATCGTCGCAGCGATTTGCGCTGCCTCGCTGGTCTGGGGGCTGTGGCGCGGGGCCGACCTCAGTGAGGCAGGACACGAGTGGCGTCACGTCACCCTGGGCGTGGGCGCATTCCTGCTCGCGTGGCCTCTCCTGGCGAAACGCTCTGCCCGCCGGAAACTTTCGTGGGTTCTGTTGGGCCTCGGATTTGCCTTGGGAATGTGGGGCATCGCCCAGTGGGTGTTCTCCGTCGACTTCACCGCATCGGGTGACGTCGGAGTACGCGGCGGTCTCAGTTCGGGCCAATTGCAGGGCGGCCTCTACGCATACCCCGTCGCCGTCACAATGGCGTGGGCCGCACTGGTCACCGGCCCCGTGCGAAATGTGACCATAAAGGCTCTGCTCGCGGTGATTTTGCTTCTGAACATCACTTGTCTGCTCTTGACTTTCGAACGATCTTTCGTGGTTGCGACCACGGTGGCTTGTGTGTTTGTGGTGGTCACGTCAGGCGGTGGTGCCCGTCGCGGCGCAGTCAGGTGGAGCGGGGTCATCGCGGCCCTGTTGACAGCGGGTGCTGCGATTGCACAAGCCGAGGCGCAGACGGCGTTTGATCGCCTCACATCGGTGGGTCGGATCGGCAGTGACAATTCATATACGCACCGCCTGGCTGAGGCGCATGTGCTCAACGAGGCGATCGCCGCGCGACCCGTCACGGGCTCCGGATTCGGGGCGACCGTCACCTGGGGAGTTCGAGATACCTTCGACACCAGCACAACACCGTTCGCGGACATGGGCTATCACTGGCTGGCGTGGAAGATAGGGCTGCCCGCCGCGGCAGCTGTCTTACTGTTGCTCGCTCGGGCAGTTTTTCGACGGATGCCGGGCAAGGACGGCGCAGAGTGGCACGCGCTGCGGACGGGTAGCCGGGCATCGCTGCTCGCGCTCATGCTGATCGCCATCACCTTCGGGGTGTTCGACGCGCTCGGGGTCACCGCCGTCATGGGCTTGTTGGTCGCAATCTGCTATTCGCAGGCCGATTCCTTGACCGAGCCACGCCCACACGTAAATAGCTCACCCGCAGCTCGCGCAGAACGTGGGCGTACTGGCATGCCACCCGTATCCGTGCGCTGTGCCGGCATTGGCGATGCGGGTTGTGCGCGGGGACAGCCGCTGGCATCACCGAAACCGGGGAGGACGGAATGGTTGACGTAGGTAGCCGCTCGCATACGTGGATCTCCGGTGACTACCCTTGCGGCGGTGGCGCGGTGGAGAATGTGTTTCCGCTTACTGCGCGGCAGACACTGCTGTGGGTAGAGCGCAAGATGTACCCGGGCGTGCCGTTACACAATGTGCTGCTCACCGTGGAACTCACCGGGATCCTCGATGTCGACCGGTTGGAGCGGGCTTACCACACCGCGGTCGATGAGTTGGACTTCCTGCGGTTGGCCGTCGACGAGCACGAACCGCGGCAGTGGCTGATGACGGTCGGGCGTTCGCCGCTGGAGGTCGTCGACCTGTCGGCGCATCCGCAGGGCTTCGACGCCTGGCTGGCCGAGCGCAGTAAGCAGGTCTTCGCCTTTCCCGGTCCGATGCATCGGTCGTTTCTCGTACGGCATTCGCCAACCCGGCACGTGTTCTGCGTGCTGTTCGACAACATCTGCACCGACGAGGTGTCGGCGATGTTGTTCGCGAACTATCTGGCTGACCGCTATGACGGACGAACACCCCAGCTGCCCTCGCCATTTCGTGAATATGTCCGTGCCGATGTCAGATATCGCGGGTCGGCGGACGGCGAGCGCGACGCAGAATTCTGGCGGGGTGAGCTGCGCCGCGGTGGCCCACGTTTGCGTTTGTACGGCCAGTCGCAGACCCGTTCCACGCCGGTGGTCAAGCGTATCCAGCGTGACTTCGGCGCCAGGCGGGCTGCCGCGCTGCTGCGCCTCAGCTCCTCGGAGTTGGCGACCGGCGACGCGGCACGGTCGTGGCTTGCTCTGATGGTGACGCTGTTGGTGGCCTTCGTCAGTCGCACCAGCGGGCAAACCGACGTGACCGTCGCGGTACCGCTGTCGAACCGACATGGTCGGTGGCAGGCGGCGTTCGGCTTGTTGTACGAGCAGGGTTTCATCCGTGTCGAGCTGGTCGAGGGCGAGACCTTCCGGTCATTGAGTGAGAAGGTGCACCACAAACTGCTGGAGGCCGTGCAGCACGGCCAGTGCTGTGTTCCCGACCGCGACATCGAGCATGTTTCGCTCAACCTGATCGACGCTCGACAGCCCAACTTCTCCGGGCTTGGATGTCGGGCCGACGCCGTACCGATCTGGACCCTGCCCCAGATGACCTTCGATGGGGCAAGGAGCGATTTCGCGAATGCCACCCGCGTGCGGATGACCGTCTCGACCTCTGCTGGGGCCACGTTCGCCATCGGTTTCGACACCCCTGCGGAGCTGTTGTCCGACAGTCAACGTCAGCGCATGTTCGGTCATTTCGAGCGTCTTGTCGATGCGGTGCTCGACGATCCGCGTTGCCGAATCACTGATGTCGATCTGACGTCGGACGCCGAACGCAACTTCGCGTTGACGGCCGCGCGCGGACCCGAGCCTGCGCCGGCCCCCGACCTGATCGCCCGGATCGCAGAACAGTGCCGTCGACATCCCGACAAGGTTGCGGTCATCGCCTCGGAAGGGCGGCTGAAGTATGGCGAGTTGGCCACTCGCGTCGTCACATTGGCGGCACGGCTGCGCGAGCTCGGAGTTGTCCCGGAATCGATTGTGGCGGTCTGTATGCCGCGCGGTGCCGACGAGCTGACAGCCTTGCTGGCCATCCTGACGGCCGGTGGGGCCTATGTGCCGCTGGACCCTGCGCAACCACTGAGTCGGCTGTGCATGATCATGGAGGACGCCCGTCCTCAGTTGCTGATCACATCAACAGATCAACTGCTCGCACGACATGCGGGAAGCGTTCCGACAGTCTTCGTCGATGCCGAGAAACCAGGCATCGACTGCTCTGCGGGCGCACCCTGGACGGTGTCCACGCATCCAGACGCGCTCGCGTATGTCCTGTTCACCTCGGGCTCGACTGGGCGGCCGAAAGGTGTACAGATCACGCGGGGCGCGTTGTCGAACCTGGTGGCATCGATGGTGCGGACGCCCGGCCTCACTGAATCCGATGTGCTGCTGGCCGTTTCGACCACGATGTTCGACATCGCCGCTCTCGAATTGTTCGCGCCGCTGCATGCCGGTGCGACGGTGCACATCGCGGACACGGATACCGCAGCGTACGCTCGCCGATTGCGGGAGGTGCTGGATCGTGGGTCGATCTCGATCATGCAGGCCACGCCGACGATGTGGCGGATGCTGCTCGACGCCGGTTGGAGCGGTGATCGCCGTCTTCGCATGTTGGTCGGGGGCGAGCCGCTCAGTCCAGAGTTGGCTCGTCAATTGCTGCACCGTGGCGAGCTGTGGAATATGTACGGCCCGACCGAGACCACGGTCTGGTCGGCAATCAAGCGCGTTGTGCATGCCGACGACATCTCGATCGGCAAGCCGATCGAGCGGACCCAGATATATGTGATCGACGGTCACGGCCGGCTGGCGCCAGTGGGTGTGACGGGCGAGCTGTGCATCGGCGGCGCGGGAGTGGCGCGCGGCTATCTGGACCGCCCCGACCTGACTCACGAGAGGTTTGTCCAGAACCCGTACGGCCCGGCGGGCGATCGCATCTACCGAACCGGAGACCTGGCACGACTGAGGGAAACCGGTGAATTCGAGTGTCGGGGACGACTTGATCATCAGATCAAGATCCGCGGCTTCCGCGTCGAGCTCGGCGAGATCGAGTCCAGGCTGGAGGAGCTCGCCGGTATTCGGCACGCAGTCGTGACGCTTGACGAAGCGCAGGGCCGCGAGCCGCGGTTGGTGGCATACCTGGTGCCGGCAGCCGACGCGGCGCTGTCGGCGCGCGAACTCACACAGCAACTCCGCCAGCGACTTCCGTCGTATATGGTTCCTGCCAAGTATATTTCGATGAAATCGCCGCCGCTCAACACCAACGGAAAGATCGACCGCAGGGCGCTCCCGGATCCGGGAAACTTCCCCGATCTCCCTGCCGAGCGGGGTCGGCGCGTACCGCGCACCTCGACCGAATCAACGCTGCTACGCATCTGGGCCCGGACGTTGGGCACAACCGATATCGGGCTCGACGATGAGTTTTTCGAACTGGGTGGGCAGTCCGTGCTTGCAGTCCGAATCTTCGACGAGATCCACCGAACGCTGATGGTCGAACTTCCGTTGGCCTCGCTGTTCGAAACACCAACGATCGCGTCGTTGGCCGAACACATTGACGCTCTGCGTGGTTCGCCGTCGACGTCGCAACGGTGGACGACGGTCGTCGCCATCCAGCCACGCGGTTCGCTGCCGCCGATCTTTTGCGTCTCAGGGATCGGGGGCAATCCGATGACCTTCGTTGGCATCTCCGCCGCGCTCGGCGACCAGCAACCCTTCTACGGCCTGCAACATCGCGGGGTGGACGGGAGACTGCGCCCGCACACATCGATCCGGGGCATGGCCCAGGAGTTTGTCGATGACATCCGCGCCGTACAACCCCGCGGGCCTTACGTGTTGGCCGGCTATTCAGCCGGCGGCCTGGCCGCCTATGAAATGGCCCAATTACTGACCGAACGCGGCGAGCAGGTGAGAATGCTGATCCTCTTCGACACCGTCAACCCGTTGCTGGCCAACTGGTCCCACGCCGAGCGGGTGGGCGCGCACTGGGCGAATCTGCGCTCCGGCGGGCTACACTATGTCGCCGAGCGTGCCGCCGACCGGATCAGCAGGATGGTCACTGCTACGGCGATGTGGACACGTGCCGAGTTGGCGATCTGGTGGCCCTACCGGTTCAGGCTAGATGCGTTACACAGAGCGGTAATTCAGGCGGAATCAGCCTACCGGCCACAGCCCTACGCCGGCGATGTACTCCTCGTCCAGAGCGCCGAGCGGTTCAGCCCACGCCGCGGGATTGGCCATCGGTCAGACGAGTCCAACGGCTGGCGCCAGTACGTCCAGGGACGCCTGGAGATCTTCACCGTGCCGGCCGCCCATCTTCACATGCTGGATGGTGCGGCGGCACAGCTTGCGGCAGCCGAGCTGCGCCGGACCATGCAGACGCAGGCAAGGAGGTGAGCATGTTCCTGTCGGTGTTGGATCTCCACTTGCGCCGAGCGAACAACCGCTGTTCTCGCTCCGTGGGGTCGCCCGAGTGCACCACCCGAACACGGCAGCGCGTGGCGCGGCGGATCGCAGACGTATTGATCGCCGGCTCTTCACTTTTCATACTGTTCCCCGTGCTGGTCACTATCGGAATCACCGTCAAAGTCACCAGCTCAGGACCCGCGCTGTTCGCCCAGCGGCGCGTTGGACTCGACCGACAGCCGTTCTGGTTCTACAAGTTTCGGACGATGCATGTGGGCGGTGACGATACGGCGTTGCAAGAGATGATTGTTCGTGAACTGCGCGGTGAAGACACCTCGATTGGGGGGAGCTGGAAGCTCGACTGCGACAGTCGTGTCACCCGGTTGGGCTCCTTCCTACGCCGCACGAGCCTCGACGAATTGCCGCAACTGATCAATGTTCTGCGCGGAGATATGACACTGGTCGGGCCCCGGCCATGTCTGGAGTGGGAGGCTCAGATGTTTCCGAGCGAGTTCGACGATCGATTCACGGTGAAGCCTGGTTTGACGGGGCTTTGGCAGGTGAGCGGCCGCAGCACCATGGGCACGCTCGACATGCTCCGTCTCGACGTCCACTACGTGCGTCGGCAAACGCTGCGCGGTGATATCGCGATCATCGCCCGGACGGTTCCCGCAGTGTTGCGCGCGGACGGTGCGCGGTGAATATGCAGATTATCGCCCGCCCGAAGGTGATCGTCTCGGACCCGCGTACCGACGCCCGCTGGCACACCCTTGCAGGGAGCAGCAACGGGAGTTTGTTCACCTCGCCCCCGTGGATCAGGTCGGTGTGCGACACCTACGGGTTCACACCGCAGGCGCGGATCGTCACCGATGCCACGGGATGTCCGACCGACGGCTTCGCCTTCGTTCCGATCAGCGACATGCGTGGCGACCGACTGGTCAGCCTTCCTTTCTCGGACAGGGCCGAGCCACTCGTGTCCGATCGGGCGATGTGGCCGTCCCTGTTGACCGGCGCGCTGCGCGACGGGGCCCCGCTCACGATTCGCTGCCTCGACACGGCCGTGCCGACGACCGGCGACGGCCTCGTGCCCACGGGGCAGGCGGCTTGGCACGGCACGCCGTTGGGTGAGCCGGTGCAGGAGATCTACCGGTCACTCGGCCCGGCCGTCCGGCGGAACATCGCCACGGCCGAACGCAACGGTGTCCACGTCGACGTGCTCACCGGGATCGACGCCATCCGGATCTATCACCGGTTGCATGTATCGCTGCGCAAGTACAAGTACCGGCTGTTGGCCCAGCCGCTCGCCCTGTTCGAGCGGATCTGGCAGGAGTTCTCCGCGCACGACGGCATCGTGACCTTGCTTGCGCGGGTCAACGGCGAGCCGATTGCGGGAGCGATCTACCTCGCGTGGAACGACGTTCTGTACTACAAGTTCGGTGCATCGGTGGCGGCAGCGCTTCCGATGCGGCCCAACGATGCGCTCTTCTGGACCGCCCTGCGCTGGGCGTCCGACCGGGGGTTTCGCCTGTTGGATTGGGGTCTCAGCGATCTCGATCAGCCCGGGCTCATCGCGTACAAGCGCAAGTGGGTCAGCGAGGAGCGGCGGATCGTGACGCTCCGGTCGTTGACCGGCGACCCTGCGGGTCGTCGAGACGTCAGCGAACTTCTCGGCACGCTGGCGCGTCTGCTCACCGATGACGCGGTGCCGGACCACATCACCGAGCGAGCCGGCTCACTTCTCTACCGCTACTTCACCTGAAGGCCGTCACGTCGCGGCCGATTTCCCGATCGTTCGCGCCGAACACATGCGCTTACCGAACCCACCGAAGGGACGATCACCATGAAAACACCGCGCATCCCCGTCGCGATCGTCGGCGCCGGGCCGTACGGACTTTCGGCCGCCGCGCACCTCCGGGCTTACGGCATCACGAGTTGCGTGTTCGGCCCCGCGATGTCCTTCTGGAGTGACATGCCGCGGGGCATGCTGCTGCGCTCGCCCTACGTCGCGTCGAACATCAGCGATCCCGAGGGCAGCCTGACACTCGACGCGTACGGCCGCGCGGTCGAGTGCCCGGTGACGAAGCCTGTCGCGCTCGCCGACTTCATCGAGTACGGGCGGTGGGTCTCGACGAAGCTGACCGAACTCCGCGACGAGCGGCTCGTCGAGCGCGTTTCCCGCGCCGATGGCGAGTTTGAGGTCACGCTCACCGAGGGCGAGACCCTGCGCGCCGCACGCGTCGTCGTCGCGGCCGGGATCGGGCGGTTCGCTGCGCGTCCGCCTCAATTCTCCGGATTTCCCCGGTCACTGGTCTCGCACACCTCGGAACACACCGACCTCTCCACGTTCGCCGGATCGAAGGTGGTCGTGATCGGCGGCGGTCAGAGCGCGCTCGAGTCCGCCGCGCTCATGCACGAGGTCGGCGCCGAGGTGGAAGTGCTCGTACGCGCACCGCTCGTCCGCTACCTGAAGACGAAAACCTCGATGCTGCACAAGCTCGGCCCGGTCACGCGCCTGCTGTACGCGCCGCCGGACGTCGGCCCGGCAGGTCTCAGCCGGCTCGTCGCCGCCCCCGACTGGTATCGCCGCCTTCCGCGCGGGCTGCAGGACAAGGCCGGTCCGCGCTCGATCCGGCCCGCGGGCGCAGCCTGGCTCGCCCCGCGGCTGGCGTCCGTGAAGATCACGACGAACGCCGAGGTGCTTCGTGCACGTGAGGCCGGCAGCGGGATGGAGCTGACGCTCGCGGACGACAGCGTCCGGACGGTCGACCATGTGCTGCTCGGGACCGGGTACCGAGTAGACATCGGGGGCTACCCGTTCCTCGCCCGTGAACTGCTCGCCGCGATCGCACAGGTGGGCGGCTACCCGATCTTGGACAGCGGGTTCGGGACGAGCGTGCCGGGGCTACACATCGTCGGCGCGCCCGCGGCGTGGAGCTTCGGCCCGCTGATGCGGTTCGTTGCCGGCACGGAGTTCGTGTCTCCAGCGCTCGCACGCGGTATCGCCGGCGATGCCACACTCGCGCACGGTATGCCCCGCGACGCCACGCCGGCGCGCGGAATAGCGACCTCGAACCGTAGCTGAGATGTCTGGTGCGCTCGTCGTCGGCGGCGACTATCGGGGGCTCGGCCTCGTGCGTAGCCTCGGACGACACGGCATCGATGTATGGGTGCTCATCGACGGCGAGGACGTGCTGGGCGCGTACTCGCGTTACTGCGCGAACTCGCTGCCACTCGTGCCCGGGCCGTACGCCGAGCAAGCAGACCAACTGCTCCAGCTCGCCGGCAGCGCCGAGGTACGGGGCCGCACGCTGTTCCCGACCAGCGACCGGGTGGCTGCGATGATTGCGCAGCACCACGCCGCGCTGGCCGAGTATTACGTGCTGACCACGCCGCCCTGGGACACGCTGCGGATCGCGTTCGACAAGCGCGCGACGTATGAGCTGGCCGAGCGCGTGAAGGTGCCGTACCCCAGGACCTGGCGGCCCGCCAGCGCCGCCGAGGCGGCCGCACTCCCGCTCGAGCTCCCCGTGATCATCAAGCCAGCCGTGCACGAGGAGGAAAATGCGCTGACGGTCGCCAAGGCCTGGCGCACCGACACGCGCGAGGAGCTGCGTGCCGCCTTCGAGCAGGCGGTGACGCTGCTACCGGCGGAGCAGCTGCTGGTGCAGGAACTTGTCCCCGGCGGCGGCGAGAGCCAGGTGTCGTATGCCGCCCTGGCCGACCGGGGGCGGCCGCTGGCGACCGTCGTCGCTCGCCGCGCGCGACAGTTTCCGACGGACTTCGGCCGCGCCAGCACGTTCGTGGAGACGATCGAGCAGCCCGCGATCGTCTCGAGCTCCGAGACCCTGCTCGCGGCGCTCTCGTACACGGGCCTCATCGAGTTCGAGTACAAACGCCACCAGGATGGCGGGCAATTCAAGCTGCTCGACATCAACCCACGCGTCTGGGGCTGGCAGTCGCTGTGCGGCCGTGCCGGAGTGGACTTCCCGTACCTGATGTGGCGGCTGGCGAACGGTCTGCCCGTCGAACCGGTGCATGCCGCCGCCGGTGTCCGCTGGGTGCGGCACAGCACGGACATCCCGACCTCCGCGCGCGAAATCCTGGGCCGCCGGATGGCGTTGCGCCCGTACCTGGCGTCGATGCGTGGACCGGTCGAGAACGCGATCTGGGCCAGCGACGACCGACGCCCGGGCCTGTACGAGTACCCGATGCTGATCCGAACAGTCGCGCGGAGGCTCGCGAACGGTCGTCATGTCTGAGCCCGTCGGGCCCCGGCTCGACGATCGATCAGCTGGTCACGAGCCGGGGACGCCGTCGTCCGCGCCGACGGCCGAGCTGACCGGCCAGCAGCGAGTAGTAGACCCCGAGGTAGAGGTCAGCCTGCGCGTCCCAGCCGCTGAGATCGAGTGCGGCGCGGCCGTTGTCGGAAAGCTGCGCGCGCCGTACCGGATCGTCGTGCAGTCGCTGGATCGCGGCGGCCAGTGCGGCGGCGTTGCCGGGCTCGAAGTACTCGAGCCGGTCGTCATCGTGCGCCGCCGAGACGGAGCGGAGCCGGCTCGCGATCGTCGGCAGCCCGAAGTTCCAGTAGTCGATCATCTTGTTCGTGGTCACGAGGTGCGAGTACGGCGACGCCTTCTGTGCGACGACACCGACGTCGGCGGTCGCGAGCAACTCGTCGAGCCGCTCGCGGGAGACCCAGCCCTCGAACGTCACGATGTCGCCGAGCCCGAGCCGCTCGATCTGGTCGAGCAGCTCGGGAATGCCGCCGCCGCGGCCGGTGAACACAACCCGCAGGCCCGGAATCCGGTCGCGCAGCAGGTCAGCCGCATCGACGATCGTGTCGGGCCCGTAGCGCTTCTCGATCGTGCCGTGACACAGTACGAGAAAGCCATTCGTAGACGCGGCGTTGCGGACAACCGCCTGTGGGATCGGCCGCGACGCGTTGGCCGTACGGATCACCGAGATGTCCTCGCGACGAGCGCCGCGCTCGACGTATACCTGCCTCAGTTCGTCGGTGACCGTGAGAGCGTGGTCCGCGAAGCGGAGGGCGGCCTGTTCGACGCGTGCGAGCGCGCGCGTGAGACCGGGCCTGCCGTACAGCGTTTCGAACAACTCGGGCGTCGGCTCCTTGAAGAACCCGACCACCCAGGCGCCGAGCAGCTTCGGGACGATGGCGGAGAACACGAGGACGTCAGGCATCGTGTTGATCTGGACGACGGCATACGGGCGCCGCGCGTGCCGGACTGCGAGTGTCACCGCGACGAGCAACCAGAACCACGCGTAGTCGACGCAGTAACTGAGCAGCCCGGCGCGGTGAAGCGACGCAGGCAGGCCCGTCACCTTGATCCCCGGCGCCGGGCGGATGTCGTCCTGCCCCGGCGCGAAGCGCATGCACAGCACGTCCACCTCGAAGCCGGCGGCGGCGAGGGCGCTCGCCTCGCGCTGGACGGACTCGTCGAACCCGTCGTTCTGGCGCACGATGCACACGCGGGGATGTTCGGACCGTTTGCCCCACGGCAGCCAGTCCGTCCTCGCGAGCCGACGCGCCCCCGGTACGGCACTCACCTGGCTACCCGGGTGTGCAGATCTGCAAGCTGCGGTCGGGCGACGTGCCATGCGCTTCTACCTTCGATCGCTCGCGAGCACGTGCGATGCGATCAGTGTAAGCGCCGCGCCGGTGCGGAAGATCAGATCGGCGAAACCCTGCGCACCGCGGAGAGGACACCGGCCCGGTGAGCGCGTCGAGGCTGCTCGAGATCGGTGTCGAGGCGGTGCTGTTGGGGACCGGAATCGTACTTCTCGTGCCCGCCGTCTACCTGCTTGTGCTGACACTGGCGGCCACGGTTGACCGTATCCGTCCCGCGCCCCCGCACGCGCCGATGCGTGCCGCCCGACGCGTGACGGTAGTGGTGCCGGCGCACGACGAGGCCCTCCTGATCGGCAGGTGCGTCGCGGCGCTGCTCGACCAGACGCTCGAGCATGAGCGTTACGCGGTCGTGGTCGTCGCCGATAACTGCAGCGACGACACGGCCGCACTGGCTCGTGCCGCCGGTGCGCGCGTGCTCGTGCGTACGGCCCCCGATGCGCGCGGCAAGGGCCACGCCCTGCGATTCGCCATGGACGTGTTGCTCAGCGAGATCGACGGGCCCGATGCGATCGCGGTCGTCGACGCCGACACGGTCGCGGACCGCGGCTTCCTGGCGGCGCTCGTCGCGGCCTATGAGGGTGGAGCGGACGCGGCCCAGGGCGTCTCGCTGCTCGACCCGGACAACGAGCCGCGCTCGCAGCTGCGCGCGGCCGCGTTTCTCCTGATCAACCGCGTGCGCTCTGGCGGTCGCGCCAGGCTCGGCCTCACCTGCACGCTTCAGGGCAACGGGATGTTCTTCGCCGCCGACGTGCTGCGGCTACATCCGTGGGACGCCTTCACCAGCGCCGAGGACCTCGAATACTCCGTGCGCCTGCGGCTCGCCGGGGAAAAGGTCGAGTTCGTCCCCGCCGCGATCCTGCATTCGCCGACCGCGCCGTCCGCGCAGGCTGCCGACCTGCAAAGTCAACGCTGGGAGGGCGGCAAGCTGTATGTGGCGCGCGCGCTGGTGCCCGCGCTCATCCGGAGCGGTCTGCGCAAGAGGCCCGCCTTGCTCGAAACGGCCCTCGGCATCCTCGTGCCGCCGCTGGGTCTGCTCACAGGGCTCGCATCCGCCGGGGCCCTAGTCGCGGGCGCGTTGGCGCTCGCCGGTGCGATCACTTGGTGGCTGTTAGTACCGTTCGCGCTCGCGCTCGCGGTGATCGCTTGCTTTGTACTGCTCGGCCTGTGGGCGGCCGCCGCGCCCCCGTCGGCCTACCGCGCGCTCGCGGGCGGCCCCGGGCTCGTGCTGCGCAAGCTATTCCACGTGCGCCGCGTCCTGGGCCATCGTGCCGAGACGTGGGTCCGCACGGACCGGCGCGAGGCCTGAACTGCCCTCTCGCTTGCCGGTCCTGTCGCGATGTCGATCGCTAGCCGTCGCTCGACATCTCGACGGCGGAGGTACGGGCATAGACCTCGAGATAGCGGAGGTCCGTCTCCTCCAGCCATCGTCTGAATTCCGAAGCGGAGAGCCAGAAGGGAGATTCGAAGCTGTCCTCGATCACGTGATTGAATTCGGTTCCCGAGCTGATGTGCTCCAAGATATCAACGCATTCAAGGCCTTCGGCGCGGAATTCAGGCAGGTTCAGCTCGAACGAGACCAGTGGGACGGCCTGCCGCAGGCCACGCAGCACCGCCAACTCGTGGCCTTCCACGTCGATCTTCAGGAAAGACGGTCGGCCGTAGTCAGCGATGAGCTGTTCGACGGTGACGGTTTGCACGTCATAGCTCTGCTCGAATCGAACGTCGGGTCCGAATCGCGAGGTGGAGCTGTCCTGGAGCGCTTCAACCCACTTGTCGCTCAGGGTGTTGAGAGCCGATCCCGGCTGGGCCACGTGGAACTGGACCGTACGCACGTCGTCGCTCGCAGCCTTGGGCACGATGGTGACGGGCTTGTTCGAGAAGCGGCGGCGCAGCACTGAAACACTCGCTCGGTCCGGCTCGACGCTGACCACACGTGCGCCGAGCTTCAGGAAGATGGCGGTCTTGAAGCCGTCGTTCGCTCCCACATCGAAGATCAGGTCACCCGGCCTCAGCGCGGGCAACGCCTGGCGATAGAAGCGCAACTCGCGTCGCGGCTGAGATGCGAGCTTCGGGTGAAAGAGCCGGAGATAAACTCCGTACACCGGCGAACGGCGCAGTGTGTCGTACAGGCCGATCCTGCGGAGCGCCCGTTTGAGCATCTCGAGCATGGGTTACGTATACCGCCGTGGCTCGGGTTTGACTCCGCGATCGCCAAAAGGAAGCCGGCGCCTTGCTGGGGGCCGAACGACCGAACCACGTTCGTCGACGCACCGCTCTATTGCGTGGACGAAGGTACGCCCGCTCCGCGTCCAGCTGTACTCCCGCTCCACCAACGCCCGGCCGGCCGCTCCGAGCCGCGTTCGTAGGCCGTCATCGCGCATCACCCGGATCACGGCATCTGCGAAGTCGCCAGGATCGTCCGCCACCAGCACATGCTCACCGGCCGTCACATTCAGCCCCTCACAGCCCAGCGCCGTCGTGACGACCGCCTTACCCATCGACAGGGCCTCGAGAATCTTGAGCCGCGTGCCGCCGCCCACCTTGAGCGGAGCGATCGCTACCGCCGCCGCGGATAGATATGGCTGCGTTTCCGCTACTGCGCCGGTAACCACCACGCCGGGCAACGTGGCCAGCCGCTTGACCGAGGCCGGCGGGCGGATACCCACGAGATACCATGTCGCATCGGGAATCTCGGCACATACCCGCGGCCAGATTGTGTCTGCGAAATAGAGCGCAGCCTGCTCGTTCGGGTGGTAGTCCATGGATCCGGTGAAAATGACCCGATGCGGCGTCCCCGCCCCCTGCGGGCCTGGCGCGAACGCATTGGTATCGACGCCATTCGGCGTGACCACGACGCTCGCGCCAGGCAGGAGCGCTCCCAGCATCTCCCGCTCACGCTCGCTCGTGACCGACACCAGATCGGCGCGCGCCAGCAACGCCAGCTCCAGGCGCTTCAACGCCGCCGCCTCCAGTGCGTAGTGAATGCGTCGCGACGTCGACCGCGCTTGGGGCACCGATCGTTCCAACAGCTCGTATTCGACGTTGTGCTCGTCAATCACCACGGTGGGGCCGGGCGGCAGCCGGTGGTTCGCCACGATCACGCTCTGGTACACGACCGCATCGAACCGCTCCCCCGTGAGCAACGCGCGAATCGCCCGCCCCGCTCGTGGCGGGCTGAACCGCAGCGTCACGCTCGGCTGCCGCAACGCCGGCGAGGCCAGCTGCCAGGCTCGCTTGTAGCGGCTCAGTGGCGCCCCCACGATATGCAGGGCCTCCAGCTTGGCCTCCAACCCCGCGCCGTCGCGCGCTGCGACCGCCGGATCATCGGTGACAATCACGAGCGTGACACGATGCGCCTCACACAACGCGCGCAGCAGGTAGGCATTTCGCTTGGCGGCACCCGAGATGAGCCTGGGCGCGTCGCGGGTAACCACAAGGATTTTCATTGGCTTCTCGAGAGGCTGCTGTCGGGTCAGCCGGTTTGGGAGGGAGCCTGAAGTTCGATGAAGTCTTGGGCCTCCCACGCCCGCGTACGGTAGGCCTGCTGCACTTCGTCGATGTAGCCCAGCGCCATATCGCTGCGCCAGTTCCCCGCGTACCACCGGCCGAGGCAGCCCCACAGGTCGCCCGCCTGGTAGCGCGACTTGGGTGGTTGATCGGCCAGCCACTGCTCCTGTCCCTCGAAGCAGGTGCGCCACACCCCGAGGGTGTAGTCGAGGTTGTACGCAGTCGACTGGGACGCCTCCGGGAAGGCGTCAACGAAGTACCGGTACTTCACCTGCAGGATCCCGACGCTCTGGGCGCATCCAGGTTCGCCATCTCCGCCGGGAACGTGACCGGGAGCGCACCACCGGGTGTCAGTGGTGAAATCGCCAACCTGGGTCATGAACCAGCTCGACTCCCGCACGGCCTGGGCTCGGACCACGTCGGGATCAATTCCCCATTTGCACGCCGCCCACTGGATGATCTCATCGGTGGTGCCGCTGTAGTCGCCGCTCACTCGTGACAGGAGGCCCGGCAGTGGCTTCTGGCGCCCACGGGTCTGGTTGAAAGGGATGTTGGCAGGCCGTATTTCCCCTCCTGGCGTTACCTGCCCAGCGCATGCGGCATCGCTCGGAAGGCTCTGGCCGGGCGGGAGCGTCAGGCCGGCGGTGACCGGGGCGCGTATGGCAGCCGGTGTGTGCACAGCGCTCGATACGCTCCGGCCGCATGCCAGCAACAGCGGCCCTAGGAGGAGCACGCCACAAACCCGGCTTATCTGGTCGCGCCTCATTTCACCGTCCTCGATTCGATACCAAGGCTAACGCCGGGTCGGGCGTAATTGTCGATGTTGGAAGTGGCCGATCGAGCGATCTGACGAGAGCCGGACGTCGGCGGTTCGACGGGACCATCTGGCTTCAACCATGGCTAATCCCAGCGATCGGGGCCAACCGCTTGGTAGGCTCCGGGCAGCATGTGATGAGGTGTACGTTGCCCGATCTCCCAGCTGCGGTCCAGCAGGTCAATCGACTGGCCAACCGCGCCAAGCGCCAAGCGCTTTTCCGAGTCCCTCTTGTGCAGCGGCTGGCCCACGAGCGGTACGAACGGCGACTCCGCCGATACGTTTCCTGCCTGCCGGCACTCGGGGAATCTCATCGTGAGGTGGTCGCCCAAATCCGTGACAAAGGCGTGCATGTCACGACGCTCGACGAATTGGATCTGCCCGGTGCCGAGCTCGTGAAGGAGCCGCTGGAACGGTTCGTCGAAGAATTGGCGGCTCGGACTGCGACGTCGAGCACACTGCGCCCGTCGCGATCGGAACTCCTGACCGAGCTCGATCTTTGGCGATTCGGTCTCAACGAGCAACTGCTCGACATCGTCGAGAACTACCTGGGCTTGCCTGCCCGCTATTACGGTCCGGATGTACGCCGCGAGGTGGCCGACGGGCGTCCTCCGCACGACGTTCGGCAGTGGCATCGCGACATCGAGGACTATCGCGTGCTGAAAATACTGGTGTGGCTCAACGAGGTCGACGCCGACGGCGGACCGTTCGCATACGTCAGGCGGGCCCGCAGCGAGGAGGCAGTCGAACGGCTCCGCTATGTCGGAGGCTTCGTCTCGGACGAGAAGCTCCGGTCGATCGTGCCGCAGGACGAGTGGCGCCTGGCGGCGGGGCCGAAGTGGACAGTCGTGATGCCTGATACCGCCAAGGTGCTCCACCGCGCAACCCCACCTCGGGCTCGCGACCGATACTCGGTAACCTTCACGTGGACCTCCCGCCGGCCGATCAAGACGCAGCCTATGGAAGCGTTTGCACCCGACCAGATCCAAAGGATCCGTGAGGGTCTCAGCGCCCGCCAACTCGCCTGCTTGCCGCGCGCCCTGGCCTGATGGCATCCGCGCCGAGCGCGGATCGGAAACTGAGCACTTTGACGGGAGAGTGCTCAGGCTGCGGGGGCGATGTCGGGGATCGAAACCGAACTCTCGCCACGGCGCCAGCGGCGGCACCGTACGGGTCAGGTACGGTGCCGCCGTCCGGGGCAAGCGTGACCGAGCCATAACCCCGAAATGGCTGTGCCACAAGCCAGGATGCTCGACGTTTGGCGGCAGCGAAGCCGGCGCGTGTTGTTTCGGTGGATAAGGTCATCGCTCTACGACCTCTCGCGAGAGAGTCGTCGACTCGGCGCCGTGGATCAACTCGGTGGCGACGCGTCGGCCCGACCTGATCGCGCCCTCCATCAGGCCGAAAAATTCCAGGCTGGTTTCGGTTCCCGCCCAATGGACACGATCGTGCGGTGCGGTGAGAGTCGGGCCAAGTCGCAGCCAGTCGCCGGGGCCGAACAGAGCGGCATAGCATCCCCTGCTGTATTTCTGGGCCAGCCAGTCGGTGATCGTGCATCGCGTCGGTGGGGGTAACTGCGGAAAGAGCCGGTGGGCGTGGGCCAGGGCCGCGCCCCGCTGCGCGGACAACGGCAGCCCCGTGAAGGTGAATGCCGCTGCGCCGGTGATGAATCCTGTGAGTACACCGGCAGACTCATCCGGCGGAGAGTCATCGACCGTGGACAGCAACGGCCCGTTGGCGCTCAGCGACCATCCGGACAAGCCACGATCACGCCAGATGGGCGCGGGATAGCCCAGATGCACCTTGATCGCGCAACCACGACCCGTGAACGCGGTCGCGCGCGGCGCGCGAAGTACCGGCCGGAACTCGATCCGCTGCGCCAGAAGAGGCGGTATCGCCACGACCACCCGGTCCGCTCGATACTCGGACCGCGTGCCATCAACGTCCTGAACACATTGCACCACAACACCGTCGACGTCCTGATGGATCACGCAAACGGGATGCTGCAACCGCACCCGGTCGCCAAGCCGTTCAGCAAGCGCCAGACACAATAGGTGCACGCCGCCGTCGATGCGCCACCGCCGGGCCCCGCCCTCGAAGGCATCGAGATAGTGGATTCCTCCGCGGGAGCGGAGATAGAAGGCCATGTGGAGAGCAGAGATCGCCGCCGGATCAGCCGCCATCATCTCGCCGATGTACAACGGGAACAAGGTTTGCGCATCGGGATGTTTGACCTCGTGGGCAAGCCATCTCGCGGCAGACATCCGATCGAGTTGTCGCGCCTGCGGGCTCTGCCACGGCGCGTCCGCGTCCACCTGATCGACGAGTGCCTCAAGGCGATCGAACAGACCGTCGAGCGCGACAGCGTTCAGGGGCGGCACCCGACTCGGAGTTGTCGTGCGACGGCCGGCCAGCAGGAAAGTGCTGTCACCCTCTACGTCGGTTGAGACCAGGCCGAGTCCGCACTCCTGCACCAACCCGAGCAGCTCGGTGTGCCGCACGCCCAGATAGGCAGCCCCTCCGTCGGCCACGACACCTTCTGACACCGGGACGCCGCGCATCCGGCCTCCCACCCGATCACGCGCCTCAAGCACGGTGACATCAACACCCGCTGCGGCCAAATCCAGAGCAGCTGTCAGCCCGGCCAGACCGGCACCGACGACAACGACACGCATGCCCGTCGCGGTCATGACGTTACCGCGGAAAATTTGGCGAAACTCCCCTTCGTAGAATGGTTTTCGACGAGGCCCTTCCCCGTCGATTCCACTCCGAGACCGCACGGAATCGCGCCGAGAGTCACGGCACAGGTCGCGGGAACCCTACGGAAGATGTGAGCACTGTGGCCGACGCTCATCGGCTTGCTCCATTGCTGTCGTGGTAAGCTGCGGCAGGCCGCGTCCCCGCCCGCCCTGGTTGCCAGACACCCGCCCCTGGATCTATTCCGTGTCACTCGACCGTCACCGACTTGGCGAGGTTCCGAGGCTTGTCAACGTCTCGCGCCAGCGCTAATGCGAGTGTGCGAGCCAGTATTTGAAGTGGAACGACGCTGGTGAGTGGACCCCACGGCAGCTGCGGATTGTCGGCCAGCGGCACCAGGGCGTCGGCCGGTCCGATCGTGATCGCACGTCCCCCGCGGGCCCTCACCTCAGCCACGCAGGTGGCGAGTTTAGGGTCACCGCTATCGATGATGATGACAGGAGTTCCGTTATCGATCAATGCCAATGGACCATGTTTGAGTTCGCCTGCCGGGCAGAGTTCAGCCCAGCGATAGGTGAGTTCCTTCAGTTTCAGTGCGCCCTCAGCGGCGTAAGGCAGCCCGGTGCTCCTGGCGAGAAAAACCACACCAGACTCGGATGTCATACCATCAGCTAGCTGGGGGACAATGCATTTCGATGTGGTTATCGCTGCGGCCAGCTGATCGGGCAGACGTAGAAGCTCATCGACAAGACACTGTGCCGACGCCGTAGAGAGTCGGCGTAAAGCGACCATCGCCGAAATCATCACCGCCGAACCGGCAACGACCTGGCACACAAACGACTTGGTCGCCGCAACGCCGATTTCGGTGCCCGCGTTGCACAACACCACCGCATCCGCTCGACGGGTCAACGTGGAATGCGCATTGTTGGTGACAGCGAGGAGGGGCGCAGCCGTGATTCCGTGGGATTCGACTGCATGAAGAACATCGGCGGTTTCACCGGACTGACTGATCGCGAGTCGCAAAGTACGCGGCTCCAGGATGGAATCGCCGTCCTCGCTTCCCACACAACTGGTCACCGGCAGCCCACCGATACGACGTACCAGATTGCCGAGCACCTGGCCGGCGTTCAACGAAGTGCCGCAACCTATGACGTGGACACGGTCGAAGGACTCCAGGTAAAGATCCCGCCACAGCGCACCGCTGGCAACAGCCGGGGCCACCTCGTCGAGCACTCGAGCGACCACTTCGGGTTGTTCGTCGATCTCCTTGGCCATGTAGTCGGAGTAGCCGTTGAGTTCCACGACGCCTTGGCGCAGCAGACATCGAGACGCGGCACGAGGTGCGGTGTTGAGTTCGTGATTTCGCCAGCGCTCGGTGAAGCCCAGTTCGACGACGTCGCCGTCCTCAAGGGCCCGGAACTCGTCGGTCCAATCAGCGATCGCAGCGATGTCGCTCGTTGCGAATTGGCCGTGCCGAGTACTCGCAACGAGAAGCGGCGAGTGATCGGCTGCAACCACGAGCCGACCAGTGCAGTGCTCGAGGACCGCGATGGCCCAGGAACCTTGGAGTGCAACGAGAGCAGCTTCGACTGCTTCGAACAGGTCGCCGCACATCCGCCGTTGATCCTCGATCAAGTGACACAACACCTCGCTGTCGACATCCGAGGCGAACCGGTGACCCGATATCAGAAGTGCGTGTCGCAGCCGGTCTGCATTCTCGATGATGCCGTTGTGCACGAGGCTGATCTCGCCGAAACAGTCGACGTGCGGGTGTGCATTATCTTCTGTCGCCGAGCCATGCGTGGCCGAACGTGTGTGGCCGATTCCGACGCCGTCCAGTTCCGCACCGGTGCGTTCGCTCAGCCGCCGATCCAAGGCGTCAACCCGCCCGACGGCACGCAATCGCTCGACTCCGCCATCGTTGGTCCTGACCGCCACCCCGACCGAGTCGTAGCCACGATATTCAAGACGGCGCAACGCAATACGGAGATATTCGATTGCCGGCCCCGACGTCCGACAGGCGATGATGCCACACATCAGCGGACTCCCCGCTCGAATCGCTCACGGAAAGAAACAGCCTGAACCGATTGAAGACAACCAAAGGCGTGATTGCAGGTGTGCCCGACTACCTGTATGCCGACCTCGGGGAGCCGCCAGATTGGTCGACAGCGACGCCACGTGGTGGTCGCGAGTTAACCAATACCGCATTCATCCACTATCGATGGCTGAAAGCCATTGGTACATGGACCTTCAGAGCGATTTTTGGGATGTATCAGGGTCTAGTTCGGGAACTAGTTCGCGGGTGAATCTTCGGCGTACAGCATCGTCCGGGCGAGGGCAGCTGCCTGCGCCCGCGTGCTCACGCCAAGCTTGGCCAGCAGGCTGTGGACGTGGTTCTTCACGGTATGCACGGCGATGCAGAGTTCCGTCGCGATTTCCAAATTCGAACGACCTACCACCAGCATCCTCAAGATCTGGGCCTCGCGCTCCGTAAGGGCTAGTTCTTTTGTCGCAGACTGCCGCTGCGATGCGAGTGACGAGAGCCTTCTGAGCAGAATGCCCGAGATCCCTGTTGAACACGAGAACTCACCCACAGCAACCTTATGTATCGCTACAATTAGATTCTCGAGCGACTCGGTCCGTACGTGATAGCCGGCAACACCCAACTCGGCGCACGAGACTATCTCGGTTTCGTCATCCTCTGATACGCCGATAACCACCACTCGGACGTGCGGGCTGGATTTCAGAGCCTGCCGCAGCAACATCCCGCTGTCGCGAGTCGTCATGCTCACCAAGATCACCCGCGGCAACGCTTCTTCCAACGCCGCCCGCATGGAGGACAAGTCCCACGCGAGCCCCGAAGTCACGGCGCCGTGCGAGGCGAGAACAGCGGCCAGGTACTCACGGTGGAGGGCGTTGTCGTCGACAATCAGAGTTCGCACTTCGCGCAGCATTCCCGGGCCGTCCGCGCATTCCTGGTACGACTCGGCACTATCGCCTACGGTCGCCGATGCGTGGCGATCGACCAACCCCCCGGGTACGGCAAAGAACGAACGCGGGTTGGCCGGTCGGTAAACGTTGCCCGCGGCAACTCCATACATCAAATCGGCCTCATCAGCAGGGTCCATCCCCCGCCCGGCGTCCGCGGCGACCGCCATCGCGGCCTGAGACAGAGGAGCCACTGGGCTGACTTGCAAATCGTCCATCTCGACAGTCCGATCAAATCGCCCAGAGACGTGACCCCCGCGGACCCGGGGTCCACTGCGGAGACACCCATCGCAAATCCCGCTCGGACACGCGACTGGGCACCGCAGATCTTTTTGCCATGTCTTCGACCTCCCGCTGGATCACCGACAAATGATGACGCTCGTCGCGGGGTCCTGGCGACAATGTTGTTTGATTAGCCAAGTTCGTTACGGTGCACTGACCGAGAACGTGTTCCAAACACTAGCATATTCACGATTCATTGCCAAAAATGCGCTTACTGGTGAATTTCAAGCGCATGGACCGGTGCCCCAAGTCTCGCTGCGCACCTTCCTGACCGTCCCGTCAACCCGACATGGAGACGACGCGTTCACGGGCTGTCATGGGCGTAAATTCGCAGGTAAACAGTGGTAAAATCTATCGTCGCAGACGACGGGGTCGAGGACTTCCCACGATAGGTGCACTGCGACAACACGCGGGACAATCAGCTATCACACAGGCCGCCTCCGACCGCCGCCTGATGGCGTTTGTTAGTAGTATCAAAGTTTTCTAGAAAGTCTCCAGCAAACTAATTTTTTTCGATCACAAAATTATTTAACGCGCCAGCTACTTAGCCAGGCTGACTGTGGCCTTGCGTTGTCAACGACATGCCTCTCCCTTGCGCAGACATCCATCCACTGGTCGAGCCCCGAGCGGCAGCCTGGCGGTACTGTCACGCGCGTAGAGCCGTGGCTTGACCGATGGACAGAACGGGAGCGAGCCATGAACGCACCAGATCCGCTGGAGCGAGGTTTCTCGGCGCCTTCGGACCGCGGCGCACAAAGATGACGCACGTCGGCTATGCGAGACCTGCGTGGGGATCCTTCCGGTGGCGAGGGGCCTGGTGTGGATGCGATCGATTCCGGTCAGCCGATCCTGGTGGCGGATCTGGCCGCCGCGTACGAGCGATGGTCGATGTTCGCCTATGAGGCTGCCGCGATCGGAGTCGCGGCGATGTATGCCCTGCCACTACAGGTCGGGGCGATCCAGGTAGGTGTCCTCGATCTGTACCGAAATACCCGTCCGGAACTCGCCGCCATCGATAACACCGACGGCGTTGCGATGGCCGACATGGTGACCAGCATTCTGCTCAGCGGGGCTGAGGTGACGCGCCGGTGGATTCCCTGGGGTCGCTGTGGGACCAGCCCCTGCAAACTCGCGAGGTTCACCAGGCAACCGGGATGGTCGTCGCGCAACCAGGCGTGAGCGCACGGGAGGCGTACGCGCGCATGCAGGCCTATGCCTATTCCCATCAACGCTTGCTCAGTGATGTCGCTACCGACGTTGTATACACCGTCGGCTGAGGTTCACCCCAGAATCAGACACCAACCCCGGTACGGATCCTGGCCCGTCGGCCGGCGATGACTCCGTGAGCAAACGTTGACCACTGCAAGCGATGGGGCAAAGATTGATGTGTAAGGGAGCAGTGGATGGACCGTTACGAGCAACTCGCGGGTGCATTCGTCGGGCTCGCGGACACACTTGTCGCGGACTACGACGTCGCCGAGTTCGCTCAGCGCCTCGTCGACAGGCTGACAACTTTGCTGCCGGTATCCGAGGCGGGCATCATGCTCGGTGACGGGAACCAACACCTGCACGTATTCGCCTCCAGCAGCGAAAGCACGCGGCTGCTGGAACTCCTACAAGTCGAAGCAAACGCCGGCCCATGTCTAGAGGCCTACTTCACCCGGCAAACCGTGCCGGTACCCGAAATCCAGGAAACACGGGACCGCTGGCCCGCATTCGCCGAGTGCGCCGCCGAGTACGGTTTCTCGGCGGCGTTCGCGCTTCCGCTGCGGTTGCGCGAAGAGAGTGTCGGCTCTGTAAATCTCCTGCGCACCCAGCCGGGTCCAATGTCAGCAAGGGACCTCGCGGTGGGTCAGGGGCTGTCCGACGTCGCCGCTGTCGGGATACTGCACCACCGCATCCTCATGCGCGCTGAGGTCGTCAACCAGCAGCTGCACAGCGCTCTCAATACGCGGACGATCATCGAGCAAGCCAAGGGTGTGCTCGCCGAACGCGGCGGGATCGACATGGATAAATCATTCGCGCTACTTCGCGCGCACGCGCGACGAACCAATCAACGACTGGCTGATCTGGCGCGCGCCGTGGTAGACGGTGTGGACACGGCCGTGATTCTCGATCCCGGGCCCTGACCGCAGCCGCTGCGCCTACATGCGCCGCGACAAGTCTCCATCGTCGTACCGCTGCGGCGGCTGATGCGGAGCCACCGGCGCGGCTGGCGGCGGAGCGGCCGGAGCCTGGTGCGGGGCCACGGGAGCGGGTCCGGCGCTTGGCCGGTTCTCACTCGGCCCGGCACCCGCATTGTGCGGGGCCGCGGGGGCCTGGTGCGCACGCTCGTTCAGCTGTGCCTCGCGGGCATCCTGGCCGGCCTGACGCTCGTCCTGCTGGGCATCGCGTTCATTCTGTCGAGTCTCGCGCTCATCCTGTTTGGCGTCCCGCTCATTGAGCTTGGCCTCACGGTCGTTCAGGGGCTGGGGCCCACCAGGACCACCTGGCGCGCCACCACCCGGCGCACCCTCCCCCGGAGCACCGGACCCGGAACCACCGCCGCCCTTGGCGCCTTCCATGGCCTTCATCACGGGCTCCATCAACGAGCCGAACTGACCGCCCATCCCACCGGCGGCTTGCGCAGGCTGGCTGGCCATCTGGCCCATCTGGCCGAGCTGACCCATCATCTGGCCCAGCTGTCCGACACCTTGCTGGCCGGACTGATCGGCGTTCTCATACGCGCCCTGTGCGTCGGACAGTTTGCCGTTGAACATGTTCTCTTTGGCCGACAGCGCGGTGACGTTGGCGGTCAGTGAAGCTGCCAGCGTCGGCAAGAGGCCCGCGATGGTCATGCTCATCGCATCGGCACCCGCCTGAATCGTCGGCATGTCCGGCAGCTCGATCGGAGCCGCGGTCCAGCCCAGAAACCCAGGGCTCGTAAACGGAGTGCTGCTCACCGGGCACCTCTTTCAGAATCTATCGCACCTACACGCATGACAGCCGGCTCACCAGTCATCGTCCACGTCGCCGTCGTCGAGTTCGTGCTCGAGAGGGGCAGGCACAGCGAGGCCCTGCGTGGTGCCGCCACCACCGGAACCGCGATGACCCATCGCGCCCATCGGCCCCATGCCGCCGCCCATACCGCCGGCGGACACCGGAGCCACCCCGCCGAACGCGTTGCTACCGGCCATGGCGGGTTCGGTGGCCACCGACACCGGCGAGGGGCCGCCCACGAGCTTGCCCATCAACGGGGTCTGCGCGCCGCCACCGCCCGAGCCGGGCAACGATGCCGCCTTCATCAGTCCAGCGCCCGAACTCGGGCCGGACCCGCCTGCCGCGGGGTGAGTGGAGAACGCGGAGAACGGCATTGGACCACCGCCGGTGCCGCCTTTGCCCGCCGAGCCGAACATCTGCGTCAACTGCTGCAACGGCTGCGTCAACTGCTGCAGCGGCTGGGTCAGCTGCTGCGGAACCTGGCCGAGCATCTGCGGGATCTGCCCGAGCATCTGAGGTAACTGCCCCAGCATCTGCATCATCTGCTCGCCGCCCTTCTGCGCGGCTTGCTGAGCCTCGGCGGTGGGCGGCGTGGTGACGGCAGGCATGTTCGCCGTGGTTCCGAGGCTGCTGGCCAGCTCCGAGGTCGCGGCGGTCACCGTCGCGATGTTCTGCGACAGCCCCATCTTGATGACGCCTTCGATCAACGCCTGCTTGTTGTCGATCGGCAGCGCCTGCAGCATCTCGACCTCCTGCTGCACCTGCTGCGCCGTGGCGTTGACCGCCGTCTTGGTCTGCACGACAGCCGCGGCCATGGTGGTGAGCTGGGTGGCGATGGCCTCTGCCTGCGCGCCGTTGGACTCGTGGTGGCCGATCATCGTGGTGGCTTCGCCGGATGCGGCCGTTGCGCCGGTACCTTGCCAGACCTCGTTGAGCTTCATCAGCTGGTTGGTCTGCTGAGGCACGATGTTGCCGGTGATGTTGGCCGCCAACTTCTGATAGGACGCCGACGCTGCGGTCAGCTGTTCCTCGTCGATGTTGGGCCACCCCGGACCCGTCACCGTTTGCGACCCGTACGGGCTGCTATCCGGCGGCATCCCCATGCCACGGCCCCCTTCCACGCATCCTGCACATGTGGAGCAAACATTACCGTGCCGGACAGAGGTGGCAACGCACCTTTAGCCCAAGATCAATCCGGAGGTCGGAACGCCGGTGCCCGCGGTGACCAGCACATGCTCCACATTGTCGACCTGGTTGACCGACGTGCCGCGCAACTGCCGCACCCCTTCGGCAATGCCGTTCATGCCGTGGATGTAGGCCTCCCCCAGTTGGCCGCCATGGGTGTTGATCGGCAACCGACCGCCGAGTTCGATCGCTCCGCCTGCGATGAAGTCCTTCGCCTCGCCCTTACCGCAGAAGCCGAGCTCCTCCAGCTGGATCAGCGTGTACGGCGTGAAGTGGTCGTACAGGACGGCCGTCTGGATGTCGGCAGGCGCCAGGCCGCTCTGTTCCCAGAGCTGACGGCCCACCAGGCCCATCTCGGGCAGACCGAGTTCCTCGCGGTAGTACGAGTACATGGTGAACTGGTCGGTGCCCGCGCCCTGGGCCGCCGCTTCGATGGTCACCGGCCGGTGTTTGAGGTCCCTGGCCCGCTCGGGGGTGGTGACGACGATGGCCACACCGCCGTCGGTCTCCTGACAGCAGTCCAGCAAGCGCAGCGGCTCGGCGATCCAGCGGGAATTCTGGTGATCTTCGATGGTGATCGGCTTGCCGTAGAAGTGCGCCTTGGGATTGTTCGCGGCGTGCTTGCGGTCGGCCACCGACACCGCACCGAAATCGGCACTCGTGGCGCCGTATTCGTGCATGTAGCGCTGGGCGATCATGGCCACCGACGCGGCGGGGGTGCTCAGCCCGTGCGGGTAGGACCAGCTGTATTCGACGCCGCGCGAGTCGGCGTTGACGGTCAGGCCGGTCATCACCTGGCCGAAGCGGAACTCCGAGCGCTCATTGAAAGCCCGGTATGCCACAACGACTTCCGCCACACCGGTCGCCACCGCGAGAGCGGCTTGCTGCACGGTCGCGGCAGCAGCGCCGCCGCCGTAGCCGATCTGGCTGAAGAACTTCAGGTCGCCGATACCGGTGGACCGCGCCACGGCGGTCTCCAGGTTGGAGTCCATCGTGAAGGTCACCAGACCGTCGACGTCCGACGGCTGCAGGCCGGCATCGTCGAGCGCGTCGAGCACCGCCTCGGCGGCCAACCTCAGTTCGCTGCGGCCGGAGTTCTTGGAGAAGTCGGTGGCGCCGATACCGGCGATGGCCGCCTTGCCGGAGAGCATCTAGTCGTCCCCCAAAGTCAGTGTTGCGGTGGCGATGATGTGATCGCCGAGGCTGTTGCTGCCAACGACTTTCAGCGTCACCAGGTCACCATCGAGCGCAGTCACCTCACCGGCAAAGGTGATGGTGTCGTAGGCGTACCACGGCACCCCCAGGCGCAGTTTGATCGACTTGATGACGGCGTTCGGGCCCGCCCAGTCGGTGAGATACCGCTGCACGAGCCCGGTGTCGGTGAGGATGTTGACGAAGATGTCCTTGGAGCCCTTGGCCTGCGCCTTGTCCCGGTCGTGGTGCACGTCCTGATAGTCACGCGTCGCGATGGCCGTGGACACGATGAACGTCGGGTCGCCGTAGATCTGCAGTTCCGGCAGTGTGGTGCCGACTTGGATGTCGAGCTTGGTGAGGCTCATGCTTGCGGCTCCCATGCGTAAAGAGTCCAGGCTGGGCTGACGTCGCTGTCCGGAAAATCGATAAACGTTGCGGTGACCGGCATTCCGATCTTCACCTGTTCCGGGTCGACGCCACGCAGCTCACCAAGCATCCGCACACCCTCGTCGAGTTCGACGAGCGCGATGACGAAGGGCAGGGTGCGACCAGGCACCTTCGGTGCGTGATGCACGACGTAGCTGAACACCGTGCCCTTGCCCGACGAAACCACGTAATCCGTTGGTGCATCTTTGTCCTGCCACACCGCGGGCACCGGCGGGTGCTGCAGCGATCCGTCCGGTCGCTTCTGGATGCGCAGTTCGTGGGCGTTGACGCCGTCCCAGAAGAACTTGGTGTCGCGCGACGATGCCGGCCGCATCAGCTTGTCCGGATCCAGATCCTCGGGAACGGCCGAGGGTTTGGCGCCCCGCTCGGATGGCAGGAACTTCATGATGCGCCAGTCCATGTCGGCGACTTCCTCATCGCCGACATGCCACCGGATCTTCTGGTTGACGAAGTAGCCCTCGCCCAGCGCAGTCTGCTTGGGACCCACCACATCGGTGATCTCCGCGGTCATGCTCACCCGTTCGCCGGGCTGCAGGTAGCGGTGGTAGGTCTGGTCGCAGTTGGTGGCCACGACGCCGACGTACCCCGCATCGTCGAACAGCTTCATGATCCGGGCCAGCGGATCGTCGTCGGACCTGGTGCGGCCGAGCCCCATCATGGTCCACACCTGAATCATGGCAGGGGGCGCAACGATCCCGGGATGACCGGCCGCGCGGGCCGCTTCCTCGTCGACATAGATCGGGTTCTTGTCGCCGATGGCGTCGGTCCAGTGGTGAATCATGGGCTGATTCACCGGGTCCCGGCCCACCGTCGGCACGCCAGGCCCGGCCGCGACAATCTCATCGATGCCCGCTTGAAGGTCACTCATCTGCAGTCCCCTCGGCCGAGTGGCCACTTGATGCACGAAATTGGCAGATATGCGTGTGGCAACTGGCCACTCGGCCATACGTCACCGCGGAACCCGGGGCACTTTCAAGCCCGACGCAGCGATCATCTCCCGCATCACCTCATTGACCCCGCCACCGAACGTGATGACCAGGTTGCGCTTGGTCATCTTGTCCAGCCATTCCAACAGCTCGGCGGTCTCCGGGTCGGCCGGGTTGCCATAGCGGCCCACGAGTTCTTCGGCCAGGCGGCCCACCTCTTGGATGCGTTCGGTGGAGAACACCTTGGTCGCTGCGGCATCGGCGACGGCGATGGTCTCGCCCGACGCCGCGACCTGCCAGTTGAGCAGCTCGTTGATGCGCCAGATGGACTTGATCTGCCCGAGCAGATGCCGCGCATCGTCGTGCTCGATGGGTGTGACGCCGTCGGAGCCGGGCTTGGATGCCCACGCGTACACATGGTCGTAGATGCCCGCGACGCGCCCGGCCGGTCCCAGGCTGACCCGCTCATGGTTGAGCTGGGTGGTGATGAGCTTCCAGCCGCCGTTCTCCCCGCCGACCACCATGTCGGCGGGCACGTGCACATCGTTGTAGTACGTCGCATTGGTGTGGTGTGCACCGTCGGACAAAATGATCGGGGTCCATGAGTAACCCGGATCCTTGGTGTCGACGATGAGGATCGAGATGCCCTTGTGCTTGGCCGCGGTCGGATCGGTGCGGCAGGCCAGCCAGATGTAGTCGGCGTCGTGCGCGCCGGTGGTCCACATCTTCTGGCCGTTGACGATGTATTCGTCGCCGTGACGAACCGCGGTGGTCCGCAGCGAAGCCAGGTCGGTACCCGCGTCAGGTTCGGAGTATCCGATCGCGAAATGGATGTCGCCGGAAAGGATCCCGGGCAGAAACTTCTTCTTTTGCTCCTCGGTGCCGTACACCTGCAGAGTGGGGCCCACGGTTTGCAGGGTGACCAGCGGCAGCGGGATGTCGGCGCGGTTGGCCTCGTTGACGAAGATCTGCTGTTCGATGGGGCCGAAGCCCAGCCCGCCGTATTCCTTGGGCCAGCCGACCCCCAGCTTGCCGTCGGAGCCCATGCGCTTGATCACCGCACGGTAGGCCTCGTTGTGGCGATCGGATTCCATCGCCTTGGCCTCGTCGGGGGTGATGAGGGTCGAGAAGTATTGCCGCAGTTCGGCTTGCAGTGCCCGCTGTTCGGGCGTCAGCTCGATGAACATGTTCTACTTCCCGTCGCTTCGCTCGCCCATGTCACGCTCCCACCAGGTCCAGCCGATGCACGGGACCGCCCAGCACGCGGGCCAGGTCCTTGATCGACGAGTAGTAGCGGTCCATCGGATAGGTGATGTCCATGCCCATGCCGCCGTGCAGATGATGACAGGTCCGCATCGCAGGCGGCGCCTGCGACGTCAACCAGTAACCGAGGATGGCGAGATCCTCGTCGGCGTCGAGCCCTTCGGACAGTCGCCAGGTGGCCGACGTCGAGACGAGATCGATGGTCCGCGAGGCGATGTAGACCTCCGAGAGCTGGGCGGCAACGGTCTGGAAGGTCGACAGCGGACGCCCGAACTGCTCCCGGGTGGCGACGTAGTCGGCGGTGAGCCGCAGCGCACCCGCCACCAGCCCGGCCGCGAACGCACCCGTCGTCGCCAGCACCAGCTCGTTCACCCGGTGGGCCGACGCGCCCTGCAGGACATCCTCGTCGGCAATCTCCACGTCGGCGAACGTCACGACGTATTCGTCGGAACCGTTGGCCGTCGGCGTCTTCGTCACGGTGACACCGGCGGCGCTCGGGGCGACCACGACGACGCCACTGTCGGCGGTGACCACCAGCCACTGCGCCGATTCAGCGTAGGGCACAGCGATTTTCGTACCGGAGAGCTTCCCGTCCGCGTACGTCACGGCAGGCCGCTCGGGCAGCTGGGCACCGGGCTCGTTGAGCGCCGCCGACAGCACTGCTCCCCCGGCCACGCCCGCCAGGTAGCGATCCTGCTGCGCCTCGGACGCGAGATCCAGCAGCGGGACCAGACCCAATCCGAGGGTGGCCAGCGCAGGGCTGATGGTGCCGTGCCTGCCGATCTCGGTCAACGCGGTGGCGACCTCCAGCAGACCCAGTCCGTCACCGCCGAGCCGCTCGGGCACCGCCAGTGCCGGCACGCCGCCGGAAACCAGTGCGTCCCAACTATTGTCCCGATCCAGCACAGATGTCACCACGTCGGCGACGGCCTGCTGCTCCGGGTTCGGTGTGAAATCCACCCGTTCTCCTAGAGTTGATTGTGGACCGGGCACTGAGCCTGAGTTGCCGGCCCGCCGGCGCCGGTGTAATCGACCTGCCAGTGCTTGATGCCGTTGAGCCAGCCGGACTTCAGCCGCTCGGGCTGGCCGAGCGGCTTGAGGTCGGGCATGTGGTCGGCGACGGCATTGAAGATCAGGTTGATGGTCATCCGAGCCAGGTTCGCGCCGATGCAGTAATGCGCCCCGGTACCACCGAAACCGACGTGCGGGTTGGGGTTACGCAGGATGTCGAAGGTGTGGGGGTTCTCGAACACCTCGTCGTCGAAGTTGGCCGAGCGGTAGGACATCACCACGCGCTGGCCCTTCTTGATCTGCATCCCGCCGAGCTCGACATCTTCCAGCGCGGTGCGCTGGAACGCCGAAACCGGTGTGGCCCAACGGACGATCTCGTCGGCGGCGGTCTCCGGACGGTCCTTCTTGTACAGCTCCCACTGCTCGGGGTGCTGCGAGAAGGCGATCATGCCGTGGGTGATCGAGTTGCGGGTGGTCTCATTGCCTGCCACCGCGAGCATCACCACGAAGAAGCCGAACTCGTCGTCGGAGAGCTTCTCACCGTCGATATCGGCCTGGATCAGCTGCGTGACGATGTCGTCGGTGGGGTTGTTGGCCCGCTCCTCGGCCATCTTCATGGCGTAGGTGATGAGCTCGAACGAGGACATCGCCGGATCGACGTCGGCGTATTCAGGGTCATCGCCTGCGGTCATCTCGTTGGACCAGCGGAAGAGCTTGTCCCGGTCGTCCTGCGGAACCCCGAGCAGACCGGCGATGGCCTGCAGCGGCAACTCGCACGACACCTGCTCGACGAAGTCGCCGGCCTCGGCGGAGGCCGCGGTCTCGGCGATCTTCTGAGCCCGCTCGCGCAGCTCGGCCTCCAGCCGGCCGATGGCCCGCGGAGTGAAACCGCGGGAGATGATCTTGCGCAGGCGGGTGTGCTGCGGAGCATCCATGTTGAGCAGCACGGCACGTTGCAGGTCGACCGCTTCGCGCGTCATCTCCTGCGGCCAGACCGGGATGGCCCCGTCCGGTGAGCTACCGAACACGTCGTTGCGCTTCGACACCTCTTTGACGTCGGCGTGCCGGGTGACCAACCAGTAACCCTTGTCGCCGAACCCGCCCGTACCGCCCGGGACGTCGACCCAGTGGACCGGCGCGGACGTGCGGAGCTCGGCGAGCTCAGCGACGGGCAGACCTTTGAGATTCAACTCCGCATCCAGGGGGTCGAAGCCGTGGGGAAGGTTCGGGCAGGGCATGCTCATCTCCTTGAAACTCCAGTACATGGCGGGCAGCGAGACAAATCCGTCTAGTACCTCTTGCAGACCATTGAAACATGCCTTCACCGCAGATAAAAGGCACGACGCCATCGCTGCTTGTCAGACTAATGAAACGTGTTCTAGCCTGACGATATGGGTAATCCTGTCATCGTCGAAGCCACCCGCAGCCCGATCGGCAAGCGCAATGGTTGGCTGTCGGGCCTGCACGCCACCGAGCTTTTGGGAGCCGTGCAGAAGGCATTGGTCGAGAAGGCGGGCATCGACGCCGGTGACGTCGAGCAGCTCATCGGTGGCTGCGTCACGCAGTACGGCGAGCAGTCCAACAACATCACCCGGGTGGGCTGGCTGACCGCGGGTTTGCCAGAGCACGTCGGCGCGACCACCATCGACTGCCAGTGCGGTAGCGCGCAGCAGGCCAACCACCTCATCGCAGGCCTGATCGCCACCGGCGCCATCGACATCGGCATCGCCTGCGGCATCGAGGCCATGAGCCGCGTCGGCCTCGGCGCCAACGCCGGGCCCGACCGTGGCCTCATCCGGGCGTCGTCGTGGGACATCGACATGCCCAACCAGTTCGAGGCCGCCGAGCGGATCGCCAAGCGTCGCGGCATCACCCGCGCCGACGTGGACGCCCTTGGCCTGGCGTCGCAGGCCAAGGCCAAGCGGGCCTGGGCCGAAGGCCGGTTCGACCGCGAGATCTCCCCGATCTCGGCGCCGGTGCTCGACGAGAACAAGCAGCCCACCGCCGAGTGGGCCCCGGTGACGCGCGACCAGGGCTTGCGCGATACCACGGCCGAGGGGCTGGCCGCCCTGAACCCGGTGCTGGAGGGCGGTATTCACACGGCCGGCACGTCATCGCAGATTTCCGACGGCGCAGCTGCCGTGCTGTGGATGGACGAAGACAAGGCGCGGGCGCTGGGCCTGAAGCCGCGAGCGCGGATCGTCGCGCAGGCCAACGTCGGTGCCGAGACGTACTACCACCTCGACGGCCCTGTGCAGTCCACCGCGCGCGTGCTGGAGAAAGCCGGCATGAAGCTCGGCGACATCGATCTGGTCGAGATCAACGAGGCGTTCGCTTCGGTCGTGCTCTCCTGGGCGCAGGTGCACGATGCTGACATGGACAAGGTCAACGTCAACGGCGGCGCCATCGCGCTCGGACATCCGGTCGGGTCGACCGGCGCCCGGCTGATCACCACCGCGCTGCACGAGCTCGAGCGCACCGGCAAGTCGACCGCGCTGATTACCATGTGTGCCGGCGGGGCGCTTTCGACCGGCACCATCATCGAGCGGATCTGAGGGTTAGGTGGCTGCGGAGGGCAGGAGCGAAGCGACCGGGGAATCGACACGGTCGGAAGCTGAGCGCATCGCGGCGGCTCAGGCGTACATCGATGCCCTGTCGAGCCATCAGGCCGACAAGGTGCCGTTCGCGCCCGGGTGCACCCGCATCGAAGCCGGGGTCAAGACCGGCTTCTCCGGTGATCACTTGCGCCGCAGCCTGAATCGCGGTCCGCAGTACCGGGTGATCGAAGGCACCACACCGCCCGAGTTCACCGTCGCCGGCGACCATGTGCACGCGAAGTTCGACGTTCTGACCAAGCCGCGCCTGTTCGGCTGGCGGGTGTGCTCGCACGTCGACGAGACGTTCCTGATTCCGGCCTCGGATGCGCAGATCCACCACATCCGGGCCAAACTCACGCCGTTTCTGAACCGATAGGTCTTCACCACATGGCCAAGCAGTCCCGTCCGCTGAGCCCCAGGCAAGTCGAATCGCTTAATTCGAAAGGCGTTGGCACTGCGATCAAGTGGATGTCCCGCGCGCAGACCTGGGTGTTCAAGACGACCAACGGCCGCCTCGGCGACAAGTTCCTGCACGGGTCCGAGGTAGGCATCCTGACCACGACAGGCCGCAAGTCCGGCGAGCCACGGGACAGCCCGCTGCTGTTCCTGCAGGAGGGCACACGCATCGTCCTGGTCGCGTCGCAGGGCGGCCGGGCCACCGATCCGATGTGGTACTTGAACCTCAAGGCCAACCCGGACGTCACATTTCAGACCAAGCGCGAGAAGCTGGAGCTGACCGCGCGTGATGCCACCGATGCGGAGCGCGACGAGTACTGGCCCAAGCTCGACGCCATGTATCCCGACTTCGCCAACTACCGGTCCTATACCGACCGCAAGATCCCGATCGTCATCTGCGACCCGTAGCTCCCGCGGCCGCGTGAATGCCCCTGAACTCTGAGTTCAGGGGCATTTTTGCATGGTTGACGGCGACGTTAGTAGACACATTTGAAATGTTGTACAGTGAGCGCGCGCACAGTGCACACCCGCTGTGCGTCAGGCCACATTCTGGCGAACGGATGGAGAACTACATGCCAACACTCTCGGGACGCCGGACCGCCGGGGCCGCTGCGACGACCCTGACCGCCTGCGCGCTCTTGGCAGCGACAGCGCTGCCCGCGTCCGCCATGACGGTGACGTTCATCCGGCACGGAGAGTCCTACGGCAATGCCACCAACAAGATCGACACCTCGGTACCGGGGCCAGATCTGACGCCCAAGGGTGAGGGGCAGGCTGACGCTGTCGCCGCCTACCTCACGTCGCCTGCCTACACCGACAAGTACGGGCCCGTCGACGCGATCTATGCCTCGACCATGCTCCGCACCCAGCAGACCGCCAAGCCGCTCGCGACCGACTTGAACCTGCCCGTCACCGTGATCGGCCATCCGAAGAACACCGACGCCGGCGAGCGCATCGGCGTACAGGAGATCAGCGCGGGCATCTTCGAGGGCCTACCCGAACAGACCGGCATCGGCCGCATCGGTTACATCGTCGCGCCTCTGGCGTGGACCCTGGGCCTACAGTTCGTCCCGGTCCCCGGCGGCGAGACCGGCCTGGAATTCAACGAGCGGATGACCAACTCGATGAAGCAGATCGAGGCGGACACCCCGGCGGGTGAGAACGGCAATCAGAACGCCGCGGTGTTCTCCCACGGCGCCACCATCATGTTCTGGACCATGATGAACGTCGACAATCCGAACCTGCTGTTGATCGTGCAGCACCCGTTGACCAACGGTGACGTCGTGGTGGTGGATGAGAATGCCGACGGCAGCTGGACTTTGAAGAGCTGGGCGGGCGAAGAGATCGGCCCGGCCAACTACCCGACCCAGATGTTCGTCAATGTCCGCGATCTTGTCGTCGCGCCGCAGAAGGCGGTCTACAACATGCGGGTACCGGTTCTGACGCCCGATCCCGCCGCCATCGTCAGTACGGGCGCCCAGGGTGTGCAGGAGGTCGCCAAGGCCGGCGTGAAGTTCGTGAAGGACTCAATGACCGACACCATCGACGCGATCACGAGCATCCCGAACTCACTGAGCGGACTGTCACCGGCGCCGCAGACATCCACGCTGAACACTGCCGACCGCACGGTCACCACACCGACCTCGAAGATCCAGAGCGACGTCGCCAAGGTAAAGGCCAATGGCGCAACGAATCTCGCCGACGGCAACAAGGCACTGCCCGGCGTGCCGAAGTCGATCAACCGCAGTGAGGACCGCGTACGCGAGGCCGTCCAGAACACCTCCGGCCAGGTAGCCTCGTCGGTCCGCAAGCTCAGCGACGCGGTCAAGAAGATCACCGGTCAGGCCGGCACGTCCCGGACCACCGGCGAGTCCCCCAAAGCCGGTGGCGAAAAGGACGCTGCCTGAGCGCATTACCCCGCCCCGGGGCCGGGATCCCGACCCCGAGCCCTCGTTCCCGTGGCGTACGCACGACCGCAAACTCGTGCGATCCGGGCGTCAGGACTCGTGGGAAACTGACAGCTGACAGTGCTGTTGCACCAGGGCCCGGGGGTGCCGATGAGTGTTCTGGAGGGCTTTCTCTCCACCTGGTCACAGGCGCGTGCAACGTTCGGCCAAGGTGCACCCCAGACGGGCGAGCCCTTCAAGACCGATGGGCCGCTGAGTCGGGTGCAGGCGCATCTGGCTGCCGCGACGCCAGGATCGTCCTGGTCTGGCACGGCGTCGGCCACCTACGATGCGGCCAACACCGAGCATCGGGGAAAGGTGGCCGAGTTCGCGAACCTCGACCGCCGGATGAGCGAACAGATCGACCGCGCGGCACGAGTGGTCGCCGTCGGCCGAAATGATCTGGACGCGGTGCGAATCTGGGTGCTCGACGCCGCCGCCAAGGCTCCGCAGAACGCGGCCGGGCAGCAGATGCTGGTGCCGATCGTGCAGCGAGGCCTCAGTGACGTCGCCGATATCGTCAAACGGTCCAACGGCGAGCTGAATTCGATCGCTACGACGATCCGCGGTATCGGCAACGAATATTCCGCGCTTGGTGACCAGAAGCGCGGCAAGGGCGATCAACCCCAGAATTTCGGCCCGGATGGCAACGGCCCCGAGCCCGACAAGCCCCCGGAGAACAAGTACGAGAAGGCGCTGCGAGACGCCGGCCTCCTCAACGGCCCGGCCGACGGGTATTACAAGAAGTGGTTGGAGAATGCCGAACGCCGCGGTGTGCCACCGGAAGTCATCGTCGACATCGCCCGACGCCACCACATCACGCCGGACAGCTTCAAGGTCCTCGACGGCATGGAAGAGGTCAAGGACCCAGACGGCAAGTCCTACTTCCTCATGCCCAAGGGCACCAGTGGCGCCGATGCGCGCAAGGCGGCGTTGATGACCTACATCCTCAATTGCGGCACCGACTACGACAAGGCCGGAAGAAAACCCGGTGTCACCAACGACTTCAAGGAAACGCCGTACTCCGCGGACGAGGTACAGCGGATCATCGACCGGCAGAACGCGAATTCCTGGAGCTACGACCGAGACGTCGGATTCGTGGACGGCAACGGTGGACGTCTGATGACCACGCCGAACGGCATGTTGATGGGATTGGGCGGCAACCAGTTGCAGGACATGTACAGCGAGGGCGGTGGATCGACGTGGGGCGACATCTTCATGGTCAACATCGACGATCCGACCGACGCCGCGGATCAACTCCGCAAGATCGTCAACTCCGGCGTCGCGTGGTATCCGGGCCCCGACGGTAACGGGTATCCCGGTGCCAACCAACTCGACCTGGATCGACTGCTGCACCACGAGGAACGGCACTCTCAGCAGTGGGCACGTATGGGCTACCTGGGATTCATCGACGCCTATGTGACCGGAAAGGTCATCGAGATCTTCACCGATCATCCGATGGAGAATGATGCCGGTCTGCACGACGGGGGGTACCGATGATTCGACGCGTCAACGTCGTGATCGCACTCGTCATGCTGCTGGTGTCTGTCCTGGTTGCGTGCGACACACACGACTGGAAGCACGTCCAGGGCGCTCCGTCGTTGCGCCCGGCCTTCGGCGCCCGGGTGACCGATGGGCAGCTACAAATCTGGATGGGATCGCGATGCGATCACGCGCGTGCGGTCAATCTCGAATTCGGGCCGGGCAAGACCTTGGTGCTGTCCGCACCGGAGCATCAATGGACCCCGGTCGACCGACTCACCCTCGGCGGACCGTACCCCGGCCTACGCGTCACGCAACCGTTGCCCGACGGATTCGATTGGCGTACCGCAGAAAATTTGACCATCTGGATCAACGGCGACCCGGGCAGCCTCGGCGCACAGACCGACCTCACCGTCGTCCGTGACGAATCCGCGAAACACCCGGGCGATACCTACTGGTTCCAAGACGTCGGCTGGCTCAACCCCGCGCAGGTCGCCGCAGCCGATGCCAAGACGTTCCTTGCGCTCTGCACGCCCGACCCGGAGTACAAACCATCAGCCCCGACGGTGTTCGGGGTGCGGGAAACAGATGGCCTGCTGCGGATCTGGACCGGGTCACCCTGTCCGGGCACCAGAGAGGCCGTGGTCACCTTCGAGCCCAGCGGCATCGAGTTGGTTCTCAACTCGCGCAACCCGGTAGGGATCGATTTCCAGCGCTATACGGTCGGGGAACCGCTTGCGGACATGGACATATCCCGGGCACTGCCCACAGATTTCGATTGGACCGGGCAGCGAGAGTTGCAGCTCAATGTGTCGCGTGCCGATCCCGACACCGGGCCGCAGCGAGCCGATCTCGGCGTCGTGCGCGCGGAATCTGCAAGCCATCCCGAAGACACCTACTGGTTCCAGGGCATCGGGTGGCTCAACCCCACGCAGGTCGCCGAACAGGACGGCAAGACCTTCCTGGCAACGTGTACCCGGGACCCGAAAAAGTAAGGGCGAGCAGACACTCCGGCACCTGACACGCCATTGTGCTGGTACCGCAGTGTCTGTTCGCGAGAAGAGCTTAAGCCCCGTAGACCGGAACCGCGGGACGGGCCTTGGCCAGCAGATCGGAGACCACAGGGCCCAACTCGGCCGGATCCCACTTCGCACCCTTGTCGATCTGCGGCCCGTGCGCCCAGCCCTCGGCGACGCGGATCTTGCCGCCCTCGACCTCGAACATCTTGCCGGTGACATCCTTTGACTCGGCGCTGCCCAACCACACCACCAGCGGCGAGATGTTCTCCGGCGCCATCGCATCGAATGCGGCGTCCTGCGTCGCCATCATCTCGGCGAACACCGTCTCGGTCATCCGGGTGCGGGCCGACGGCGCGATGGCGTTCACGGTGACGCCGTAGCGCCCCATCTCGGCGGACGCCACGAGGGTCAGCGCCGCGATACCCGCCTTGGCCGCACTGTAATTCGCCTGTCCGACACTGCCCTGCAGGCCGGCACCGGAACTGGTGTTGATGATGCGGGCGTCAACCATGTTGCCCGCCTTGGACTGAGCGCGCCAATAGGCCGCCGCGTGCTTCATGGTCGCGAAGTGTCCCTTGAGGTGCACGGCGGTGACGGCGTCGAACTCTTCTTCAGAGGTGTTGGCCAACATGCGGTCCCGCACGATGCCCGCGTTGTTGACGAGGACATCGAGGCCGCCGAACGCATCGACGGCGGTCTGGATGAGACCCTCGGCCTGCGCCCAGTCTGCGACGTTGGCGCCACTGGTGACGGCTTCACCACCGGCAGCGACGATTTCATCGACCACGTGCTGCGCTGCGCTGCCGCCGCCGGCCGGTGACCCGTCGAGGCCGACGCCTATGTCGTTGACCACGACGCGGGCCCCTTCGGCGGCGAACGCGAGCGCATGTGCACGTCCGATACCGCCGCCGGCGCCCGTCACGATGACCACGCGGCCGTCAAGCAAACCCATTCCTGTTTCTCCTTATTTGTTGGCGCTGGACGCTGCCAGGTACTGCGGTGGCTCGCCGCCACCATGGACTTCGAGAGTCGCCCCGCTGATGTAGGACGCCGCGTCGGACGTCAAGAATGCTGCGGCCCAACCGATGTCGGCCGGTGTGGCCAGCCGCCCCAGCGGGACGGTGGCGGCCACGGCTGCCACGGATTCGGCGTCGCCGTAGAACAATTCGGACTGTTCGGTCTCGACCATGCCGACCACCACCGAGTTCACCCGGACCTTGGGTGCCCACTCGACGGCCAGGGTCGCGGTCAGGTTGTCCACCCCGGCCTTGGCGGCACCGTAGGCCGCGGTTCCCGGTGTGGGCCTGCGTCCGCTGACACTGGAGATGTTGATGATCGAGCCGCCGCTGTCCTGCTTCTGCATGACCGCGTTGGCGTGTTGGGAAACCGACAGTGGGCCGAGCAGATTGAGCTCGATGATCTTGGTGCTGAACTTCGCCGACGCGTCGGCGGCAGCCACATAGGGCGATCCGCCCGCGTTGTTCACCACGACGTCCAGCCGGCCATGTGCGGCGACCACCGCGTCGATCATCGCCTTCACCGAATCGTCGTCCCGGACGTCGCAGCTGTGGAACTCGTACGGCAGCCCCTCGACGGCACGGCGCGCGCAGGTCACCACAGTGGCACCCTGACCGGCGAAAACGGCGCTGATTCCGGCGCCGACCCCTCGCACTCCACCGGTTACCAGCACCACATTGCCGGTCAGCCCCAAATTGATGGCACCGCCTTCTGGCGTATCTGTCACTGTGCTAGCGTACCAAGCAAGTGCTTGCTTAGGTAGCGACGACGGAACGATCAGGAAACCAATGACGATCACATCCACCACTGTCGAACCGGGCATCGTCTCGGTCACCGTGAACTACCCACCCGTCAACGCCATCCCATCGCGCGGATGGTTCGAGCTGGCCGACGCCATCACGGCGGCGGGCCGGGAGCGCAGCACCCACGTGGTGATCCTGCGGGCCGAGGGCCGCGGCTTCAACGCCGGCGTCGACATCAAGGAGATGCAGAACACCGAGGGCTTCACGGCGCTCATCGACGCCAACCGCGGCTGCTACGCGGCGTTCAAGGCGGTCTACGAGTGCGAGGTACCGGTGGTCGCGGCGGTCAACGGATTCTGCGTCGGCGGCGGCATCGGCCTGGTCGGCAACGCCGACGTCATCGTCGCCTCCGACGACGCCACGTTCGGCCTGCCCGAGGTGGAACGCGGCGCCCTCGGCGCGGCCACCCACCTGTCGCGCCTGGTGCCGCAGCACATGATGCGGCGGTTGTTCTTCACCGCCGCCACCGTCGACGCCGAAACCCTGCACCACTTCGGCTCGGTACACGAGGTGGTACCGCGCGCCGACCTCGACGAGGCCGCGCTGCGGGTGGCGCGCGACATCACCAGCAAGGACACCCGGGTGATCCGGGCCGCCAAGGAAGCGCTGAACTTCATCGACGTGCAGCCGGTCACCGCGAGATACCGCATGGAACAAGGCTTTACGTTCGAACTCAACCTCTCCGGCGTCTCCGACGAGCACCGTGACGCCTTCGCTGGAACTGACAAGGGGGCGAAATGACCGACAAGAGAACGACTCTCGACGAAGCCGTCGCGTCGATCGAAAGCGGCATGACCATCGGCATCGGCGGCTGGGGCTCGCGGCGCAAGCCCATGGCGTTCATCCGCGCGCTGCTGCGCACCGACGTCAAGGACCTCACGGTCGTCACCTACGGCGGCCCCGACCTGGGCCTGCTGTGTTCGGCGGACAAGGTCAAGCGCGTCTACTACGGCTTCGTGTCGCTGGACTCGCCGCCGTTCTACGACCCGTGGTTCGCCAAGGCCCGCACCTCCGGCGCCATCGAGGCCCGCGAGATGGACGAGGGCATGCTGCGCTGTGGTCTACAGGCGGCCGCCCAACGGCTCCCGTTCCTGCCGATCCGCGCCGGCCTGGGCAGTGACGTGCGGGCGTTCTGGGGTGACGAGCTCAGGACCGTGCTCTCCCCGTACCCCACCGGCAACGGTTACGAGGAGCTCATCGCCATGCCTGCGCTGAACCTCGACGCGGCATTCGTTCACATGAATCTCGGTGACGCCCAGGGCAATGCGGCCTACACCGGAATCGACCCGTACTTCGACGATCTGTTCCTGATGTCGGCGCAGCGCCGCTTCCTGTCCGTCGAACGTGTCGTGCCCACCGAGGAGCTGGTGAAAGCCGTTCCCCCGCAGGCCCTGCTGATCAACCGGATGATGGTCGACACCGTCGTCGAGGCACCCAACGGCTCGCACTTCACCACCAACGAGCCCGACTACCGGCGCGACGAGAAGTTCCAGCGCCACTACGCGGAAGCCGCCGCGTCCGACGAGACCTGGGCCGAATTCGTCAAGACGTATCTGTCGGGCAGCGAGGCCGATTACCAGGCCGCCGTCCGAGAATTCAACGCACAGCAGGAGGCTGCCAAGTGATTGCCGTGACCCGCGCCGAGGTGTGCGCCGTCGCCTGTGCCGAACTGTTCCGGGACGCCGGAGAGATCATGGTCAGCCCGATGACCACCATCGTGTCCATCGGGGCCCGCTTGGCCAGACTTTCGTTTTCCCCCGACATCCTGCTGACCGACGGCGAGGCCCGGCTCATCGCCGACACGCCTGCCATCGGCGCGGCCGCCACGATCGAGGGCTGGATGCCGTTCGGCCGGGTCTTCGAGACGCTGGCCTGGGGCAGGCGCCATGTCGTGATGGGCGCCAACCAGATCGACCGCTACGGCAATCAGAACCTGTCCGCGTTCGGCCCGCTGCAGCATCCGACGCGGCAGATGTTCGGTGTTCGCGGCGCACCGGGCAACAGCATCAACCACGCCACCAGCTACTGGGTGGGCAACCACTCCAAGCGCGTGTTCTGCGAATCCGTCGACATCGTGTCCGGAATCGGTTGGGACAAGGTCGATGCCGACAATCCCGCGTACCGGTTCGTCAACGTCTACCGCGTGGTGACCAACCTCGGGGTGTTCGACTTCAACGGCCCCGACCACCAGATGCGCGCGGTGTCGCTGCATCCGGGCGTCGAAGCCCAACAGGTCGCCGACAACACGTCGTTCGAGGTGCACGGGCTGGACTCCGCCGAGACCACCCGGTTGGCCACCGAGGACGAGCTCACCCTCCTGCGTGAGGTGATCGATCCGAAGTCGTTGCGAGACAAAGAGGTCAAGGTCTAGCCGATGGGCAAGCTCACAACGCCGCTGACCGAGCTGGTCGGCATCGAACATCCCGTGGTGCAGACCGGTATGGGCTGGGTGGCCGGGGCCCGGCTGGTCGCGGCCACCTCCAACGCGGGCGGCCTGGGCATCCTGGCGTCGGCGACCATGACGCTCGAGGAACTGCAGACCGCCGTCACCAAGGTCAAGGCTGCCACCGACAAACCGTTCGGCATCAACATCCGTGCAGACGCCGGCGACGCCAATGCGCGCGTCGACCTCCTGATCCGCGAAGGAGTCAAAGTCGCCTCCTTCGCCCTGGCACCCAAACCCGACCTGATCGCCAAGCTCAAAGACGCAGGCGTGGTGGTCATCCCGTCGGTCGGCCTGGCCAAACACGCCAAGAAGGTGGCGGGCTGGGGCGCCGACGCGGTGATCGTGCAAGGCGGCGAGGGCGGCGGCCACACCGGCCCGATCGCCACCACCCTGCTGCTGCCGTCGGTGCTCGACGCCGTGGCCGACACCGGGATGCCGGTCGTGGCCGCGGGCGGGTTCTTCGACGGGCGGGGGCTGGCCGCGGCCCTGAGCTACGGCGCCGCGGGTGTTGCGATGGGCACCCGGTTCCTGCTGACCTCCGATTCGACCGTGCCCGACGCCGTCAAGCAGCGCTATCTGCAGGCCGCGCTGGACGGCACCGTAGTGTCCACCCGGGTCGACGGCATGCCGCACCGCGTGCTACGCACGGGGCTGGTGGAGAAACTCGAAAGCGGTTCTCCGGTGCGCGGTTTCGCCGCGGCGGTCGGCAATGCGCAGAAGTTCAAGAAGCTTTCGGGTATGACGTGGAAGTCGATGATCAAAGACGGCCTGGCCATGCGGCACGGCAAGGACCTCACCTGGTCCCAGGTGGTCATGGCGGCCAACACCCCGATGCTGCTGAAAGCCGGTCTGGTGGACGGCAACACCGAGGCAGGCGTGCTGGCCTCCGGTCAGGTCGCGGGCATCATCGAGGATCTGCCGTCATGCGCTGACCTGGTGCCCGCGATCGTGGACGAGGCCGTCAAGCACCTGCGGTCCGCGAGCGCCTACATCCAGTAACTGTTCTCCGGCGGGTCAGGCGACCGCCACCGCAGCCGCGGCGATCGTGGCCAACGCGGCGTCTTCGTCGGCGGTCAACGGCCGCTGCGAATGGGCCCGCACGACCAGCAGCAAGGCCGCGGTGACCTGCGCGATGGGGTCGGCCGTCCCGGAATCTCTGTCGGGCACAAGGACATCGAGTTCGCCGAGCTCGATCAGTTCGGCGCGGATTTCCAGGCCCTGCAGCTGCTCGCGCAGCTCGGCGGTGGCCGGGCTCGGGGCGGGCGCCGGGCCGGATTTGAGCCGTCGGCGCACGCCGCGCAGCGGCCGGACCACCTCGGCGTGCCACTGCGCCACCCGCTCGGTCGCTGCCTGCAGCATGGACGGCGTCAAGGGTCCTCGGGTTCCGACGCGAGCGGCGAACAGCAGCACGTTCACGTCGAGGCCGAACCGGTCCTGCAACAGCACACACGCGGGCCCGACCCCGTCGCCGCCGTGCACCCGCAGGGCAAAATCTGGTAACTGCACGGTGACCAATTGTGCTGTTCGGTAGCCCTACCTGCCTAGTCGTAGTAGACAGTTATTTGCCGTGGCTACGGAAACACCAGATTAAGGATGGCGCCAAGCGATGCCCTTCGATGACTTCCGCGCGTTCCTGAGCGCGCTGCGCGACCAAGGACAGCTCATCGAGGTCGACCGGCCGGTGGCCCTGGAACTCGAAGTCGCCAAGGCGATGCGCAAAAGCGCCGCCACCGGCGGCCCCGCCATCGTGTTCAACAACAACGGCACCGGATTCCCGCTTGTCGGCGGCATCTACAACTCTCGCGCCAAGGCACTGCTGGCCTACGGCTGCACCGAGGACAACGCGTTCGACGACATCGTGCAACGGTTGAAGACCAGGATTCCGCCGAAGTACGTCGACGACGGACCAGTGCACGAGAATGTCATCACCGGCGACGACATCGACCTCTCGATGCTGCCCGTACCGAAGTACAGTCCCGACGACGGCGGCCGGTACATCACCCCCGGCTTCGTCGTCAGCCACGATCCGGAGACCGGTGTGCCCGATATCGGGCACTATCGCTGCGAGATCATCGACAACAAGACCATGACGCTGATGGCCATCCCGAACCACCGCTTCGCCAAGAATCAAGCCAAAGCCCGAGCCATGGGACACAAGACGTTTCGCGCGGCTCTGGTGATCGGGGTCGACCCGATGATCGCCTACTCCTGCCCGATTCAGGTGCCCGAGGACACCAACGACTGGGAGGTCGTCGGCGGTATGCGTCGCGCTGCCGTCGAATTGGTGAAGTGCCGCACCAACGACGTGTCGGTGCCTGCGCACGCCGAGTTCGTCATCGAATTCGAAGTGGACTTCGCCCAGACCGTTACAGAAGGCCCGCTGGGCGAATACACCGGCTACTACACGCCCGCATCACCGAAGCCCGTGGTACGTCCGACGGCGATCACCCATCGCAACGGAGCCTACTTCCAGGCCCTGCTGACCGGCCGCCCGACCACGGAAAACCATATTCTCAAACAACTTTCGTTCGAGGCGTCGTTCTACGACATCATGCGCCAACAGTTTCCGACGATCGAGAAGGTGGCCATCCCGGCCTCGGGCGGGGTGTACTTCCGCGTGGTGATCGCCATGCGCCCGCGCTTCGCCGGGGAAGCCCGTAGCGCGATCCTGGCCGCCATGGGCAGCAACCTGCGGCCCAAGCAGGTCGTGGTGGTGGACCCCGACATCGATGTGCACGATTCCGAGCAGGTGGAGTGGGCCATGGCGTTCCGCACCCAGCCGGCACGCGACGTCATCATCGTCGACAGCCTGCCCGGCGGACCGTTGGACCCCACGGCCGACGAGTCCCTCCCGCAAGATCAGCGCACCGGCTCGGCGATCGGTACCGACGCCACCTACCCGTACGGCACCGTGGTCAAGAAGGTCGGCGACGTGTGCGGGCCGGCCCTGGAGGAACACGGCGGACGCGTCGTCGAAGTGGCCGACATTCCCGGCTGGCGTTCCTACGAGTTCCCCGAACTCGACGAGAAGTCCCGTACCGCAACCACTCTCACCTAGGACGCCGACATGCCCCAGCAGAGCCTGACCGAGTTCGTCGAGGAGATGGAGAAAGCGGGCCTCCTGGTCCGCGTCACCGAGGAGAAGCGGGTCGACGAACTCCCGGCGGTGATGGAAGCCAACCCGCTGACCGCCGTGCTGGTCGAGAACGTCAAGGATTGCGAGTTCCAGTTTCTGGCCAACGCGTACTCGAATCAGGATCAGTACGCGTGGGGCCTTGGCTGCGACAAGAGCCAGAGCGGCTTCATGATGAGCGAACTCGCGAAAGGCCGTATCACACCCGAGATCGTCGACACCGCACCGTGCAAGGAAGTCATTCTCACCGGCGACGACGTCGACCTCACGCGGCTGCCGCTGTTCCTGCACCACGACCGCGACGGGCACGCCTACACCAACGACAACCTCGTCGTGAGCCGTCACCCCGACACCGGTGTGCACGACTGGGGCATCTACCGCAGCATGTTCCGGTCGTGCAACGAGAAGATGTTCGACATGACCTGCACGTCGCACCGCGCGCGCATCAATGCCATTGCGGCACAGGAGAAAGGCCACAATCTTGAGGTCGCCATCGTGCTGGGCGGCCCGATCCTCGACAAGGTGGCGTCGCTGACCGGTGTGCCCGCCGACACCGACGACTTCGAAGTGCTCGGCAGCTTCTACGGGCACCCGGCCCAGCTGGTGCGCTGCGAGACCATCGACGTGCTGGTGCCCGCCAACGCCGAGATCGTCCTGGAGTGCGAGCTGATCGCGTCCGAAGGACTGACCCACGACGAAGGCCCGTACGGCGAGTTCAGCGGTATGTACGGCGGCGGCATCAAACACAACTACCGCGCCGTCGTGAAGGCCATGACCTACCGCAAAGGCGGCATCTACCAGCACGCCACGATCGGCGGGGCACACCCCTGGTACACCGACAACATGCTGCAGCTGCCCGCGGTGGAAGCCGACATCTACGGTGCGCTGAAGTTCGCCGGTATCAACGTCAAAGAGGTCCGCTGCCCGCTCGGCGGCCTCTCCAACATCGCCTACGCCAAGATCAAACCCAACGGCGGCGGTGACGCCAAGCAGGCCCTCGGCATCATGCTGACCTGCTCCAAGCTGGCCCTGCCGAAGATCGCCATGGTGTTCGACGAGGACATCGACATCTGGGACGACAACGCCGTGCAACTGGCCATGGCGTTCCGCTACATGCCCCACCTCGACACCGTGCTGCTGCCGGGCGGCAACACCATGACCGTCGACCCGATGATCGGCTCCGACGTCGCACCCGGCACCGCGTCCAAGATCGGCTTCGACTGCACGATTCCGATGGGACCGCAGTTCAGCCGGGCGAGCTTCGACCGCAGCTCGGTGTTCGTCCTGCCGGACCCGCCCGCCGATGTGGTGCCGCTGTCAGAGGCCGATCTGACGGCCGCGATGGCCGACCTCATCCGCGAGAAGCCGCGGGCGTGGAAGGAAATCCTCGAGCACTTCAACGGGCAGCCGTACCGCACGGTCTATCGGGCGTTCAGCAATCTGCGGCCGCAGCTGGGTCGCTGCGACGACGCCCCGTGGTACCGATACACGTTCTCCGACGGGGATTTTGCCGTGGCGGAGCCGCAGACCGTGACGCACAATTACGACCCGCGGCACCGCCCGTCACCCTGAACTCAGTGCAGGAGGGACGCGCCGAAGTAGTGGCACAGCAGCAACGCCACTTCCACGTCGAGGCGGTCGTCGGTGATCGGCTTGCCGCGGCGCTCCACGGCCCGGCTCACCCGGTACTTCACCGAATTGGTGTGCAAATGCAGGTCTTCGGCGGCCTTGTAACCGTGCAGGACCGCGGCCAAGAACGTCTCGACGGTGTCGACCAGTAACTGCTGCAACCGCTCCTCGTCCCGAAGTTCGGTGACGGCGTCCTACGTCACAGCCGCCTCATCCACCACGTTCTTGCCCACCATGGTCAAACGGTAGAACACGGCTGTCGACGGCGGGACCTGGTTGTCCGAATCGGTTTTGTCCTCCGGGGACAGTCAGCCCGCGCTATTTCAGCCGCCGAAGACGTCGTCACACCGATGGGGGCTCCGTAACGTACGTCACGAACGCAGCAACAAGCCCATCTACCAGCTGCGACAGCCCAAAAAAGCCCATCACGAAAGTGAGTTCGCCATGTCCGTGTTCGGTTTCTTCCTCCTCTTCTTCATCGGCCTGTTCCCGGTCCTGATCCCGGCCACCACCTCCACCGTCCGCGCCATCTCCGGATGGCGTAGGCGCCGGGTGGCTGCAGCGGCCGCCGCTCAGTAACCACCCCCGCGATCAGCCAAGGAGACCGTGTCATGAGCACCGTGAGCGTCGCAGACCTCGACAACGTCGATCTGGCCGATCCGGCGGTCTGGGAAGACGGCCCGTCAGTGGTGACGTAACTTGCTCACGAGCTCGTCCTTGCGCAGCGACGAATAGCCGGACAGACCAATCTGTTTGGCACGCTTCTTGAGCTCAGCGACTGTCCAGTCCTCGTAAGAGCCGGACTTGCCGCCTTTGCGGCCCTGCGCGGAACCGCCCTTGCGGGCGGCCGCGTTGGATATCCTCGCCGCCTTCTCCTTGGAGTCACCCTCCTTGCGAAGATCTCGATACATCTTTTCGTTCTTGATCGACGAATTCGGCACGCGAGCCACCTCCTTGACAGACTTGCTGTCTCTGTAGTTCCCGCTGAGCAGAGGGGCAAACCACACATCGGTCCAGTTTCCCGATGATCATCACGGGGTATTCGTCGCCGACATGCGACGACCCACACGATGTCAGGGGCTCTAGATGACACGCAACGCTGCAGTGCTGTTCGACGTCGACGGGACGCTGGTCGATTCCAACTACCTGCACGTGTACGCGTGGGCCCGGGCGTTCGCCGCCGAGCGAATACCTGTGCAGTCCTGGCAGATTCACCGCAGCATCGGCATGGACGGTGCCACCCTGGTGCGGACGCTCGCGGGCGGAGTTGCCGATGACGTCGCTCAGCGGCTGAAGAGCCTGCACTCCGACTTCTATCGGGACACAACGCATCTGTTGAAGCCCCTACCCGACGCGAGGAAGCTCCTGCACGCGGTCAGCGAACTCGGTCTTCAGGTGGTACTGGCAAGCTCGGCACCCGAAGACGAGCTGGACATCCTGCGCGGCGTGCTCGATTGCGACGACATCGTGTCGGCGGCAACATCATCCCGCGACGTCGACACCGCCAAACCGGATCCCGCCATCGTCCAGGCCGCGCTGACCCGCGCGGGCGTCGCAGCCGAGCAGGCCGTCTTCGTCGGTGACGCCGTATGGGATGTCGAAGCGGCCTGCCGTGCCGACATGCCGTGTATCGGGCTGCGGTGCGGCGGCACATCGCACGACGAGCTCGACGAGGCCGGAGCCGTCGCCGTCTTTGACGATCCCGCCGAACTTCTCGAACACATCGACACCACGCCCATCGCCACGTTGGCGGCCACAGAACGGGACGATCAGCGCGCGACTTCGCGGTGACCGGCGTCGAGCCGCCGCGTCCAACCGCGGGAATCAAGATGCTCCAGCAGTGGGATGGCGACGCGGCGCGTGGTGCCCAAGGCCCGGCGCGCCTCGCTGGTGGTGAACGGCTGATCCAACCGGGCCAGCTCCCGCATCGCCAAGGCCGGCGCAGTCGGCAACAGCACCACCCCGTCACGCAGGCGGAGCAGCCGCCCGGCCCGCTCGGCCGCGGCCAGCTCCCGCACACCCAGTCGCAGCGCCGTCAGATCGTCGGCCTCAGGAGCGTGAAAAGGACTGTCCCGCAACCGGTCCACCAGCTCGGCGACAGCCGCCTCGGCAGGTCCGAGGTCGTCGGACCGGCCGGGCAGCCGGATCAGCCCCTCGGCTTGTTCGAGCCCCGCGGCACGGCCGATCTCGTCGAGCAGCGCCGGGTCCGGCAAGGCCAGCAGATCGCAGGCCGCACCCCGAGACAGCCCGGCCGCCAACGGATCCCGCTCGTGCAGCTCCTGCACCGCCGCCCGCAGCCGCTGCTGCCATGCCTCGTACGTCGGGACGTGCACCCACCACCCTTTGATCACCCGGACACCCGTCGGCACCTCGTGGGTCGCAAACCCCAACCGGTGCAGATGTTCTCCGGCCACCACGCCCCGACGGGCCACCTCGACGAGCACGTCGCCGCGCGTGTCCATCGCGGTCAGCGCGCCGACTCGACGTGCGCTGTCGCCGCGGCGCCGCAGTGCGGGCGGGTCGGCGTCGAGCACCTGGGCCCCGCCGAGCACCCGGCGACTACCTGGATGCCTCAGCACCAACCGGTCGCCGAGCACGAGCGGCAGCCGCCGGTCGAGCACGAGCCGCGCGTGATCGTCGTCGAAGGGCCGCAGCCGGGCCGGAACCGCCGCGGTTCCGACGTGGACGGTGAGCCGTTCTGGGGCCTCGCTGAATACGCCGCCACTGACGCGACGCACGTCGAGACCCCGGGTGGTCTCCCACGCGCCGGGGGTCAGCAGCACATCACCGCGGCGGACCTGATCGGCCGACACCCCACGCAGATTGAGCGCCGCCCGCGTCACCGGGCCGAGCGCAGGGCGCGGCTCGCCCCGGGATTCCATTCCGCGGACAACCGCCTCCCTGGCCGGGCGGCCAACCAGTTCGAGCCGGTCACCGGCGGCGATCGTGCCCGCCGCCAGCGTGCCGGTCACCACGGTCCCGGCCCCGGTGATGGAAAACGACCGGTCCACCCACAGGCGCACCCGGGCCGTCGTCGACGGGTCAGGCACCGCAGAAAGAACGACGTCGAGCATGGCCCGCACCTGGGAAAGACCGCTGCCGTCGATAGCCGACACCGCGACCGCCGGGGCGTCGCGCAGCCCGGTGTCGGCCAATTCGGCGCGGGCCTGTGCGATCACGTCGTCCACATGGTCCGGGGCGCGGTCGACCCGGCTGATCACCAGCAGACCGTGCCGGATACCCAGCGCTGCCACGGCGTCGCGGTGATCACTCGACTGCGCCTGCCAGCCCTCGTCGGCGGCGACCACGAAACACACCACCGGCGCCGGTCCGAGCCCGGCGAGCATGTTGCCCAAAAAGCGTTCGTGGCCGGGCACATCGACGAACGCGACCTCCCGGCCCGACGGCAGTGTGGTCCACGCGAAGCCGAGATCGATGGTCAGGCCGCGGCGACGCTCCTCGGCCCACCGGTCCGGTTCGATGCCGGTGAGCGCGCGCACCAAGGTGCTTTTGCCGTGGTCGACGTGCCCGGCCGTCGCAACAACGTGGTGCTGCACCGTCAACCGTCCAGCGCGGCCTTCACCGCGGCCAGCACCCGCTCGTCGTCGGCCCCGGGTACACAGCGCAGATCGACCAGGCAGGCGCCGTCATGCACGCGGGCCAGGATCGCGGGATCGCCGGCGCGCAGCCGGGCCGCGGCGGCTTCGGGCAGCCGGACCGCCCATCCGGGCAACGGGACGCCGGGTGCGCCGCCTCCGCCGACGCGCCCGTCGTGCGGCACCACGGTCGCGCCGACGGCGTCGGCGATGCGTTGGGCCCGGGCCCGCAACGCTTCGGCGTCGGCGTGCAGCGCCTGGGTGACCGGGGCAGGCCCGCCGCACAGCGTGGCCTCCAGTGCGGCGAGGGTCAGCTTGTCGGCCCGCACGGCGCGCGCGAGCGGGTGACGGGCCATGCGGGCCACGATCTCGGCCCGGCCGAGCACGACGCCGGCCTGCGGACCGCCCAGCAGCTTGTCACCGCTGCCGGTGATCACGTCGGCGCCGTCGGAGAGCGCCGTCGCGGCGTCGGGTTCGTCGGGCAGCAACGGATCGGGTGCGAGCAACCCGCTGCCCAAGTCGGCCACCAGCGGTATCCCCTTGTCCCGCAACGCATCACGCAGCTCCGCCAGTGAAACCCCCGAGGTGAAACCGGTGACCCGGAAGTTGCTCGGATGGACTTTGAGGACACATCCGGTGTCCGGGCCGAGCGCGTCGGTGTAATCCCGCAGGTGGGTGCGGTTGGTGGTACCCACCTCCCGCAGCCGGGCGCCGGTCGACGCGATCAGGTCCGGCAGGCGGAACCCCGCGCCGATCTCGATCAGCTCACCGCGGCTCACCACCACCTCACGACCCGCCGCGAGCGCGGTGGTGGCCAGCACCAGCGCGGCGGCCCCGTTGTTGACGACAAGCGCATCCCCGGCCGCGGGACACGCGGCGAGCAGAGCCTCCCGGGCCGCGACGCCACGTTTCGAACGCGTACCCGTGGCGAGGTCCAACTCGACATCGACGTACCCACTGGCCGAGACCAGGGCGTCCACCGCGGCCGGCGACAGCGGTGCCCGGCCGAGATTGGTGTGCACGACGACACCGGTGGCGTTGAGCACGGGCCGCAGCGACACCGGCGCCCGCGCAGCCAAGCCGGCCACCACGGCCGCGACCACCTCGTCGACCGGCAGGGCGCCTTGCCGGGCCTGCTCCTGGGTCTTGAGCACCAGGGCGCGCACAGCACTGTCGCCCAGCCGGTTCCGCGCCTCCTGCACCTGCGGCAGCGCCAACAGCTGATCGGTGCGCGGAATGCGCCGACGGGGGTCGGGCTGGGTCACCTGCCCTCCTCGAGCGTCGACAGCGGAAACTGGCGGAGGCGGACGGGAATCGAACCCGCCAGACCGAGATACTCGATCTCACCGGTTTTGAAGACCGGGGGGACCACCAGGAACCCAAACGCCTCCGCCGCTCAACTTAGCCAATGCCCTCGGCGGCTACATTGACGGCATGGAATCCGTTCGTCTCACCGGCTACGCCCACGGCGGCGGATGCGCCTGCAAGATCCCGCCCGGCGAGTTGGAAGACGCGGTGCGCGGGCTGGTCGGCCAGTCGGGCGACCACGTCCTGGTCGGGCTCGACGACGGCGACGACGCGGCAGCCGTGCTCGTTCGCGACGATCTCGCGGTGCTCTCGACGGCCGACTTCTTCACGCCCGTGGTCGACGATGCCTACGACTGGGGCCGTATCGCCGCGGCCAACGCGCTGTCCGACGTCTACGCGATGGGCGGGCGACCCGTCGTCGCGATCAACCTGGTCGGCTGGCCCCGCGAAACCCTCCCCATGGAACTGATGACCGAGGTGCTGCGCGGCGGTCTCGCGGTGGCGTCGGAGGCCGGGTGCCCGGTGATCGGCGGGCATTCCATCGACGATCCCGAACCGAAGTACGGCATGGCGGTGACGGGCGTGGCCGATCCGAACCGGTTGCTGCGCAACGACGCCGCCCAGCCAGGCCTGCCCCTGACGCTGACCAAGCCGATCGGCGTCGGCCTGCTGAACAACCGGCACAAGCAGACCGGCGAGGTGTTCGCCGAGGCGCTCGCGACCATGACCGCGCTCAACCGAGACGCGTCCGAGGCCGCTCTGGCGGCTGGTGCCCGGGCAGCCACCGATGTCACGGGGTTCGGGTTGCTCGGACACTTGCACAAGATGTGCCGGGCCTCCGGTGTGGGCGCGGTGATCGACCGTGCCGCGGTGCCCGTCGTCGAGGGCGCGCTCGACGCGCTGCGCGACGGTTACGTCTCCGGCGGTACCCGCCGCAATCTCGACTGGGTGCGGCCGCACTTGCGCGGCGACGTGTCCGAGGACGATCTGCTGCTGCTCGCCGATGCGCAGACCTCCGGCGGGCTGCTGGTCGTGGGTGAGGTCCCCGGCTATCCCGTCATCGGGCACACCGTGGAAGGCAGCGGTATCTCGGTGCGCTGAGCCGCAGGCGCAAACAACGTTGAAGATCGGCACGAAGTGCGACAACGATTTTGACGCCACGGTTGTCACGGGCACCTCCGCGCGACCCGCAGGTCGAAAACGGCGAGCGGCATCTCGGTGGCCTAGCGCTACATGAAGTTCCTGGTGTGCAGCGCGGAGATGTCGGCGGCCTCGTCGGCCGGGAAACCCAGGTGGACCAGTCGCCGTTGCCTGCCCTGATCCATCTCGTCCTGCAGCGTGAGCACGGCTCGGTAGCCCGCCGCGATCGCGGCCGGTTCCCAGCTTCCCGCCGCGAGCAGCACGAGCGAGTCGAACACGTCGGCGTTGAGGCCCGCGGTGTCGACCAGGGCCGAATACCGACGCTCGACGGCACCGCGAAGCTGGCTGAGCACGCGGCTGTCGCGGTCGGCCTGATAGCGCAGGTGCGCCACGCCGAACGCGACGTGGCGGGCCTCGTCGCGGCGGGCCAACCGGGTGACGTCGCGGGTCACGGGGTCCGGTGCGTGCACGTCGAGGAACTCGAGGAGGTTGAGGAAGCTGCCTTCGCCGAGCACCGACAAGAGAAATGAGGCCATGGAGAAGTCGGCCTCGTCGAGCAGCGTTGCCAGCGACTGCCTTCCGCCGACGGTCGAGGTACCCATCGGCAGACCCGTCAGCAGGGCGCGGCGGGTGAAGACCTCCATGTGCCGGGCCTCGTCGGCGGCCTGTACGGCCAGCAGCTGCAGCACCTCGCGGAAATGCGGATGGATGCGGGCCAGCAGTTTGGCCGGGACCACCAGGGCGGCCTGCTCGTTCTCGACCAGATACGTCATCACCTGCACGACGGCCCGGTCGACGTCGGGGTGGATGTCGAACGGGGCGTCCCAGTGCACCGCGGTCGCGGGGTCCCATTGTTCGGCGGCGGCGTGCGCGTACAGGCTGGGTGCGATGTCCGCCCACACCAGATCCCGGTCACGGATGTCGAAGGGCGAGTACGGCGCGGCGCCCCGCTCGACGAGCGCGCCGCGCGCAGCCAGGCCCCAGTGTGCGGGCGCGGAGGCGACGATCCCGTCCGGGGCGGGTGTGCCCGCGCGTTCGGCCCCCGCCCAGCGGTCACGCGGCCCCGGTTCGATGGTCCAGAAGTCGTCGTGGCGGGTCACCCGGTGCCCGAGCTGGCGGCCCCAGGCAGGCAGATCAACCGCGAGAGCCGGTGCGCGGCCGACGATTTCGACGGAACAGCCCGGCGGCACGGAAGCCAGCGCGCGCTGCACCAGCAGATGCGCGCCGTTGTCGAACCCGAGGTCGCCCAGGTCGACCCGTGGGTTCACGGCTGGTAATCGGCTGCGGTGACGGTTCCTGCCGGGTCGTAGAAGGCGAGCAGGTCCACCGCGGTGTTCAGCACGTCGTAGCCGCTGGTGCGCCCGGGTAACCACCGGGTGAGGCCTTCGAGGTCCAACAGGGGCCGGACGGTCTCGTCGGTATAGGACATCGACAGCAGCAACTCGGCCAGCTTCTCGACCTCCGCGGCGGATGCGGTGTCGATCGCCGTCAGATTGCAGTGGTCGAAAGGCGTTGTCTGACCGATGATCCGGAGACTTGACGGCGGTGCGGTGCCGTCCCGGCCGAAGCCGAGGTGGTTGGTGTCGATGATGGCCGCGGCGTCGGCGCGACCGTCCAGCACCGCCCGCACGGCCTCTCGTTCGCCGCCGATGTGGTCACCGTGCAGGCCGACGCCGATGTCGAAACGCTCGACGGTGACGTCCCGCCCGGCGAGCAGACCGGCATCGGCCAGCGTGGCCAACGGAATCAGCGTGGCCTGCGGAGAATCTACGGCACCCAGCGCCAGCCGCGCCGCTTTCAGGTCGGCGATCGTCTGGCGTGGCGAATCCGCGCGCACCACGAAAACGGAGGTCAAATCCTGGTCGGTGTCGCGCATCACCAGCGACGACACCTTGCGGCCCCGTGCTGCCGCGAGCCGCTCGCAACGCAACCACGCGAGCGGCGAGTTCCAGGCCACGTCGATGCGACCGTCGACGAGGTGCTCGGCCTGCCGCTCGTAGTTCGAGTACAGGACGAAGTCGAAGTCGAGGCCGTTCTGGCGCAACCACTCTCGAAACCCCGACCAGATGGTGACCACCTTGGGGTCGTATGCCACAGCGCCAAGCAGAAGAGTCATCGTTGCCTCACAGTAGTGGTTGGCCGAACGCGGCGCGGCCCACGAAGTCGTGCAGAGCTTCGGTGGTGGGTGCCATGACCCGGGCCGCCAGCGAATCGCGGAACCGGCGCTCGATGCCCAGTTCCTTACGGAACGCCGAGCCGCCACACAATCGCATCACGCCGTCGGCGACGTCCGAAGCCGCCTCCGCGGCAACAGCTTTCACCTGCAGAACCCGCAACATCGCATCGGCGCGTCCCGTCGCCAACGCGGTGAGCGTGTCGTCGACGAACAGGGCGGCCCCGTCGACGAGCGTCAGCAACCGGGCGTAGGCACGACGCTGCTCGGGTTGTTCGGCCAGGCTCTGATCGAGGTGCTGCAGACGGCTGCCTGCCAGATGCGTGCCTGCGGCGGCGATCAGCGCCCGCATCAATCCGAGCGAGAACGCCGCGTTGAGCACCAGGAACGTCGGCAACGCCGACTCAAGCGCCAAATCGAGGCCCTGGCCGTCGCCGCCGAGCATCGCCGACGCGGGCACCGCGAGATGGGTCGCGGTCATCGGCGCCGACGAATTGCCGCGCAAACCCAACCCGTCGAACGACCCGGCGACCGCGAGCCCCTCGGCAGTGGCGGGCACATGCCACAGCGTCATCGGACCTTCGGCAGCAAGCGGACGGCTCGACCACACATAGCTGTCGGCATGGCCGGCCGAGGTGACCCAACTCTTGCGGGAGTCCAGCAGCACCGTGTCGCCGTCACCGCGCGACGCGATGCCGACCGGTGCCCAAAAGTGGCTCCGGGAGCCTACTTCGGAGAACGCCAGGGTGCTCAGGTGGCGGCCCGTCGCGATGGCCGACCGAGTGTCGTCGTCGGCAAAGCGTTCGAGCACGCTGACCGCGGCGTAGTGCATGGTGAGCACCATCGCCGTCGAACCGCAGACGGCTGCGATGGTGCGCACCGCCTCGGCAGCGTCGCCGAGACTACCGCCGCTGCCGCCGAACTCGGGTGCGCTCAGCAGGCCGAGAAACCCGGCCTTCGCCAGCGCGTCGACCGACTCGCGGGGAAAATCACCGCTCGCGTCGACAGCCGGCGCCGCGGGCTCGATGACATTGCCGACGACTTCATCAAGGGCAGAACACAGCACAGAATCCACAGACAACCTCGGTACGTAGGCGGGCCAGACACAGCGCTCGCCACCGTACCGGGTTCAGCCTGCCGTGGTTATCGAGTCGTCGGTAATGCCTGCTGCGCGCCGCGCGGCCAGCCTCCGCTTCTGCGGTTCGATCGTGTAGCGCGGGTCCTTGGCCGAATGGATGCCCGCCTCGAACACGCCGAACCGGGTCAACGCCGAGGCCGCCATCAACGCCAGGCCTGATACGGCGGCGACGACGCGGTTACGCCCGCCGAGCACCGCCCCCACCCCACCGGCCACGGCGAGACGCTCGGCCCACCGAAGCATCTCCCCGGCGCCGCCGTGATGCAGCGGTTCGGCCGCGACCGGATCCATGCGCCGTTCCATGAGCTTCATCGCCGTGATGTCGCCGACCACGCCGAGTGCGGCCAGCGTACGCGCCGGGCCCGTCTCGGCCACCGGCGTGGTGACCATCGCCAGGCCGGCCGAGGCCAGGCTCGCGGAGCTGACGAACACGAACGGCAGGTCCCGGTGAGCGTCATTCCAGGTCGGATTTGCGGTGTCGGACAACAGGACTGCGGTGTAGACAGCCAGCGGCGCGGCGAATACCCCTGCCTCGAAGCCGGCGAGTCCCTCGACGCCTCGCAGCAGCTTGCGCAGCGGCCCGAGCGGCAGCCGCTCCCCCAGCATTCGATCGACTTCGGCCACCGCCGCGACGCCGATGCCACCGCTGAACGCCGAGAGGATCCACGACCCCACACTCATCGGCGAGGTGATCTTGAAGGTGCGCAGCATGTTGTAGAAGCGATCCGGGCGGCCCAGATCGGCGACCAGTGCCACGCCGCCCAGACCGACGGCACCCAGCGCACCGAGCCGGGAATTACGGCGCAACTTCGGCCGCCCGGTCAGCTGCGCACCGAGCCCGAGCAGACCTGATCCTCCGGCGACGCCGCCGAGGAACAGATACGCCGCGACTTCGTGGCCCCATGGCGGCGGCTTGACCACCGGACGGCCGTAGTACGACGTGAATTCGACCTCCGGTACCAACGTCATCTCGCGCGCGCCGTCACCACCGGTGTCGATGCCGGTCCGCTTGCGCCGCTTACCGCCACGCCTGCGACGGGCAGGCTCCGGCGGTCGATAGCTGTCGAATTCACTCATGGCTTGCCTTTGAGGAACGAAAATGCCGCGGCCGCAACCATTCCCAATGCGGCGATGCCCGCCCGCTTGTACATCGTCATCAGATCGGCCGTGCACACCCGCGGATCCGGCGGTAGACCGTACACCTCGGGTTCGTCGAGCAGCAGGAACACCGAACCCGTGCCGCCGACCCCGTCGAGTTCGTTGGCGCCGTAGAGCCTCGCCTCGGTCATGCCCTGGGCATGCAGCTGCGCCACCCGCTCCCGCGCCTCGACGACGAGGTCGTCGTGGTCACCGAACTTGATCGACGTCGTCGGGCACGTCTTCGCACACGCCGGCGTCTGGTCGTCGACCAGCCGGTCGTAACACAGCGTGCACTTCTGGGCGACCCCGCGTCTGGGCACCTCGGGTTGCTCACCCTTGCGCTCCCCGGTGCGGGTGGTCGGCGCCGCGGTGCCGTCACTGCGACGTTCCACCACGCCGAAGGGGCAACCGGCCACACACGTTCCGCATCCGTTGCAGACGTCGTCCTGCACGACGACCGTGCCGAATTCGGTGCGGAACAGCGCGCCGGTGGGACACACATCGAGGCAACCGGCGTGCGTGCAGTGCTTGCACACATCCGAGGCCATCAGCCAGCGGAACTCCGGGGTATCGGGCGGCGAGGTGTCGGGGCGGGCCTCGGCAGGTGCGCCGATGCCCGGCAGCCCGAGGCTGACCAACTCGCGACCGGATTCGCGGGCCTCCTCGATGCGCTCGCGGCTCTGTTCGACGAAGGCAACGTGCCGCCACGTGCTGGCACCCAACGACCCGGTGTTGTCGTAGGACGAACCCAGCAGCTCGAGGTCCCCGTCACGGGGGTTACGGTTCCACTCCTTGCAGGCCACCTCACATGCCTTGCAGCCGATACAGATCGACGTGTCGGTGAAGAAACCTTTGCGCGGCCTGTGCACATCCCAGTGCACGTCTGCCGTGGGGTCGGTCGGTCCGGAGAGTTGCCCCATCAATCCCTCCTCACTGTCAGCGTCGCGGTCATAGCGGCGTGTACCCCTCCCGCTCCGGATCATCCTGCCCGGGATCGGGGTAGACGATCTCCTGGGCCGGGTCGGTGATCCGCCCACTGTCGGTCTCGACCGTGGTACCGGCCCGAATCTGGTAGTCGCGGACCAACTGCAGCAACGCCGCGCCGGTGGGACGTCGCCCGGGGATGATGTCGCAGCTGCCGGCCTTCGACCCCTGGATCTGCGTGTTCGGATCCAGCGACAAGCCGACCAGGTCGTTGGCCGCGTCACCGCTGACCACCGCGTCGTTGCCAACACCCCAGTGGTACGGCAGACCGATCTGGTGCACGGTACGCCCACCGATGGTCAGCGGTGTCATCCGCTCGGTGACCAGCACGCGGGCCTCGATGGCCGCGCGCGGTGAGATCAGCGTCGCCCAGCCATAGGGCTCAAGACCTCGCTCGGCGGCCAGTTCGGGTGACACCTCGCAGAACATCTCGGGTTGCAGCTCCGACAGGTACGGCAGCCAGCGGCTCATACCTCCCGCGGTGTGGTGCTCGGTGAGCCGGTAGGTGGTGAACACGTACGGGTAGACATCTGCGCCTGGTTCCCCGGCGCTCGGCGCCCCCAGGTTGTCTTCGCGCGCGATGACCACCCGCGTGGGGCTCTGCTGCTGCGGGTACAGCGCATTGGCGACCGGCGACTCGAACGGCTCGTAGTGCGTCGGCAAGGGTCCGTCGACCAGGCCCGCCGGCGCGTACAGCCAGCCCTTCCCGTCGGCCTGCATGACGAACGGATCATCGCCCGCGAGCCCTTCGGGCCCGAAGGATCCAGGCCCGGGCCGGGTGTGCGGGTGCAGCTCGGGCGGGAAGTCGGGGATGTCGTCGCCGACCCACCGGCCCTGTTGCTCGTCCCACCACACGTAACGCTTGCGTTCACTCCACGGCTTGCCGTCCGGGTCGGCCGAGGCACGGTTGTAGAGGATGCGTCGGTTGGCCGGCCAGGCCCAACCCCATTGCGCCGCAACGGGTCCGGGCCCACCGCCGGGCACGCGGTCTGCGGCGTGGTTGACCCCTTCTGCGTACACACCGGCGTAGATCCAACAGCCGGAAACGGTGGACCCGTCCGCCCGCAGCTCGGCATAGCTCGAAATCGGCTTACCGGCATCAGGTCCGCTCAGGTGCCGCCCGTTGATCTCGGCCAGCACCGCCTCCGGATCGGGTTCGCCGTGTTCGTCGGTGGGATAGTCCCAGGTCAGGTCGAGCAGCGGGCGGTCGCGTTCATCGGTCGAATCCGCCAACTTGGCGCGGATCCGTTGACCCAGCTTGTAGAAGAAGTCCAGTTCGCTCTGGCACTCGCCCGGAGGCGCAAGGGCCTGATGACGCCACTGGACCAAACGCTGTGTCTGCGTGAAGGATCCGGCCTTTTCCACATGCGTCGCGGCGGGCATGAAGAACACCTCGGTCTCGATGTCCTCGGTGCGCAGTTCACCCGAAGCGATCTCGGGCGAATCCTTCCAGAACGTCGCCGACTCGATCATCGCGAAGTCGCGGACCACGAGCCACTTCAGATGCGACATCCCGAGGCGCTGCATCCGCCCGTTGGAGGAGCCGACGGCCGGGTTCTGGCCCAGGATGAAATAACCCTCGACCTCGTCGGCGAGCATGCCCAGCACGGTCTGGTACGTACCGTGCGGACCGGTCAGCCGCGGCAGATAGTCGTAGGCCCAGTCATTCTCGGCGGTCGCCGCGTCGCCCCACCATGCCTTCAGCAGGCTGACCAGATAGGTGTCGGCGTTGGCCCAGTACCCCTTCTCCTCTTTGGAATGCACGGTGCGCAAGTAGTCCGCCAACGTGTCTTGATGGCCCGCCTTGGGCATCGGCAGATACCCCGGCAACAGGTTGAACAGCGTCGGGATATCCGTGGATCCCTGGATGCTGGCGTGGCCGCGCAGCGCCATGATGCCGCCACCGGGACGGCCGACGTTGCCCAACAGCAACTGAAGGATCGCCGCGGTCCGGATGAACTGGGCCCCGAACGTGTGCTGGGTCCACCCGGTCGCATACGCGAAGCACGTCGTGCGATCACGCCCCGAGTTCTCGGTCACCGACCGCGCCAGGTACTCGAAATCCTCGAGATCGATACCGCACATGTCCCGCACCATCTCCGGGGTGTACCGGGAGTAGTGCCGCTTGAGGATCTGGAACACCGTGCGCGGATGCTGCAGGGTTTCGTCCCGCAGCACCTCCGCATGCTCGAGCGCCGGGCCGCCGCTGCCGAGCGTGTCGGCCGCCGCACGGCCCGCCGCGCTCGCGCCGTGCTCGGACCCGCCTGCCGCCTCGATGGTCCCACCCTCGGCCGTCGCGTACGCCCAGGTCGACGGATCGTATTGCCCTGTGGCCGGGTCGAATCCGGAGAACAGCCCGTGCAGGTCCTCGGTGTCGCGGAAGTCCTCGTTGACGAGCGTCGCGGCGTTGGTGTACGCGACGACGTATTCCTTGAACCACCGGTCGTGGGTGATCACATAGTTGATCAGCCCGCCAAGCAGGACCACGTCGGAACCGGCCCTGATGGGGATGTGCCGGTCGGCCACCGCGCCCGTGCGGGTGAACCGCGGGTCGACATGGATGATCCGCGCACCGCGGGCCTTCGCCTCGGACACCCACTGGAAGCCCACCGGATGCGCCTCGGCCATGTTGCCGCCCTGAAGGACGATGCAATCGGCGTTGGCC